>JAFLTI010000009.1:71403-71888 GCA_022510485.1 Lentimicrobiaceae bacterium | reverse complement strand
GCTTACCCGGTTCATCGAAAAAATAACCTTGGGTTGTTCTTCTGCTGCCATGTTTTTAGTGTTGCTTAAAAATTGCGTAAAGATACCAAAAAGGCGGCTCGTACGAGCCGCCTTTTCTAAAAATATCGCTTGCGGTGTTTTGTGTCTATTGTTTTATGGCACGAATCACGCTGCTGCGCTTGCCCGAAGAAACCCGAATCAGATAGAAACCGTTTCTTTCCGGCTTGAAAGAATGAAGACCGGAGATTGCCTCCTTGCGGAACACCAAATTACCTCCGATAGTAAATACTTCGATCAAGGCAGGTTCGGTTATGTCTATATAAAACTCCGAAACCGTAGGATTCGGGTATACCGACAAGGCAAGCGGAAGCAGGCTTTCTACAGACGTGGTGTCGCCTCCTGTTGCATGTATGGGGCTGACTGTAATCTTGCAGGTGGCCGTAAAGTTGCCCTCTTCCGTGCTTACGGTAATTGTGGTTTGACCT
>JAFLTI010000009.1:0-71303 GCA_022510485.1 Lentimicrobiaceae bacterium | reverse complement strand
ATCGCCTATCTGCAAGGTGTCTGTTTCCGCGCTAAGGCTGATGCCGGTTACGGCAACAAGGGTGTCTTGTACCGTGATAAGGCAGGTGGCCGTAAAGTTGCCCTCTTCCGTGCTTACGGTAATTGTGGTTTGACCTTCGGAGAGGGCTTTGACCACGCCCATTTCGTTTATGCTGGCAACATTTGGAGCGGAAGAAGTCCAGGTGCAGTTTTTGTTCGTGGCGTTTTCGGGCATAATGGTGGCCGTCAGAACGAGGGAATCGCCTATCTGCAAGGTGTCTGTTTCCGCGCTAAGGCTGATGCCGGTTACGGCACGTGGTATTACGGTCAAGAGGCAGGTGTCTCTGAAATCACCCTCTTCCGTACATACCGTTATCTTGGTTTGCCCTAATGCCAGTGCCGTAACTTTGCCGTTTGTGTTTACCGTGGCTATTTCTTGGTTGAGAGACTGCCAGCTGCAATTTTGGTTGGTGGCAAAATAAGGCTCAAACAGCATTGCCATATCCGCACTTTCTCCTATCACTAGGGTGTCTGTCTTTTTAGCCAGTTCTGCGTTCTCTATGTCAAAACGGCTTTTCAATGCCCAAAAACCCCTGGAATCGTTTTTGTAATAAAGGGTGCCACATTGGTCTACTACCACCGAATGGGTGCAGTATTGTGTTTTGGGCGCTTGGTATTTGTATTTGACAATGGGTTCGGTATTGCCTTCAAAATCTTCGATGCAGACCAGATCCCCCGTGTTATTGTTCAGACAAACGTAAATATATACCTTGTTTTTGTTTGAACTGTCGGCATAGGCAGTGCTCACTACCGGGGTGGATTGTGAGATGCCGCCCATATCTATGGTATAGATTTTTTTTAAGGTTGTGGCGTCGAATACATCGAAACCGCCGCCGCTGGTCATCGTTCCCGAAGTGGCATACACTCGGTTGTTGTAAATGGTAGGTGTGGTGGTAGCCTGTCCTGCAATGTCGGTGGCGAGTTTGGATTCATGGTCAAAAGTTCCGTCGGAATTGATTTTTACCGAATAAATCTTTTGGGCTTCTTTGGCGGTAAAAAACAGTCTGCCCGTTTTTTCATCGTAGGAAGTACCGCTGCGGATGGTTGAAGTTTCCAGCTCGGGAGCCACCTGCCATTCGTCCTGCACTCTTCCGTCAAGCCGATTATAGGAACGCATAAAACCATCGTCGCCTCCTACAAAGATATAATCACCCACAATCGTTCCTCCGCTCCAGTAAAAGCCTGTATTGGCCGATTGCCAGACAGGTGTCTTTATTTCGAGACTGTCGGCCGGGTTTTCGTCTTTGGTGGAAAGACAATAGAAAACTCCCGTGGCGGGTCTGCCTCCTTTCCAGGTGCCCGTGTAAAGGTAACCGTCGTGGTAGACTACAGGGCAAAGTTGCTGACCGCCGACTTCTACTTTCGACTGCCACAACGATTTAAGCGTTACCGCATCAAAAGCCTGCGTTATGCCATTTCCAAGGGTAACGAATATCTTGCCGTCGCCATAGGCTATCATCGAAAAGAAACCGATGCTGGCCACCAAATTGCCTTGAGCCACCAAAGAGCCGTCTTCTATCGAAATCTTGTAAATTTTTTTGCCGCTCGTATTGTACATATAATCACCGGCAATCACCGGTTGACCACTGTATCCGCCAAAATCGTATTCCCACTTTATCGAAAGATTTTCGGATTTTATTGCCAAAGGCAAATCCACTATCGACTGATGTGAAGGATTTTTGTACATCTGCGACCAATAGGAATTTTCATCGGTCGGCTCCTCCCATTGGCGTATGTCTAAAACCGGTTTTCCGTTTGAGATACGCGGCAACAAGGCATCCACCATTCCTTTTACCGGAGAAAACGACCAGCCGTCAATACTGCCGTCGGTCAGGATACGGGAAGAAGAACCCACGCCCGAATAAACGAATTCATCATCCGGCCGGTCTTTGACCCAGTAAGACCAATACCCATTGGAATACCAACCGGATTTCCATAAACCGGCGGCATCTGAACAGGTCCAATTATCGTAATTGTAGGCATCGGTCGTTACGATACCTTCTTGTGGTTTATAGAAAACAGGATCTCCTTCCTCGGCGGTGTACACGAGTTCTGTCTGATAGGGCAAGTGGCTGTTAAAGCCGATACCGGCAACGGTATTGCCCAGATTGGTTTCATGGGTCAGCAAAATCACACGGGGATCTGCTTTGGCGATAGCCGAAATCATGTCGTATCCCGTGGCATTGCCATCCCAGCGATACCCCCATACGAGGGCATGTTCCGATTTTTCGTCCTGCCAGTCGATGACAATGGCCGCCTTGTTCTCGCCGGAGCCCACCCACATCAGGATATCATCGAATGTAAGGTTCGAAGATTGCAGGGAATCTTCGGAAACCTTGGCCTTGATTTGCCGGATCTGCAGATCGGGCCGCGCGTGCCCCTGTACTGTAAATGTTGCTTTTTGTGCAAAAGTTGCGGAAATCATCAACAGAACGGATGTCAGACCGCAAAAAACTTTTCTTTTCATAAGGGTAGATTTAATGGTTATGTAATAGTTGAAACTTATCGTATCATGATTTTATGTACGGCTTTGTATCCATGAATGTCCGTGAGGCAAAACACATAGACGCCCGGGCGCATGTCCGCTACCGGAATTTGCGGTTTTGCATTATGGGTTTGGACAAGTCTGCCCGTTAGATCATAGATTTGCAATTGCGAATATTCTCCGCTTACATACACGTAGTCTGTGGTGGGATTCGGATAAAGGCGTAGGAGGGAAACCGCAGGTCTGCCGATGGCGGTGGAGTCGGATACTTCAGAGGTGTCCGGCCGGTTCGGTTCTTGGCTTAGTTCAGGAAATATCGGCATGGCAGGAAACCAATAGTTGTCGATCATCTCATAAGACGCCAATAATTCACCACCGGAGCTCAACCTGACCGTCTGATAGGCCTGCTTGAGGTTATCCATATAGAACGAAACATACATTTCGTCTGTTTTGGGATGAACCCGGAACCCCGCCCCACAGTAGATATACCAACCCGATTCCCGGGAATCGAAAAAATCGGAACATTCATTCTTGTCTATGTCATAGCAAACGATTTGATGACTGGTGAACCATCCCTCGTCCTGCTTTTTCCAATACAGTTTGTTTTGCTGTGCCGAGGCACAAAAGGCATCAGCCGTCCATGCGTACCACGAGTTTGGCAAACCATACCCTTGCGGCAAAAGAATCCTCGCCGTATCGAAGGTTTCCGGATTAAACATTAAAAAATAATCCACGGTTTTGCCGCTTCCGTTTACATCGGCCGTTACACTGAGCCACAGCATGCTGTCTTTTGACTGTACGACAGAGCCGAAACCGCGCTGCACGCCATTTTCAAACGGCGCTCCTATAACTTGCATCACCGTATCGCTTTGGGCATCGATAATCAGCAAACCTTTTTTTTGATGCACGGAAAACACATATTTTTTGTTGCAGACCATCATGCCGCATTGGGCAGAATAAAGACTTCCCCTGTCGTTGCCTGTTCCGGCAATCATGCCGTTTATATGCAGGGTTTCGAGGTTGAATACGTAGATGCCGTTGCTTGTGGAGATATATCCTTTTTTCGGTGTAATGCCAACAAAACCCCGGCCGTCGGCCACCGAATTACCATTGCTGTCGGTGGCTATATTTTGAATCTGGGTAATGCATTTCATTGTTTTGGCATCACAAACGGTAATTCTTCCGCCGCTTATCGAAGCTCCCATGTCGCGATCCTGTTTGGATATGATATACAGCCGTTGGTTAAAGACCGTACCGTATTGGCTTGTTCCGCCTAATTCCATTCCGGGATTTTCCTTTTGAAACACCCTGTAGTCCCATTCTCCGTTCGGGTGCAAAAAATTGATGGTGCTGTTTTGATGCCCGAACCAGTCTTCGTTGAGAAACAATACCCCTTGGGCGTAGTCTGTTTCTTGCGCCCGAAGCGAACAAAGGCAGAGCGCAAAGGCAAGGCAGATCCATGTTGATGTTTTCATGATGTTTTATTGTTTAATGTTTTTTCTTTTGATTTTCCACTTTCTTTTGATTTTCTACGTGCAGGTCCTCCGCTTTGGAAATTTCGGTGGAGGTTTCGCCTAACCAGCCGCAGCTCTGGCTCACGCCTGTGTAGACTCTAACAAAATCGATACAAGGAAGATGCACCGCTTTTCCGTTTCCGTCCACGGCCCATTCTATATTGAAACTCGCCTTGTCAGCCACTTCGTTCGGGTGATTGTCCGCATAGCCCCAATCATAAGCGTAGAGTATGTAATAAGATCCGTTTCCGCTTACATCTACGGCATTATCCGCTATTTTCGTGCCTTCAAAATACAGCACGGAGTCGTTGGTCCACAGCGGATAATAGTTTTGACCGTGGTAGACGTTACGTTGTATGTAAGAGGTTTTTCCCTCGCTGTCGACAAAACGGATATAGGAGGTGTCTGTAATGGCTGGTATGGCGGGGTGTGGCGTGGCAGGTTTGGCAGGGTCGGGGCGTTCGTAAGCGATGCCGTAATGGTGCCGTGTTGAGGGTTTGTAATATTCGCTGCCGGCCAATTCGTACCATGCATCGTCGGGAATACCGTTTCCGTTTCGGTCAAAACTCACCATCACGATTCCCGGTTCACTGCTGCCGCCCGAATCGGGATTGTCGGGAATGGGGTTGTCGGCGGCATAAAAAGCGTTTCCGTAAATCTTGAAATCGTATTGATCCGGCACGTTTACCACGCTGTGGTCAAAACCGAAAGTAACATAACCGCCATAGGCACCCAGCGAAATCATCACGTCGTTGGTTCCGGCAATTGATTCCTCTGTTTTTTTGAGCATGTCGGCATAGGTGTCGCCGGTTTCGTATGCCGGCATCAGGTTCACGAACTGTCCCGGAGCGGGGCAATATTCAAAAACCTTGCTGATATAGGGACTGTATGCCACTTCTTCTTCCCATACGCTGATAGTTACTTCGTGTGTGTAAGGATTTGCTTCGTCTTCGATTTGCAGACGGAAATGAAAATCACCTGTCTTTTCTGAACAAAATATCAAATCACGATCGGTTGAAAAAACGCTTTGGTTGCCGGCGCTGTCTATGGTTGTCCATATATAACGGCTTCCCGGAAATTCGGGATGCAGAATCAAGGATTTCATGCGGGCCACCGCATAGGTATTGTCTATACCGAGATTCACCATTGGAATATCGGGACGGCAAGCTGTCAAGAGCATAAGCCCGGACAAAAAGAAAACCGCGTTTCGAGACTTGTTGGGTCTATTTTCCATTTTCAGTTTGTTTTATATAAAAACGCCATATGAGCCGGAATGTCGCCGGTACGCACACTCCATTTTTTTTGTCCGTTCTTGTTGTAGCAATGCAAAACTCCGCTCGAAACGTAGTTTTTGGCATCGGTAACAAAAATGTCGCCGTTATAGGGGTTTACCGCAATGCCGTAGGGAACCCTGATGTCTTTTTCCGAACCGTCGGATATAAAACCCGATTCCGTTAAGGTTTTAGAAGCGATATTGAAAATGCCGTATGAGACACGGTTCGTTTCGGTTTGATCATTCCACGAAACACTGTAGAAATAGAGAGAGTCGCCTAAAATAACGAACTCCGAACAGGAAATATCAAAAGTGTCGGTTACCGTTAATTCTTTTGAACGGGGGTCTTTTTTGTCGAGAAGATGCAAGGCAGGAGATATTTGATCATAATCGCCGCGGGAGTTTACCCAAAGTCTTCCGTAGCGGTCTTGCCGCAAACGGTGCGGATTGACGCCTACCGGAATTTTCCGTACCTGTTTCATGCCGTACCGTTCTACCACCGATACCGTATAGTCGTAGCGGGGCATGCGGTAGCCGCCCGAATTGGCAACGTAGATGTACTCTCCCATAATATCCAGGTCATCTGGCTGATAACCGACAGACACCTGACGGGTTACCGACAAAGAAGAAGTGTCTACTTCAAACACCGCACCCAATTGGGCATTGGGATCGATAGCCACCGGACCTACGTAAGCCGAAACATATGCCTTGCCACGGGAAAAACGGATATATCGGCAGTTGGGAATATCAATCTGCCCGATGCGCACGCAGGTCCGTGCATCCATTACCTCCACTTTGTGCGAACAGTTGATAACCGCATAAAGTTTGCTGCCGTAAATCTGAATGTCGTTGCCCACATCCCCCAATTCCTTGATTACTGCAGGATTTCTCTCCGAATAGATATTACGCACGTAATAGCCGTTTACAAAATCCACATAATCGATAGAGGCCTTGTTGCTCCCCATGTTTCCCTCGTTGAGCAGATACATTCCTATTGGTTCACCGGGAGCGAAAGAGGCTTCCGTACGCACGGGAATCGGCAATAATTCGTATTCTGCCGGCAATACGATTTCGTCTTTTCGGCAGGCGAAAAAAAGCACCCACAACGAAAAAGAAAACAGAACAGATAAAACTTTTCTTTTTTTCATGAGGCATCAATATTCAACAATGAGAGAAATTCTGTAGTTCCGCCTGGGCATAGGATAGTTAAGAATCACGTCGTAATCCTGAGAAAGCAGATTGTTGATTTCTAACGTGGTTTTCAACCTGGTCTTTTTAATCCGCCATGAGCCTGAAAGCGAAAGGTCGTGCGTGTACCAGGGCTGAGTGTAATTATAGACGATATTTTCCTGTTGGTTATAGCGTTTGCCCACATAGATGAAACTGTAGTTGAGCGCATAGTTTTTCCATGTAAGCATACCCGTAGCCGAACCGCTGTGCCATGGTATATAGGGAATTTGGTTTCCGTAGTAAGTATCGGAAGGGTCCGTGAGGTCAAGGGCGGTCTGGTAGGTATATTGCAATCTGCCGGTCAGGGACCAATGGTGCGGAAACTGCAGGACAAGCCGCGCTGTGGCGTCAAGTCCGTTTATTTTTACTTTGCCGAGGTTGAGCATCGTCCAGCGGAACTGCTGACCTTTAGGATAGGCAATAATTTTATCCCTGATCCGATTATAGTAATAGTCGGCTTTCAGTTCAAAGAGATGAAAGATACCCTCTTTGCGTTCTATCTCGTACATGATGCCTACATTGTGCTGCACCGCCAGCTCGGGTTTCAGATAGGCATTTCCCATATCGGTGTAATAAAGGTCGTTGAAGGTGGGATAACGGTAGGACTGCTTGTAAAAGGCATTGAACGAGAGTCCTATCTTCTTAAAAGGCCGGTAAGAGATAAACAGCCCTGGCGTTACCTTGTATTTTTTTGGGACTTCTTCCCTTGAACGCGCCTCCTCGTTGATGAATGTTCCCAATACCGATGCCTGTATCTTGAGGTGTTCAAACAGATTCATCGCCGTTGCTATCGCCAGCCAATGGGAATTGCGGCTCACATTCAGATATTTTTCCATGCCGTTCCATTGAAAATCGTAGGCTATGGACGCCTCCCACCACTTGAAAACTTCCACTTTGTTGACCAAGGAGGCGTATAATTCACGCTGCACATAGATATTGTCAACATGTATCAGTTTGTCATCGTTGTTTATATAGTGCGTGTAATCATAGGCATACTTGGCGTTGAAACGTAATTGCCAGCAGGCAAAAAACTCGTCTTGCCAGGAGGTTTGAACAAAACTGTTTCTGTCCCAAAGCCGTTCTCCGCGTCGCCATACGTTGTTAACTATCGCTCCGGGAATGCCGCGTTCGGAGTTGTAGTGATAAACCTGCAATTTCCATATACCGCTTCCGGAATAGTAGTGTTGCAGCCCCCCTTCGGCACGGACGGCATTAATGTCTCCGTTTTGCCTGACAGCTGTAGTGTCGTAGGCGATTTGCCCAGACGGAGTGATACGGCGGTAACGGAACTTATACTTACCGTTGGAACTGAGCACTTCGGCGTTCATCGAAAGGCTGATTTTGTCGCTCAGCCTATATTCCAGCAAGGCCGAAGGATTGATTAGGGCGAAAGAGCCGGTTTTCATGGCTGCCCGCAGATGAAAATTTTTGCCCTCTTCAAATTTGGGACGACGGCTGTTGAGGTAGATATTTCCAGAAGATCCGAATTCGCGCGCGCTCTGCAGAATGTCGCTTTTCTGCCCGTTATAGAGTGCAATCTCATCAATGTTTTCCAACGAAAATTTTCCTAAATCGATTTGTCCGTTTTGCGCGTTTCCTAATTGAATACCGTTATAATATACTCCTGTTTGGTTGGTTCCCATGCTGCGGATATTTACGGTTTTGATGCCGCCCACGCCGCCATAATCTTTGATTTGAACACCCGAAAAAAAACGGATGGCATCCGCAACCGAAAGGCTGTTGAGCCGTTCCAATACAGCCCCGTCTAATTTTTGAGGAGAAATAACGTTTTTTGAAGGAGCCTTGATGACAACCTCGTCCAGATAATAATGCCGGCTTATGGAATCGCTAACGGGCATAGCGGAACAGACCGTTGCCGGAGCAAAAAAAAAGCCCATCAGAAAGAGCCGGGAATACACTATGGTCTTTTTAGCCATTACAAAACCTTTACACCGCAAGACAAGGTTTATTGGCATACAAAAGACGATGCCGGCAAAAACTCGCCTGAGGATGAAATCTTAAAATGTTTGTAAAAAGCTTTCGACCCTATGAAAGAGAGAAAGAAACGTCAGAACGACATTCAATACGTTTCAAGACTCCAAATCCCCAGAGCCTTTAAAACCTTGGTCTGTAACCAATCCTCTTTTGGCTAGTCTCCTGACTTATCTCTCCCCCGGACGCCTTCCCATACCTTAGATTTCGGTACAGTGACCTATTGTCCGGCTTCAGCGAGAATCACAGTAGAGGGTACTGTCACGGAATCACACCGTGTTCCTAAATTATCGGCGCGGCATGAAGCCCTCCGCAAGAAGTGCCCGGCACCGCTTTCCGACCAAAAAGCCGGCGCAAAGGTACAACAAATTATTTTTTTCGTCAATTGGCGGCAATAACGTACCTTTATGCGTCGTAAAAGGCGGTATAAAATGCCTTTCTTGCAGAAAAACACTGCTTTATGAAATGTTATCGTGGCAAAATCATCTTGTTTCCGCTCGTATTGCTGACTTTTTCTTTTGCTAAGGCGCAAGTTTTGCAAAATTTTTCGGATCAGTTGGATGAATTGAGGAGCGACCGTTCGGAATCCTTGAAAATGGCGATAGGGTATTACAAAGACCTTTTGCGCCAAGCCTCGCCGGAAACGGCGGATTCGGCATACGTGATGCTGGAGGATTTTGCCGTGTCGCTTACCCGGAACATCCACTTTAACCTGATTCTGCTCCGCTTCGGCAACCAAGACTGCAACAATTGGGAAAAAAAGGCTGCCGCCGATTATACGGATCTACTGTACGGACATTATTTCTCGGTAATCCGCAAAGACGGTCTGATTACGGTTCGTCCCGATTTGATGCGGATTCAGACCGAGCTAAAACATTTTCTAAGCCCCCGCACATACGCTTATTTTGAAGCCGTGCAGCAAGATACAAATGCCCAAGGCAATACCGGGATTGTTGATTTTACGCCCGGAGAATTGGCGCAAAGGGCTTGTTTTTGGGACGGATTCCTGTTGGATGAGGTTCCTTTTCTCTTTCGGGAAGAAGCCATACAGCGTAGAGACGCCTATATAGAACAATTGGTTTTCGGTTCGGACCGGCAGCCTGTTTTCGGAGAAGACGGCTTGTTGAACGAGGCGTTCAGAAAGGCTTATCAAAAGATACTGCGGGATTGCGGCGAGGGAAAAACCAAGACGGTGGTGGGCAGATATTGGGAAGTTCTTGATAAAAACGATTACCGGGATTGTCCTGAAATATGGATGTTTCAATATTAACACATTGATAGTAAAACGATGAAATCGGAAATACTTATCCTCTTGCAGCTTATCGGCTCCCTTACGCTCTTTTTGTATGGGATGAAGATGATGAGTGAATCTTTGCAGAAGCTGGCGGGAAACAAGATGCGCGGCATTTTGTCTTCTATGACCTCCAACCGTTTCAAGGGGCTTTTGACAGGTTTGTTCATTACAGCCTTGATACAAAGTTCTTCGGCAGCTACGGTAATGGTGGTGAGTTTTGTCAACGCCGGGCTTTTGGATTTGGCGGGTTCCATCAGCATTATCTTGGGAGCCAATATCGGAACAACGGTAACGAGCTGGTTGGTTTCCGTGCTTGGTTTCGGTAAGTTCAGCATCAGCGATCTTGCCCTGCCCATCATTGCCTTTGCCCTGCCCCTGCTCTTTTCGCAAAAGCGTTCCCGTAAGAATGTGGGCGAAATGATTATCGGTTTCGGTACCCTTTTTCTTGCCTTGCGTTTTCTGCAAGAATGTATGCCCGCCAATATCCACGATTATCCGGCGGTTCAGAATTTCATCACGTCTGTCAATTCGCACGGCATCTTTTCCCGCCTTATCTTTGTATTGATAGGGGCGTTGATGACGGCGCTGTTTCAAAGTTCGAGCGCGACGATTGCCCTTACCTTGGTTATCTGCGCCAGCGGTCTGATTGGATTGGAAGAAGCCGCCGCCATGATTGTGGGCGAAAATATCGGAACTACGATTACCGCCGTTCTCGCCGCCTCGGTGGCAAACGTGCCTGCCAAGCGGGCGGCTTTCTCGCATATGCTTATCAATATGTTCGGGGCGGTGTGGGTCTTTATCGTGTTCCCGTACTTTCTCAAGATGGTGTGCGATTTAAGTATGTTCCTGCATATAGCCAACTATAATCCTATGTACAGCAATATGGCGCTCTTGCAGGCGGAAGTTCCTGCCTATATGCAGGAGGCGGTGCGTGCGGATGTCTTGCTCTCTTTGCCGCTTACGCTGGCATTGTTCAATACCGTGTTCAAATGTATCAACGTGTTTGTGCTTATTTGGTTCGTTAAACCGCTTTGCGGCTTAGTAACCCGGATGCTGCCCAACAAAGAGGGTGAACGCGGCTTTACCTTGAAGCATATCAAGATTGGTTTGCTCTCCACTCCCGAAGCCTCGCTTTTTCAAGCACAACAAGAAATACTGCTTTACGGACAGGATACCTTAAAGATGTTCCGTCGTATGGTGGCTGCCTATGAACTGCCTGCCGGCGAGTTTGAAAAAGAAATGGAGCAATTGCGCAAGTTAGAAGACGAAAGCGATTTGGTGGAAGTGGAAATAGCCAACTACCTTACCAAAGTTTCCGAATCGCGTATGTCTACCGAAAACACCCAGCGTATCCGCGCCATGTTCAAGATAGTTTCGGAAATAGAGAGCATTGCCGACACCACCTTGCATATTGCCGGTACGATTTCCCGCCGCAATGAACAGAAGATAACCTTCGACGGCGAGCAGTCGGGCAAGATAAAGCGTATGTTCGCCTTGGCGGAAGAATCCATTTCGGTAATGTGCACCAACCTTTCGGGCGATTACAAGGCGGTGGTTCCTAAAAAGGCGTATGAGGTGGAACACGAATTGAACGAATACCGCACCAAGCTCAAGCAGGAACACATGATTGCCATCGAAGAACAGCGTTATAGCTATTCTACGGGAATCTTGCTCAACGATATAGTTTCCGAATGTGAAAAAGCCGGCGATTACGCCATTAATGTAACGCAGGCAATGCAAGATATAGGACACGAACAATAAAGCCTCCTGCGATGTTGCTCGATATTCTCAAACGTGCGCGGTCTTACCGCCGCTTCGACCCTTCGGTTCCTATCAGTATGGAGATGTTGCAGGAATGGGTGGCTGCCTGCCGTTATTGTCCGTCGGGGCGCAACATACAGGCATTGAAATACGCGCTGGTTACAGATAAGGAAGTTTGCAACCGCATATTTCCGCTCTTGGCGTGGGCAGGCTATCTTAAAGATTGGAACGGACCTCAGGAAAATGAACGCCCCACTGCCTATATAGTGCAGTTGTTGGATAAGGGCATTGCCGAAAATTGCCTTTGCGACGACGGACTGCAACTGCAAACCTTGGTGCTGTCTGCCACCGAAGCCGGTTTTGGTGGCTGTATCATTAAATCGTTTAAGGATTCTGCCCTGCGCGAGGTGCTGCAACTGCCCGAACAACTTGAAATTACGTATGTGCTTGCTCTGGGAAAACCAGCCGAAACCGTAAGGATTGAGGATATGCAGGAGGGGCAGGTTCGTTATTGGCGCACGCCCGACAAGGTGCATCACGTGCCCAAGCGTTCCGTTTCGGAATTGATATACCGTCTTTTTTTCTTGCTTGTCGGGGTTTTCTGCCTGTTCAGGGTATCGGCTTCCGATACTGCAAATTATTGTCCCTCTCCCCAAAATCTCGCTGCCCGGGAGCATTTCCGCGACAACAAATTCGGTATTTTCCTGCATTGGGGGCTGTATAGTATAACCGCGCAGGGCGAATGGTATCTGAACCGGGGGATAGACAGGAATGAATACCGCAAGTTGGCGGGGGCTTTCTATCCGGCAGGATTCGATGCCGAAGAATGGGTATCGGCAATCAAGGCAGCGGGAGCCCGCTATATCTGCTTTACAACACGTCATCATGACGGTTTTTCGATGTGGAACACGGCATTTTCAGACTATAATATCGTCAAGGCGACCCCTTTTAGACGGGATGTGCTCAAGGAATTGGCGGATGCCTGTCATCGGCAGGGAATAGATTTGCATCTCTATTATTCTCATTTAGATTGGGATAGGGAAGATTACTATCCTTTGGGCAGAACAGGGCGGAATACGGGGCGCACGGAGCACGGCAGTTGGGATACCTATTACGCTTTTATGAATAACCAGCTGCGGGAACTACTGACAAATTACGGCAAGATAGGAGCGATATGGTTCGACGGTTGGTGGGATCACGATCAAGACAGTGCTTTCGACTGGCAGCTGCCCGGTCAATATGGGATGATTCATGCCTTGCAACCCTCTTGTCTTATCGGCAATAACCATCATCAACAACCTTTCCCGGGTGAGGATATACAGATTTTTGAACGTGATCTGCCGGGTGAGAATACGGCAGGTCTTTCAGGACAGGAAATCGCTTCGCTGCCTTTAGAAACCTGTCAGACTATGAACGGTATGTGGGGCTACAAGATTGCTGACCAAGATTATAAGGACACACGTACTTTGATTCATTATCTTGTTCGGGCGGCAGGAAAAAACGCCAATCTGTTGCTGAACATAGGACCGCAACCCGACGGTCGCCTGCCGCAAACGGCATTGGAACGGCTTACCGAAATAGGCGAATGGTTGCAGACTTTCGGCCCGACCTTGTACGGAACACGTGGTGGATTGATTCCTCCTCATCCTTGGGGTGTGGTAACGAAAAAAGAGAACCGTTGTTATGTGCATATACTTGAACTGTCCGACCGGGTGCTTTTTGTGCCGTTGCGCAATGTAAAGGTAAAGGAGGCAAAAGAATTTGCAAGTAAAAAAGCAGTCAAGTTCCGTCAGGATAAGGAGGGAATATACCTTACCTTGGATGCCGTTCCGCAAGCGATAGACCATGTGGTGGAATTAGTGGTGGAGTCTAAATAAATATCCCATGTTTCAAGATAGAAGCCGGTTTAAGATAGAGGTCTGCGCCAATTCGGTAAACAGTGTATTGGCGGCGAAAGAGGCAGGAGCGGATAGGGTGGAGCTTTGTGCCGGAATGCCGGAGGGCGGTACCACTCCTTCGTATGGCTGTATTGCCGGGGCGTGTGCTGTTGGGGGGATAAAGGTAAATGTGATTGTGCGTTCCAGAGGCGGCGATTTTCTTTACGATGCGGTGGAAAGGCAGGAAATGCTGCGCGATATACGCATTGTCAAGGAACTTGGTGCGCACGGTGTGGTATTTGGAATGTTGCGCGAAGACGGCAGTATAGATGAAGAATTTCTAAGGCAGTGTATGCAAGAGGCAGCCCCGCTCCCGGTAACTTTTCATCGTGCTTTTGACCGCTGTGCCGATCCTGTGCAAGCCTTGGAGGTACTGGAAAGTTGCGGCGTAACAAGACTTCTTACTTCAGGGCAACGCTCCAATGCCTTGCTTGGCTCCGAACTGATAGCGCGCCTGATTCAGAAAGCCAAACGCATCATTGTGATGCCGGGTTGCGGTGTTTCTGCCGAAAATATCGCTTTGATTGCCCAAAAGACAGGAGCTGTGGAATTTCATCTTTCGGGCAGGGTTCGCCAAGAAAGTAAAATGAGCTTCCGCCATATCGAGTTTGACAAAGAAGAGCACGTAGCCATAGACGGCTATGCTTACCAGATAAGCGGCGTAGAAAAAATCCGCGCGGCTATCGGAGCCTTGTTATAGCTGTCGTACGGTTTTGAGCAACTGATCTCCTAAATTGATATTGTAGCCTTGTGAGGCGAACACCACACGGTTAAAGGTGTCGCAAATAATAAACAACGGAAGATTCTGTTCCTGCAAGCCCATTTTTTCGCTCAGCTCTCTTAGCGCCTCTTTTTCTTGGACTATGCCGAAACATAAGGTGGATGGCAGTTCTTCAACAGGATGTTTCTGATAGTTTAGCCATGCGTTTTTATCCTCGAAAAGCCCGATAATGGGACGCCCCCACGCTTCCAGTTCGGTTTTGAGGCGGCATAGGTCGCGCAAGGCGTGATTGGTTGGTTCTTGCCCCGCTCCCAACACGGCAAGTACGAAATAGCCTCGTCCGGTCTGTTGCAAGATACTCTGAACCTTGTTTTTTTCTATATCGAAATAATGCGTTTCGGCATTGAAAGAACCGATAACCTTTAAGCGTTCAGGATCATCGCGCATTATAAGCGGAATACGTGTATTTTCCTGCGGTTTTACATTAAAGAAATTCAGTTGCGCCAATACCTCGCCGTTTGATAGCCGCGTTCCGGAAACAAGCAGGTAATAGGCGGCAAGGACAGGCTGAGGTTTTGAAAAATCGGATTTATACGTAACGCTGCCGTCTTCGGGATAAGTTTGCAGGCAAAAGCCGTCTTTTTCGTGCCGTGAGAGGGTAAAATGCCCGTAGTATTCGGGGTTGGGAAAAAGTTTGAGGCTTTGGTAATCCAATTGAAGTGTTCCATAGCGCGTATCGCCGAGGGTGTCGGCAAATACCGTGTTCCATGTATCCTGCCCGCCGGCGTATTGAACCTCTCCGGTAACGGGATGGATTCTTGCCGCAAGCCCGCAGGCACGCAAAACACTTACAAAAAAGATAGAACGGCTCTTTTTATCTGCCATACGCGCCTTGTAAACGCCAATCGGAGAAATCGGGCAGGCGGGCAGGCAGTATTCATCCTTAAGCGAGATGTTTTCTTTTACCCATTGGGCAAACCATTCAGGTTGCTGCCGTATCCGTTCCGAAAATTCGGGCGGAAGATTTTCGTTAAAGAAAGTGCGGTAGGGGGTAAGTTGTTCGTAGTCCACGCGGGGATTGGCTACATAGGCGGTGTTGTCGGTATTTTGCGCCAAACATTCGTGCAATACATCCAAGTTAATGTCCCGCCAATCTTTTTCGCTCAGCACCCCAAGCAATTCCAGTGCCTTTTGCCTGTTTGGCGCATTTTGCAGAAAAGAGTCGATAACCGCACGGTTTCCCCGGCATCCAACCAACACGGGCACCGCCTTTTGAGGAGAAAGTCCGAGGGATTCGGCTCTCTGCGCGGCGTTTTCTTTGGTGTAGAAAGTAGAAGTGTAGAGGTTGCGCAGGCTATCTTCGGCTTGCAGACGTTGTTGGTTTTGCAGACGCTGTTCTTGGCTTACGGCTATCTCCTTGCGTTTGAGCGGAGGGGGAACCATATTGAAATCTGCCGAAAATTCATCGCCTACAGTCTTGCTCAATACAAGCCGCACGGCAGTGTCTTTGCCAAAACTTACCTTAAGAAAGCCAAAACGATTGTCTTTTTCTGCCCATACCAGCATATCTCCCTTGCCGGCAGTAAGGTAAGCCTTGCCGTCTTTATCGGTGGTCTTTACCGCCACAGGATAAAATTCGGCATAGTTATACAGCCTGAATTCCACTTTTTGGTTCGGCAGCGGATTGCCGTTTTGGTTGCATACTTCCACCTCCACAGCCGCAGTGTCGGCATAATGGGCGGTAACGTTAATCTCGGTGTAGAGAGGTGTACGGTCCATTATTTCTTCCTGACTTTGATAACGGCCAAAAACCTTGGTGTGCATCAGCATACCGCGAGAGGCAGGTTTGTTGAACCACGCCAGATCCAATACCGGTTCGGGTTCACAGGCACCCAAAAAATGCCATTGTCCGTCTACATAGGCTTCCACCCATGCGTGGTTGTCATCGGTATGCGCCCAACGGGGAGTGTACACCTGACGGGCGGGAATACATACCGAACGTAAGGCAGCCACCAGCAAAGTGGATTCTTCTCCGCAACGTCCGTAGGCAGTTCTAACGGTAGCCAAAGGAGAGGAAGTGCGCATATCGGAGGGCGTATAGACGGCTTTTTCGTGGCACCAGTGGTTTACTTCCAGCACGGCATCGTATAAAGAAAGATTCTTTACCCTGTCTTTAATCTCGGCATAAAAATCCATACGGAACGAATCTAAATTCTCATTGTTGACACGTACCGGCAGAACGAAATGCCGGAACTCCCTTTGGGGAATGTCCTTGCCCCAAGGCAATTCTTCTCGGGCAAGAAAAGAATACTGCACGTTCTGTAAGTAAAATTCGGGTGAATAGTCGGCTATATCTCCTATGGGCATATAGGCGTAGAGAAATTGCAAGGCTTCTTTTTGCTGCGGATTCTGTCGGTCGATAAAATCGAAAACCGCCTGGAAGGTTTCTTGGGGAAACATTCCTTTCTTTGCTTCAAAATCGTTTAGGATAGTCTGTCTTTCCATAGAATCCGAAATGAAATGTCTGTTTTTGCATCCGCTGCCTGAAAGTGCCAAGATAAGACCCATTACCCAATATGCCTGCTTTTTCATCAAATGTGTTTTTGGCAAAGGTATCAAAAAAAATCGCTATTTTTGAGGCTTTAAGCCAAGGCGTTTCATGCTTCTCAACTATATCTGGATCGGATTTTTCTTAGTGGCTTTCGTGGTGGCGCTGGCATCGTTTCTGTTTACCGGCGACGCACAGGTTTTCAAAGCCATTATCGATGCTACCTTTTCTGCTGCCAAAATGGCGGTTTTGGATATCGCTCTGCCCTTGGCAGGCGTAATGACCCTTTGGTTGGGGTTGATGAACGTAGGCGAGAAAGCGGGGGCAATCCGTTTTCTTTCTAAAATCGTAGGACCTTTCTTCAGCAAGCTTTTTCCCGAAATTCCGGCGAACCACCCGGCAGCGGGGCAGCTGCTGCTCAACTTTTCTGCCAATATGCTGGGCTTAGATAATGCCGCCACGCCGATAGGGCTTAAGGCTATGGAAAGCATGCAGCAGCTCAATCCTCAAAAAGATACGGCGAGCAACGCGCAGATTATGTTCCTTGCCATCAACACTTCGGGGCTTACCATTATTCCCATAGCCGTGCTGGCGCAACGCGCCATTATGGGAGCCGCCAATCCTACCGATGTTTTCGTTCCGCTTCTGATAGCCACCTATTGTTCTACCTTGGGCGGTATCATCTACGTTTCTATCCGGCAAAAGATAAACCTGTTCAACAAAACGGTCTTGGCATGGTTAGGCGGCATTACACTCTGTATAGGCTTATTGATGGCATATTGTATGTCGCTCTCGCCCGAAAATCTTGCCCGTTTCTCCAATATCGCGGGCAACGGCATCTTGCTGCTGGTGATAACGGCATTTATAGGCGGCGGACTGTATAAGCGCATCAATGTTTACGAAGCCTTTATAGAAGGAGCCAAAGAGGGATTTAAGACAAGTGTTAAGATAATTCCTTACTTGGTGGCTATGCTGGTGGGTATCGGCGTTTTCCGCGCTTCGGGAGCTATGGGCTATCTGATAAACGGTTTGGCGTGGTGCGTCGACGCCATAGGGCTGAACACCGATTTTGTAGGAGCTTTGCCTACCGCCTTTATGAAACCCCTTAGCGGGAGCGGAGCGAAAGCCATGATGATAGAAGCGATGGGCACTTATGGGGCGGATAGTTTTGTGGGGCGTCTGTCTTGTCTTTTTCAAGGTTCGGCTGATACCACATTTTATATCATAGCCCTCTATTTCGGTTCGGTGGGAATCCGCAAGACCCGCTATTCGGTGCAGGCAGGACTGATAGCCGACCTGATAGGCGTGGTGGCAGCCATTTTGGTGGCATACGTGTTCTTTCATTAGTTTTGATTTATGAAACCCCTGCTTGTCTTTTGGGCTTTTTTTCTGTGTCTGCCGATGTTTTCCGCAGCGCAGACCGCCATCGGTTTCGGTTCGGTTCAGGCGGTATCTTCCAACAAAGAATATGGGAACCTGCCGGTAATAAATCTCCACAGCGGCGATTATATAAAGGTAAGTTTCGACGATTTGCAAGACCGCGATATGGCTTTGCGCTACAGGGTGCGTATGCTCAACACCGACGGAACGCCTAACGATATGCGCGAGATAGAATATATTTCGGGCATCAACAAAATAGATATTACCGAATCGGATTATTCGTTCAACACCCGCAGCAATTACGCGCATTATTCCTTTACTTTTCCCGAAAAGGGGCGTGGTCTCAAGCTGTCGGGAGCTTACCGATTCGAGATATTTTCGCCCGACGAACCCGATGAGGTGCTTTTGGCAGTGCCTTTTATGGTGTGCGAGGCGGAAGTACTTGTAAATATCGAGATAAAAGTGCCTCGGCGTGTGGAATGGCGGCGTTTTAAGCAAGAACTTGCCGTTACGGTAGATGCCTCCAAATCTTCGGTAAGGATTATACAGGCAGACCGCTGCCTTAAGGTTTTTGCCCAGCAGAATATGAACACTCAGACCATACGGCTCTTGCCTATGCTCTTTCAGACAGGCAGCCGGTACGAATACCGCGATAAAGACGAGTTGGTGTTTGACGGCTTGAACGAATTTCGCAACATAGATATTCGACCGATAAGCTACAGCGGTCGCGGCATAGAAGAAGTGGTATTGGTTAACGACCGCTGGAACGCGCAGACCCTGCTGCAGAAAAGCCGGGAATACAAGCCCTATGTAAACGACGACGATATTAACGGAAATTACGTTATCAAGGCGGAAAATATGGAAAAGTCGGATTTGGAAGCCGAATATGTCAATGTTCATTTTGTGTTGCAGGCAGATAGAAATCCTTTGGGAGGCTATTATGTAATCGGTAAGTTCAACGATTGGCTCTGCAACGACAAAAGCCGTATGGAGTATCGCGAAGGCATCGGGGCGTACACGCTTACTTTGCCCCTTAAACAAGGTTTTTACGACTATATGTTTGCCGGTCTCTATAACGGAGAACTTTCGGTTCCCCGCGTGGAGGGCAACAATCAGGAAACGGAAAACGATTATTACGTCTATGTTTTTTACCGCGAACCGGGTGGTCGTTACGACCGCCTTTTAAGCGTGGCAAAGGCAAACAGCAGGGAGAAATAAATTATGGAAAATATACGGCAGCAATTTATCGGCTGGAAAGGTTTTGCCCCTTTATCCATAGAACCGCTTTCGGCAAACGGTTCAAGCCGGCAGTATTACCGTATCGGCTTTGAGAACCAAACGGTGTTGGGTGCCTTTAACCGTTCGGTACCCGAAAACGAAGCCTATTTTTCGTTTACGCAACAGTTTTTGCAAGAAAATCTGCCGGTTCCTCAAGTGCTGTATGTCGGCGCCGACAGAACCACCTATTTTGTAGAGGACTTGGGCAACGATACTTTGTTTTCGCTGCTTCCCAAGAATCCTCAATCGGCAATGCCGGAGCCGGTGGAAAAGATTTATCGGCAGGTAATAGAAAATCTGACCCGCTTTCAGAGGGCGGGTATGAAAAACGGCAAAGGACTTGACTACAGCCGGGTGTATCCGGTGGCAGACTTTGACCGCACTGCCATGATGTGGGACTTGAATTATTTTAAGTACTCGTTTCTCAAACCGGCGGATATAACTTTTGACGAACCTGCCTTAGAAGCCGATTTCGACAGGCTGTGCGCTTTTTTGAACCCTGAACCGCAGCGGTACTTTATGTATCGCGATTTGCAGTCGCGCAATATTATGGTTCGCAACAATATGCCTTGGTTTATCGATTTTCAGGGCGGTCGCAGAGGGCCTTTGGCTTATGATGTGGCATCCTTGCTTTATGATGCCAAAGCCTCCCTGCCCGAAGATTTCAGGCAGATGCTGCTGGAATATTATCTTGATACGGCATCGCGCGATATTGCAGCTTTCAACAGGGAGGGTTTTTGCCGTGAGTTTTATGCCTGCGTGCTCTTGCGTATCTTGCAGGCTATGGGGGCTTACGGCTTGCGCGGTCTTTGCCAGAAAAAGGATTTGTTTCTGAAAAGTATTCCATACGCCATCCGCAACCTGTCGTTTTTGAGAAAGAAGGGGCATTTTGCTCCCTATCCCGAAATAGAAAGGGTTATCGCCCGTTTGGAAGATTCGCATTGGTCGGAGTTTGAGAATCCGTCTTCCGATACCTTAAAGTTGCATCTGTGCAGCTTTTCGTTTAGGCAGGGATTGCCGGCAGATAGCAACGGACATGGGGGCGGCTTTGTGTTCGACTGCCGTTTTTTGCCCAATCCGGGGCGTTTGGCTCAATACAAGACCCTTACCGGCAGAAATGCGGAAGTGCAGGCGTTTTTGGCTGCCTACCCCGAAGTGGATGCGTTCTTGCAGAATTGCCTTGAACTATTGAAACCGGCAATAAGCAACTATATCGGGCGCGGTTTTGAAAGCCTCAGTATCGCTTTTGGCTGCACCGGAGGTCAACACCGCTCGGTGTACTGCGCCGAAAAAATGAAGACCCTCATAGAACGCAACTTCAATCTACAGGTAGATTTGACACACCACGTGCATCCGGAATAAAAGATGGATTACTGATACGGGCAAGATAAGTTTCTACCCGTTTTTGTTCTTCACTGCCAATAGTCGAGAGTCGCAACAATGGGATGTTGTAAGTTTTGAGTATGCGGTTTTTCTTACTGTCTCTTATAGATTGCCTTGTTCCGGATTTATGATATTTATAGCCATCGGTCTCTATTGCCAATACCGGCTGCTTGCTAACTCGATTGTAAAGCAAAAAATCAATATGAGTTGCTGGATGTAGCGCATAAGATTTATCTTCATCATTAAGCAATGATACATCGCGCAATAATTGTCGCAAAGGTTGGTGACATATAATACCCAAGTGACTATATGCGACATTCCCGTTCAGCAAGTTTTCTAGCATGGCATAAGTTAGATTTTCGGAGTCGTATTCCGAAATACGTTTGTGTTTTTGCAAGAATTTTTTTCGGGCGTCTGTATAAGAATCGTATAGAAGGTCGAAAACAGAGTGGATGTTACTTTCCGAAACAGTACAGTTATTGTATTCGATATAGGCTAATAAATCTGATATATTACAATCTTTAGGTTGTTCATTGCCTGATACAACAAGACAAAATCGTTTCTTGGCTCGCGAAATAGCGACATTTAATAAATTAGGGTCATCAGAGAAGTCCTTAATGATATCATCTACGGTAGACATGACAATCACATCCTTTTCTCGTCCCTGAAATTTATGCACAGTGTCTACCTCGAATCGTTTTTCTACAGTTTGCCTCAATGCTTCGGCTTGATTATTATAAGGTACAATCAATCCAATTTCATTATTCGGATACTTTAAAGTTGGCAGAATTTCATGGGCTATGACCTCAATTTCGCGTAAATTCATTTTGTCGCGAGCATGATATCCTTTTACGGTTCTTTTGGCTGTAATAACATCCGGCTCACCGTTATCTTTTGTCATGATAATCAATTTGCCTCCATAAAACTTTTGGTTACAGAAATTGATGATTTTCGGATGGCAACGATAGTGCTCCCGAAGTAATGTCTGTGGGGCATTTGGCAACACACGACATACAGATTGAAGAAAACTGTTTTTAGCACAATCATAACGTTCATCAATATTGTTGTTTATCGCAATGGCTTGTAAACGCACTTTATCTTCTTCCGTGATGACATTTGGTAGTTGCATGGAATCACCGACGATTACAGCCCGTTGTGCGCACATTAAAGCTAATACTCCTGTTTCAGATGATATTTGTGATGCTTCGTCCATAATCACATAGTCGAATACAACATCGTTATGAAAATTTGTACGCGATGAGAAGGTTGTACTCAATATGATAGGATATTCGTTTATCATCTCACCTCCCATTGAACGAAGAGTAAAAATAGGTCGTTTGTGCTTTTTGCCATATTTTTTGAACAATGCATTGCGTAAATAACCCATCGATTGGTTTTGCAACTTTTGCATTATTTTTTCTGCTTCGACAGATGCCAAGGTCTTTTCGAGTTTTGTAATTTCGGTCATCAACTCTTTCTGTTTTATTGTGTAAAACTGTTGCTGTATGATAGGTATCAGAAAGGTAATATCTTGCATGGAAACAATATGCGAAATACCCGAGAAAATTTTATGAAGTCTTCGGCTTAGAAAATAATTCTTAATAGCATTGTAGAGCTTTGAAAAGATGCCAGAGTAACGGTCTTTTTCGACAATATCTTGCAACATTTGCCATAATTCCATCAACATGGTTGATGATAAAGGATTTCGTAGTGTGTTTTTTTCATCAATTACTATCTCGTTTTGGAAGTGTGTGGCTTCAACTTTCAGTGCTTCAAGTTGCTGTCGTGCAAGTGCAAGTCGTTCTTGTTTAGAGAATATATCGGCAAGAGTAGCAGAAAGAACATCAATTGTTTTAAGGTAGTCTGGCTGGTCAGCCTTTAAATCGTGCCACTGTTTGATACATTCGGGAATGATTTTTTCATTCTTTTGGGCTGCTATAAAATCCTCCTTATTTTTTCGGTTTCCTAATAGGGCTGTAATAAAATCCATTTCATGATGTTTCAATTTTTCAATTACATTCGTAAGAGCTGAATTGTTATTAGAAACAACCAATACACTTTTACCTTGAGTAAGGATGTTGGCAATGATATTGAGAATTGTTTGAGTTTTTCCTGTTCCGGGAGGTCCTTGAATAATACTTAATTGATGACTGAACGCCAACTGAACAGCCTTTTGCTGACTGGCATTGCAACCAAAAGGATATATCAGTATTGGTGGTACATATTTGGCAGGTTGAAAATCATCAGGATTAAGATATACAGCGGCAGCGCTATCATTACCGATAAAATCAACATTTTGGTATTGCTGTAATAGTAGAGGCAAATTGTCATCCTCCGATTTGAGCGAATTGATTGCAGCTACACTACGCAGATATTCAAAGGAATTTTTGGCTTGTTTATTGTCTAAACATGATTTTAAAACAATTATTTCTGAGGCTTGATAACTCGCGTATGTCCCATCCGGATATTCGAGATACCAGAATTGTTGAAATCCTTGTTGAAAAGCCGCAATATAGGATAATGGGTGTAGGATATTGTTGTTGTAATAAATATGACAATGCTCAGGCTTGAATAAAATGGGAGTGGTCATCCATTTTACTTTGTGCTTGCTATATGAATATGTTTTGTGTGGACTGTTATTAAATATTATATCGTACTTGTCTTCTCGATTCTTGATTGTGCATTGCATAATTTGATCGGTCTTGATTTGACCGTCAATTACAATCATATTTTCACGAAGATTAAGCATAGTTACAAAAATACACAGTTTATATAGGTTTTTCTTCTTCTCTCGGCACGTTACTTTGGAAACACCTGTTCAACGAGGTGGGTTTTGTATGCTTCGGGGAGGCTGAAGATATTATCCTTTTGATTTAACTCGGCATATAGAGAATTGTTTGGGCGGATAAAACGCCTCTGCCTTTTGCCGTCTATGAGAGCGGAAACCACATAGAGACCTTTAGAATTTACGGAAATCGAAAATTCATGTATGGTTCTTCCGTATCTATCAAACAATGATTGATGGGCATCTTCCGTATATTCCTTATAACCGTATGCCATAAGGGTCTCGTTCAATGTTTTTTGAATTATACTGCGCCAAGGTTGGGAAATGCCGTTTTCATCCGCATACTTGCCGAAGTTCCCTATCGCTTCGGCAACTCTTTTGATTATTGCTTTGGCGTTCTTTATATCATTCTGCCGTGCAAATTCCAACAAATCTTCCTTGGTTATTTCGGCGGTTTTTCCACCGATACTGAATCTTCTTTCAATGTTTGGACCCGTACCGTGCGTGTTGAAAATAAAGGTAATGTCGTAAGCCGGAGCCAGACGCCACTTGCCATTTTCTTCAAGCAGGAATGAAAAGTTCTTGTTATGATCATCGGTATTGTTAGCCATAACATTAAAAACCATTCTACGGTAAAGTTGCTCAATCGATGATTCCGACAACGACAGTTCACGGCAGGTGGCTATGAGGTGTTCGTAGCTTCGGGCTTCAGGATTGATTGCGGCTAAAGTCTGCATGTGGATTTTTTTGCCATTGTTTCTGTCGAATCGTTTGGTAAGAAAATGATTGATTCCCTCAACGGTAAACAACCTGCATTTTTCCATTTCTATACCGGCTTGTATAGCCATGTTATAATAGGCAATCTCCATTTCGGCAACAGGCAGTTTATTGTCTCCGAATTTAAGGATATAATATTCATAATTTTTTAATCCATCGGTCTGACCGGAGCGAATTTCGCCAGTTTCATCGTTTATGGCAACAATCGCTTTCATCTGACGACCACCGGCAGATGTTCCAACGGCAAGTAATGCCTGCATTGTCAACTCTTCGTTAGAATTGAGAGTTATGCTGCCTCTTTCTTCAAGAATCTTTAGCGATAGGTCATATAAAGATTTTATATCAACTTTCCTCCTATAATTGAGTTCTATTGCACTTGGTTCATATTCCAATGCCCCCATTCCTTTAGTTCCGATAAACATCAACTTGTAGAGCGGAGTAACTTTATTTCTAGGAATCTTCTTGTCTTTTACCCATCTGTCAAACAATGTATTGCCCCATGAATCCGGCAGAGAATCTGCAATAAAGGGAGGCAGCCCTTGGTAAACCGGTCTTTCGTCACCATATATCGGTAACTGTAAATTTCTGTTGCCGGCAGGAGAGATCAAAGGCGCAACATCAGGTATTTCATTCGGTATTTTGGGATTAAACATAAAGTAGGTACACCGTGTGGCGGAATCCCACACGAGTCGACCTATTTCCTTACCCCACAAATTAACTTTTAGATATTTCATTTTTTGGAATGTCTTATGCGTTGAATCTTTTTATTTTGGTTGTCATAAGAGTATGGCGATTCCGGCAGTTCCGGAAGCAGCGCATTCCAGCTTTCGCCCAAACCGATAGCTTTCAATAACCTCAAAAGAGTGCTGAACGATACATCCGTCATATTGCCGGACTCAAACTTGTATAGGGTGGTCATGCCGATAGATGCGGCTTCGGACACCTCTTTGCGGGTCATTCTAAGCCGCAAGCGATAATCACGAAACCTTAATCCAAGATTTCTGATAATATCCGGACTCGCCAATGATTTATTTGTAAGTGTCGTCATAATGATATTTACAGTTAATAATATACTATAATATTCATATAAATGATATTTACAAAAGTATAGATAATTTTTCTAGTATGCAAATGATGTGTCTACCTGAACCGATAATATTTCTAATTTTACATTGTAATCGCCAGATATGGCTTCAGTGTAACAATATGGGAAAGTTTAAGGGATATATATTGGCGGCATTTGCAGCGGCGGCTTATGGAACCAACCCGGCATTTGCCATTCCGCTCTATGAAACCGGAATGAATCCAAATTCGGTTTTATTGTTCCGATACTGCATAGGAATTCCGATTTTGGCAATATTAATGGGAATACGCAAACTAGACTTTCAATTAAAAAGGGATGAATTGATACCTGTCTTTATTCTTGGCGTATTGATGGCGCTATCCTCCTTGACATTGTTTGAAAGTTACAATTATATGAATTCCGGAGTCGCGTCGACTTTACTTTTTGTATATCCTGTTATGGTTGCCGTGATGATGACATTCTTTTTTAGAGAAAGATTCAAGACCAGTTTTATTTTCTGTTTTCTTTTTATGGGCACTGGATTAATCCTATTGATGCGGCCTGAAGGTGGTGCAGGTATAAATATGCTTGGTTTCTTGTTGGTTATGGTGTCGGCATTGACGTATGCAATATATATCGTGCTTGTAAATGGGTCAAAAGCCATATCGAAAATCCCAACCACAAAACTGCTTTTTTATGTATTGATTTTTGGCAGTACAGTCTTTTTCTTCAAAATGGCAGCCGGCACAGAATTGACCTTACCTGCCAAAGTCACAGGATGGTATAACCTTACTGCCTTAGCTATCATTCCCACCGTATTGTCTTTGGCTTGCACTTCGGCAGCCATACATATAATAGGTTCAACGCCCACAGCAATATTCGGCGCTTTGGAACCCCTTACTGCTGTGGTTTTAAGCGTGGTTTTTCTCGGACAGGACATATCGGTACGGGAAATTGCAGGCGGGCTGTTGATAATAATAGCCACAACCATAGTGGTTACAAGCAATTCGGTAGATAAGTTCATTCTTCATGTAAGGAAAATGTTTCCTATAAAGAGAAGGTACAGTTGAGCATCTCTTGTTTTCTTGCATAAAATACTGTACATTTGCGCTCGGTTTAGGGATTGGATGAGGCGGAAGCGGGAATGAGGGGCGGAGGAAGCCCCTTTTTTATTGCCGTTTCTTGCGCGTGAAAAGCCCTGCCGCCAGCACAGATGATAAACAAAAAGCAGATAGAAGAATTACTCTCGCAAGCCTTGGAAACGATGCCGCAGGAGGAATTGTTTGCCGTAAGCGTTTCGGTTTCGCCCAAAAACGAAATCAAAGTGTATATCGACGGCATGAAAGGCGTGAGCATAGACCGCTGCGTGGAAGTGAGCCGCTATATAGAGCAGCGCCTCGACCGCGATGCGGAGGATTTTGAGCTTACCGTTTCTTCCGCCGGTTTGGATCAGCCGTTCCGTGTGGTAAGGCAGTACATCAAGAATATCGGTAGGGAAGTAAAGGTGCTCACCGCCGAAGGGCAGAGCCTCAAGGGTGAACTCATCTCCGCCGATGAACAAGGGTTCCGCCTTAGGGAAACGCCCAAAAAGAAAACGCCCGAAGCGCCCGAACATACATTTACTTACGGGCAGGTAAAAGAAACAAAAATTGTAATCTCATTCAAATAACATATAGTTATGGAAAATCTGAATTTGGTAGAAAGCTTTTCCGAGTTCAAAGAGTTGAAGAGCATAGACCGCGAAACGATGATGCGTATTTTGGAAGATGTGTTTCGCACCATGCTGATTAAAAAGTACGGTACTGACGAGAATATCGACATAATCGTGAATATCGACAAAGGGGATTTGGAAATTTGGCGTAACCGCATTATTGTGGAAGACAGCGAACTCAAAGACCCCGTGTTGGAAATTCCCTATTCGGAAGCCATCAAGATAGAACCCGATTTTGAAGTGGGCGAAGAAGTGTCGGAAGCCGTTTACATCAGCGATTTCGGTCGCCGCGAAATACTTGCTATCCGTCAGAATCTCGTAT
Source organism: Lentimicrobiaceae bacterium (assembly GCA_022510485.1). Taxonomy (GTDB): domain Bacteria; phylum Bacteroidota; class Bacteroidia; order Bacteroidales; family P3; genus Pullibacteroides. Next base: position 43,790 of record JAFLTI010000009.1, on the reverse strand, counting down.
CGAAGATACAGGATTACGAACACAACGTTATCTACAAACGCTACAAAGAAAGAATCGGCGAAATCATTACCGGTGAGGTATATCAGGTTTGGAAACGCGAGATATTGTTATTAGACGATGCCGGCGTGGAATTGCTTTTGCCCAAGACCGAACAGATACCCGCCGACTTTTACCGCAAGGGCGATACGGTACGTGCGGTGGTGCTTAAAGTAGACGTTAAGAACAACACCCCCGTGATTGTGCTTTCGAGAACATCTCCCATTTTCTTGGAACGCTTGTTTGAACAGGAAGTTCCTGAAATTTTTGACGGTCTTATCACAATTAAACGTATTGAACGCGAACCGGGCGAAAGAGCCAAGGTTGCGGTAGAATCCTACGATGACCGCGTGGATCCCGTAGGCGCCTGCGTGGGTATGAAAGGTGCCAGAATACATGGTATCGTTCGCGAACTGCGCAACGAAAACATAGACGTTATCAACTGGACTAACAATCCCGAACTTTTGATTACCCGCGCTTTGAGTCCTGCCAAGATTTCTTCGATAAAGATTAACGAAGAAGAAAAGACAGCCGAAGTGTATATGCGTGCCGACCAAGTTTCGCTGGCTATCGGTAAGGGTGGCTACAACATCAAGCTGGCAGGCCGCATTTCGGGTTACGACATAGATGTTTATCGCGAAAGCGCCGGCACCGACGAAGAAGACGTGGATTTGCAGGAATTCAGCGATGAAATAGAACAGTGGATCTTAGACCAGCTCAGCAGCGTAGGCTGCGATACCGCCAAAGATGTGTTGGCTATGGATCCCGAAGAATTGGCGCACCGCACCGATTTGGAAGAAGAAACCATTGCCGAAGTAAGGCGCATACTCCAAGCCGAGTTTGAAAATTAAACAACAACCCAGAAGTTTTAATATTAATGGCAGAAGAAACAAAACCGGTAAGGCTTTCCAAAGCCGCCAAAGAAGTAAATGTTTCGGTAGGTACGATAGTGGAGTTCTTGGCAAAGAAGGGCCACGAGGTAGAAGCCAGTCCTAACACGAAACTTTCGGGCGAGCAGTATATGCTTGTATTGAAAGAATTTCAGTCGGACAAGGTGATCTCCGAAAAGGCACAGGGCATGCATCTGGATGCCATACCCAAGAAAGTTCCTGTAGAGGCTAAGGAATCTCCCAAGGAAACAGTGGATGAACCCACCGATTCCGTTGACGGGGATTTGTTTATCAAGACCTCCGAAATATCGGCTGCACCGGTAAAGAAAACCGCCAAGAAAGCGAAAGAACCCAAGGCAGAACAGCCCGCTCCCGCAGAAGAAAAGCCTGCCGAAGCCGTAGAGGAAAAAGCGGAAGAGGTTGTTGCGGAAGAAAAGAAAAAGCCTGCCGCCAAAAAGAAAAAGGCGGAAAAGAGCGAGGAAACAGCCAAGGAAGAACCCGAAGCCAAAGCCGAAACCAAGGTTGAAAAAGCATTGGAGGCAGAAGCCGAACCGGCAGTTGTTCCCCAAGCCAAGGAAGAGCCCGCGCCGGAGCCGGAACCGGAGCCGGAGTCCGCACCGGAAGCTGAGCCGGAAGTAAAATCCGCGCCGGAAAAACCCAAGGCGGAAAGCGCGAGGGAAAAATTAGAAAAACTGTTCGACACAGGACGCAGCAATATTACAGGACCTAAGATCGTGTCGGTGATGGATGCCAAGGAACTTGATTTGGCACGCAAGGGAAAAGCCGTCAAGCCCGAAAAGATTGAGCGTCCGCAAATAGTGGAACCCGAACCTGCGGTGGAACCCGAGCCGGAAACCAAGCCTGCCCCGCCGCAAGAAGCCGACAACTTTATCAAGACCGAATATATCAAGATAGACGGTCCTAAGATTACGGGTCAGAAAGTAGACTTGACACAGTTTGAGCGCAAACCCAAACCGGTGGCGTCTTCTAAAGAAAATCCGGGAACGCTCGAAAAGCGTCGCAAACGCATAAAGAAAGAAACGCCCGGTGCGCCTGCAGGACAAGGCAGTCGCGAAGGATTGAAGAAACTCTTCGGCAATGACCAGCAGGCTGGAGGCAACCGCCCCGCTAAGAACCAAAACCGCAAGCAGCGCAACAACGCGCCCGTACAGCAGCAGGTTATAGACGAGCAGGAAATCGAAAAGAAGATTAAGGAAACGCTTGCCGGTGTTGCTCCTATTGGCAAATCGAAAACCTCTCGGCACAACCGCGACAAACGCGAGGAAATGCGCCAGCGTAGAATGGCTGAGATGGAGCAGGAAATACAGGAAAGAAAGATTTTGAAAGTTACCGAGTTCGTTACTGCAAACGAACTGGCTTCGATGATGAGTATTGCGGTAACGAAACTTATCGGAACCTGTATGTCCTTAGGACTTTTTGTATCGATCAACCAACGGCTCAATGCGGAAACCATCTCGCTTTTGGCAGAAGAATACGGCTTTAAGGTAGAGTTTGTGGATGCCGAAGTGATTCAGGAATTGGAATCCGAAACCGAAGACAGCGAAGAATTGGGCGAAGAAGTGGCACGTACACCTATCGTTACGGTAATGGGACACGTTGACCACGGTAAGACCTCTTTGCTCGACTATATCCGCAAAACCAACGTGATTGCCGGTGAGGCGGGCGGTATAACGCAGCATATCGGGGCTTACGAAGTGGCATTGGAAGACGGCAGAAAGATTACTTTCCTCGATACGCCCGGTCACGAAGCCTTTACCGCTATGCGTGCCCGAGGTGCCAAGATGACCGATATAGCCATTATCGTGGTGGCTGCCGACGACAGGGTGATGCCCCAGACGGTAGAAGCCATCAACCATGCCCAAGCGGCGGGCGTACCTATCGTTTTTGCCATAAACAAGGTGGATAAGCCGGGTGCCGATCCCGAAAAAATCAAGTCGGAACTTGCCGAGATGAACCTATTGGTAGAAGATTGGGGCGGTAAGTATCAGAGTCAGGATATTTCGGCAAAAACCGGTATCGGAGTAGAAGCCTTGCTCGAAAAAGTATTGTTGGAAGCCGAAATGCTGGAGCTTACGGCGCATCCCGAAAAGAGAGGAAAGGGTACGGTTATCGAATCCTCCTTGGATAAGGGTCGTGGTTATGTGGCTAAGATATTGGTTCAAGACGGAACGGTGCGTATCGGAGACTTTATTTTGGCAGGTCCCACCTTTGGGCGCGCCAAAGCGATGTACAACGAACGTAATCAGCCCTTGAAAGAAGCCGGTCCTTCGCAGCCCCTTCTGCTGCTGGGCTTAAACGGCGCGCCCCAACCGGGCGATGTGTTCAACGTAATGACCGACGAAAGGGAAGCCAAGGAAATTGCCGGAAAACGCCTGCAATTGCAACGCGAACAAGGTCTGCGTGCCCAAAAGCATATCACGCTCGACGACATCGGCCGCCGTATCGCTATCGGAAACTTCAAGGAACTCAACATTATCGTTAAGGCGGATGTTGACGGTTCGGTGGAAGCCCTTTCCGACTCCTTGCTCAAACTTTCCACGCCCGAAGTTCAGGTTAACGTTATCCACAAATCGGTGGGTCAGATTACCGAAAGCGACATTATGTTGGCAGCTGCCTCCGAAGCCGTTATCGTGGGCTTCCAAGTACGTCCTTCGGTAGCGGCGCGCAAGCTGGCGGAAAACGAAAAGATAGATATTCGCCTCTATTCCATTATCTACGATGCCATCAACGAACTCAAAGACGCTATCGAAGGTATGCTTTCGCCCGTTATCCAAGAAAAGATCGTGGCAAACCTCGAAGTGCGCGAAGTGTTCAAGATCAGCAAAGTGGGTTCGATTGCCGGATGTATCGTTTTAGACGGTCGTTTGGGACGCAATACCAAAATCCGCATTATCCGCGACGGTATTGTGGTCTACACCGGAGAATTAGGCTCCTTGCGCCGTTTCAAAGACGATGTGAAAGAAGTGGTGGTGGGTCAAGATTGCGGTTTGAACATCAAGAATTTCAACGACATCAAGACGGGCGACATCATTGAAGGCTACGAACAGGTGGAAATCAAGCGCACCTTGTAGTATCATTGCTATGTACAGACGTTTTGTCGAATATGTGGAAAAGGAGCAACTTTTTGCCAAGTGCAGGAGGTTGCTCCTTGCCGTTAGCGGCGGAGTGGATTCGGTGGTGCTGCTACACCTTATGAGGCGTTATGCGGCTCAATACGGAGGCTTGGAAATAGCGGTGGCGCATTGCAATTTTCATCTTCGCGGCGAAGAATCCATGCGCGATGAGCGTTTTGTACGTGCTTTGACGGAAAAAGCCGGTATTCCTTTATTTTTTGCCGAATTTGAAACGGAGAGCCATGCACGGCAAGGCGGTATCTCGGTAGAAATGGCGGCACGCGAACTGCGATACTCTTTTTTTGAACAACTGTTGAACGGCAAGGAACAGCCGGGTTTTGACGCCTGTTTGCTGGCGCATCATGCCAACGACAATGCCGAAACTTTTTTTATCAACCTCTTTCGCGGCAGCGGTGTTAAGGGATTAAAGGCCATGTTGCCCCTAAGTCCTGACGGTCGCTATATCAGACCGCTTTTATTTGCGCAACGTTGCGAAATTTTAGCATACGCCCTGCAGAACCGTCTCGATTTTGTGGAAGACAGCACCAATGCGCAGACGATGTATATGCGCAACCGCGTGCGGCATGAACTCTTGCCGGTGGCGGAAAACTGTTGCGGCGGCTTTGTGGGCAAACTCAATCAGAGTATGCATACCTTGCGTTTGGTAGATGCCCTGATAGATGGTTGGTTTGGTGATTTGTGCCTGCAAATTGTAGAGAAACGGCAGACGGAAAGCGCAAATATGGGCGAAGAATTTATCGCTGCGGAAAAACTCTTGCTTGCCGGAGCGCATCAGGAATTGTTTTGGGAACTGTATCTGCGAAACCATGCCTTTAACCGTCAACAGATAGAGCAAATAGCCTTGAACCGTAAGAACGGCATTTCGGGCAGACGCTTTTACAATGCCGACGGCAGCGGTTTTCTATTGCGGGAACCGGAGGGTTGGCGCTGGATTCCGCAAGGGCTTGCGGGGCAGGAAAAAGAGCCTCTGCACGAAACAAAAAAGATAGAAATAGAGCGTAAGGAAGAGGTGGACCCGAATCCTGCCGTAGCTTATATAGATTTTGATAAGTTGCAGTTTCCGCTCACTTGGCGGCACTGGATGCTGGGCGACCGTTTCCGCCCCTTGGGTATGAAGGGTTTTAGAAAGCTGAGTGATTTTTTCAAAGACCTGCATTTGGGGGGCGCGCAGAAAGAAACGGCGTGGCTGCTGTGTTCGGGAAAGGATATAGTATGGGTGGCGGGCTTACGCCTTGACGACCGCTACAAGATTGATTTTTCCACACCGGGGCGGAAGACCGCCTTTGTGGTAAGATTACTGCAAGATGAAAGTTGTTAGAGCCGTTTATTTCAGTGCCACAGGCACCACGCGGAGCGTGTTGCGCGCCCTGTGCGGAAAATTGGCGGAACATTTGGGGCTGCCCTGTTCGGAAATGGATTTTACACTGCCCTCTGCCCGTAACGAAAGGCTTGTCTTTAACAGCCAAGACATTGTGGTTCTGGGTACGCCCGTATATGCGGGGCGTGTGCCCAACGTATTGCTTAAATACTTGCAGACAATGAGCGGGGCAGGGGCGATAGGAGTTCCCGTAACGGTGTTTGGCAACCGTAATTACGACGATGCCTTGATAGAGTTGCGCGACCTGATGGAAAACGCCGGAATCCGAACTGTGGCTGCGGCTGCCTTTGTGGGAGAACACGCCTTTTCGCGTGTTTTAGGGGCGGGGCGTCCGGATATGCAAGATATGGCGGCGGTGGAGCGTTTTGCGCTCTCGGTGGCAGAAAAAATAGAGGCTCTTGCCGATAAAGGGCTTCCCGAATCGCCGGTTGCCGTGCAGGGTACGCCTTTTCCCTACAGGGGCTATTATCAGCCTTGCGACCGCCACGGCGCGGCGATAAACATCTTAAAGGTAAAGCCCTTGGTTAACGACCGCTGCAACGACTGCAAGCATTGCGTCGAACTTTGCCCTATGGGTTCCATAAGCCGCCAGAACATACGCCAGTACACGGGAATCTGCATCAAGTGTGGAGCCTGTATCAAAGGCTGCCCGCAAAACGCCCGTTATTACGATGATGCCGGCTACCTCTACCACCAACACGAATTAGAAGACCTCTACACCCGCCGCGCCGAGGCAGAAATGTTTCTGTAGAATTTCCGAATTAACCAGACCGTAATCACCCCGTAACAGGGAAAACGAGAGGCTTTGTGCCTCCGGGGAAAAGTGACGGTAAAGTTTTGAAATCTCTTTGCTTGTAAAAAAAACTATACTTTTGCCTTGCGTATGGAAAGTATACCATGAAACCTTTTCCGGCAAAACGAATCTTGAAAATTGCGCTGATAAGCTTTGGCTGCTTGTTGGCTGCGGCTTTGTTGGCAGTGGGGCTTGCGTTTTTCATTGTCCTTTCGCCTAAGCATCTTACCCCGCTTGTCAATCAGTTAGCCTCCAACAACCTCCGTGCCGAGGTGCGGATCCGCAAGGTGGATTTTACCCTTTCTACGTTTCCACATTTAGGATTGGAACTAAAAGACGGTTTTGTGGTATCGCACGCCCTGCGGGATTCTGCCTTTGAAACGGAAGACACCCTTTGCGCTTTTCATCGTTGTGTGGTCGGAATCAATTTCAAAGAGTACACCCGCAACAAAAAACTCTCGTTTGCTACCGTAGAGCTGGATAGTGTGAACTGCCGCCTTTTTACCGATGCAGACGGGCTTTCCAACTATCAAATTTTTGGTATCGACACTTTGTCTAACGATTCCACCGCTGCACAGATTCCCCCTATGGAGATAAAGCGGTTTCGCATAGGCCATGTGGATGTGAGTTTGCAAGATCAGCGTTCGGGAACGGAGGCGCGGATAGGAAACTTAGCGATGGATGGCGAGGGCGGATGCGATACGGCAGGTATGCAGGCATCGATAAATTTTGAGGTTTCGGATATTAAGTTCTCGCAAGCCAATCAAAAGATAGTAAATAACATTCCGCTGAAAGGAAAAATACAGACCGCCTATAATTACCAAGAACGAAAGGGTTCGTTGTTAAACTCCAGCATACAGGTTAAGCAATTGGAACTCGACTTGCAGGGCGATTTCTTTATGGATACGGCAGGCAGGGTGGGTATGGATATGAAAGTAGACCTGCAGACGAATTCCCTAAAGGAAATGCTTGATATGATTCCTCCCAAATACTTGCAGACACAAGGCGTGCAGGCAGACGGGCAAATCAATATGCAAGGGCATATATACGGTTGTTTGGCAGAAAAAGAAATGCCCGAGGTGGATATGCATTTGGAACTTGAAAACGGTCGGGCGCATTACGAGGGTATGCCTTATCCTATCGACACGCTTGTTGTCCGGCTTACGGCTCATCTTGCTCCGGGCAAGAAGAAACCTTCGTACATCAATATAGAAGACTTGGTTTTGGTGGCAAAAGATGTGGATGTGGTTTCGGTTTGCAGGGTAAAAAATTTGTTTTCAGACCCTTCGGTAGATTTGAAGCTCAGTACCAAGGTGAATTTAGACAGGATTTCCGACCTTGTTCCGCTGCGGGAGGGTTTGGCGCTGGGCGGTATTATGGATGCCGATATAGACGGGAATTTCCGTCTGTCCTATATTAAGAAAGCCAATTACGGCAAGATTCAGGCACGCGGCAAATTCGATATGGAGGATGTGTTCTTTAACGACACCCTTTCGGGCATCTATTGGGCTGCTGATGCTCAATGCCGTTTCAAGGGCGGTAAATATTTGGGTGCTGCGGTTGTGCTGAATAAAATGCGTGGCACGATGCCGGGAGTCCGTACCTACGTAGACTCCTTGGAGATGAAGGCTGTAACTCAAAGAATTACGGAGCGGAGCGAGAATACTATCGTGCCGATAGCCTGTGCGGTAAATTACAGCCGCCTTTTTGCTAAGCTCGGAGATAGCCTAAGGGTCTTCAGTATGGCTTCTGCCATTAAGGCTAAGGTGGTTCCGGAGCCGGAAAATCCCTACAAACCGCTTGTTACAATAGATTTTCAAACCGATTCCCTGTTTGTGCAGAAAGACGATTATAGGGCACGGCTTGCCAATGCAAAGGTTAACGCCCGTCTGACCCGTCATACGCCCACTTCGTGGTGGCCCACCGTTGATGCCAATCTGCAACGAATGGCGATTACTATGCCGCAATTGTCCGAACCGCTTCAAATCCGGCGTTTCAAAGGCAGCTTGGATGGCAAGGACTTGGAAATTGAAAAGGCACGTTTCCGTTTAGGGGAATCCCGCCTCAGCATAAGCGGAAAAATATGGGATATATCGGCAATTACCTTGCAGAAGGGAAAAATCAAAGCCGATTTGCTCGTTAAGTCGCGAATGATAGATTGCAATCAATTGCTTAATATCCTTGCGCAGCCTATCGACACGGCGCAGCTCGAAGCCAAAGCGGGAGCCGCGTTGGCAGACAAGAGCATAGACTGTGAGGTCGGGGCGGATTATGTGGCAGACAGCCTGCAACAGATAAGGCTTTTGATGGTGCCCGATAATTTGGATTTGCGTGTGGATATCGATGCCCAAAAAGTGTATTACGACCGTTCTGTTTTCGACAGCATACGCGGAAAAATCAGGGTTCGTAACAAAGCGGTTAATTTGCGTGAACTCCAAATGCGGGCATGGAATGCCGATATGATGATGAATTTGGTTTATGCCAGCCGCAACCGTCAGCGTGCCGATATAGGGGCGGATATATCGCTTAACGGTATCCGCGTGGATTCCTTGGTGCGGAGTTTCTCTGCTTTGGATTCTACCTTGCCGATGTTGCGTTCGTTTGAGGGCACGGTGAATTTACAGGCTACCGCTTCCGCGCAATTAGATTCAAATGTCAATATACAGCTGCCTTCCCTTACGGCAGCGTTGAACCTGCACGGAGATTCTTTGGTGGTGTTGGACGGCGAAACCTTTGCTTTGATTTCGCAAAAACTGAATTTTAAGAATAAGAAACGCAATTTAATCGATAGCCTTTCCGTTGTTGTTACGGTACAAGACGACAAGATTACGGTATATCCTTTTGTGATAGAAATTGACAAATACAAAGTGGCGTTAGGAGGGGAGCAGGATATGGATCTGAACTATCGCTATCATATTACTTTGCTCGCTGTTCCTCCCTTTGTAAAGATGGTAACGAGAGACGCGGTTACACTGCATGGAAATTTTAATGAATCGAAACGCCCCCGCTTGAAATTCGGGCATCCTTTGTATAAAAATATAGCCACACCTGCCTTTGTAAAACAGATTGACGAATCCCGTCTGGCACTGGGTAAGCAGATAATGCTTCAGTTTGAAGGCTGGATGAACCGTGAACGCCGACGCCTTTCGGAGGTGAATTTTCCGAAAATGGAAATTCCGATTGACAGCACGGGCGAAAGTGAGGTTGAATATTTTTTAGACACGATACAATAACATAAGGTTATGAAAAAGATATTGTTGATAGGAATCATTATCGGATTGTCGGGATGTGCGGCTTTGGCACAGAATATCGGCGAGGAATATCGGCGGCAATTTGAGGCTTACCGCCAACAACAGCAACAGGCGTTCGACGCCTACCGTCAACAGCAGCAAGAAGCGTTCAGGGCTTACGAAGAAAGTATACGCAAGCAATGGGAAGAATTTACGGTTCAAGCGAAAGTAAATATGAGGCTGCGCCCCGAACCTCGCCAACAGCCGGTAAGACCTGAGGTGGTGAATACGGAAAACAGACTGATGCCCGTGTCGGAGGTAATGGGAAGCGTGTCGTCTTTGAACCGCAAGGCGGGAGGTAATTTGGATGACGATATTCCGGAAGATTTTTTTGATGATCTGGCAAATTTTTTAGAAGACGATTCCGAACCGGCTCCCGAACCCGAACCGGCTCCCAAAACCTTGATGGCGGAAGCCGGAAATCCTGCGGCATTTCAATTTGCCTATCTCGGTTCAACTTGCCGGGTGCGTATGGGCAAGGACTTCGCTTTTACCTTGAACGGCGTGGATGAGAATTGTTGTGCGGATGCGTGGAAACTCTTGTCGCAGGCAGATATAAAAGCTCTTTCTGACGATTGCAGGGCTTTGAAAAAGGCTATGCGTTTAGGAGATTGGGGCTACCTCGGTTTATTAGACGCCATAGGCAAAGCCTATTATGGTAACAGCGACAAATCCGTTTTATTTTCTTTTATGATGTTGGTTTACGACGGATATCAGGTAAAGATTTGTCGTATGGATAAACATTTGGCGCTTATGGTGGGCGTGGAGGAAACCGTTTATGGCTATAGCTATGTTACTATTGATGGATTGAAGCATTATATACTCAATACAGACGAAGCCTCGGAGTGTTATGTGGTGAATCTGCCCCAGAGCGGCGGCACAAGGTTGTTTTCGTCTGCGCTCTCGTCTGTTCCGGCATTGGCGTACGAAGGCGCGCCATCCCGCGAGATAAAGGTTCAGGACAAAGACGGGCGTAAACTGTCGGCAAAAGTTAAGCCCAATAGAAATCTTATGCTCTATTATGATGCCTTGCCGCGTACCAATCAATGGAATTACTATGTAAATACTTCGCTTAGCCGTGAGGCTAAATATGCGCTCTATCCGATTTTGCGTAGAGAAATTGATGGAAAGAGCGAAGTTGAAGCGGTAAATTTTCTTCTGCACTTTATTCAAAAAGGATTTGAATATCAAACCGACGGCGAACAGTTCGGCTACGAAAGACCTCTTTTCGGCGATGAAACCTTTTTTTATCCCTATACCGATTGCGAAGACCGGGCTATCTTGCTTTCCATTTTATCTGCCGATCTTTTGGGGCTTGAAGCAGTGCTGGTTGAATACGACGACCACCTTTCTACCGCCATTCGGTTTAACGAAGAGGCGGCAGGTTCTTACTTTCAGCTCGACGACGGAAAGTATTATTGTTGCGATCCTACCTATATAGGTGCCGGGGTGGGGGAAAGTATGCCCGATTATGCCGAAAAATCTGCCAAGATTATCCGGTTGTAAGCGTAGATGGTCTTAAACGTTAAAGATAAACGAGTCTAAGGATTGGTCTTCGCTCAGGTGGAATTTTTTCCTTAGTAAGTAGCGGTTTGTCTTTACTGTGGCGGGCAGTACAGCCGTCATTTGGGCAATCTGTTTGATAGACAGCCCGATTTTGATATAGGCGCAGAGCTTGAGATCGTTAGGAGAAAGTTCAGTGTAATTGGATTTGAGCTTGTCAAAGAAATTGGGGTGAACACTCTCAAAATGTATCTTAAAGGAATCCCAATCGTCTTCGCTGCGGATATGTTCGGTAATTTTCTTTCGCAAAGCTTGTTCACAGGCAGCCGACATCTCTTTTCTGTCCCGGGATTTTTCGAGTTGGGTTAGGATTTGTTGCAGGAAACGTTTTTTCTCGCATAAAATAAGCATATTGGATGCCAGTTCGCGGTTTTGGTGGTCTATTTCCTGCTGAAGTTGCTGATTTTGCAGTTCTTTGGTCTGCAAGGCGATTCTATCCGTACGCTTTTTTTGCAGCATATAAAAGGTAAAGAGCATAAAAACGCAGGCAATCAATATGATGATTAAATACGAAAACCAATTGAATTTATGCTGTAACCGTAGTTTCTGTTCTTGCAGGTTAAGCCGGCTCTGGTATTCGTCTATGGCTTTTTTGGCTTCCTGCTGGTTTATTTCCATAATCTTGTTGTGTCCCATAACGGAATCTTGCAAGGCTTGGAATTGAGAAAGGTAGTTATACGCCTTGGGATAATCCCCTTTCTTTGAATAACAATCGGATAAACCGGACAGACAGTGCAGCATAATACGGTAGGCATTGTCTTGCTGCGCCAGATTATAAGCAAAATCGTATAATAAAATGGCGGAGTCTACCGATTCTTCTGACTGTGCATACTGCAAGGCAATGTTGGTAGCAACCAAGGCTCTGTAATAGTTCTGCTTAGACCCGGAATGATTTTGTGCTATCTCAATGGTCTTATGTTGGCAGAATACACGTTCTTCTACGCTGTCGGTCATTAGGGAAAGATTGTTGTAGAGCGACATAGCCAAATTCGTATCGAGCCGGTCCGTTTGGTTTTGCAACAAATCCCTCAGGGTATGTTTGGCTGTATCTACATTCCCCATATAGAAATAGACAACCGCCTTATTTGCCTGATTGGATATGAGGGAGCGTTCTAAATTGATTTCCTTGTATTTAGAGTCTGACTTTTCAAAGTATTCCAAGGCTTTTTCATATTCCCTCAGTTCGGAAAAGAGAATTCCTAAAATCTGATAGCAACCTCCTTCGTGTTTTATATCGTTGTATTTCTGAAAAATAGTTAATGCTTGATTGATTTGCTGGTACTGCTCCAAATAGTTTCCGGATGGCTCGCCTTTAATATCCAAGGTTAAAAACAGAAGCCGGGCATAGTCGTAATCGTATTCGGAAGTGTTTACAAGTATCAGAGTTTCTGTAATATAATCTCTTTTTGCCGTGCTGTTTTGAAAGGTGTTCCAAGAATCTCCGTTAAAGTAGGCGTTCCAATACCGATAACGGGCGCGAAGTATCGGGTTGTTTGGCTGTCTTGATATGATTTCCAATTTATTAAGGCTGCCTGTGATACCGTTCTGATTAGGCTCCATGTTTTCAAAAGTAGCGGCAATAGAGTCGAATTCATGGTGGATAACTCTCCAATGATAAACTTCGGATGTTCCAAAAGCGAGCAAATGGAATGTGCTGAATAACAAAGAAATAAGCAATGCTCTTTTAGCCATGATGTATAATGTTGTCTTAAATTTCCGATAGAAAACAGAGCAAAGATAAAATTTTTGAAAAGACAGCCTGCACGAACCATAAATGAAGTTGCAAATCTATTTGTCGAAAAAAACATAAAATATTGATTTATTGAACTACTAAAAATTTTATATACCAAATATCTACCATAGCATCTACCGTTTATCTACCGTTATTTTTTGCATAAACTTGTATCATTCTTTCCGCTAGGTATAATTTTGGGCTCCAAACACGGAAGACCCGTTCTGACACGTGTTTTTTGTTGGTGGAAAACCAAAGTATAACTAACCAAAAATAAAAGTTAAGATGAAGAAAATTAGCTACTTGAGAAGATGGCTGCTATTGTCGCTATCTTCTTTGAGCCTTGGGCTGGCAGCCCGGGCAGCGGATGCTCCGATGATTGACAGTCTCGGAACATTTGCCTCTTCAGTATTTCCTCCTACAGAATGGCAGAACTTGAGGCAAGGTTCCTCTAGCTACATGTGGTACAGAAACAATGTAATAGGAGTCGATTCCGCAGCTCCCGGATATGCTTATGTTTCGCCCCAAGTTACTATTGAAAACGATGCATGGTTGATTACTTCTCAAGTAAAGCCGATAGAGGGAAAGTCTACCTTGACGTTTTATCTCAGAGAGTCGCATTATTATAGTTATGCAGACCACTACGATAAAGATACTCTGGATAATACCGTTTTTGAAGTTTTGCTTTCGGAGGGTAGAAACGACTTGGAATCCTTTACTACCACGCTTTTGACCGTTGAGAACAAGGAAAAGGGCGGAGGTTTGACAAACAAATGGGTCAAACAAACGGTGGATATGACAGCTTATAAGGATAAGCCGGTGTACCTTGCTTTCCGGGTGCGAAAAAATAATCTTATTCAGGTTCAATTAGATAGCATTGCAGGTGTTCCCTTGGCAGTTTTTGACAACGACATCAATCTGAAAACTATCTTTCTGAATCCCGGATTTACGGTTTTTGAGGGAGATGCAAGAACGCTCTGCGTTATGGCGGAAAACCGGGGTACGACAGCAGCGGAGGTTACCGGTTCGCTCGTTGTATCGATAGACGGTAGCGAGCAAGAACCGATTACGGCACAGAGAACCATAGAGGTTGGAAAGACAGATACCCTGAAATTTGAGTACACTTTTGCCCAAACCGGCAATTATGAACTGAAAGTATCCGTACCGCAAGATGATAATAAGACGAACGACAGTATAACCTTATCTAATATTGAAGTGCATCCTGCCAACACATTGGTAGAAGATTTCTACGCAGGCAAAGGGCAGCCCAAAAACTGGGATATATATTCCAATGTGGATAACTATGGAACCTCGGGTTGGTGGAGTACCGGAGCAGGTGCAACTTCTTCCAGCGGATATGTATATTGGAGTGGTGTATATGCTTCCAGCCTTCCTTTGAATGGGGGAGTAAGAGCCTTGATTACGCCGCAATTGCGTATTAAAGATGGGGATGAGCTTTCTTTCTTTGCCAGATTGGGCTCAACGAGCACTACACCTGCCGACTTGAAAGTGCATGTTTTGGTATCTGCAACTACGGCTTCGATAGGAGATTTTACCGATACGGTAGCCACTTACGGCTTATCTGGTGAAAAGTCTTTGACGGCGGCATGGCAAGAATACAAGGTGGATCTTTCTAAATATAAAGACCAAAATATCTTCGTTTCTTTTACCATGATAGACAAAACCGGAGCGGGGATAGCTGTGTACTTAGACGAAGTGGGCGGAAATATCGACTTGTTTTCCGCTGCCAATGATGCCCGCGTAGTGATGGCTCAGATGGATAATCCTACCCGTTATTGGTTTGCCGGAGAAAAAATTACGGTAAGAGGCAGAGTGGAAAACAACGGAACCGAAGCCATAAGCAATCTTAAGGTTTCCTTAAAAGCCAAGGGTGCGGAAGTCGGCTCTCAAACTATCCAAGCCTTGGCGGTCGGCGCCTTTTCCGATACCTTGATATTTGAATATGAAATACCCGAAGCAGGGCTCTTCAATTTTGAAGTTTGCGTGCCGGAAGATGACAACAATATCAACAATGCCTCCGGTTTCTCTTTGCAGACCTATCCTGCCGGCTACTTTATAGAAGGCTTTGAAGAAGTAGATTACAGTACGTTCCCGCCCCAATACTGGTCTTGCGACAGAACAGCTTATGGATACGGTTGGAGTGTAAGTAATTTTGCCAATAATACCAATGCCTACAAGGGAAATGCTTATGTAAACACTTATAATGCTGGTTATAAGTTAATTACTCCGCTTCTGCAAATTACAAAAACCGATTCCCTCTGTTTTTATATAGCAACACAGGCGGCTACGGCGGAGTTTGCCGTTTTAACATCGGTAGATGCCAAAGAATGGGATACTTTAGGTAAGGCCTCCATTACCGGAGGATACAACGCCGCCCATATCTATACCTTGCAGAAGTTCTTCTTTAACGACAAAGACGATGACTTTTTCGGCAACCGCTATGTAGCGATTATGTCGTTGCAGGGCTCTTTAGACTTAGACGAAGTTTTTGGACCTATGCTGGCAAGCCGTGCCGACCAGTTCGCTTTGGTCAATGCTTTTGTAGATCCCACCCAAGTGGCAGTGGCAGGCAAGCCCTTTACGGTAAAAGCTGTGGTGTATAACGACGGTACGCAAGCGGCAGTTAAAGAAGTTAGCCTTTATGCCGACGGTGAACAGGTAGGTGTGGCACAGAGCAAAAACCTGCC
The DNA here is from genome assembly GCA_022510485.1 of Lentimicrobiaceae bacterium. Taxonomy (GTDB): domain Bacteria; phylum Bacteroidota; class Bacteroidia; order Bacteroidales; family P3; genus Pullibacteroides. Next base: position 28,245 of record JAFLTI010000009.1, on the reverse strand, counting down.
GGCGGGCGAGTACGATACGCTTGCTTTTGAAGTAAGCATCGAAAAAGCGACTCCCGATATGGAATTTGTTGCCGAACTGCCCTCCGACGCTTCGGCTTTTGACAATGCCTTTACCTTTAATTCGATTATTTACCAGTCCGAACTTTGGCGTTTTGAAGATGGTTTTGAAGATATAAGCCATCCGTTTTGGATGTTTACCGGCAGCAGTACGGCTTGGGCATCCAAACCGAGTTATAATCCGGTGGAACCCGCCGCAGGCGACAACTATTTGCAGGCGTCGTTCTATACGGGCGAAAACTGGGCGATTTCTCCTTATTTAGACTTGCGTTACGAAAAATACGAAGTAAGTCTGGATATTTATCGCGAGCAAAAGAGTGCAGACCGCCCCGACCGTATCGAATTGGGCTTTTCCGCCTTGCCGGATTGGGAAAACGCAGTGTTTATCGACAGTGTAAACCGTTTGTTTACCGGCTATCCCGAAGGGGCTGTTGAGGGTTGGAATCACTATACCTTTACGGTAGCACTACCGCAAATGCAGAACGGTTTCCTGATATTGCGCCCAGTGCCGCATCTTAACGCATCCGGATATTCCTCGTATGAATTTATGCGTTTCGACAACTTGGTAATACGTCCTGCGCTTGATGCAGATGCCGAACTGACGGCTTTGAGTGTGCCTGCCGATACCGTATGGGGTTATGACTCCATTAAGATGCCTTTGCGTGCGGTGCTGCTCAATTCGGGTTCCGAAGAACTCACTTCCGCCACTATCCGTTACGGAATAGACGGAGAAGAAATTGGCAGCCTTGTATGGACAGGCAGTCTTGCTCCCGACCAAGATACGGTAGTGGAAATTGCCGCCAAGGTGGCGATAGGCTATCGTGAAAATTTCAGCATCTATGCCCAAGTGGAAGCTACGGGCGACATCAACTCGTTTAACGACCGCGTAGAAAAGAACGTATATGCCAAGAAAGCTTACGAGCTGCCTTTTGTAGCGGATTTTGAAACCGAAAACTGGAACAGGGATTGGCAGAACTTTACCTATTCGGATGATGTTCGTCAGGCTTGGTTCCGCGATACCACCGGAAGCGACATCAAGGCGCCTTTTGGCAAGGCTTGCGCCAATTCCGCTTCTATGGATGATGAATTAGGGGCAGTGAATCCCGACAACTGGTTGGTTACTCCCGGTTTGTTCATCAAGTATTCCAAGGCATATCTTTCGTTCTATGTACAGGCAGGAGATGTTGAATACTTTGCCGAAAAGTTCCAAGTGCTGGTTTCTACCCGCTCGAATATGGACAGCGCTTTATTTGTTCCTGTTCATACGCAAACGCTCGAAAACGATGAATTGCAGCATATCGTGCTTGAATTGAACGGTTACCGCAACGAAGTGATTTATGTGGCTTTCCGTCATTTCGACTGCACCGACCAATACCGCCTGTTGTTAGACAGCGTATATGTTTACGATCCGCAAGGCTATACCGTAACCGCTACCGTTAATCCCGCTGAGGCAGGAACGGTGCAGGGTGCCGGTTCCTTTATTGCAGGAGAAGAAGTGAGCCTTACGGCGGTAGCGAACACGGGCTACTACTTTACAGGTTGGTATAAAGATGCCGAATTGCTTACCGACCAAAATCCGTATAGCTTTACTTGCGAAAGCAATGTTTCTATCGAAGCCCGCTTTGCCGAAAAAACCTTTGCCATTACGCTCAGTGCGGGTGAAGGCGGTAGCGTAAGTCCTTCCGGCACGCTTAACGTTAAAGAAGGCGAAGACCTCGAAGTAAGCATTGCCGCCAACGAAGGCTATGTTATTGACGATGTTAAGGTAGACGGTGTTTCGGTAGGTGCGGTAGAAACTTATACATTCCAAGCCGTTGCCGCCAACCATTCGTTAGCTGCCACATTCAAGGTAGAAACAGCCAACCAAGGTATGGAAGCCTGTGTGTTGAGCGTTCAGCCCAATCCGTTTGTTTCCGAGCTGTGCGTAAAATCCACCATGCCGGTTAAGACCATCCGTATGGTTGACTTGCAAGGTAAAGTGGTACTGCAAAGAAATGTTGGCGGAGCCACTTCGTTCTCGTTTAATCTGAACTTGCCCAACGGTATGTATATCGTATCGGTGGAAACCGTAGACGGACAACATCTGTTGCAGCGTGTTGTAAAAAGCTCCAACTAATTTGATTTACGGCAAAGGCGGCGGAAAAGAATTTTCCGCCGCCTTTTAACCAAACAAAAGGAATCATGAAAACATTTTTGACGGGTTTATTGTCGCTATGCTTGGCGTTTCCGCTCTTTGCCCAGCCTGCCGCCAAAGGTATTCCTCTTTCTTACAGGCATCATAAGGCATTATCCATACCCGAAGCGGTAGAAGTACGGCATACTGTAAACATACAGGCATTGCAGCTTGCCGAACAGGAGGCGGAAAGCCTCGGTATGGCTCCCAAAGTGGCGGAACATATTCCTGTAAATTACAGCCCCAAAAACAGTGGCGAATGGGAAATGATTTCCGGAAGATTGGTTTGGCGGCTGCACCTGAAAATGGAGGGTGCGCTTGCCCTTATTGTTTCTTATCGCGATTTTTTATTGCCTCAAGGCAGCGAACTTTATCTGTATACGCCTCAATATACCCGTATATTGGGCGCGTTTACCCATCAGACACATCCGCAGGGTGGTTCCTTCAGTACCGAAATGCTTCCGGGCGAAGCGGCGGTATTGGAATGGGTAGCCCCTGCCGGCAAAACAGAAACCGATATACCTGAATTATTAGAAACCTTGCGTCTTGAAATAGACGGCTTAGGTTATTGTTTTAATAAAATAAGCGTTCGCCATAGACCGGGCATGGCACAGAGCGGTGCCAAATACGGCGAATCGGAATGGTGCACGATTAATATCAACTGCAGCGAGGGTGCCGATTGGCAAGAAACCAAAAAATCGGTGGTGCAGATGCTGATGTTTGTCAACAACGGTTGGTATCTGTGCAGCGGCACTTTGCTAAACAATACGGCACAAAACATAAGACCCTTTATTGCCAGTGCCGAACACTGTCTTTCGGGCGGTACGCCAGACAACATAGATTTTTCAAAATGGCAGTTCACTTTTGATTACGAAGCACCGGGATGCGACGATGACGAACCTTTGGCTCCCAAAACAATGGTAGGTTGCGTTTTTCGTGCCGCCAGCCCGCAAAAAGGCGGCTCCGACGGTTTGCTGCTGGAGCTAAGCTCCAAGATTCCCGAAGAATGGGGCGTGCTTTATTGCGGTTGGGACAGGCGCGATGCACTGCCTTCCGACTCTATAGCCATCAACATTCATCACCCTGCCGGCGATATAAAGAAGATTTCGCTTTTAGGTGAAATGAATATAGACTATTGGCCTATGTACCAAAGCGAAGGCGATACAAACGCGCATATACGGGTAAGATATATGCCTACCGAACACGGGCGTTCCGTAACGGAGGGAGGCTCTTCGGGTTCGGGAGTATTCAATACCGAGCATCGCTTTATCGCCACGCTCACGGGCGGAAATACCTCTTGCAACAATACCGCAGGTTACGGTTATTATGGTCGCTTGTGGTATCATTGGAACCGCTACGGCACCGATTCCTCCACCCGTTTCGATTATTGGCTCGACCCGCTGAACACAGGGGCGGAAACCTTAGACGCCATTTACATCGACCCTGCCGCTCCGCGCATCGACTTAAGCCGTAAAGTATTGGAAACTTTCCGCACAGACGATTATAACCAAGCTTCCCAAGCCGATACATTTTCCATAAAAGTGGTAAATCTTTCTGAAGAGGTGCGTATCTGGACTACCGAACCTTTTGAAGTATCTGCCGACGGCAATGTTTTTTCCACCCATACGCAGCGTTTCGAAAGCGGCACGGTATATGTGCGTTATAATCCTCATGGCATACGCCGCGACTCGGCATGGGTTTATCTCACCACCCAAGGTTTTGATACGGCAAGGGTGCGCGTGGCAGGCAACTCTTGCGTAAAACTGAGCCTTTATCCCGAAGAAGCGGAAAACGCTCACGTAGGGCAGTCATATAGTTTGCAATTACAGGCGCAAGGCAGCAATGCCGAGTATCGTTACGAAATAAGTGCAGGTCGCTTGCCGGAAGGCTTGCAGTTAGATACAAACGGACTTATAAGCGGAACTCCGATAGAATTCGGTTTCTTTTATTTTACCGTGCGTGTATCGGAACCTTATCTCTGCGATGAATATTTTAACCGCAGCCTGTATGTGGTTTGCGACCGGATAGAAGAATTTCCCTATATCGAAAGTTTTGAAGAAGGGCGGATTCCCGAATGTTATACGCAGGAATATGTAAAAGACAGCATCGACTGGCAATTTATAAGCGGAATGGATAATCCGGAATCCCCGGTTACAGCAGCCGCGCAAGGAAAATACAACGCTTTTTTCCGTGCCGAAAGTTACGAGGGCTTTGCTACCAAACTCATAACGCCCCAGCTGGATTTGAGCAGGATAAGTGATCCGGAACTCCGCTTCAGCTTTGCCCAGCCGGTGTGGATAACCGATCAAGACGAATTGAAAGTATATGTTAGAACTTCGGCGCTTTCCGAATGGCGGCTTTTGGCGTGGATAGAGGGTAATGTTGCCCAATGGCGCGATACCGTGCTGAGCCTGCCTGAACCGAGCGGGGAATATTTTGTGGCGTTTGAGGGTATTTCGCATTTTGGCTACGGTGTGGCTATCGACAATATCCGTATTGCCCAAGGCACAGTGGCAAACGAAAAACTGCCTGAAGCAGGGCAATCGCTTGTATGCAACAATCCTGTAAAAGATGTGCTTTCGGTAAGGATGCCCGAAGGAATGAGCAGCCTTTCGCTTTATGACCCTGCCGGGCGGCTTTTGTTGCGGATTGACAATCCCTCTCTTAACGAAACGATAGATATGAAACGCTTTTCTGCCGGGGTGTACACCTTGGTGGTAGAAGCCGCAAATACAAAAGAATCTAAAAAAATAATCAAACAATAAACAGCTATGAAAGGAATTGCAAAGATTTGGAACATTCTCGCTTTAGTGGGAATGTTCTTTGCCGGAGGTACAGTCTCCGTGCAGGCAGAAAATGTGCAGAAACTGCCTGCCGTAAAGACCGATACGGTATTTTACGACGAATTTCTATCTGCCGATGTGGCAAAAGAAGAATGGCTTATTGTGGATAACAATAAGGATGGTAGAACATGGAATTTTACTTTGGCATCTTCTACGCCGGGTAATTCCTATGAATTGTCTTACGGATATAGCAATATCAAGGCAGATGATTACGCCATTTCCAAATTCTTTACATTGAAAGCAGACCGTGTCTATAGGCTTTCGTATTTTGCCAACAACCTCTATTACGAAGAAGACGTAGAGATGTGGTTGGGTACCGAACGGGATGTGGCGCACATGAATATGCGCTTGGATAGCACCCATGTGTCGGATATGCCTAATGGAACATGGCGCACACAAACCTTTACCGTTCCTTCCGATGGTCAATATTGTTTAGCGGTAAGGGCAGTATCCGCACCTAACAGTCGGCCAGGTCTGTATGTGGACAATATTGCCATTACGGTAGAAATAGAGTTTGCTGTACCGGCTCCTGTTGTAGGATTGGTACAGGTTCCGGGTAACAAAGGCACGGGAATGCAGCTTAAATGGAAAAACCCGAGCCAAAACGAAAAGGGGGATTTCCTTACAGAAAGCCTTTCTGCCATCGAAATTTACAAGAACTATGGCAATACCGCCCAAGCCTATAATCTTTCGCTGGCTCCGGGCGCGGAAGTTATTTGGACCGACCCCGACCCTCAACCGGGCAAGGTTACCTATCATGTATATGCGGTCAATGCTTCGGGTCGCAGTTATCCCTCGGTGGTAAATACCTTTGTGGGCGAAGACCTGCCCTCCGCACCGCGCAACCTGAAAGTGGCGGTTAACGGCAACGATGTTACCCTTACTTGGGATGAACCGGGCGAGTTCGGGCAGAACGGCGGCTGGTACGATAAGCAGAACATAACCTATCTGGTGGCTAAGAATCCCAATTATACCGTGCTGGAAACCGCGCTCCAAGCTAAAACCAAAACGGATGCTGTGGCAGAATTGGGTTATTTTTACTACGAAGTAACCGCCCGCAATGCCAAAGGTTTGGGACAAAAGGCGGTAAGCGAGGGAATAAAGGCAGGCACGGCAATGAACCTGCCTTACCATGAAGAATTTGAAGACGAAGAATCTTTCCGCGCCCTGTGGTCAATGGCAGATTTGAACAACGACGGCTGCGTATGGACCCGCGAAACTTACCGGGGCAATCTTAAACCGGGCGCGGCTTGGTACAATTGGCTGTTGGGTAGGAGTGACCGCTACGACAATACTTTCAATCCTCCTCCTGCCAACGACTATCTGTTTTCTCCGCTTATGCGTTTTGAAAAAGGAAAGAACTACCGTTTGCGCTATTGGGTAAAGGGTGTTATTTTTTCGGATATACACTTGCGCGTTTCTTTGGGCAAGACTGCCAATTCGCAGGCAATGAGTCAACTTCTCGACAATGTGGTGGAGGGCAGTTTGGGTGATTTTACGGAAAGGAGCGCGGAATTTACCGTTCCCGAAACGGGCAGCTTCTGTATAGGCTTTCTCTATCATACAGACGATGGCTACCTTTGGATAGATGACCTGTGGGTAGAAGAAATAGCCGCCAACGATTTGGCAGTTTCAGCCATCAAGGGATCCCATACGCCCAAGAAAGGCGAAAGCACCACCTATGTGGTTACGGTAGAAAACAAGGGTACTGCCTCTGCCCGTAACTATAAGGTGCGTTTGTTGGACCAAGCGGGCAATGAACTTGCCGCCTCTGCCGAACAGACCCGCCCCGTGGCTTCGGGTCGCACAAACGATATTGCCATAGAATGGACTCCGCAGAATACCGATGTGTTTTTGGTACGCGCCGAAGTGGTTTGGGCAGATGATGAGGTAGCCAAAAACAACATAGGCGAAGGCATAACGGTAAGGATGCAGGGCGACGGATACAGGGCAGTGCAGATAGGCGACGGTGAGATAAAGTCCTATAGCGTACCTTGGTATGTTTACAACGAAGGTTTCGGGCAAACGGTATATCCCATTTCCGGTATGCAGGGTCTTGTAGGAACTATCCGGGCTATTTCGTATCAGCTTATGGTGGGTTTTGAAACCAATAAACCTTTGGAAGACCAGCATTTCCGTATCTGGATGGGCGAGAGCGACCGCTACGATATGAGTGCGGGTTGGTTCGGCAAAAATGAACTTACCTGTGTGTTCGACTCTACGGTTACTATCGAAAACGGCTGTTACGATTGGTATCTGCCTTTGCAGCACGCCTACGATTATAGGGGAGGAAACCTTGTAATCTGCATAGAAGGGCGCAACCCTTACGGAACTTTGGGACATTCGGGAATGTATTTTCTGTGTACTGAATCGAGTACATCGGCAGTACATCGTTCCACTTACGGTTATGGGGGAGTAAGCATGGACGATGACGAAATGAACAATTTAGTGGGAAGTTTCTATTCGATTAGACCTAATACCACTTTCTACTTTGATATAAGCGGTATGGGAAGCCTGCAAGGCAAGGTTTCCGAAGCAGGCAGCAATGCTATGGCGGATGTGCGTGTAACGGTAAACGGTTTGAACGGAAGCCGCACTACGGATGCGTCGGGTAATTACGAATTTCCCTATGTGCCTGCCGGTAGCAATACGGTAAACTTTAGCAAGGTGGGTTACGAAGACCAAAGCCTTTCGGCAAGCATTGCCGCCGGTACAGCTACAAGCTTGAATGTTACCATGCAGTCTAAGCCGGAGGTAAAGGTAAGCGGCGTGATTGTAGGCAGCGACAATCCGCACAAGGGTCTGCCTTTGGTGGAACTTACCTTAGACGGTCCCAGCAAATACACGGTGGTTACCGATGAAAACGGCTGCTATTCTATAGAAAACGTATATGGCAACCTTACATACACCGCACGGATTCAGGCTTCGGGTTATTCCGACTATGCCGAACCTTTTGAAGTAAAGGCAAGCGACTTGGTGGCAGACACCATCGTGCTTTTAGAAATGATCAATATGCCGTCTTCGGTAACTGCCTATGACAAAACGGACTATGCGCTCGTAGAATGGACCGATCCCGTTCCGGTGGCATGGTTGCAGTTAGACCAAGGTTCTATTTACGGTAGCTTTGGCGGTAATTCCGACCAAGCCTATGTGGTAGGACACCGTTATACGCCGCAGGATTTTGAAAAGAGAGGAATCACCTCCGCTTCTGCCATCACCAAGGTACGTTTCTGGCCCGATGCGGTGGCTACTTTTGTTTTGCAGATTTATGCTGGAGAAAAAAATGTGGAATCTCTGGTACGCGAAGAAAAAGTGAATATCGATCAATTTGGCGAATGGTTCGAATACGACTTACAGCAACCTGTGGCAATCGACCCCTCCAAGCACTACATCGTGGCGCTTAAGGTGCAGCAGAGTTCCGGTTCGCATCCGGTAGGCTTTGACCGGGGGCCTGCCGTAGAAAACGGCGATTTGTTTTCTTCAGATAACGGTCGCACATGGCTAAAGGTAGCTATGGTATCTCCCAGCATGAATTACAACTGGTTGATTCATACCTATTGCTCGGCAAATCCTAATTCAACACCTACCGATCCGGCAGAATTGCTGAGTGTTCGTCCCACAACTGGAAATCTTGACTTCTTGGGCAAATATGGTTCTTCGGAGTTTTCGATGCCGGCTTTGAACAATGCTCCGGCGGTTGCGGCTCAAAACGCCGTTTATACGCTTAAACTGTGCAGCAAAGCCAAACGCAAGGCTTCGGAACTGAAAAAAGAAGCCCCCGGCAAGGCAACGGAAGACTATACCTACGAAGTTTACCGTTTGTTGAACGGAGAGGAACAAGACCAATCCGTATGGACAAAACTTACCGAGAACCCGATTGCCGATATGCAGTTGCGCGACCTTGGCTGGCATGCGCTCAAAGATACGCTTTGGCGTTATGCCGTGCGCAGTGTCAGGGTCGGTTCTTATTCCGATTACACTTTCTCCCGCGCTGTGGATAAAGGCAAATATGTGGATGTTCGCGTAAAGGTACTTACCAATACGGGCGAAAAAGCCTACGGAGCTACGGTGCAGCTTAAGGGCATCAACAACACCTACACGGCAACGGTGAATCAAAACGATTCCGCTTATCTTGCCAATATCCACTACGGTACCTACGATATTACCGTTCGCAAGGAAGGTTTTGTTACTTATACCGAAAAAGACATTGTTTTGGATTCCCTCCATTACGATTTGGGTACGATAACTTTAACCGAAGATGTTCGCCCGCCTTTGGAATTTAATGCCGTAGACTGGGTAGACTATGTAGATTGCAGCTGGGAAAAACCCAGAAGACAGCAGGAAGTGGAACTGTCTAAAACCCAAAGCGAATTTAATTCCGGTTACGGTATCAATGCAGGCGGTGATATGAGTGTAGGACATCGTTATACTCCGCAGGAATTGCAGAACGCCGGTGTAGACGGATTCTATATCAACAGCATTTCGTTCTATCCTGCCGCCAGTGCCGACTTTACGGTTAAGGTATGGAAGAGCGACAATGTAGGAAACGAAAAAGAAGCTTATTCGCAAACCGTATCTTCTGCCGATTTGGTAATGGAACAATGGAACACCATTGTTTTAGACGAACCGGTTTTAATCAATGCCGAACAAAGCTACATCATAGGGTATAATGCTTATATGTCGCCGGGGTCTTATCCTATCGGTTCCGATAATGGACCTCTGGTAACAGACGGTGATTTACTTTTCTTTAATAACAATTGGGTTTCGTTCTGCAGTTACGGTCCTGCTATCTACAATTTCAACTGGATGATACGCGCTACGGTTTCCAACATACGCGGTGCTTCCAAAACTTTGTCGAAAGCCGACGGAGATGATTTTAACTATACCTACGAACTGTATCGCTTTACCGAAGCCAATATTGCCAATCCCGCTTCGTGGAGCAAGCTTTCCGGCAATGACTTTAAGGAACTGGGTTATGTAGACAACGATTGGAAGAACCAAGCCGACGGCAACTACTATTATGCCGTATTCTCCCGTTCACAGACAGGAAACACCTCCGATACCGTTCTTTCGGCAATGTTGCCCAAAGGCAAGGTGTCGGTGGTTACGGTAAAAGCCACCACCAATAACGGAACATCCGCTCAGGGTGCTACGGTAAGGCTTTTCAATGCAGAAAAAACCTATTCGGCAGTGCTCGGTGCGGAAGGCTCCGTAGAGGTGCCTGCGGTATTGAAAGCTTCCTATACCTTAGAAATTGAAAAACCGCATTTTGAAAAACTTACCAAAACCGTAAGCATTTCGGATACCAAAACCGTTTTGGAGGGCAACGAACTTAAAGAAAAGCTTGATAAACCTATTGTACGTGCCTTTAAGCGTAGTGATGCAGAGGTGAGGGTAGATTGGTATTCGCCCGTAAATCCCGGCTCCTATCCGCATTATATCACGTGGAGCACCGAAACCTTCTTTACCGGTATCGGACAGCAGAACAGCGGTTTTTCGGCTTCCTGCGCGCATAAATACACCACTTCCGATTTGGCGGACAACAATGTGGTGGGTATGTATATCTACAAAATCAGGTTCTATCCCGCCTCTCAGGAAACGCAACCTACCCGAGGTACTTACCGTGTTCAAATCTGGGAAGGAGAAGACGGTATTGCCGTATTGTCTCAAAATGTTCCCTCTTCGTCTATCAAGTACAACGAATGGAACGAAGTTGTATTGGATAAACCGTACTATATTGATGGAACCAAGACCGTTCTTGTGGGTTATACGGCAAATCTCACCCAAGGCTGGGGTTGCGGTATAGACCGAGGTCCGGCGGTTCGCGGCAGGGGTAATATGATTAATGTGGATGGCAGCTGGGCGCATATCACCGACCTCAGTCCCGATTTGGATTACAACTGGATGATTCAGGCATATTGTACCGATGCCATAGAAGCCGGTGTGGAAGAAAGCAAGGCGGTTAAGGCGGATGGCGAAGATTTTGTGAAGTCCTATACGGTTTATCGTTTACGTGAAGGCGATATGACCGTTCCCGACCGCTGGACCTTGCTTAAAGAAAACACCACCGAAAAGACTCTGCAAGACAGCCATGCCGATTTGCCTGATGATTGGTATATGTATGCGGTTAAGGCAATTTATGCTACGGGTGAATCCGCCTATGCTTTCTCCGACCACTTGGGTAAGGGCGTAGCTAACGAAGAACTGGAAGAAGCCGGTTTTGAATCGCTTGTTATAAATCCCAATCCGAACAAGGGTATTTTCTCGTTGAACCTGCCTTATAACGGTAGGGTAAGCGTCTATGCGCTTGACGGATCATTGGTATGGCAAGCCGATAGAATGGAAGGCGTTAGCCAATTCGATTTGAACCTGCCCGCAGGTCTTTATACGCTGGTTCTGTCAGACGGAAAACGTAAGGCTGCCGGTCGTTTTATCATAATAAGATAGTTTGTGTTTTGAGGGGTGATACGGCTGTATCACCCCTTTTTTTTATTCCAAATAAACAGAAAATGAAACTCAAAAAAGTAAGATCGATATTCCTCCTCGCCGCTTTTGCAGCCTGTGTGGGAACGCTCGGTGCGCAAGACACCATTGTGGACAAAACGCCGCAATACCGTAAGGTGCTTATGGAAGAATTTACGGGAATCCATTGCCCGAACTGCCCTGCCGGTCATAAAATCGCAAGGGAGATAGGAGAGCTTTATCCCGAAGATTGCTTTTTTGTGAATATCCATGCCGGTACCTTGGCTGCCCCCCGCACCGGGGAGGTGGATTTGCGCTCGGCATACGGAGAAGCTTTGGCAAGCCGTGCCGATGTTACGGGTATTCCCTCTGCGGAAATCAGCCGTCATATGTTTCCTGCTTCAATGGCACTTGCTATTGCCGACAGGGGCAATTGGTTAAACTATGTGGAGGAACTCTTGTGGAATGGCGATGAGCGTGCCACCGCCTCCGTCAATATCGCCGCTAGAGCCGGTATCGACTGGCGCAAGCGCGAATTGAGCGTTACGGTGCAGCTCTACTATACGGAATCGTCTGCAGAGGCTCAAAACTACATTCATGTAATGTTGGTTCAGGACAATATAAAAGGAACACAAGACGGTTCGGAACTCAATCCCTTGCAAGTATTGTCCGATGGTTCGTATATGCACCTTCATGTGTTGCGCGATTTGCTTACCGGCATTGAGGGCGATGTGGTAGAAACTACCACGCAGGGAAGTTTTGTAAGCAGAACCTATACCTTGGAATTGCCTGAGGATTACCGCTATGTGCCGGTAGATTTCCTTCAACTGCAGGTGGTGGCTTTTGTTACCGAAAGCGAACTGGAGGTGTTGAACGTTTGCCGTACCGAACCTATGTTCTCTAATGGACCCGAATATGTTTTTCAAATGAAGAACTTTGAAACCGCCGCTCAGACTACCTGCAATAATGCAGTACGTGTCGGTTTTGATTTGGAAAGCCGCAACTCCGAAACGGACAGGATAGAAAATGTGAGTTTTGTATTTCGTACCGCTCGTGGCGAAGAACAGGAATTTACGGTTGCAACGGAGGGTTTTGCCACCGGTTCAATGGTACGGGTAGAGATTCCCTCGGTCTTGCTTGACAAGGCAGGGCAAAAAGACAGCCTGCAAGTACAGGTAAAGGCGGTAAACGGAGAAACACTGAGCCTTTTGCAAGACCCTGTTACCATTGTGGCGCACAAGGATTATTATATTGTGAACGATGCTGAGGTAAGTCTTAACTTTTGGCAAGACCGCTGGGGCTCCGAAATTTCGTGGTCTTTTACAGACGAGAATGGGCAGGTTTATGAAAAACTGGATGCTTATCCCGATTTGGATGTGAGCGAAGCCGAAAAACACACGCATGATATAAGCTTGGCTCAGGGCTGCAATACGTTTGTTGTTCACGACTTGGCAAAAGACGGCATTAACAATGTAAGCGGAGAAGGGCATATAGAACTTTTAGACAAGAACGGCAACCGGGTGGCATTCAACGATGGAACCTATACCGACAGTCTTGTATGGATGATCACTTACAGTCCTGTAGCGGTACAGAAATTTGAAAATATCTCTCAGTTGAGGGTTTATCCCAATCCGGCGTATGAAACGGCGGAATTGTCGTTTACCCTTGCCCATAGTGGTATTGTTCGCTATGGTATCCGTTCTGTAGACGGCAGGGAACAGCTTCCGGTATGCCACTTTTCGGGTATGGCAGGCACGAACAGGCTTACGGTTTCTTTGCGTAGTCTTTCCGCCGGCCTGTATATCGTATGGATAAGCGGCGACAAGGGAGAATCCACTGTAAAATTGGTGGTTCGCTAAGGCATAGAAACGCATCAGAGATTTTATTAATAGAGAGGGCTAATGCTCTCTCTATTTTTTTTGCAGTAGTAAACAGGAGATAGTGGAATAATATATTATTTTTCAGTGCTTGATGATGTCGGCGAGGGTGGTGGTGCGCAGAACTTCAACGGTTTGGTGGTAGATTCCTGCAAACGTGCTACGGATAGGGCAGGTGGCTTCGTCTTTGCAGAATTCGCACTCGCGGTATTCGTCATCCGTGCACAGACACGCCAGCATACTAACCGAATCCTCAAAAAGTATTACAATATCGAGCAATGTAATATCCTCGGGACGGCACGCCAGCAGATAACCGCCCACCTTGCCGCGTACACTCTCTAAATAGCCCCGGTTTTTCAATTTGAGCAGAATGCGTTCCAGCACACGCTGCGGAATACGCTCCGATTCGGCAATCTGAGCGATGGTGGCTTTTTCGCCACCATATCGGCGAGCCAAAAAAATCGTGGCAAGCATGGCATAGCGGGTCTGTTTCGACAACATCTTTAAGTAAGAAATTTGATAGGGCAAAGGTACATATTTCTCTACATCAATTTAATCTACACAAAATAAGTGTAGATTATAAACGCAAGTAAAATAGCTTGTTCCGTGTAATCTACACAAATATAGTGTAGATTAAGTATATTTGCGGCAAATTAACAGATAAAGGTATTCGCCATTATGAAAAAGTATCTTTTAGGATGTGGTATCTGCGCTGCCCTTGTGCTGTTTTCGGCTTGCGGCGGCGCCAAAAGGAAGCCGGCAGACGGTTTGAGCGGAGAGTTGTCGCTATCAGGGGCTTTTGCTTTATATCCGCTGGCGGTGCAGTGGACAGGCGAGTTTCAAGCCGAACATCCGGGCGTGAGAGTGGATATTTCGGCAGGAGGAGCCGGAAAAGGTATGACCGACGTATTGGCGGGTGTGGTAGATTTCGGTATGGTTTCACGAGAGGTATATCCTCCCGAGCAAGCAAAAGGAGCTGTGGGTTTTGCTGTGGCAAAGGATGCCGTGGCACCTACCGTCAATGCCGCCAACCCCCTGTTGCCGGAATTGTTAAAACACGGACTGTCGCGGGAAACAGCCATCAAGATTTGGATTACGGGAGAAATTACAACTTGGGGACAAGTGCTGGGTACAGACGATGAAACACCCTTGCACGCCTATACACGTTCCGATGCCTGTGGCGCTGCGGAAACTTGGGCTTTATGGCTTGGTGCCAAACAAGAAGATTTAGGCGGCACTGCCGTATTCGGAGATCCGGGGGTGGCGGCTGCCATACAGAAAGATGTTTACGGTATAGGGCTCAACAATATCGGCTATATCTACGATAACGATACGCACCGTCCCAATGATGGTCTGGCGGTGTTGCCCATAGATACCGATGGCGATGGAACGATTTCTGATGAAGAATATTTTTACGATACCAAAGAACGGTTCATCGAAGCGATAGCAGCCGACCGCTATCCCTCGCCCCCGGCGCGCGACCTGTATTTAGTAACGAATGGCGTTCCTGCCGATCCCGTTATGATTGCGTTTTTAGACTACGTTTTGAGTAAAGGACAGCAAAAGAATGTTCCGGCAGGTTACATCGGTATGTCGCAGGAAAAAATCGCACATTCGATGCAGCTGTTGCATCCGGAGGATAAAACCACGGCGGAATGAGTTCCTTGCGGATAGCCAGAGAAAGGGCAGCGGGCGGAGTAATGTTTGTTATGACCGCCCTGTCGTTGTTGCTCGTAATCGTTATGGGGCTGGGATTGTATCTCAAGGCAGCCCCCATATTTGAAGAGCACTCTTTATGGGATTTGCTTTCGGCAAGCGAATGGAAACCTTTCAAAAATAAATTCGGCTTCTTTCCGTTCATTATGGGAACGGTTTGGGTTACGGGCATTGCCCTTGCCTTGGCATTGCCTCTATCCTTGCTGACGGCGGTGTTCCTTACCGAATATGCGCGTTCATGGGTCAAACGCTGGGTATATCCGGCATTGGACATATTGGCAGCCCTGCCTTCGGTTATCTACGGTGTATGGGGAACCTTGCTTGTTGTGCCTTGGGTTTCCGACCGTTTGGCACCTCACTTTGTAAAATTCTCGTCGGGATATACCGTACTGACGGGAGGCATCGTGCTGAGCGTTATGATACTGCCGCTGTTGGTGAGCCTGTTTGTGGAGTTGTTCGACACCGTGCCTCAAGAACTCCGCGATTCTTCCAAGGCATTAGGCTCCACTCGCTGGCAGACGGCTAAAAGGGTAGTGTTGCGCAAATCACTGCCGGGAATCTTTGCGGCGGTGGTGCTTGCCGTATCGCGTGCGCTGGGCGAAACCATAGCCGTGCTGATGGTTTGCGGTAATCTGCCCGAAGTGCCGCGCTCTTTGTTAGACGCCTGCTATCCCATTCCGGCACTTATAGCCAACAACTACGGAGAGATGTTGTCGCTGCCTTTGTACGAGGCGGCATTGATGTTTGCGGCACTGATTCTGTTTATAGTGGTGCTGGTGTTTAATCTGGCATCCCGCATGATTCTTTACCGCATTAAAAGAGTAAACGCATAAGGGTATGAGATCGAAATACATAGAAGAAATCATCATCAAGGGGCTGATGATAATATCCCTGCTCACCGTGTTCGGATTCGTGGCGGCGATTGTATGGACTATTTTCCATCGCGGCTGGAGCTGTATCACGTGGGAAATGGTAAGTTCCCTGCCCGGCGGAGGTTTCTATATCGGTAAGGAGGGCGGTTTTCTCAATGCCATTGTCGGGTCGCTCTACATTGTGCTGGCATCCACCCTGTTGGGGCTTATCATCAGTATTCCGGTAGTTTTTTATCTAAACGTCTTTCTCAAAAAAGATTCACGATTTGCCTATGTGGCACGGCTTGCCTACGATGTGCTTTTCGGTATTCCCTCCATAGTTTACGGCGCGTTCGCCTTTACGTTGATGATTTATATGGGCTGGCGCACCTCGCTTGCCGGAGGTATTTTGGTAACCACCTTGCTGATTGTTCCGATTATGATACGGTCGATGGACGAGGTTGCCAAGAATTTTCCCCGCGAATTGCTGGATGCCTCCTATTCGTTAGGGGCTACACGCTTGGAAACTATCGGCATTATGTTGCGCCAGATTGCGCCGGGTATCGCCACCGCCACCTTGCTGTCGGTAGGTCGTGCCATAGGAGATGCCGCCGGGGTGATGTTTACGGCAGGATTTTCCGACTCCATTCCCACCTCGCTTACACAGCCTGCCGCCACGCTTCCGCTGTCGATATTCTTTCAGCTCAGTGCACCGCAGGCGGAAGTTCAGAACCGCGCCTATGCCGCCGCTGTAGTATTGACGATAATAGTGCTTGTAATAAGCCTGTCCTCTCGTTTTATCATGAAAAAATTCTCGAAAAACAAAGTCTGAATGAGCCTTTTCAAAAACATATCGCTGCGCGATAAAGAAAGAAAACCCGGTCGTTTTGCACCGGATGCCAAGTTCAGGCATGCCGACCCTGATACCCAGCTGGAGGTACGCGGCTTGAACCTGTCGATAGACGGGCAGAAGATTCTCAAAGATGTAAGCGTGCGTATTCCCAAAAACAAAATCACCTGCATCATCGGTCCTTCCGGATGCGGCAAATCTACGCTGCTCAAATCGCTCAACCGCCTTACCGATTCCATAGAGCATGTGCAGATTAGCGGTAGCATTATGTTGGGCAATAAGGATATCGTGCGCAGCGGTGCCACCGAGATTACCGAAATACGGCGCCGTATCGGGCTTGTGCCGCAAAAGCCTTGCCCGCTGCCGATGTCGATATTCGACAACATAGCCTACGGGTGCCGGATTCATGGAATCCGCGGTAGACGCAGGCTCTATGCAGTAGTAAAGCATTATCTAAGCGAAGTGGGGCTTTGGGAAGAAGTAAAAGGCCGCCTGAGGGAACCTGCCACGCGCCTGTCTATCGGTCAGCAGCAACGCCTTTGTTTGGCACGCAGTCTTGCCGTAGAACCCGAATATATCCTTGCCGACGAGGCAACTTCGGCGCTCGACCCGGTATCGAGCAAAACGGTAGAGGACCTGTTTGTCAAGTTAAAGGAAAATTATTCGATTGTGATGGTGACCCATACGCTCCGTCAGGCATTGCGTATAGCCGACCACGTGATTTTTATCTATATGGGAGGCATTGTAGAAACAGGCGATGCCCAACAGGTATTCCACAATCCGCAGAATGAGCTTACGCGCAACTATCTGTCGGGAGTGTTCAGTTAGTAAAGCAAGAAAAAAGAAAGCATATATGGACAACAACAGAAAATTGACCCATCTGAAAGAACTCGAAGCAGAGGCTGTCTACGTTCTGCGCGAGGTGGCGGAGCAGTTTGAGCGTCCTGCCATTCTCTTTTCGGGCGGTAAAGATTCTATCGTAGTGGTGCATCTGGCTTGGAAAGCGTTTTATCCGGCTAAGATTCCTTTTCCTTTGGTTCATATCGACACCGGACACAATTTTGCCGAAACTATCCGATACCGCGATGCCTTGGTAAAGAGATTGGGCGTGGAATTGGTAGTTGGTTCGGTACAGGAGTCAATAGACAAAGGCAGGGTAAAGGAAGAAACGGGCTACAACGCCAGCCGCAACAAATTGCAGACTGTAACACTGCTCGACACCATAGAAAAATACCGTTTTGACGCCGCCATAGGAGGAGCGCGCCGCGACGAAGAAAAAGCCCGCGCCAAAGAGCGTTTCTTTTCGCACCGTGACGAGTTCGGTCAATGGAATCCCAAGAACCAACGCCCCGAATTGTGGAATATCTTTAACGGTCGTAAGAACATGGGCGAGCATTTTCGGGTGTTTCCTATCAGCAATTGGACGGAAATGGACGTATGGCAGTATATCTATCAAGAAAAGATAGAGATGCCGAGCCTCTATTTTACCCACAGACGTCAAGTTTTTGAGCGCGACGGACAATGGCTTGCCGCCGAGCCGTGCATGAAGCTCAAACCGAACGAAGAAGTGGTGGAAAAAGAGGTTCGTTGCCGCACCATAGGCGATATAACCTGCACGGGACTTACCCTTTCGCACGCCCATACATTAGAAGAGATTATCGACGAGATAGCCGCCACACGGGTTACCGAGCGCGGCGGACGTGCCGACGACAAGCGTTCTGAAACCGCTATGGAAGACAGAAAGAAAGCCGGCTATTTTTAATCGAGAACGAAACGCACTATGGAAAAAGGATATTTAGATATGGAGCTGCTGCGCTTTACCACTGCCGGCAGCGTTGACGACGGTAAAAGCACGCTTATAGGCCGTCTGCTCTACGACAGCAAGTCGATTTTTGAGGATCAGCTTGAAGCTGTGGAAACCGCTTCGCGCAGCCGTGGCAACGAAGAACTCAACCTTGCCCTGCTCACCGACGGTCTTCGTGCCGAGCGCGAACAAGGAATCACCATTGATGTGGCATACCGCTATTTTGCCACGCCCAAACGTAAATTCATCATTGCCGATACGCCGGGGCATGTAGAGTACACCCGCAATATGGCTACCGGTGCCTCTACGGCTGATTTGGCAGTTATTTTGGTAGATGCCCGTCACGGCGTGCTGGAACAGACTGTGCGCCACACCTATATCGCCGCGCTTTTGGGTATTCCCCATATTGTGGTTTGCGTAAACAAAATGGATTTGGTGGATTTCTCGCAGGAAGTCTTTTCTAAGATTGAGCAGGACTATCTGGCTATGGCGGAAAAACTGCCTGTGGGCAAGATAACGTTTATGCCTATTTCGGCAAAATTCGGCGACAATGTGGTTTCTTCATCAAGCAATATGCCTTGGTACAACGGAGGCACGCTGCTCAACCTTTTGGAAACTGTTCCCGTAGGGCACGACTTGCCGCAGCAGCCCTTGCGGATACCCGTGCAGCACGTTATAAGACCCATATCCGACAAATTTCACGACTTTCGCGGATATGCAGGCCGTTTGTGTGCGGGAACGCTCCACGTAGGCGATTCCGTTACGGTCTTGCCCTCAGGCAAACGCTCCACAGTAGAGTCGCTGTGGTTCGCCGACAAGCGCAAGGAAGAAACTTTCGCTCCCGAATCTGTTACGGTTTGCCTTAGCGACGATATAGACATAAGCCGCGGCGATTTGATTGTGCGCAGCGATGAACCCCAGCCCGTAACCTCGCAGGATATTACGATGATGGTGTGCTGGCTTCGAGAAGACAAGCTGCAATTAGGCAAACGTTACCTTATCCGTCAGGCAACGGCAGAAACCGTCGGTATGGTTAAGGAAATCGAATACAAGGTAGACATCAATACCTTGGAACAGCTAAAAGGCGTAAGCGAATTAAACGCCAACGATATAGCCCGCATCCGGATCCGCACGGCGCAGGCTCTGGTATTCGATTCCTACACCGCCAACCGAACAACCGGCAGCGTGGTCTTTGTAGACCCCGATACCAACGATACCGTAGGAGCGGGAATGATAATCTAAAACCCCTGAAGCTATGAAACAGGAAGAAATCAAGGCTCTCAACGAAAAATTTGCCGATGCTGCACCGCAAGATGTATTGCGTTGGTTTTTGGAACAGTATGGCGATCGCATAGCCCTATCCTCAAGCTTGGGCTTAGAGGATCAGGTGCTTACCGATATGCTGTGTAAAATAAGCAAAACCCCCAAGATCTTTACGCTCGATACGGGGCGGTTGTTTTCCGAAACATATCTCCTTATCGCCCGTACCGAAATGCACTACGGTATACGTCTGTCGGTATATTTTCCCGAGCGCGAATCGGTAGAGAACTTGGTTCGCGAGTGCGGAATAAACGGTTTTTACGCAAGTATGGAAAACCGCAAACGCTGCTGTCACGTGCGCAAGCTGGAACCCTTGGCGCGGGCGTTCAAGGGTTTGGAAGTTTGGATTTGCGGTTTGCGTCGCGAACAGTCGGTAACGCGCGAAAACATGCAGCTGATTGAATGGGATGAAGCCCATGGTTTGATTAAGCTCAATCCCTTGATTTCTTGGAGCGAGGATGAGGTTTTGGAATATGTTTACCAGAATGCGGTGCCCTATAACAAGTTACACGATAACGGTTTTCCAAGTATAGGATGCCAACCTTGCACAAGAGCCGTAGAACTCGGCGAGGATATCCGTTCAGGCCGCTGGTGGTGGGAATCTCCCGACCACCGCGAGTGTGGATTACATCATAGATAAAAAAGGGCGGGGGGCAGGTTTGAAAAACCTGCCCCCCGCCCGCATATAACGGTCTTGGTTTTACTTCACTTCCTCAAAGGGAACGTCGGTAACATTGCCGTTTTCGGAGCCTTGCGAAGCTGCGCCCGCACCGGGGTTCGCCCCCATATTCGGGTCGGCACCTTGCGCGCCGGCAGCCTGCTGCTGCGCCTGATACATCTCTTGCGAGGCAGCCTGCCAAGCTTCGTTCAACTTAGCAGTGGCAGCATCTATCTGCGCCAAATCCTTGCTTTCAAGAGCCGCTTTGGTATCTTTCAGAGCCGCTTCGATAGCCGAGCGTTTTTCGGCAGGAATCTTGTCGCCGTATTCCTTAAGCTGCTTTTCGGTTTGAAAAACCATAGCGTCTGCGCCGTTAATCTTGTCAGCCTGTTCCTTGGCTTTCATATCGGCATCACGGTTGGCTTCGGCTTCGGCTTTCATCTTCTTGATTTCATCCTCGCTCAAGCCCGACGAAGCTTCGATGCGGATCTGCTGCATCTTGCCCGTACCCTTGTCTTTTGCCGAAACGTTGAGAATACCGTTGGCATCAATATCAAAGGTAACTTCGATTTGAGGCACACCGCGCGGAGCGGCAGGAATACCGTCTAAGTGGAAACGGCCTATGCTCTTGTTCTGGTTCGCCATCGGGCGTTCCCCTTGCAGAATATGGATTTCTACCGAAGGCTGGTTGTCGGCGGCAGTGCTGAACACTTCGCTCTTACGGGTAGGAATGGTGGTGTTCGACTCGATGAGTTTGGTGAACACACCGCCCAAGGTTTCAATACCCAGCGAAAGCGGAGTAACATCAAGCAAAAGCACGTCTTTTACTTCGCCCGTGAGCACACCCCCTTGTATGGCGGCACCCATAGCAACCACTTCGTCGGGGTTCACACCCTTGGAAGGCACCTTGCCAAAGTAGCTCTGCACCATTTCCTGCACTTTGGGAATACGGGTAGAACCGCCCACGAGAATTACCTCGTCTATTTGCGAAGGTTGCAGACCGGCATCCGCCATAGCCTTTTTGCAAGGTTCGATGGTACGCTGGATCAAGTCGTCGCAAATCTGTTCAAATTTGGCGCGGCTAAGCTGTTTTACCAAGTGTTTGGGCGTACCGTCGATAGCCGTGATGTAAGGCAGGTTGATTTCGGCGGTCGTAGAGCTCGAAAGTTCTATCTTAGCCTTTTCTGCCGCTTCTTTCAAACGCTGCAAAGCCATCGGGTCTTTGCGCAGGTCGGTGTTTTCTTCTTTCTGAAATTCGTCGGCAAGCCATTCGATAATGCGTTGGTCAAAGTCATCGCCGCCAAGGTGGGTATCTCCGTTGGTGGATTTTACTTCAAACACACCGTCGCCTAATTCCAATATCGAAATATCGAAAGTACCGCCACCAAGGTCGAACACGGCAATTTTCTTGTCGCTTTGCGATTTGTCTAAACCGTAAGCCAAAGCCGCCGCCGTAGGTTCGTTGATGATACGTTTTACGGTAAGACCGGCAATTTCACCGGCTTCTTTGGTTGCCTGACGCTGAGAGTCGCTAAAGTAGGCAGGCACGGTAATCACCGCTTCGGTAACGGTGGTTCCCAAGTAATCTTCGGCAGTCTTCTTCATTTTTTGCAGCACGATAGCCGAGATTTCCTGAGGTGTGTAAGCCCTGTCGCCTATCTTTACGCGAGGGGTGTTGTTGTCGCCTTTTTCCACTTTATAGGGAACACGGCTCACTTCGCCGCTCACCTGATCAAAGGTTTCGCCCATAAAGCGCTTGATAGAATATACAGTGCCTTGCGGATTGGTAACGGCTTGACGTTTTGCGGGGTCGCCCACCTTACGTTCGCCATTATCTACAAAGGCAACGATGGAAGGAGTTGTCCTATGACCTTCGCTGTTGGGTATAACAACGGCTTCGCTGCCTTCCATAACAGCTACGCAGGAGTTTGTAGTTCCCAGGTCGATACCGATTATTTTTCCCATGATTCAATAATTTTTTTCTGTTTTAGGTGGCTTTTGTTCTCAAAAGCGCGAAAGCAGTCTTGGCAAAGGGCGTGCCAATCGCGTGTATGTGTCAATGTGGCAGATTTGGGTGGTTTTTATTGCGACAGAACGGCAAAATATGACAAAAGGGATGCCGTAAATTGCAAAGGATAGTGTAATTTCGCCGTATGGATCCGCTTTCTAAGCTCACATGGATTTTAGCCCCTATGGACGGGATTACCGACTGCTACTACCGCAATGCTTGGGTAGAAGTACTGGGCAAATATTCGCGGATGCGCAAAGCAGTTAGCCCCTTCGTTACCTTGGTGCGCGGAACGGCGGTAAAATCATCCCACCTTTCGGATTTGTTGCCGCAGAACAACCGTATGGAGGTGGAACCTCAGATTTTGGGCAACGAAGCCGATTTTTTTCCGCCTATGGCGGCGGCACTGTCAGACTTAGGCTATACTTCGGTAAACTGGAACTTGGGCTGCCCCGTCAAGCGGGTGGCGCATAAAAGGCGGGGCAGCGGCATGCTGCCTTATCCGGACTTGATAGACGCATTTTTAGAAAAGGCGTTTTCCACTACTTCGATAGGCATCTCCGTCAAGATTCGCTTGGGTTACCGAAGCCGAGAGGAAATCTATGCGGTAATGGAAGTGCTTAACCGTTATCCCTTGCGCTATGTAGCCTTGCATCCGCGCGTGGGCGTGCAGCTGTATGGAGGGCAGGTGGATTGGGCGGCGGAACAAGAGGTTATTTCCCTTTCGCGGCATACTGTGGTGCATAGCGGCAATATCCACAGCGTTCAGGCGGCAAAGGAATTTACACAGAAATTTCCCGATATAGAGCGCATTATGTTGGGGCGTGGCGTAATTGCAGACCCTTTTCTGCCTTGCCGTTTGAGCGGCAACGAATTTGAAGAAGGGCAGGAAAAAAAACTTTTTGCCAACTTTGTAGCCGCTTTGTTGCGCAGCTATAGCCTGTCGGACTATCCCGAAAGCACCGTCTTGCAGCGGCAAAAGATGTTTTGGAGCCGTTTTTCGGGGCGGAGCGTGCCGCAGGGAGGTTTTGATGCCGTAAAGTGTACCCAAAGCCTTGCACAGTACAGGCAGGTATGCCGCACACTGTTTGATAGAACCGATTTTTAGAAAAGAAATTAAGAGATAAGCAATATGGAAAATGCAGCCTTTCAACTGAACCTTACCAAGCCCTTGTGCGTGTTCGACTTGGAGACCACCGGACTGAAGATAGGCGTTGACCGTATCGTGGAAATAGGCATCATCAAGGTTTTTCCCGACGGGCATACCGAAGAAATGGTACAACGGATCAATCCGGAAATGCCCATACCTGCCGAAGCGTCGGAAGTGCATCATATCTACGATGCCGATGTGGCATTGGAACCCACCTTCAAGGCATTGGCACCCAAGATAGCGCAGTTTATAGGCAACAGCGATCTGGCAGGCTTTAATTCCAACAAGTTCGATATTCCCGTTTTGGTAGAAGAATTTTTGCGCGTAGGGGTAGACTTTGAAATAAAGAACCGCCGTTGCATCGACGTGCAGAATATCTTTCATAAGATGGAGCAGCGAACCTTGGCTGCCGCCGTGCGTTTTTACCTGAACCAAGACATAGAAAACGCGCACGAGGCAATGGCGGATACCCGCGCCACCTTGGCGGTGCTCAAGGCGCAAATACAACGCTACGAGAATACCGGATATACCGAAAAAGACGGTACGTCATCCTTTCCGGTGCAGAACAATATGGCGGCATTGGCTGAGTTTTCCGCCCTGCACAGGAGTGCGGATTTAGCGGGATTTATCCTATACGACAAGAGCGGGGCGGAAGTGTTCGGCTTTGGCAAGCACAAGGGAAAAAAAGTGGAGGAAGTCTTCCGTGAAGAACCCTCGTATTACGATTGGGTTCAAAAGGCCGACTTCCCCCTCTATACTAAAAAGATCCTGACCGAAATCAGGCTTCGCGAGCTTAAAGCTTAACGAATTTCTGTTGCAGGTTTCCTTGTGTGGTCTGCAAGGAAATTATATACGTTCCGTTTTCAAGGTTCTGAACATCGAGTGTCCATTCGGTGGCGTTTACGCGGTCTATCTGTTTGAGCGTGCGACCTTGCAGGTCAAGCACCGAAATGCGGTCTATCGCAACGGGAGAGCTGATTTTTACCTGATCGCGGGCAGGGTTGGGGCTAAGGCTGAAAGAAAGGTTTTCCGTCTGTTCGTTTGCCGTACCCTCGCTTTCAAAATAAGCCACGTAAGTACCCTTTTCTGTTACGCTGAAAGAATATTGGGGATTTGTAGACAAAATGGCGCTGCTTCCTACCTTTTTCCAATGCAAAAACTTATAGCCTTCGTTGGGGGTGGCGGAAAGGGTAGCCCTAGAGTTAATGACATAATTACCATCGCCCGTTACGGTACCGCCATCCTTCGGGTTTGCCGCCACGCTAAGCTGAATCATATTCGGTGTGATGGCGCGCACCTCTTTACGGGGAGAAACAAAATCATCTTCGTACAATGCGCTCACTAAAAAGACATTTTGTCCGCTTGGCATAGGATAGTATTGACCGCTGGTTTCTTTGGTACAGGTATCTACTATGTTACCGTTGCAGAACACCCGGTATCCTACAATGGCATGGGCAGGGTCTTTGGGCGCTTCCCAAGTAATCCATGTGGTATCGGCACGAATCCGGCTAACCTTGAGATTTTCTACAGGCGCGTCGAATTTTTTATTGTCAATTGCCTTGATAGCCTCTTCGGCGTTGATGATACCGGCAAGAGGAGTAAAAAATATAGACCTGATGTCCGTAGAGGTATTCTGCATAATATCTTTGATCTGTGCCGGAGTAAGCGTGGAATCTCTGGACAGCATTAGGCCGCATAAGGAGGCAACCAAGGGGGTAGCCATAGATGTTCCTACCATTTCGTCGAATGGCTTGTCGTCGAATTCCGAAATGCCTCTGAGCAGGCGGATGCTTTGCCCAAAACAGTAAGTGGTGCTAAAAATACCTATTCTTCCGTTCTCTACCGAAGCAGATCCTCCGGGAGCCAAAATATCCACCCAATTGCCATAGTTCGAGAAACTAGATTTGTTTTTGCTTTCATCTACTGAACCTACGGTAATAACGTACATCGAGGCAGAGGGGTCGCCTCTTGAGTCAAGGTTTTCGTTGCCGGCTGCCGTTACAATAACGATATTATTGTCGTAGCAGGTTCTCAGAAGGGAGTTCCCTACATCGCTGCCGCCCGAGCCGGTACCCCAAGAGCAGCTGATTACATTAGCTCCGTTGGCGGCTGCCCAACGAATTCCTTCATAGCCCGCCACTACGTATTCGTGATAATTTTTTGTAGTTGCCTTTACCCCCATAAGCGTTACCCCGCTTGCCAAAGAGGCGATACCTATACCGTTGTTGTTTTTCGCTCCCACTACACCGGCGCAATGTGTGCCGTGCGACCATGTGTAAATAGGGCAAGGATCCGTATAGCCTGTCGGGGTAAGAGTTTCACACAGATAATTTTGAGGAGAATAGTCAGGTTTTGAATTGCCTACATCTCCGCTGCAAGCGTCATATTGAAGGTTTTTGGGAATATCCAAGTCGGGATGTTCTCCCCAAACGGCACCGTCTACCACCGCCACCCGGATGTTAGGGTCTCCTTCTTGCAAAGCCCATGCTTCTTCGGCATTGATCATTTTCAGATACCATTGAAGGTTTTTGCCCTCAAAAGGAGCGTAGTAGGGATCGTTGGGTACGGTTTTGGCGGTGTTTGCCGACAAAATTCTGAACATAGGCACTTTTTCCACCAATTCCACATTCGGATCTTTTTGCAGGAGGCGGATAATCCGCTGCATTCTTTTGGTACTGTCGAATTGAATCCGGAAAGTGCGGTCCAATTCAGAATTGTTGAACAGGCTCATGGAAGCGGCTTCCCGGTGAAAACCGTTTTGCGTGAGTTCTTTGTCCGAAATCTTGAGTTGCAGGGCTTTGAGAGGAACTATATCCCTCCCGAAACTTTTTGCACTCACCGAAGAACCCTCCTTAAGTCTTATGTACAGCGCGTTGTCTACATAATCCTGAGCCAACAGAGCAGTCGTGGCAAACAGGAAGAACCCTATAGCCGCGAGTACGGAGTTTTTTAAGAAATTCATGGTTTTGTTTTGTATTTTGTTGATGGTTTATTTTTTATCGAAGCATCTGTGCCGCTTTTTCAACGCCCGCAAGCAGGCGTTCCACTTCTTCTTCTGTATTATATATGGCAAAGCTGGCGCGCACGCAACCGGGTATTCCAAAATGTTTCATAAGCGGTTGGGCGCAATGGTGTCCTGTCCTTACGGCAATGCCCAATTGGTCTAAAATCACGCCGGTATCATAATGATAAGCCCCTTCGAGGTTAAACGAAACCACCCCCGAATGTCCTTCTTCCTTTCCGTAGATTTCAATGCCGTCTATCCGCCGCAGACCCTCTATGGCAAGACCTGTCAGTTTTTCTTCGTGTTTCCGCAAGGCATCAAAGCCTATGTTTTGCACAAATTCAAGCGTGCTTTTAAGGGATATTGCCTCGGCAATAGGAGGGGTGCCGGCTTCAAACTTAAATGGCAGCGCGGCAAAAGAGGTCTGCCCCAAGTCCACCTCTTCTATCATTTCCCCGCCAAACTGGTAGGGGGGCAGTTTTTCCAAGCAATCATACTTGCCGTACAGCACGCCTATGCCCGTAGAGCCGTAAATCTTATGAGCTGACCAACAGTAAAAGTCGCAATCAAGCTCGTTTACATCCACCTTGCAGTGGGCTATTCCCTGCGCTCCGTCTACCAGCACGGTAACCCCTTGCGCGTGCGCCATAGCACAGATTTGCTTAACCGGATTTTCTATGCCGAGCACGTTGGAGATATGGGGAAAGGCAAACAGTTTGGGTTTCAGAGCCAATTTCTGTTCCAAAAGAGCCAAGTTCAAACTGCCGTCCCGCTCAACGGGCATAACGTCGAACTCCGCTCCGCTTTGCAGGCACGCCTGCTGCCAAGGCACAAAATCAGAATGGTGGTCTGCCACCGTAACCAATACCCGCTCTCCCTTTTTCAAAAATTTGCGGGCAAATCCGTGTGCCACCAAGTTAATGGCTTCGGTTGTGCCTTTGGTAAAGATAATTTCCTCCTGACGGGCGGCATTCATGAACTTGCGTACACACTCACGGCTTTCTTCAAAAGCTTCGGTGGCTTGCTGGCTCAGATGATGCACCCCCCGGTGAATATTGCTGTTGATTGTTCGGTAATAAGAAAGCAACGCATCTGTTACCGCACACGGTTTTTGCGTGGTGGCGGCATTGTCTAAATACACCAACGGCTTGCCGTTGACAGTTGTATTCAACAAGGGAAACTCTTTTCTGATGTGTTGTAGGTCCATTTTTCTTATGGGCTTGCTGGCATTGAGCGGTGCGAATATAAAAAAATAAAATGTATAATATTTAACTTCGCTTCGCTCCGTTGAATATACTGCGTTTCGGCAGAAATTGGGCTATGCCATAGCGAGAATTAATGGAGTGTATATTTAACTTCGCTCCGCTCCGTTGAATATACTGCGTTTCGGCAGAAGCCAGCCACGTTTACGTGGCTGGCATAGGGTTGCGGTCTTTCCATAATCCAAGCAAGCTTGGCTTCTGTCAAAACCG
>JAFLTI010000008.1:38889-72733 GCA_022510485.1 Lentimicrobiaceae bacterium | reverse complement strand
CTCTGTTTTTAAGTTCTTTGGTAGGAGCAACTATATAGTAAACGGTCTTGCCTTGGCTCACCTGACTATTCAAATCAGCAATGGTGCTTTGCTGTTCTTCGAGGCGGGCAAGGTATTCCTGTTCGTTGGCTTTGAGTTCTTTGTTAACATTTTTCAACGCAGCGTAAGCATCTTTAAGCGTGGCAAGTTCTTCTTGCAGGTCATCGATGCGTTTTTCGCTTTCTTCCATCTGCTTATGAAGACTTTCTATCATCTTTGACTGCCTTTGGCTGAGTTCGTTCAGGCGGGCGTTTTCCCTTTCTAATTCTTCTATCCTTGCCGCATCCTGCGGATTGTTAACCGCCACCATATTGGTCTTTTCCTGAAGAGCGGCTTTTTCAACCTGAAGCTTTTTGTTTTCCGTGCGGACGTTTACCAACTGACGGCGCAGGCTTTCCATATTCTGCAACTTCTGACGGTTGCTTTCCATCAACTTGCCGATAGCCACAATGTCGGCAATGATACGTTGCTGTACATCGGCGTTTTCTTCGGCTTCCTGACTGTTGCGGTTAATCATTTTTTCGCGCACCTTGATGGCTTGCAGGTTGGCGTCGATTTCGGCATAGGCGTTCATAAACTGTATCTGCACCGAATCCGACTTGATGATTTCGTTGTTGAGTCTTTCGTTTTCAGCCTCCAGTCTCTTTTCTCTGGGAGTTTTGCACGAGGAGGTGAACATCAGCACACCGCACAAAGAGGCAATGGCGATAAAAGAGCCGCGTTTAAGCATCATGGCAGTATTTTTTTAAGTTTCTTACTAATTTTATGCGCACAAAAAACACATGCACAACTTACAAAGTTACGCTAATTTTTTGAAACCTTAAAAATTCCGTAAAAGATGACCCGGTTTTCAGGCTTAGTTTCTATCCTTTTGTATGTCTTTTTGGCTGGCTGTTCGATTAACAACGAAAACGACTACGAGCCGCAGGCGGGAGATCTGCTGTTTCAAATCGCGCCCCGGAGCGGAATGGGAAATGCCGTGGCGCAATCTACGGCATGGAACGACAGCCTTAAGTTTTCGCACGTGGGCATTGTGGCTGTTGAAAATGGAAAGCCTTATGTGGTGGAGGCGGCGGGCGCAGGCGTAAAGTGTACTGATTGGTCGGACTTTTTGAGTGAGGCGGAGCCTGTTGGAGACAAGCCCGGTATAGTGGCGATGCGGGTGGATAGGGAAGGCTTTGTGCCGCAAGATGCCGTTGCCCGCGCCCTATTGCACATAGGTGAAGCCTACGATTGGTCTTTTTATCCGGATAACGGCAAGATGTATTGCTCCGAGTTGGTGTACGAAAGTTACCGCCTGCCCGACGGTTCGCCGCTTTTTTCGGCGCAGCCGATGAACTTCAGGGATTCTGCGGGAAATATGCCTGCTTTTTGGGTTGAATTGTTTGAACGTTTGGGTGAATCCATACCGGAGGGTTTGCCCGGCACCAACCCCAACGACCTTGCCAAAGACACCGCCCTGAAAGAGGTTTACCGGTGGTTTTGAGGGCAATGATACGCTTGTTCTTGTTTTATCTTTCAATTTTTTATATCTTTGCGCTCCGTTTTTGGGGTGGAATAAACTCTCCCGAAGGGGTTTATAAAACCTTAAAACACAGATTTTAAGTTGTATAATAGTAATAAGCGATAAAGATGAAACGTACTTTTCAACCCCACCGCCGCAAGCGTGTCAACAAACACGGATTCCGTGAAAGAATGTCCACCGCCAACGGTCGTCGCGTTTTGGCGGCTCGCAGAGCGAAAGGACGTGTTCGTTTGACTGTTTCCGATGAGAGATAGTAGAACGACCTTACGGCTCGTTTTTGTTAAGAATTCTGTTCATTCCGCATAAGGGAGGGCAGAATTTTTTTTATCGGTTGGAAAACGGAATAAACGGATGATTTCGTTCTTGCTCTTTTTGCTCTTGGGTTTCTTTCTGTTGGCGGTCTTTGCGCTCCGCCTGCTGGGGAGGATATTTCTCTTGCCTTTCTTTCCTTGGATCAGACCCTCCGACAGACCGTTTTCCCAAAAAGAAGAACGCCCCAAACGGGAGGGTTCGGTAAGTATCGATTACGTGCCGCCGAGGCAAGACCTTAAAGACAGCCGGCCGGGCAGCAACGCGCCCGATTCCGATTATGTGGATTATGAGGAGGTGAAACAATGAACATTTTTGAAAAAGCGGTCGATTCTATAAAGAAAAGCATTCCGACCGACCCTAAACTGCTCCGAAGAGAGGTCAAGAGTTATGTTATGATTACCCTCTGCCTCGGTGTCTACGCCTTGGCTTTGGTGGCGTTCATCATCAATTCGGAAATCGTGAGCGGAGGCGTGAACGGTATATCCACCCTTATTTTCTACGCCACCGGCAAACATATTCCCGTAGCGGCAAGTGCCTTTGTCATTAATGTGGTGCTCTTGCTTATCGGCATACGGATTCTCGGTAAAGGTTTCGGACTCAAGACTATCTGGGCAATTCTCGGACTTTCGGTATTTATTACCCTATGGACAAACCTTATCCGTGAACCCATCTTGGCAGACGACAAGTTTCTTTCTGCCGTTTTGGGCGGCGCGCTGATAGGGGTTTCGGTAGGAACGGCATTTAACTACGGCGGCAGCACGGGCGGAACGGACATCATTGCTTTGATTGTATCTAAATTTCACAATGTAGGGCCGGGTCGCGTGATTCTGTGGTGCGACATATTCATTATTTCTTCTTCGTTTATCGTTTTTCATTTCTTTAACGGACACAGCGTGGTGGATTCCATCCGCGTGGTGCTTTACGGTTTCGTTACTATGGGCGTTACCTCCTACACCATAGACCTTTTGGTGTTGGGCAGCCGTTCAAGCGTGCAGCTGCTGATTAACTCTGCCGCTCATTACGAAGCCATTGCCGAGATGATTTCGCACGAAAAGAACCGGGGCGTTACCCTTTTGAACGCCGAGGGCTACTACAGTAAGAAAGAAACACGCATTTTGTTGGTGGTGGTGCGCAAATACGAACTGCAACCGCTTATGAAACGCATCAAGGATATAGATCCCAACGTGTTTATGAGTGTTACCAACGCTTTGGGCGTGTTTGGAAACGGTTTTGAAAACATCAAATAAGAGCTGTCGTGAAAGCCGAGCGCCAAAAATTCCTTAAATCGTATTCGGGTCCTCATTTTTCGGATTTGAAGAAGTTCCGCCCCATAAAGCCTTTTGTGCTGCTGGCGGATTTGAGCAAGAAGCGCATCGTGCGCGACTATACATTTATTATTGTGGGGTCGGCTATCGTGGCGGCTTGTTACTCGTTCTTTTTTGCGCCCAACAATATCGTTCCCGGCGGAGTTTACGGTATCACGATTATCCTCAACGCCATTTCCAAAGGATGGTTCGAGGCTTTTCCCAACGGTTTGCCTATGGGGACTATGGCTCTTTGCTTCAATATTCCCCTGTGGCTTTCGGCATATCATTTCCTGGGGCATCACTACGGGCTTAAAACTGTGGTTACTTTCTTAGCCACAGCCTTTTTTACCGACTTCTTTACCGTTTTGAACGAAGGGCATACGTTTGTAAACGACCCGCTTTTGGCAGCCATTTACGGTGGCGCCATCTTCGGCTTGGGGGTAAGCATCATCTTTAAGGCAAAGGGCACCAGCGCGGGAACGGATGTGCTGGCAAAAATCATTTCGCGCTACACGCACAACAATGTGGGCATCAACATTACCATTATCGATTCGTCTATCGTGCTGCTGGGGCTTATCGCCTTAGGCTCGTGGGAAGTGCCCCTTTATTCGTGGATTGCCGTTTTTGTGTACGGCAAGGTGGTTGATTTGATTATGGAGGGAGTCCGTACCGAAAAAGCCGTGCTCATTACCACCGACAAACCCGATGAACTGCGCGATGCCATACTCTTTACAATGAACCGGGGAGGCACTTTCTTAGAAGGTCGCGGTATGTATTCGGGAGACACCAAACACCTTATCTATACCGTGATTCCCAAAACACAGGTGGGCACGCTGCGGGAAATAGTGAACCAAGTGGATCCCAATGCTTTCCTTACCATTTTACCAGCTTACGAAGTGCTTGGAAAAGGGTATAGGGACTTGCAGAAAACCATTGCGGAAGAAAAAGATTAACCGTATCTTTACGCGCTTCTAAAAATTACATCATATCATGGAAAAGCAGAAACTGTTACAAGATTTGGAAAGCTACGGCATTACCGGCACCAAAGAAATTTTTTACAACCTGCCTTACGAGGATCTTTTCAAGCATGAATCCGATCCCAAATTAGAAGGATTTGACCGTTGCTACCTTACTGAAACGGGTGCGATGACGGTAGATACCGGCATTTTTACCGGCCGCTCGCCCAAAGACAAATATATCGTGCGCAATCCCGCTTCGGAAAAGAACGTATGGTGGGCACAGGAAGGTCGCAAAGGCTCCGACAACAAGGCTATTTCTCCCGAACTGTGGAACAAGCTCTACAACAATTCGAGCAAGCAGCTCTGCGGCAAGAACCTGTATATACAAGACGGTTTTGTGGGTGCCAATCCCAACAGCCGCCTGTGTATCCGCATCGTAACGGAAGTGGCTTGGCAGGCTCACTTTGCCAAGAATATGTTTATCCGCCCCACCGAAGAAGAGCTTAAAAACTTCAAGCCCGACTTTGTAATGCTCAACGCCTGCAAGACCACCTATCCCGACTTTAAGGCAGAAGGCATGAACAGCGAAGTGTACGTGGCTTTTAACCTTGACGAAAAAAGAGCCGTTATCGGCGGAACTTGGTACGGAGGAGAAATGAAGAAAGGTTTCTTCTCGGTAATGAACTACTTTTTGCCCCTTAGAGGCATGGCTGCCATGCATTGCTCTGCCAACATGGGCAAGAACGGCGACACCGCCATCTTTTTCGGTCTTTCGGGAACCGGCAAGACCACGCTGTCTACCGACCCCAACCGCGCCCTTATCGGCGACGACGAACATGGCTGGGACGACGAAGGCGTATTTAACTTTGAAGGCGGCTGCTACGCCAAGTGTATTCACCTTTCGGCTCAGAACGAACCCGATATTTTCGGCGCGATTAAACGCGACGCGCTCTTGGAAAACGTGGTATTCGACGCCAAGACCGGCAAAATCGACTATGACGACGCTTCCAAAACCGAAAATACCCGCGTTTCCTACCCCATTTACCATATCAACAACATCGTTAAGCCGGTATCCAAGGGCGGTCATCCCTCCAAGGTGATTTTCCTCACCGCCGATGCTTTTGGCGTATTGCCTCCCGTTTCGCGTCTTGACCACGACCAGACCCAATATCAGTTCTTGAGCGGCTATACCGCCAAGGTAGCCGGTACCGAACGCGGCATCAAGGAACCTACCCCCACTTTCTCCTCCTGCTTTGGAGCGGCTTTTCTTTTGCTGCACCCCACAGTATATGCCCGCGAACTGGTTAAGAAGATGAACCTGCACGGCTCTACCGCTTATTTGGTGAACACCGGCTGGATCGGAGGTCCTTACGGCGTGGGCAAACGTATCGACATTCCCTCCACACGTGCCATTATCAACGCCATTTTAGACGGTTCCCTCGACAAGGCGGAAACCGAAACCATTCCAGTATTCAACTTGGCGGTGCCCAAAACGGTTAACGGTGTGGATTCCAAAATCCTCAATCCGCGCAACCTCTGGGCTAATCCCGCCGACTGGGACAAAGCCGCCCGCGATTTGGGAGCCAAATTCATCAAGAATTTTGAAAACTTTACCGATACAGAAGAAGGCAAGCGTTTAGTTGCTGCCGGACCTCAACTGTAAGAGTTTTCACCTTATGGAAAACGGCAAGAAAAGCTTTAAGTTCAGCCTGCAAGGGCGGCGAAAGGTTTTTTTTGCCGTTTTTTTGTTGCTTTTTCCTCTCTTTTCTTTTGCCCAGTTCTATACAGGCAGCGAGCAGAGCTTTGGCAGAAAGCGCGTGCAGTACGACCGCTTTATCTGGATGTATTACCGCTTTGACGGCTTTGACGTTTATTTTACCAACCAAGGCAAAAATTTAGCACTCTACACCGCCAATTACGTGCAGAACCACCTGCATGAAATGGAAGAAAAAACAGGCGTGCAAGCCTCGCCCGGCTTAAGGTTCATTGTGTTTAACCGGCTCACCGACTTAAAGCAGAGCAATATC
The DNA here is from genome assembly GCA_022510485.1 of Lentimicrobiaceae bacterium. Lineage (GTDB taxonomy): Bacteria > Bacteroidota > Bacteroidia > Bacteroidales > P3 > Pullibacteroides. Next base: position 66,564 of record JAFLTI010000008.1, on the reverse strand, counting down.
GGTTATGTAGACGAAGAAAACGAATCGAATGCCAACACAGGCGGTATTACTCACTTTTTGGGCAACAAGGTTTTTCTATATTTTGAGGGCGATTACTTGGATTTTGAACGGCAAATACGCCGGGGCATGGCGGAAATGCTCGTTTCGCAAGCCATTAACGGCTCCAAAGTGGGTGCGCAATACCGCAATTCTTACGTGATGGACCTGCCGCACTGGTTCGTTGCCGGCTTGGCTTCTTACTTAGGGCGTGGCTGGGACGAGGAGTTAGACGAACGTATGGCGGCTACCGTGCGCCAAAAGGATTTTAAGTATTTCTGGGGATTGGAGGGAGAAGAAGCCGATTTTGCAGGCCATTCTTTTTGGTATTTTATAGAACAGACTTACGGAGCCGAAGCCATTACCCGCTGTATCCGCGTGGTGGCGCGCGAAAAACGGCTCAACAAGACTTTTAATGTAGCCTTTAACGCCTCTTTCAAGGAGGTGATGAACCGTTGGCGCGACTTTTACCTTAAACTGTATTCGGGAATACAGCACGAAGACAGCACCCAGTCTGTTATGTTGCCCCGCACTAGCAAGATTGACGAGGTGCATCAACATTTTGTGCTGAACGCCAACGGAGAGGAAGCGGCTTTTGTGTCTAACCGCCTGGGGCGTTCCAAAGTATATTTGCAGAGTACCGAACCTATGCGTCGCTTTTGCATTTACCGGAGCGGAGCGGCAATCAACGATAATCCGGATTATTCTTTTCCCCTGCTCTGCTTTCACCCCAACGGGGATATGTTGGGCATCATGACCGAGGAAAAAGGGCGCACCACCTTGATTGTATATAATATAGAGCGCAACAAAAAGGGCTTGTTCAAGCCTAAGGCGGTAAGGCGTAACACTATGCGCTACTACTTGGATATGTTCGACAAGGTAAACAGCTTTTCTTTTTCGCCCGACGGCAGAACCATAGCCTTAGGTGCCACCAACGACGGCTATCCCGATATCTACCTTTTCCGCCTCGGAGCCGGCACACGTCAGCGCATTACCTTTGATCTTTACGACGATTACGACCCTGTTTTTGTGCCGGGCACGGATTTGCTCGTGTTTTCGTCTAACCGCCCCGACGACAGCATCAAGAAGAACGAAAAATTTGAAGTTGCACCCTCTTTTCCTAACGGAACCAATTTGTTTGCCTATAATCTCAAAGAGGGAGGAAACCGCCTTATCGCCCTTACCGAAGAAAATGCGGGTACGCTCTTGCGCCTGCCGCAGGTGCTTGAAAACGGACAGATAGCCTTTACGAGCAATCTTTACGGACAGACCAACATCGCCTTGGGGCAGCTGGGCAAGACCATTTCGCATATCGACACCGCCATTCATTACCGAACTACCTTTCAGAGCGGTATCGTTACCGATTTTGAACCGGGTTTGGAGTATATCGACATTTCGCAAAAGCGGGGACAATACGCCCGCTTGCAACGCAAACCCAACCGGCACGGATTCTATACGCTTACCGAAGGAAATACAGATAACTTATTGCCGCTTGAACCGGGGCGGAAGGCGGAGCGTGCCAAACCCTCGCGATTTAAGGCGCAACTATGGGAGCGGGAGCGCAAAAAGGCAGCCAAGATTGCCTATCAAGACAGTTTAAGGCGGGCGGCGGAAGCCCAGAACGACAGTGCGGCAATGCGCCTGCTGCAAGCCCGGCACGAAAAGCGCGTGTTTAGCTTGCGTAATGCCGAGCCGAGCGACAACCCCCTGCTTACCGCCTACGATTTGTGGCTGCTGCAACGTGCCGGCTTGCTGCTGCCCGATTCGGGCAGCGGCCAAGGCAGCGACAGCACGCAATTCCTGCGCCTCTTGCCAGCCGATTCGGCACTTTTAACCTACAACCCCGCCTTGGCGCAGGCGCAAGAAACCTACCGCAAGGCTATCGGCCTTTCTTCCGATGAAACATGGATTCCGCTTTCGGATTCGGCAGCTATGGCAGCTTTGATGGCATCTATGGCAGACGACACAAGTTCGGCTTTTCCAAAGATTCCGCCCAAACAGCATATGTACGAAGTGGAGTTTTCGGTTAATTCTTCTACGGCACAGTTGGGTTTCAGTTATCTCAACGCCTGCTACCAAGCCTTTACCAACAGCCAGACTCCGCTTTACCTCAACGCCGCCGCCAGCGGCTTTACCCAAATTTCCATCGCCGATTTAATGGAGAACCACCGCCTTATAGGAGGCTTTGCGTTCTCCCTCGATTTTTCAAGCACGGAATATCTGTTCAGCTACGAATACTTGGAACGCCGACTTGGGCATCAGGTTGTGCTGCACATGTCGAACCTCAACGACAACACCTACTATCCCTGCAAGCAGAACACCTACGACGGATATTACATTATGAAATATCCGCTCTCGCCCGTTTCTTCCCTGCGGGGTACGGTGTTCGGACGTTACGACCGCACCATTTATCAAGCCATAGACTACCAGAGCCTTGTGGCAAAAACCATGCGTGAAATGCGGGTGGGGCTTAAAGCCGAATGGGTGTATGACCACAGCCGTTTTATTACGCAGAACATTTATTTCGGCACACGCGGCAAGGTATGGCTGGAATACTATCAGGGCGTTTTGAACAACAATCAGAACTTGTTTGTTTTCGGGCTGGATTTCAGGGATTACCGCCGTTTGTATAAAAACCTTATCTGGGCTAACCGCATTGCCTTTTCCACCTCTTTCGGTCAGCAGAAATTAGTGTATTATATGGGTGGCGTAGACGGCTGGGTGGGCGCCAAGTTCAACCGGGATGTAGAAACCGACCCCAATCAGAATTACGCCTATCAGACCTTGGCAACCAATATGCGGGGCTTTCATCAGAATATCCGGAACGGCAACACTTTTGCGGTAATCAACAGCGAAATACGCTTTCCCTTTGTTCAGGTATTATCGCCCCGACCGGTGCAGTCGGCTTTTCTGCGGCATCTGCAATTGGTGTTTTTTGGCGATATAGGCAGCGCGTGGAGCGGCTGGAATCCTTGGTCTAAAGACAACCTCTTTTATAAGAAAACCATTCAAGACGGCAAGCTTACCGTAGTATTGAACAAGGATGCCAACCCTATCGTGGGCGGCTTCGGTTTGGGTTTGCGCTTGCAGGTGTTGGGTTATTTCTTGCGCGGCGACCTTGCTTGGGGCGTAGAAAACGGCATCGTTCACAAAAAACCGGTGTTCTACTTCTCGCTCAGTACCGATTTCTAAGCCTAGCACTCTCCGCCGGGGCACGCCAGAATGCACTCCTGACAGGCCTGCAACTGACCGCTGAATCGTTTCTTTACCAAAGAGGTAAGCCACAGCCGCAATTCTTCCACGCCGATTTCCTTAAGTATTTCGTCGGCGTATGCCCGCATCAGAAGCCGTCTTGCCGAATCGGCGGATATGCCTCGGCATCGCATATAAAACAGCGCGTCTTCGTCTAACTGCCCTACCGTAACACCGTGATTGCACTGCACATCGTCGGCATAGATTTCCAAATATGGCTTGGCGTAGGCTTGCGCCTTGGGCGACACCAAAAGGTTTCGGCACGACTGGTAGGCTTCGGTCTGCTGGGCTTGCGGACTTACGAACACATGCCCCTTGAAATACGCCTCCGCCGAATCGTCCATTACGCCCTTGAACAGCTCGCGGCTGTAGGTTTGGGGCGCGATATGGTTAATCTTTACCCTGTTGTCGGTTTTCTGTTCCCTGTCTTGCAGGTATAGCCCGAACACCTCGGCGCGTGCGCCTTCTTGCAAAAGGTTTACTTCGGTATTGTTCTGCGTAATGCCGCCGTTGAGCGTTATGCGGTGCAGGCTGAGCCGGGCGCCGGACAGCACTTCTGCCTGTATCTGATGAAAAATCTTGCAACGGTCGCCTACATTCTGCATCTGTATGTACTCAAGGGAGGCGCCCGGCTCCAAACGGATTTCGGTAAGGGCGTTGGCAAGAATATCTGCCTTGGGATGACTGTCGGTGCAGTGCACAAGGCTCAAAGACGCCCCCTTTTCGAGCAGCATGAGGCAATGCGGCTGCAAAAACAGGGCTTCATCGCCTATGCAGAGGTTCACAATCTGCAAAGGCTTGTCTAAACGGCAGCCGGCAGGCAGGTAAACCACCAAAGTTTCGGGGGTAAAACTGCGGTTGAGGCGGGCAAAATCTTCGGTATCGGGTTCGCATCTTACCTCGGCGAAATCGGCGGTGCGGCGAACTTTGCCGCTTTGTTTTGCCGCTGTTTCGCTATGGGCAAAAAACGCCTGCAATTGGTTGCGTTCCCCCTCCGAAAGATCGCTCAGACGGCAAACGCAGGGCTTATCGCCCAATGCGGCTTTCTGTTCGGGAAAAAGCAGGTTCTGCCCCGCCCTGCCTGTTGCAAAACCGTTGCACACCGATACCAAATGCGTGTCTAAACTCTTGATGTCGCAATGAAATTGGGGCGGCGGAACCGTTAAGGCAAGAGGCATCTTGCGCTGCAAGAAATCATTGGCTCCCAATTCCCGCCACAGCGAAATATGCTGCAAAAACATTCCGCGCCCGGCAGGCATACGGCTCTTTGCCAAAGCCGCCCATTGTTGCATATCCTTGTTGTTCTGCATGGTTCTTGCCTCTTATTTGTCCGTAACGCGGTCTTTGAGCCAGTCGTAGCCTTTTTCTTCTAACTCTTTTGCCAATTCCTTATTGCCTGTCTTTACAATCCTGCCGTCGGCAAGCACGTGCACAAAATCAGGCACAATATAGTCTAAGAGCCGCTGGTAGTGGGTAATAACCACTATGGCGTTGTCTTTGTTCGCCAATTTGTTCACTCCCCCTGCCACAATGCGCAAGGCGTCTATATCAAGACCCGAATCGGTTTCGTCCAAAATGGCAAGTTCGGGCTGCAACATCGCCATCTGAAAAATCTCGTTCTTTTTCTTTTCGCCTCCCGAAAAACCTTCGTTTACGCTGCGGTTGGCAAGTTTGTCGGTCATACCCACCAAAGCCTGCTTTTCTTCCATGTATTTCATAAAGGCAAAGGTATCCATCGGATCCAAACCCTTGTATTTACGTTGCTGGTTCACCGCCGAGCGCATAAATGACGTAATGCTTACCCCCGGAATCTCCACCGGATATTGGAATCCCAAGAAAATACCCTCGCAGGCGCGTTCTTCCACCTTGAGGTCAAAGAGGTTTTTCCCTTTGTAGTTTATTTCGCCTCCGTCTACCTTAAACATTTCCTTTCCGGCGATAACGGATGCCAGCGTGCTTTTTCCGTTTCCGTTAGGTCCCATAATGGCGTGGATTTCTCCCCGGTTCACATTCAGGTTCACCCCTTTCAAAATCTGCTTTCCATTGATGGACGCCTGTAGATTCTTTATTTCAAGTAACATGGTCTAAAATTTTCTAAATTATAGTTTTAACCTACGCTGCCCTCTAAACTCACACTCAGCAATTTCTGAGCTTCGGCAGCAAATTCCATAGGCAGCTGTTCCAACACATCTTTGGCATAGCCGTTTACAATCAGGCTTACCGCATCTTCTTCCGACAGCCCGCGCTGACGGCAGTAAAACAGTTTTTCTTCCGAAATCTTGGAGGTGGTGGCTTCGTGTTCCACTATGGCGGTCTGGTTCTGACACTGAATGTCGGGCCAAGTGTGAGCTCCGCAACGGTTGCCCATCAAAAGCGAATCGCAACGCGAAAAATTGCGCGCCCCTGCCGCCGCCGGCATAATCTTTACCAAACCCCGGTAGGAATTTTGGCTCTCTCCTGCCGATACACCCTTTGAAACGATGGTGCTGGAGGTATTCTGCCCGATGTGTATCATCTTGGTGCCGGTATCCGCCTGCTGGCAGTTGTTGGTAACCGCCACCGAATAAAACTCGCCCGTGCTGTGGTCTCCTTTAAGGATAATTGACGGATATTTCCACGTAATGGCACTGCCGGTTTCTACCTGAGTCCACGAAAGTTTGGCGCGCGAACCCTTGCAGATTCCGCGTTTGGTAACAAAGTTGTAGATACCGCCCTTGCCGTTTTTGTCGCCCGGATACCAATTCTGAACCGTAGAATACTTTACCTCGGCATCTTTGAGCACCACAATCTCCACCACAGCCGCATGAAGCTGGTTCTTGTCGCGCATGGGAGCCGTACAACCCTCCATATAGCTAACATACGCCCCTTCGTCGGCAATGATGAGCGTGCGCTCGAACTGCCCGCTTTCTTTGGCGTTGATGCGGAAATATGACGAAAGTTCCATAGGGCAGCGCACCCCTTTGGGAATATACACAAAGCTGCCGTCGCTGAATACTGCCGAATTGAGCGCGGTAAAGTAATTGTCGCCCGAAGGCACCACCGAACCCAAGTATTCTTTAATCAAGTCGGGATGATTCTTTATCGCCTCGCTGATGGAGCAGAAGATTATGCCCTGTTGGGCAAGCTGTTCCGAATACATGGTCTTTACCGAAACCGAATCCATAATGGCATCTACCGCCACTTTGGGCAATTCCTTGCTTTCGTCTAACTCAATGCCCAGTTTCTTGAAAGTAGCCAATAAATCCGGGTCTATGCCGGAGAGGGGATTGCTGTCTTTCGACTGCGGGGCGGCATAGTAGATAATATCTTGGTAGTCGATGGGCGCGTAGTCGAAATGCCCCCAATGGGGTTCGCCCATTTCTTTCCACTTTTTGAACGCCGACAAACGGAACTCCAGCATATACTCGGGTTCTCCCTTAAGCTGGGAAATGCGGCGTATGATATTTTCGGAAAGCCCCTTTTCTAAAGTCTGCGTATCTACTTTGGTTTCAAAGCCCCATTCGTAGTCGCTGCGGGTTATATCCTCTAGGATTTTGTCTTGTTCTTTCTGCTTTTTCACGCTCTTTGCCTGAATTTATGTGCGCGAAGTTACAAAAACGTGCGTATTTTTGGGGCGGCCAAGCCAATGCCCGATGTTGCTGAAAGAAACACTGCAAAAATATAAATCGTTATTGGAAAGCTTTTTATCGCTTTCCGTGCTGAACGGCATAGTGATTCTGATTCCTCTTATCGCCATGCCTTACGTTCTGCGCGTGGTGGGTCCCGCCCATTACGGGCTTTACGGCTTTATCTATATCTTGGTTCAGTACGTATTGATTTTCAATAACTACGGTTTCGACTACTCGGTAACCAAAGAGGTGGCGCAACACCGACAGGACACCCAATACCTGAACCGTATCTACAATGCCGTTCTCGCCTGCCGTTTGCTGCTGTTCGTGGGGGCGGCGGCGTTCTTTTTCGCACTTTCTCCCCTTATTCTGCCCACCGCCACGCAAAAGCTTATGTTTTTGGGCGGGCTGAGCCTTGTTTTGGGCAACACCTTTACTGCCGTGTGGCTCTTTCAGGGCATGGAAAAAATGCGCTACCTCACCATAGTGAACGTGTTTGGAAAAAGCATCTTTCTGATCTTGATTTTTGTAATCATAAAAAAGCCGGAACACTATGTGTTCTTGCCGCTCTTAGACGGTTTGGGCTATATGGCGGGCGGAGCGGCGAGCTTGGTGATAGCCCGGTGGCAGTTCGGTATGAAATTACGCATACCCTCTATGGCAGACATTAAAGCCCAATTTGCTTCCGGGGCTGCCATTTTCGGCTCCACTCTGGGCATGACCCTCTACCGCAAATCCAACATCTTTATTCTGCGTTTTTTTGTGGGAGATGCCGCCTTGGGGATTTATACGGCAGCAGAAAAAATCATAGTGGGACTGCAAAGTGTGGTTTCGCCCGTTTCTCAAGCCTTGTTTCCTTACTTGGGGCATGATTTTGCCGGAAAATCCCGACACGAGAACCTCAAAAAGCTCAAAAAAATATCACTCTATATGGCATTGCTGCTGTTTTTCGCTATGGCGGTGATATTTGTGTTTGCCGAACCGTTAGTAAGGCTTCTGTGCGGACAGGAATTTTTAGAGGCTACCCTCCTGCTGCGTATTATGAGCCCCGTTATGTTTTTCGGTGGTATGAACTATCTCTTGGGTATCGTGGGTTTGGTAAACTTAGACAAAGCCAATTTATTTCTGCGCTCTGTCTTGATTGCCGGAGCGGTAAGCATAGGCTGGACCCTCTGCACGGCTTCTTTTCTTGAAGCGGAGGCAGGCGCGTGGGCAATGATCCTTTCGGAAACCGTACTCTTTGTTGCCTGTTTGAGCGGATTGCTCCGCCTGCGTTAAAATCTTGCGCTCTTGCGCCAAAAGCCTTATCTTTACACCCTTTTTAGGGAGTTTACGGTTTATGACGGCGATTATCCTGCTCAATTGGAACGGATTTCAAGACACCATAGCGTGTCTTGATTCGCTTTTTGCCTGCGCAAAGCAAGATTTTGTGTGGGTAGTTGTAGACAACGGCTCCGAAAACGATTCGGTTCGGCAAATTACCGCCCACCTCTCGGCGCGTGGCAAAGATTTTTTTGTGGTGGCGGAGGGGGAAAAACCGGTTCGTACGCTCAAGGCAGGACAAGGTGCGGTTTATACGCTAAAGGAAAACTACGGCTTTGCCCAAGGCAACAACAAGGGCATTGCCTTGGTAGAGGAACTTACCGCAAATACCCCAAAACCGGATTACTACCTGCTGTTGAACAACGACACTTTGGTGGAACCCGATTTTTTGGAAAAATTAGAGTCTTTTGCCCAAAAAAATCCGCAATACGCGGCACTTACACCGCAAATCCGCTATGCCGAACCGCGAAACTTGGTCTGGAACTGTGGCGGAAAATTGATTTTCGGTTTGCGGAAATACCTTTACGGCGACCAAGATTTTTGCAGAATCAGACAAAAACACTTTATTAATATAAATTTGATTACCGGGTGCGCCCTGTTTGCCAAACGTGAACTGTTGGGACGTCCCGATGCTTGGTTGCGGCAAAAATCGAAAAGATACGCACAAACACCGCTTTCCCCTACCGATACAACAGATTTGCTTACCAACCGCTTCTTTTTTGGAGAAGAGGATTTTGACTTTTCGCTGCGTATGCAGGAAGAGGGCAAAAAAATGGCGTGTGTGCTCGATTCGGTAATTTACCACAAGTTAGGCGCCACACGCGAAAATTTTAGCAAAAGGGAACTGATATATATCCACTATCTGAACCGTTTTATCGACATTCGGCAACATTGGGGAAATTCATTCAGATTCCTTGTTTGGCAATTTTTGTATATACCCTACATCGTATCAATTTTCTACAGAACGAAAAGCGGCTTTCTTTCTTCAATCAAACTGTCTTTTAGAATGGCACGTCACGCTAAGACCTTAGATGCCGTTTCTAAAGAAACTTTTTGTCTCATTTCGGATAAATAAACCATGAACGGGCGGAAAATTTTGATTGTCGGATATTTCGGCTTTACAACAGCCAAAAAAGACGGACAGACTGTCAAAACCCGTCTATACCGGGAGTTGCTCAAAAAACACACCGGGAAAGATACCCGCATAGACACCTTCGATACCGAGATTCTTCATACAAAGCCTTGGCATATCGTAAGCCTTTTATGGAAAACCTTGCGGGCGGACAAGGTGGTCTATATGCCCGCCCAAAACAATTTGCGCTACTTTTTTGAAACCTTGTATGCCTTGTCCCTTGTCTTCCGGTTCGATATCCTTTATCCGCTTATCGGAGGCTGGTTGCCGGTATTTTTAGAAAAGCACCCTCGCTTTGTGGGCAAAATGCAAAAAATAAAGGGAATTTTTCCGGAAAACGACCCGCTGACCCGAATACTTGAAGAAAGATTCGGAATGAAGAATGTACACACGCTGCCAAACTTCCGGTTTGTGGAATATGTTCCAGCCGTTCCGTCTTCCAATCCCGAAAAATTCCGCTTGGTATTCATGTCCCGCATTATGAAAGATAAAGGGCTTTCCGTTGTTCTTGACTTGGCGGCTTATTTCTCAAAGCCCGAAATAAGCGAAATCTGCCCTTTGTCTATTGACTTTTACGGGGAAGTGGCGGCACAAGACAAAATTTATTTTGAACAAGAGATTGAACGTTACCCAAACCTCAGCTACCGGGGTGTTTTGGATCCCAAAGAAATAACACGAACCTTGTGCAAATACGACGCCTTGATTCTACCCACACGGTATGCGGGAGAGGGAGTTCCGGGTGCGATTATAGACGCCTATATGGCGGGAATCCCTGTTTTGACCTCAGACTGGATGTATCTCAAGCATATTGTTCTTCACGGAGAAACCGGATATATCGTACCTATCGGAGAACAGGAAACGGCATCCTACGCCGGGCATATCAAGCACCTGTTCAGCCATCAAGATGAACTGAACCGCCTAAAAATAAACGCATACAATTATTCCAAGCAGCATGGGGAAGATGCCGCTTGGTCTATTATCAAACCGTTTTTAGCATGAACATCTTTTTGCTCCTTGTGTTGCTTGCCGAAGCGGTATTGCTTTTCCGGCTCGAAAAAAAGATGTGGCATACCGGCTATACTCCGCTCAATTTCCTGATGATTCCCTATGTGGCGGTATTGGCTATAACGCTACTGTTCGCGGGGCATTTCGGCTTGGATGATTTCTACTACCCCAGCCTGCTTCCTTGGATTGCCGGATTACCCTTGTTTGCGCTGCCCGGCTGGCTGTTCTTTCTTGCCGAAAGGCGTTGCCCGGCCGTTGAAACACCACAGCTTAATCACTCCCAAAAATCTTATCTTTTTCAAATTTACCTTGCCATAGCCATCCTGATAGCCTTGAGCGTGCGTTTGGTGGTTTTATTGGTGCAAGGCAAGGGTTTGATTGGGAGCGAAGCCTTTGGTTTGCTGTTTGCCTCACATGGCTGGGCGGGACACCTGCTTTTACTGGGCGTTGCCCTGATGATTCTATTGCTGTTTGAAAAACGCACTTGGCTCACTTGGCTCGTAGTGGCTGGTATGCTTTTCTTTTTGTTCGTCTATCAAGTAAAAAGCTGGATTATCCTGCCGCTTCTGTCTGTATTTTTTGCCCTATTGATAAGCAGGCGCATAAAATTCAGTTTTCAGCGTGCGGTATGGATTGGACTCGGGGCAGTAGCGGTGTTTTTTGCCAGCTACCTCTTGATTTATGTTTCAGGAAATACACTTTTTCCCCAATTCACCACTGTGGGAGAACAACTAAAGTCCATCAGCGGATTGTTTTTGCATTACCTCACTTCCGGAACGCTCGGTTTGAGCGCGGATATGCAACAAGGCATATTGGAAGAACCCGATTGGCAGTATATCTTTACGCCTTTCTATAACCTTTGGTTCACCCTTACCGGGCAGCCTGTGGTTTCGGGTGTAAACAATGAATTTCTACACACCGGCATTAACCTGACCAATGTGCGGGGATTTTTCGGAACCTTGTTCGTTTTTACCCGCCCTGCCGGATTTGCCCTGTGCTGCCTGCTGTTCGGTACGGCAAGCCAGATTGTCTTTTGGCTGTTCCGCCATTACAAAACGGTTTGCACCACGCTTTTGTTCGCTTGGGTATGTACCGTGCTGTTTATGGGCTGGTTTGAATATCTTTTCTGTCTGGAAACCATTTTCGAGATTCCTTTTTGGATATTGTTTATTACTTTCGTGCAATGGATTTTCTGCCGGTCATAATTCTCTATTTGGAGGTGCTGATTTTGGCATTTGCCGAAAAAAAGCTTTGGAACACTTGGTTCACGCCCCTCAATTGCCTTTCGGTTCCATATGCCTTGGTTTTGGCTGTTTGCCTGTGTGTTGACGGAAACATGGGTTTCGTGCCGTTTTACTATCCGAGCGTTTGGGTCTGGGCAATCGGGTTGGCAGTGTTTTTTGTGCCGAGCCTGCTGTTGGCTTTACGGCAAAGACAAAAAAACGGAACAGCCAAAGCGGAACAGCCAAAAGAAGTTTTTGTTTCTCCTTGCACACGCCGCATTTTAGAATATATCACATGGGCTATTTTCGCTTTATTTTTCTTTTGGTTTTGCCGTCTCACTTTTGTAAAAGACCTATCACCCGGAAGCGAAAGTTTTGCCCTTGAATGGGCAGGGCACGGCTTTTTCGGGCATCTCTTTACCGTACTGATGGGTCTGAATATCTTTTGGCTCTTTGCTGCCGACAAGACACATAAACGGTATTGGATTTATGTGTTCGGCTTTTTTGTCGTGGCACTCCTTTTTCTTGTCAAAGGCTGGTTTCTGACCCCTATGGCGGCGGGGCTTTTGCTGCGCCTGCTGACAGGCAAAACCAAATTCGGCATTAAGGTAATTCTGCTCTCTCTCTTTACGGGCTTTAGTTTTTTCTTTGCCTCTTATTGGCTCACCTTATATGTTAACGTAGAAGAAAAACACGACATAAGGCTTGATCAAAAAAAAGCGCAGGATCCGGCGGCTTTCAGGGGAGAAGTTTCCTCTTATATCGGCAAACATGCCCTTACCTACGTGGCGGCAGGCGTATACGGATTAAGCGAGGATTTGGCACAAAATACACTCGAATATCGGGAACCCGCAAAGATTTACGCACCCTTTGTCAACATCTGCAAGCTTTTCGGCAATAAAGACTACGTTTCCCACCTCAACAACCATTTTATTCAAATCACCACACACGATTTAGGTTCCAACATACGCAGCTTTTTCGGCACATTATACGTTTTTTTAGGGGACTGGCATGCGTTTGCCTATGTGCTGGTTTTTTCAAGTTTAATCTATCTGCTCTTTGCTTTTGCCCTTAAACACAGATATATCCTTGCCTTAATCATCTTGGGTTGGTTTTTAGGTTGTTTGCTGATGGGCTGGTTCGACATTATAGCAAATACGCTTACTTTTATTTCTTTACCGTGTTTTCTGCTGGCTATTTTTGGGCTTTGCCATCTATGGGAAAACCGCGCTGAAATCACCTTTCCCAACCATTCGGTCTGGCGAAAGACAAGACGTTTTCTCGCTTCGTTCCAAACTATTTCATTTTCGTTGTTTCTGCTTTTTTTTGGTTTGTCATCACAAGCATCGTATGTTTTTTTGGGTATAAGTGCCAGCCTTGCCTTTTTGTTTTTGCTGATGATTCCACGTAAAGCAATCGATTTACGTTTTTTCAAACAAAGCATTTCTTTCCTGCTAATCTATTTGCTGCTTTGGATTTCTGTTTTTTACTCAAGTTATCCGGAATCTGCCGCCATATACACTTTTAAGCAAACAGCCATTTTATTGGTTCCTTTTGTTTTTTGTGGAATGACTCCCCGGTTTTTCTCTCCCAAACGACTCCACTTTTTTGCCCTATGTTTTGTTATCGGCTGTGTTCTGCTGCTGTTGGCAAAAGTGGTACAATCGGCTTATTGCTTTAATCTTTGTTGGCCGTATTTCAAAACATGGTATATAGACCTCAATCCTTATATGAGTTTCGGACGCGGCATGCTGGTTTCCGTAAATGAATTTCTCTCCTATCAAGGTATCTATTTCAGCTGGGTTTATCTCCAACCCATTATGCATACCACCCTCGAAGCTATGGTTTTTACCATTGCCTTTGTCTTGGTCTTTATCGCCAGAGTTCAAAAACATCCGTTTTTGGATTCCCGTTTTAAGAAATGTATTGCCGATTTTGTATTAATTTTGTTTACATTCGCATTAGTTACCTCTTATTCAAAAACAGGACAGTTTGTTTTTATTGTAACTCTATTTCTTTTACTGGTATTTGTTCTTCGCAATAAACAATGGAAGATAGCTTGCGGATTCATCGGTGTTCTGCTGTTGTTTGGATGCCTTGGTTTTTATTACTTCGGTTCGGGAATTTCAGGTCGCTTTGAACGTAGCCTGTCTGTGGTAGAAGAAATTAAAGACAATAAGGAAATACTGCATACCGACAATTCATTACTTCCCCGCATTTATTGTTGGCAAACGGCTATCAAAATGGTAAAGGAAAAACCCATTTTCGGTTACGGTATGGGTTTCAGAAAAGACTTTGATGCACATTTTGCCGCAGACCACCCAGACTATTACAGATCGTACCGCCACCCCCACAATCAATTCCTGTTCGCCTTGATTTCAAACGGCATTCTCGGATTACTCGTATTTCTGCTATTTTGGGTTCAAGCCGTATTTTTGGTTTGGAAAAGCCGCCGTCTTTGGGGTTGGATATGGTTGCTCGGGTTATTTCTGCTTTGCTGTTTCGATACCATTTTTTTTGAATCAGCCCGTCTTTACTTTTGCCTGCCCTATTGTTTTTTGATGGCAGATTATTATAACCGCAATAATCCGCAACGTTTTCCAAGTGTTTAGCTATGGCATTGAAACTGAACCAAAATCTGTCGCAAAAGCTTATGCAGAAGCTTTCTCCGCAGCAGTTGCAGCTGATGAAGCTTATGCAGGTTACCACTATGGGCTTGGAGCAACGTATCAAGGAGGAATTACAGAATAACCCTGCCTTGGAAGAAGCCTCCGGCGGCGCCGAAGATGATATTTCCCTCAACCGCTTGGAAGATTCGTCTGATGAAATGCCCTTTAACGACGATGACAGTGCCTCCGACGCAAAACTCGACCAAGGAGAAGACGAATCCGATTTTGATGTAAGCGATTACGTGAACCCCGATCGCGAAGACTACGCCTACAAACTTAAATCGAACAACTACCGCGACCCCGAGGAGGATTACCAAGCCCCGATCCGCTTTAAGAAAGGTTTTCAGGAACAGCTTACCGACGAATTGGGTATGTTGCCCTTAGATGCCGTACAGCGGCAGATAGGCGAAGTGATTATAGGCAATTTAGACCAAGACGGCTACCTGCAACGCTCGGTAGATGCTATGGTAAACGACTTGGCGTTCAGCTTTAACCTGATGGTAACAAACCAACAGGTAGAAGATGTTTTGCAGCGCATACAACGCTTGGAACCCTCCGGCATAGGCGGGCGGGACTTGCGCGAGTGCCTTTCGATACAAATCCGTAACCGGCTCGAAGATGCCGTAGAAAAGCAAGCCGACCTCGGTTCCCTCTTTGTGTTGCAGACCGCAGGGCGTATTCTCGACAAATATTTCGAGCCATTTGTAAAGCACCAATACCGCCAGATTGCCGAAAAACTTAAGGTAAGCGAAGAAGACCTTAAAGAAGCCGTAGAACTTATCAAGACCCTCGACCCCAAGCCCGGCAGGCACGGAGGCGAGGTATCTGAAAACGTGGCGGCAAGCATCATTCCCGATTTTTACCTCATCAACGACAACGGAAAACTGCTGTTGAGCATCAACTCCAAGAACGATCCCGACCTGCGCATCAGCCCCTCCTACGAAGAAATGCTGCTTAGATACGAGAGGGAACAGAACCGCACCGGCATCAACGCACGCCAAGCCGAACAAACCAAAGAAGCGGCTTTTTTCGTTAAGCAGAAAATAGATTCGGCGCGCTGGTTTATGGAAATGATACAGCAAAGGCGCAGCACCATGCTCAACACCATGCAGGCGGTGGTAGACTTTCAGCACGATTATTTTTTAGAGGGCGACATTTCGTTTCTCAAGCCCATGCGCCTCAAAGACATAGCGCAGATTATCAAAATGGATGTATCTACCGTGTCGCGGGTCATCAACAATAAGTATATACAGACGCATTTCGGCATTTTTTTGGTAAAAAGCTTTTTTTCGCAGTCGATAGAGAATGAAGAGGGCGAAGAAATTTCCACCTCGCAAATCAAAGAAACGCTGCGACATCTTATCGAAAACGAAGACAAGTCGACTCCGTTAACCGACGAAGAACTGGCAGCGCATCTTCAAAAACAGGGATTTTTAGTGGCGCGGCGCACTGTGGCAAAATACCGCGAAGGATTAGGCTATCCCGTAGCGCGCCTTAGAAAACAGATATAAATGAAAGGGATTACACAACATAGAACCACAATGTTACAGCGTATGGCAAGACGCCGGCTCGCCCTTTTGCAAAACATCGCCCTCGCTTTGTTGTTGCTGCTTTTTTGGGCGCCGTTTCACTTACCCCTTATTTTTCTCTGTACCGGTACGCTTATCGCTTTTGCCTTTGCTTTGTCGATTCCGCGCCGGGCAATCGACTTACGTTTCTTAAAACAAAGCGTTTCCCTTATCCTGCTCTCCTTACTGCTTTGGATTTCTATCGCTTACACAACATACAAGGATTACGCCTTTGACTATTGCCTTAAACAAACCGTATTCTTACTCGTTCCTCTGCTTTTCTGCGGAATGACGCCCCGCTTTTTCTCTCCCAAACGGCTTGATTTTTTTGCCGGCTGCTTTGTGGCAGGCTGCGTTCTGCTCCTTTTGGTAAAAGTGATCCAGCTGGTTTACTGCTTTAACATTTTTTTACCGTATTTCACAATAAGATATATAGATGCCGGTATTACCTATATGAGTACCGGAAGCGGTTTCTTGTATGCCCTGAACGAGTTTCTTTCCAATCAGGTCATCTATCTCAGTTGGGCTTTCTTACAGCCTATTATGCACACCATAACGGAAGGTTTGGTCTTTAATATGGCATTTACCTTACTCTTTGTTGCCCGCATACAAAAACATCCTTTCTTGAAGTCCCGGTTGAGAAAATTCCTTGCCGATTTTATATTGTTTTTATTTACGCTCGCATTGGTTACTTCCTGTTCTAAAACAGGACAGATTCTATTTGGCGTGAACCTGTTCCTGTTGCTCCTATTCGCCTTTCGCAAAAAACGCTGGATTCTCGCTTGCGGATTAAGCGCGTTTTTGCTTTTAGCCGGTGCGGTGGGTTTTCATTATCTCGGTATGGGAATTTTAGGCCGCTTCAAAAAAAGCATACAGGTGGCAGAAAACATAAAACAGAACAAGGAAGCGGTAAACGATGGCTCTTTGCTGCCTCGTGTTTATAGTTGGAGTTCCGCCCTTGATATGGCGAAAGAAAAACCTGTTTTCGGTTTCGGTTCCGGTTTTCTAAAAGAATACAAAGACCTGTTTGATTCCCGTTATCCTGAGTTCCAAAAAAATTATTGGCATCCGCACAACCAGTTTTTAATCGCCTTGCTTTCGGGAGGTATTATCGGGCTTCTCGTGTTTCTGTTGTTTTTGGTACAGACAGTACGTATTGTTTGGAAAAGCCGGCTTTTATGGGGCTGGATATGGATATTGGGGCTGTTTCTGCTTTGCAGCATCGACACCATCTTCTATCAAACGGCTCGTTTTTACTGCTGCCTGCCTTATTGTTTTTTAATGGCGGCGTGCTATAATCGCAGTTTACAAAAAAGGCAAAGCCTACAAGCTTAGCTATGCTTATAGGCTTGGGCTACCCGCTGTGTTTTTTCTTCCAAGGAGAGGTTGCCGTCTATCCAATGGATAGCGTAACCCTCGCGCTCCATTTTACGGAACCAAGTGCGTTGGCGTTTGGCAAACTGGCAAATTGAAAAATAGAGTTCCCGTATCATTTGCTCCCGCTCCATCTTGCCCATAATATAGAGCGTAAGATACTTGTATTCAAGACCGTAATAGGTAAGCTGCTCCGGTTTAAGCCCTTGCGAAAGCAAGGCTTCCACTTCTTCTATCATACCTTGTTCAAGGCGTTCTTCCAAGCGGTGTCTGATTCTTTGGCGCAGAACTTCCGGCTCAAAGCTTATGCCGCAGATATACGGCGTGGGGATAATTCTTGGCTCCGCCGGGTTCCGGGCTTCAAATTCGGCAATTTCTATGGCACGCAGGCAACGCTCGCGCGTTTCGGTATCGGTATGGTTATGTAAAGGTCCGTATGAAGCCAGAAGGGTTGCCAGTTCGGTATCGCCCTTGGCTTGCAGCGTATGGCGTAAAGCCGCGTTGAAAGGCACTTCGCGAAAACGTTTCCTGCCCAAAGCCGCCGCAAGGTAGAGTCCGCTGCCTCCGCAGAGCACAGGTATCTTTTTCCGCCTGCAAATATCGGCGTAGGCAGTGTCAAACGCCTGCTGATAGCGAAAAAGATTGTATTCCTCTCCGGCATCCGCCACATCAATAAGATGATAGGGAATATCGCCGTACTCGCTCAAGTCTTTGCCCGAACCGATGTCCATACCGCGATACACCTGTCGGGAATCCGCACTCAGCACCTCGCCCCCAAGACACTCGGCAAGTTTTACAGCCAAGGCGGTTTTTCCGCTCGCTGTAGGGCCCAGAACCACCAAGAGAGGTCTTAATCCGTCTTTTGTAAAATCGTTCCGCATAGAGCGCGAAATTAATTTTTTTACACCACCCGTACCACAGGGTTTTTACGGTGCAGGGCACTCTCGCACGCAAAGAGATACTCCCTAACCGCATACCAATCCGCCAGCTTTAAGTCGGCAAGCGAACCGATACGCCCCTCTCCGCACAAAACCTCCATTCCACCGTCAACCATGCCCCAAGAGCACAGCAAACGATACAGCGCGCACAGGTTCTGCCAATCCTGCACATCATGCTGAGGATAATTCGCCTTTAGGAACTGCAAGGCACGCAAGGCATCGAACTTTTCTTTGCAGGCGCGCACAAACTGCTCCACCCTGCCCCCGCTGTTCTGCCGCAGCCTCACCCACCAATCCGCTCCAAAGGCATCCTGCCAAAAATCCAAAGCCGACGACGGCACGCCGCTCACGAACAAGTCGGGCAAAACCTCATAGGCACGCGCCATTTTTTGAAACAAGGCAGGCGGATAAACCGGATAAGACTCCCAACGCTTTTCCAAACCCTTGCGCAAAGCCGGTCCCGTACCAAAGAATACCCTGCCGCTCAAACGCGAAGAAGGATGGCTTGCCGAATCGCTGTGCACGATTAAAGCCCCCGTTTTTGCCAATTTCTGCAAAAAGTAAAAATCCTCTCCGCTCTTAAAAGGCGAAATGCCCCCAATCTTGCGATAGACATCCACCCGGCACGCCATAGAAGAACCTATTGCCGTAAAGGTATATGGAAGCCCAGCCAACAGCATATTGAGCGCATAGGCACGCATATACACCTCGTAGTGCAGTACCGCCTCCTGTTGCCCTTCCGGCAGGTTTTCCATCCCGGGAGTATGGTAATAAGGATTAGACAGCCCCACCGCCTGCGGGTATGTATCGAACTGTTTCCGGATATTTTCAAGATAATCGGCAGGATAGTGCGTATCGGCGTCCATACACACCATAATAGAGCCTGAACCGCTTTTGCCGCAAGCCTCAGATACGGCATCCATAGCCACCTTTCGCGCCCAGCCCACCCCGAAATGCCTGTCGTCCCAAGCGTTTTGAGGGCTAAACCTATCTATCGCCTCCACACGGAACGCAAACCGCCCCTCCTGCACAAATTGCCGCAACTTATTGTAAACCGCCTCGTTAACACGGCACACCTCATCGTGTTCTTTAATACCGTCTGAATAATAGGAACGCGGCTGGTTCACGCACACATAAACCGCTTGAGGAAGAAGGCTTTGCCGGTTCAAGTCGAGCAGCCGAGACGGTAAGTCCGGCTCATCCATAGCCGGCAAAGCGATATAAATCATTGCCCGTAACTAACGAACCGTTACTCTTGTTGAAACGCTCGCCTTAGCTGTATTTACACGCAGAACGTAAGTACCTCCGTACTCTATCCTCATTTCGTGAACACCGGCATCGAGCCTTTGTTTTTTAAGCAGAGAACCGTTTAACCCGAATACCGAAACCTCGGCTTCTTCTACCAGTTCTACATTAAAGCTGCCGTTATTGGGATTAGGATAAACCCTAACTACCGATTCCGTTCCGTTTTCGTTGCCTGCCGGTTCAACGGTATATCGAGCCGTAACCACTTCAGACGGATCCATGCCTTCTTTGAGCGCGATAGCCGTAATAATCATATCCGTATCGACCACGATAGGAAAGATGTATTCCGTACCGGAAGCAGGCTCGCCGCCATCGGTGGTATAGAAAATAGAGGCATTCTCCGTAGCGGTGGTAATGCTCACCTCCGTACCCTTCTTTACCACACCCGCCAAAGGATAGAAAACAGGAGCGGCAACCTGTTCCACCACTGCGGTATCTCCTCCTCCCACACTATCCTTGCGAACATTCCCAAAATTATCGCGGATAATGCCATTCTTTCCGATAAACACAAACGACACGCCTCCGTTTTCCATTTCGGTTATTTGGGTAATCGGCTTGTCGGTTCTCTGACCCGAATGGCTTGTAGAAGCCGGTTCGGTATCGTCGGTAAACGAAGTGTTTTCCGTGCTGCCGGGAAAAGGCGTTCCGGAACCCATCGCTTTTTTGTCTGAATCCTTGCCTCCGTCGGCTTGCTTGATATAGAAACCACGGTTTTTAGGATCACAGTTAACACAG
This sequence comes from Lentimicrobiaceae bacterium, assembly GCA_022510485.1. Classification (GTDB taxonomy): domain Bacteria; phylum Bacteroidota; class Bacteroidia; order Bacteroidales; family P3; genus Pullibacteroides. The sequence continues at coordinate 46,396 of JAFLTI010000008.1, read as the reverse complement.
TTATAGTCCCATGCCGATCCATTATAGTATTTTACATTCTCGTTAACGGCGAATATCAGCATACCGTAACCGGGAATATATTGATCCCATTTGCTTTCTCTGCCCCGATAATCCAGCACAAAATATTCGCCCTTTACCGGCGTATTGTAATAAAGGGCATCGGTGGCTTCTTGGGCAGGATAAAGCTCCACTTGGCAAGAATCCGTTAATTCCACCGGATCCAACCAACCCATTTCGATACGCGACCACGCATTATGCAAAGGAGGCGTTTTGCTGTTGTTGTTGTACGAACCTCCGTCCATCACATCAAACTCATCCGGAGTGACGGCGCTGCCATATTGAGTATCGTACAGGTCGGGCAAACCGAAAACATGGCTCAGCTCGTGAACCATAGCACCTATACACGCCCAATCTCCGGTAAAAGAAAGTTCTGCGGAACAAGAATATTCAAACACCTGCTTGCCGTTCAACATCACATCCTCTTCGTATATCGCCCATGCGTGAGACCAGATGGCATTGGCTTCGTTGGTAGTTTCTTCTCCTTTTCCGGCAAAAATAAGGTGAACGCCGTCTACATAACCGTCGTTATCAAAATCGTAGAGGCTAAAGTCTGTTCCGGCAGCGGCAGCCAGACGGCAAGCCTCCGCCGCCATACCGTCAGGATTCCGATCGCTACCCCAAGCATCGTTTCCCCCATAATACGCCATATCGTGCGAAAGCGTTACAGGTCCTATCACATCGGCTTCAAACTTAAAAAGACCCCGGCTGTTGTCTGAAAAATAATCGCGAAAAGAGCCGGTGCAGCCGTTTTGAGTATAGTTAAGTCCGTTTACCAATTCGTAGTAATTCTCTTTTGGGGTGGTCATCTGGCGGTCGGCAAAGTTTACCAAGATAATGGGAGCACGGCGAACCACCGTGTCGGTAATATTCTTGCGAGCCTTAAAGGATTTTGCAAGCGAACTGTTGGCAAGCGTGCGCGCCGGGTCGTTCGCAAAGGCGAACGGTCTTCCGGCGCGCATTTTCGATAACTGCTGTTCCGAATACCGCAGGTTTTGGGGCGTTTTGCGCAAAAGTTTCTTTTCTTGCCGGGTACGTCCGTCTTTATCGTGGGCTTTTACCTTAGAAGCCACCATATTTCCGTCTTTATCCAAAACGGCATAGTAAAACTGTCCGTCAACTTCCAAAAGGCTGTAACCGTCTAAGGTTTCACACCACTTGGTATTTTCATCTCCGCGAAGATAAATGGTAATGGTGGTTCCGTCGGCTTGTTTTACACTTATCGGTTTTTTGATAGCGGGAACGGCAAAGAGCATATTTGCCGCGAAAAGAAGTGCCAAAGCACCAACAACCAATCTTTTCATACGCCTAAAACTTTTAATCAGATGTTATTGCATACAAATGTACGCTATTTTTCAAAACAATGGGTCAGTGCCACATAGTCCTGCACGCTCAGTTCCTCGGCACGTTTACCCAATAAGTCCTGAGGCAAGGCACACAACGGCAAACCCTGCTCTTCGGCAAAAGATTGCAAGGCGTTGCGCAAAGTCTTGCGCCTTTGATTAAACGCCCTTTTAACGATACCCGCAAAGTTTTTCTCGTCGCAACCCAAACTGCCGGTACTGTTCCTCACAAGGCGAATCACGCAAGAACGCACTTGGGGCGGAGGCGTAAACTCGTAGGGTTCTACCGTAAAGAGATATTCTGTATCATAAAAAGCCTGCAAAAGCACGCTCAAAATGCCGTAAGCCTTGCTGCCGGGCTTGGCGCACACCCGCTCTCCCACTTCCTTTTGAAACATACCCGAAACAAGCGGAATACGCTCCTTGTTATCCAATACGCGAAACAGAATCTGACTTGAAATGTTGTATGGAAAATTGCCTGTTACCACAAAATCCTGCCGTTTTCCGCTGTTTTTATCCACAAAGAGGGCATCCAAGTCCATCTTGAGGAAATCGGCGGGAATAAGACGACCCTTATCGGTTCTTTCGGGAAAATTACGCGCTAAATACACTACCGATTCGGCGTCTAATTCTACTAAATACACGTTGAGGGAGGCATCTTCCCAAAGGCAGTTGCTCAAAACCCCCATACCGGGGCCTATTTCCAAAACATTAAGGTGCTCGGCTGCAAATTCGCAGGCATCAAGGCTTAACGCACCCGCCTCCAAAAGATCAAGGCTGCCGTCGGGCATCAGGGCGGGCTTGTACGCGCCATGCACGCAGCGGGCTATTACCCGCGCTATGCCGGTATTGTTGAGAAAATGCTGCCCAAGGTTCTTTTTGGCTCGCACTTCGGTTTTGAACGGCGCTTTTGTTTTCATGCGTTTGTGTTATGGCAGGGCGTTTGTGTCGCCGCGCAAGGTGCGGTAGCGTTCTCTTGCCAAGGGGGCTAAAGAAGACGATTTGAAATCGAGAAACAGCCTTTGGTAAAGTTCCATCGCCTTTTCTTTCTCTCCTCTTTCTTTATGAATCTCGGCGGCTTCAAAGAGCGCGTCGTCTGCCAAGAGGTCGTCTTCGTTATATTCATATACTTTTTGCAAATAGGCAAGTGCATTGTCTATGGAATCCATAGCAAGGTAGATATGCGCCTTGCGGTAATATACCTCATCAAAAAGGGCGGCTTCCAGCGGCATCTGCAATACCTCGTCTAAAAGTTCCATAGCCGGCTGGTAGAGATGGCGCAGCACCAAAAAGTCTGACTTTGCCACCAATGCCAATCCCTCGTAAGTGCTGTCGGGGTTCATATTCTCGCGAATCAGGAGCGAAAGTTCCATAGCATCGTTGGCAATAAGCTTGGCGGTAGCCGCGCGCAACACGTCTAACTGGCTCTTTGCCCATTCAAACTCGCCGATATAGTACGACAGGCGCGCATTCTGCAATTTGGCGTAAAAGCCCACCGGGTCTTGCTTAAAGTCTTTTTCTACCTGTCCGTAGAGCAGCATGGCGTCCCAGACTTTATTATAATACAAAAAAATATCCGCCAAATCAATCTTGAGCCGGGCTTTCTGCACCGGCAAAAAACGCCCCGTCTGCAAAGCCGTTTCCACCCACAGTTGCGCGCTGTCTTTTTCTTGCAGGTAATAGGCATAAATCTTGGCGAGATTGCGGTACATTTCAAAGGTTTCCGGGTCGTTGCCCAATTCGCCCAACAATTTGCGGTAAGAAAGGCTCAGCCGGCGAGCCTGTTCCAAATCCTTGCCTCCCTGCGCCTCCAGCCGCGAAAAATAGAGGTTCAGCAGTTCAATGCGCCCAGAGCGCACATTGCGCGGAGAAATCTTTAAGGCAGGGTCGGCGGCAGCCCCTAAAAAAGCCTCGTAATCCTTGGCGGCGAGTTCAAAACTTTCTTTGCTCTTTGCGCCTGCCACCGTACGCAAGGTTTCAAGCCATTTGTTTCCTCCGTCAACAAAGCGGCGGCTATAGGCTTTTGCTTGCAGCAGCGCCGTTTCAAAGTCTTTTTCCTGCAACAGAACCCATATCAGCAAATCCTGCACAAACGGATTGTCCGGCTGTTGCTGCACACGGCGGTAAAGGGCGCGTTCTAGCGTTTCTATCTTCTTTTTTTCGGTATGCCCCTCCTTGCCTGCAAGCAAAGCCTGCAAGCGGGCATATATCTTGGTAATTTCCGAAGGGTCGCGGAGCAACAGCAACAGATATTCGTCTAACATAGGCTCGATTTGCCCGCTTAGACGGTAAAGGTCTGCCAAAGATTCGGCATAGAGGGCGTAGCATTGTATGTTCTGAGGCTCTCCGCACTCGTTTTGGCGTGCCTTTTGATACGTTGCCACCGCCACATCGTAACGCCCCGTTTGCTGCACTATGGCCTGCGCCAACTCCTTTACCGAAACGCCGCCCTTTGCAAAATCGGCTTTTTGCGGCAAATTGCCCAATACGGATTCGGCTTTTTTATTCTGCCCTGCCTTGATATAATTGGCTGCCAAATCCACTTCGGCAAGCACAGGGGCATAGCCTTGCTTCATCTGCCGGCGGATAATCTTTTCGGCTTGGGCATATTCGCCCAAGGCTTGCAGACACTTGATATATTCGCGATAAACAAAGGGCTGCGGGTCTTCTTGATACAGCTCGCCGTAAAGCGCAAGAGCCTTTTCGCTCTCGCCGTTTTCCATAAACCGCCCCGCCAGCTGCAAACGGTTCTGCACGCTGCCTTTTTCCTGAGCCGACAAAGGAAACAAAATCCCGCCCGCGCCCAAAATAAAACAACACAGCAGCCACCGGTACAGCATAGGTTCCTCCCTTAATTCAGAATATCAAAGCCAGTATAGGGTTGAAGGGCTTTGGGAATACGTATGCCCTGTTCGGTCTGATGGTTTTCTAAAAGAGCCGCCACCACGCGCGGCAGGGCTATGGCGCTGCCGTTGAGCGTATGCAGAAGCACGGTCTTGCCCTCGGCGTTCTTATAGCGCAAATGCAGGCGGTTTGCCTGATAGGTCTCGAAATTCGATACCGAACTTACCTCCAACCAGCGTTTTTGAGCGGCGCTGAACACTTCAAAATCGAAGGTGAGCGCGGAAGTAAAGCTCATATCGCCTCCGCAAAGCCTTAGAACGCGATAAGTAAGTTCAAGTTCTTCTAACAATCCGCCCACATGAGCGCACATTTCTTCTAAGGCGGCGTAAGAATTTTCGGCTTTTTCGATACGCACTATCTCTACCTTGTCGAACTGGTGCAGACGGTTCAATCCGCGCACATCCTTACCGTAAGACCCCGCCTCGCGCCTAAAGCAAGCTGAATAGGCGCAGTTTTTGAGCGGAAGTTCCTTTTCTTGCAACAGGCAATCGCGGTACAGGTTTGTAACGGGCACTTCGGCGGTGGGAATCATATAGTAGTTGTCTAAGCCGATATGGTACATCTGGGCATCTTTGTCGGGCAGCTGTCCGGTGCCGTAGCCCGATGCCTCGTTAATCATCAAGGGCGGCTCTATCTCGAGATAGCCGGCGGCGGTGGCGCGGTCCAAAAAGAAATTAATCAAAGCCCTTTGCAGGCGCGCTCCCTTGCCTTTATACACCGGAAATCCGGCTCCGGTAATCTTGTTGCCCAATTCAAAGTCGATAATGTCGTATTTGGCGGCAAGATCCCAATGCGGCAGCGCCTCCTGCGGCAAATGGTCTATCTCGCCCACCTGCCTTTCCACCACATTGTCTTCGGCGGTGCGACCCTCGGGCACGCTTTGATGGGGCGTGTTGGGAATACTGTAAAGAATGTTCTGTATTTCTTTGTCGTATTCGGCTACCTTGGCAGTAAGTTGCTTGTTGGTTTCTTTGTACTGAGCCGTTTTTTCTTTCAAGGCATCCGCTTCGGCTTTGAGTCCTTGCGAAAAAAGTTTGCCTATTTCTTTAGAACCCTTGTTTATTTCCTGCAAAACGGATTCTAACTCCTGTTGAGCGGAACGGCGGGCGGAATCCAGCTCCAAAAGCTTTTCGATTTGTTCCTTGGCGGGAGCATAGTGTTTTTTTGCGAGCGCAGCAATAACTTCCTGCGGGTTCTGACGGATAACTTGCAACTGTAGCATGGCGCAATATCTTTTTAAGCACGCGAAGTTACTATATTTTCCTGTTGTTTTTCCGAAAAATAGCTTAGATTTGCTTCCCGGAAAAACGCACACGCTATGCAAAAGCACAGAACCAAGTTCATTTTCGTTACCGGGGGTGTGGCTTCCTCGTTGGGAAAAGGCATCATTTCCGCCTCTCTGGCGCGTTTATTGCTCTCCCGAGGCTATAAAACCACCATTCAAAAGTTAGATCCCTACATCAACATCGACCCGGGCACACTCAACCCCTACGAACACGGAGAGTGCTACGTAACCGAAGACGGCGCCGAAACCGACCTTGACCTCGGGCATTACGAACGCTTTACCAACGTGCCCACCTCGCAGGCAAACAACGTTACCACCGGACGCATCTACCAAAGCGTTATCGAAAAAGAACGCCGGGGCGACTACTTGGGCAGCACCGTGCAGGTTATTCCCCATATTACCGACGAAATAAAGCGCCGTGTGCGGCTTTTGGCGCAGAACAACGAGTTTGACGTGGTAATTACCGAAATCGGCGGCACGGTGGGCGACATCGAATCGCTGCCCTATATCGAAGCCGTGCGCCAGCTTACTTGGGAGATGGAAGAAGACGTAATGGTGATTCACCTTACCTACGTGCCTTATCTCGCCGCAGCGGGCGAACTCAAGACCAAGCCTACCCAACACTCGGTAAAGACTATGCTGGAGCAGGGTCTGCAACCCGACATCATCGTTTGCCGCACCGAACATCCCATCAGCAAAAGCGTGCGTTCCAAGGTGGCTCTTTTCTGCAACGTGCGCCCCGAATGTGTTATCGAAAGCCGCGATGCCAAGAATATCTACGAAGTGCCTCTTATGATGTTACAAGAGGGCTTGGATAAGCAGGTTCTCAAAATACTTAAGCTGCCCTATGGCGGCAGACCCGACCTTAGCGCATGGCGTTCTTTCCTGCGCAAGTTAGATCACCCCAAAAGCGAGGTGCAGATAGCCTTGGTGGGCAAGTATGTGGAATTGAAAGATGCCTACAAGTCTATTTTAGAAGCCTTTTTGCAGGCGGGAGCGGTAAACCAGTGCAAGGTGCGCGTAAACATGATACAGTCGGAACAGCTTACGCAAAAAAACGTGGCGGAAAAGCTGAGCGGAAACCATGCTGTTTTAGTGGCTCCCGGCTTTGGAAACCGGGGTATAGCGGGCAAGTTAGTGGCTATAGAATACGCCCGCAAAAACAAGATTCCGTTTTTGGGCATCTGCTTGGGTATGCAGTGCAGCGTAATAGAATTTGCCCGCAACGTATTGGGCTGGAAAGATGCCGATTCTACCGAAATGAACGCCAAGACCAAGCACCCGGTAATTCATATTATGGATAATCAGAAAGAGGTGGAGAACCTTGGCGGAACCATGCGTTTGGGTGCCTATCCCTGTCAGCTCAAAAAGGGCAGTCTGTTAGAAAAAATCTATGGAAAAAAAGATATTTCGGAACGCCACCGCCACCGTTATGAGTTCAACAACCTTTACCTTAAGGATTTTGAAAAGGCGGGTATGACGGTAGTGGGCGTAAACCAAGTAAAAGGCTCTAACAAAACTTTCCGCGTGGAAGCCGTAGAAATTCCCGCGCATCCTTTCTTTGTGGGCGTTCAGTACCACCCCGAATATAAAAGCACGGTAGAGAACCCCCACCCGCTTTTCGTTGCCTTTGTAAAAGCCGCTATGGCTTTCCGTTTCAACAAGAAATAAAGGCTTATTTCGATTAAAAAAAGAGGGGTGAACCGTTGGTTCACCCCTCTTTTTATGCAAATAGCATTATGCAAACCGTGCTATTGCACCACGATGCGGCGAACCGCTCCGCCGTGAGCGTTGGTTACACGCACAAAGTACACGCCTGCGCGGGAGAGCGTGGTTTCTAAACGGCTGCCCACATTCTTGTGGCATTTTACCAAAGAACCGTCTACCGAAAAGATTTCTACCAAGTTGTTTTCGCCCG
>JAFLTI010000008.1:0-38789 GCA_022510485.1 Lentimicrobiaceae bacterium | reverse complement strand
TCGGGATTCGGGTTATCATACACAAAATCCACGCTCTTTTCGTTCAGCTTTTCTTCTTCTTTCCAAAGGTTAACCAAGAAAGTGTAGTTGCCGGCTTGAGGAAGTTTTACTTCTTTCAAGGTATAGGTGGCTATTTCCTTGTCGGCTTTGTCTACCAAAGCCACACGTGCCGCAACCGAAGCCGAGTTTAAGGTCTGACCTGCGGTGGGATACAATACTTGAAGCCCATATTCGCCCGTTATCGGTTCTTCGGGATCGTCAGGGTCGGGGTCGTCAGGGTCGGGATTATCCGGGTTGTCTGGATTGTCGGGCGTAACGCCTTCGCAGTGTTTGCCCAGACCACTGAAATCATCCATAGGGAATGTTTCCCATTCGCTCGCATCCCATGTAGGATTGGGACCCTTGCCACATTTGCGGCGAAGCGTTACATCTTTACCCCAATCTGCCGGAGAACCTTCTACTCCCACCACATCAATTTTGGTATTGCCTTTATAAAGTTTAACGGCATCGTTACCATTAAAATCCATCGTACTATTATCTGTTTTGTTGGCTGTGATGCCCAATACCGCACTGCCATGTGCAACAATATATGTTGCTCCGGATTTTAATGTACCTGTCAATTGGACTTCTTTGGTACTGGAGGAATTGCCGTTCACTTCTTTTACCAATTTGTACGCAGAAAGGTCTATATCGTTCCCTGTACCGTTGTAAAGTTCAATAGCCTTATTGTTACCGGATCCTTCCACATATTCCGAAATAATCAATTCGGCTGTGGTTTCTCCCGGATTATCCGGTGTATTCGGGTTATCGGGCTCGTTTTCATCACCGTCATCATCACCATCATCATCCCCATTATCGCCATTGCCACCACCCTCGCCACTATCGCTGCCGGCAGTAACGGTAACACGATCTATGATAACACGCTTGCTCTTTGCCGACGAGAATGTGAGTTTAGTTTTGCCGTTAGCGGTAAATTTTATCGGGTCTAAGGTTTCATATTCACTAAAACCACTTAAATCGGCTTTGCTCTTGGAAAACTTAACGGTTTGAGATGCCGGCGTACAGCTTGTGCAGCTTACCGTAAATTCTTTTTCGGTATCTGCCCAGCCTTTACCTTTGATGCTTACTTCAAATTCTCCGCTTACGCTGATTTCCTTAAACACAATGCTACCTGCATTGTTGCTGGAAGCCATACGGACTGCCGAATTTCCATAAGTGTAAGCGGTAGCAAAACTTTCCACATACGTTGCTCCTGTATTAGCTATTGTTGCGTCTTTTCCATTTACATCAGCATCAATAACACCGGGAAAATCCTCATCAATCAACACCGTGTTCTTGGCGGCTTTGGCAATGTTTTTACCTTCGGGAATTTCTACACCCAATACATACTGGCTTCCTGCCACCAAATTGCCTTGGGCATCATGGTATTCGTAACGAATCACGTACTCGGTTTCCGGTTCGGGTTCAGGTTCGGGTTCAACATTTTCGGGCTGGAAAGCCGTATTGTCGTTGCCCCAAATCTTTTCTACCAATTCGGGATAGTCAATAAAGGGATTGCGGTTATGCTGAAGACCGTAAACCGCCTCGTTGCGGTCTATTTCCTTTTGGCTTACCGGGTCTTGAAGATGCCATTTAAGCAAAAGATCTACTGTCCATTGCTTAAAAGAAGCCTGATTGTTTCCGGCGCAGACATCACAATCGCTCCAGCTGGCAATTTTGTCTTCGTAGCGCGTTGCCATATAAAAATAAGAACGGGCAAAATCGCCTTTGTATTCGTCTGCCGGTTCAAATACCGTACCCGAATAGCCGGAGGTGGTATTTTTTCCTACTTTGGAACCATTAGTGCTCGTATAGGTAGGATTGCTAACTTCGCCAAAGGGATTGTTGCCCCGCTTGTTGTTTACATAACCGTCGGTAGGGTAAAGATGAAACAGGTCGGAATACATGGGCTTAGCATCGCTAAACCAACTCTTGGGAAAGGAATGTTCGCGGTTATAGCAGTCGCCCTCTTTGCCATAATTGCCACACTGATTGTTTCCAAACGTAAAATTGGTGTTGGAATACATATCCCACACTTTGCCGTCTTCCCGTGCATCGGTTTCTTCAAAAGCGGTCCACAAACCATCGTAGCTAACAACGGTATGGTCTTTTATAATCTGATACAATGCCGTTTTAAGCGTATAGCCACTCTTGCCGTAAGCCGATTGATAATAGCCGCTTGGCTGCCCCTGCAAAAACGAAAACAAAAACAGGATGCCCGCAAACAGAACCCCGGTTCTTAAATTTCTCGCGCGCATGATTTTCGATTTTTAGTTAAACAAAAAACAATGATTTTATTATAGTATAAGGGGCGCACTTGATTTTCAAATGCGCCCCTTTTCAAAACAGTGGAAAGGGGTTTACCTTACCACTACTTTGGTGCGAACCACACCTTCTGCCGTGCGGATTTCCACTACATACATACCATTGGCAAGAGCGGAGAGATCAACGCGGGCATTGTTCATCAAACCTTCGTGGCGCAGCAGCTGCATACCGTTTACATTGTAAACGAACAGGTCGAACAGACCGCCATCGTTGAGTTCCACGTTCAACATACCGTTGGTGGGGTTGGGATAAACCGAGAAGTTAATATTAGCAAGGTCTTCTATTGCAGAGGGAACGCCTATACCGCAGTCTTCTTTGGTGCGAACACACAACTGAACATTGCCGCTATAGTAGCCCACATAACCGGAAACCGTAACTTTTCCGGAGGGAATGGTCTGACCCAAATAGTCGCCTTCACGGTTGGTGCGAAGAGGCATAATGCCATTGTTGTCGTCTCTTATGCTATAGTTCGTGTTTTCTGCAAAAGTTTTGCCGGCATCGGCATATTGGGCATTTTTAATGCGAACAATGGCGTTCTGATACAGCCATTTGTCGGCTCCATTAAGATCGGCAATCGTTACATCGTCTACGGTAATGTCGGCAGTGCCTGTAACTTCAATTGTGGAGGAACCTAAGGTCTGCATTTCAATCAGGTCGCTGTAAACAGTAAGTTCTCCTACAATACCTGTTATAACATCGCCTACTTTAACGCCTTCGAATATATCGTTTACGTAGTACAACATCATGGAGTGACCCTTGGAGGTTTCGCAGTCTTTGTCTTGAACCCAAGCGTTGGTGGTAGTTTGGTTGCTGCCGAATTTACCGATAATGGCAGTAACAACAACTTCGCCCTTTACCAAATATTTCTGACCTTCGGCATACGTTTCGCGCATAGCGCAGAGGGCGGCGAGGTCTGCAACTTCGGCATAGCCAAAGGTAAATTTAACGGAAACATTTTCCATAACATTTTCGTTAACGCCTTTAACGCCATTAACCACCAATGTATATTCGGCACCACCGGTCATAGCGGAGGTAGTAAGGGTTACCATCCTACCGCTATTATCCAAAACAGCGGAGCTGATAGTAAGTCCTTCTATAGAATAATTGGCAGCGGTTTCGGCTGAAGCCTTTTCTACTTCTTGGGTAAAGTAAACGTCGATAGAGGTATTTACCGTAGCTTTGGTAACAATCTTGCTTATACTGGGAGCCGACAAATCTTCGCTGCAATATTTTCCAAGATTGCTGTAATCATCTTTAGCTGCTTGTGTCCATTCGCTTGGATCATACGTGGTGTTTGGACCTTTGTCACATTTACGGCGAAGCGTTACATCTTTACCCCAATCGGCTTCGGATCCTTCTACACCAACCACATCGATTTTTGTATCGCCCTTATAAAGAATAACGGCATCATTACCGTTAAAATTCATAACATTGTTACTTTCTGTTAAATTAGCCAAATCCCTAATGGCTTGTGCACAATTGCTGCTAGAATTGGCAATTACATAAGTGGCTCCAGCTTTTAACGTGCCTTCTAATTTAATTTCGGTAGCCTTGGAGGCATCTCCGTTTACTTCTTTTACCAATCTGTAGGCAGACAAGTCGATATCATTTCCCGTACCGTTATAAAGTTCGAGAGCTTTATTGTTAGAGGAACCTTCCAAATATTCCGAAATCATCAAATCTGTTTTTTCGGTAAGCGGAGTGTCATCATCACCGGGCTCATCACCGGGTTCGTCATCATCACCGGGTTCATCACCAGATTCAAGTCCAACATCTTCTGCGGTGCGAATACACAACTGGGCAGCACCATTATGATATCCAACATAAGCGGTTACATCCAATTTTCCGGAAGGAATTGTTTGTTTCAAATAGCTTCCTTCGCGATTGGTATAGATACCAATGGTACCGGTGGCATCTGTTATGTTATAGGTTTTGTTCACTTCAAAAGTTTTGCCGGCATCTGCAAATTCAGCGTTTTTAACACGAACTATGGCGTTTTGATATAACCATTTGTCGGTACCGGACAGTTCGGCAATCGTTACATCGTCTACGGTAATATCGGCAGTGCCATTGATTTGAAGTTGTGAACCATCAAGCTTCTGCATTTCAATCAAGTCTTGGTAAACCGTCAATTCACCCATCAAACCTGTTACCACATCACCCACTTTGGCATCTTTCAGCACATCGTTTACGTAGTACAACATCATGGAGTGACCCTTGGAGGTTTCGCAGTTTTTGTCTTGAACCCAAGCGTTGGTGGTATTTTGGTTGCCGCCGAATTTACCGATAATGGCAGTAACAACCACTTCGCCCTTTACCAAATATTTCTGACCTTCGGCAACAGTTTCGCGCATAGCGCAGAGGGCTGCCAAATCGGCAACTTCTACATAATCGGCTTTGGCGCTAAAACCTTCGGGAGTTTGTGTCGTTTCGATTGTGTTTCGACTAAAGCCCAAAGAAAACCCAAGGGCTACCCCCATCAGAACAAAGAGTAATTTTTTCATATCATTAAGATTTTAGTATTGCATAAATTATTTCCATTCGTGAATGGATAGACTGCCACAAATATACAAAAGTTGAGAGCAGAAACCAAGAAAATCTTTTGCTTAGAAAAGCGATAAAAAAACATCGTCCATGTTTTCGCCGCCGACAAACCTAGCCTTTTTAAAATAAAAATTCGCCTCTTTTTCTTTCTTTAACCACTCAAAACACTTCGCCTTTTGGTAATAATAGCGCGCTTCTCTCGGATTTATCCCTATTGCCTTGTCTAAACAGGCAATAGATTCTTCGTATCGGTGTTCTAAATACAAATTAAACCCTTTTTCCTCATAGTGCGTCGCTTTATGTGGACTTATCTTTATGGCTTGATCTTGACAAGCGTATGCTTCTTCTCTTCTGTTAAAAGCAAATAAAATCCGTGCTTTCTGCATATAATAATCTGATTCCTTGGGTTTAAGATTTATGGCTTTTTCTATACAGGCAAGCGCGATTTCTAAGTCGTCTCTGTTCGTATAAGAAAAACAATGTTCTGACTGATAACAATAAAAATCCGCCACTATGGATATATGGCAAAACCAAAGAGAGGCGTTTACACCCAAATCATCAATACAGTGCTCTTTTTGCATCAAAGCAACAGCTTTGTCGATATTAGGCTTTGTGCCTTTTTGCAAAAGAGCCTCTATCTTTTCCATGTCTTTGCACAGAATCGCTCTTATTTCTTCCGGCAGCGTAGTCAAGTCTTCTTTTATGCGCAACCATTCTTTTTGAGGATCGTCTTGGTTTGAAAAAAACGTTGTCATATCTGTATATTTAATACATTTTTATTAATATTATTGGCGAGTCTTTTTCTAATCTTACATTACTGCGCTATATCAATTACACACACCGTTATATTGTCTTTTCCTCCGGCATCCAAGGCGGCTTGAACCAATTGGCTCGTGCGTTCCTCTACGGTTTCCTGTGCACTCAGAATCGCTTTGGTTCGGGTGGAGTGTACCATATCATATAATCCGTCTGAACACAGCAAAAGCGTACAAGGCTTTAATTGCAGTGTGTGCGTTTGCAGATACTCTTCTGTGCTCATCTGTAATTGTGAATCTCCAAGACAGCGTGTAATGATATTGCGTTTGGGATGCTTCATTGCCTGTTCTTCGGTAAGTTCCCCCGATTCTTCCATAGGTCCAACATACGAGTGGTCGGAGGTTATTTTGCTTAAAACATTGTCTTTAAGCATATATAAGCGCGTGTCTCCAGCGTGGCATACATTCATTTCTCCGCCCTCTACATCAATAAGTACAGCCGTCAGAACAGTCTTCATTTGACTGAGCCATGGGTTTTTCTGCTGCGTAATTATCGAATTATTGGCGTACACAACAGCGGCATGAAGAATCTCCGCCTTATCAAGGCTTACGGGAGAACCGTTAACGTGTTCACCTATGCATTTACATGCCAAGTTTGACGCCACATCGCCTCCCCTATAACCCCCTACTCCATCGGCAACTACGGCAAGCAGATGGGTTCCATCCCAAACCTCCTGCAACAAAAAGGCATCTTCGTTCTTTTTCCTCTCTCTCCCGACATCTGTCTGGGCAAAATACTGTGCTTTCATAATGCTGTAAATATACACAAAACCGAAGGTAGAAACCAAACTTGTTTAGTTATTATAAGCTTATCGTGGCTATTCCGTATAAGGGGATGTTTTCTATTGCGCCGGCGGGGGCTTGATGGGCGAGCGTCGAAACCTTGTAGGCGCGCTCCGGCGCATTACACTTTTATCAAGATAATACGGCAAGTTTGCTGACTGCGCTTAGCCGTGCGTGTATATGAGTATGTTAGTATAAAAACAAAAGCGGGGGCGACCTACGGTCGCCCCCGCTGCTCTTTAATCGGAAGGTCAAACAACCTCAACTACTTCTTGGCGTTAGACCAGTCGTCTACGGCAAAGCGTTTGTATTGGTTGTAGCGCCATTGCGCGTTGTCCTGACAAGCTTGGAACAGTTGGTCGGCTTCGGCGGGGAAGAGTTTCTTAAGCGAGTTGAAACGAACTTCGCCGTTGATAAAGTCTTTGAACTTGCTCCAATCCGGTTCCTTGCTGTCGAGCTGGAAGGGGTTTTGACCCGCGTCAGCCAAAGCCGGATTATAACGCCACAGGTGCCAGTAGCCACATTCTACCGCCAATTTTTCTTCTAACTGGCTGTGACCCATACCGGCTTTCAAACCGTGGTTGATACAGGGCGCGTAGGCGATAATCAACGAAGGACCCTTATGCGCTTCGGCTTCACGCAAAGCCTTGAGATATTGCGCCTGATTGGCACCCATAGCCACCTGTGCCACATAAACGTAGCCATAGGTCATGGCAATGGCGCCGAGGTCTTTTTTGCGGATACGCTTACCGCTGGCGGCAAACTGAGCGATAGCACCCACAGGCGTAGACTTGGACGCCTGACCGCCGGTGTTGGAGTAAACTTCGGTATCGAGAACCAAAACGTTTACATCTTCGCCCGAAGCCAGCACGTGGTCAAGACCGCCGTAGCCGATATCGTAAGCCCAGCCGTCACCACCGAAGATCCATTGAGAACGCTTGATAAGATACTGGCTCATATCCAAAATGTTCTTGCAAACCGGACACTGCGTACCCTTGAGCGCTTCGCGGATTTTGGGAGTAACTTCCTTGGTCTTTTCGGCATCTTCGCGGTTTTCGATCCAGAAACGGAACAGTTCCTTAATGTTTTCGGGGCATTTGGCATCTTCCAAAGCCTGATTCATATACATCTGCAACCTGTCGCGCATCTGACGAACCGCCGTAGCCATACCCAAGCCGAATTCGGCATTGTCTTCAAAGAGCGAGTTAGCCCAAGCCGGACCGCAACCGCAAGCATTGGTGCAGTAAGGCGAGGAGGGGAAAGAACCGCTGTAGATAGACGAGCAACCGGTAGCGTTAGCCACCATCATGCGGTCGCCGAACAACTGGGTAATCAATTTGATATAAGGCGTTTCACCACAACCGGCGCAAGCCCCCGAAAATTCAAACAAAGGTTGGGCGAACTGGCTGTTCTTAACGCTCTTGGCAACCTCAATCAAGTTGGCTTTGGTGGTGATGTTGTCTACCATATAATCCCAAAGCGATGCCTGATCTTCCTGTTCCATAAGCGGCTTCATTACCAAAGCCTTTTCTTTGGCGGGACATACATCCACACAGTTGCCGCAGCCCGTACAGTCGAGCACGCTTACCTGAACGCGGAACTGCATACCCTCAAATTCCTTGCCGATAGCCTTGATAGCGGCGGTGCCGGCGGGCAGGGAAGCCATTTCCTTTTCGTTCATTACAAAAGGACGGATAGCGGCGTGGGGGCAAACGTAAGAACATTGGTTACACTGAATACACTTGGCAGCATCCCATGCCGGCACGTGGCTGGCGATACCGCGTTTTTCGTATTTGGCGCAACCGTTGGGGAAAGTACCGTCTGCCATATCCTTAAACGCGCTTACCGGCAGGTCGTCGCCTTTTTGGTCGTTCACCACATCCACAATATTCTTGATAAAGTCGGGACGGGCACCTTCGCGTTTACCGATCTTGCCGTCATCCTGCAGGTTCTTCCAGTCGGCGGGAATTTCTACCTTTACGTAGTCGGCGCCCCGGTCAACGGCGGCAAAGTTCATATTCACCACATTTTCGCCCTTCTTGCCATACGACTTAACGATAGCCTTCTTCATTTCGTCTACCGCCTTTTCGTAAGGAATCACACCCGAAATCTTAAAGAAAGCCGATTGCAGAATGGTGTTGGTACGGTTGCCCAGACCGATTTCTTCGGCAATCTTGGTAGCGTTGATAATGTAGAAGTTAATTTCGTTGTCTGCCAAGTATTTCTTCATAGCGTTAGGCAGCTGGCGTTTGGTTTCTTCTACATCCCACCAAGAGTTCAACAAGAAGTTGCCGCCTTTTTTAAGACCGCGCAACATGGGATATTTGAAAATATAGTTCGCCACGTGGCAAGCCACGAAGTCGGGCGTGGTAACGAGGTAGGGAGAATTTATCTTCTTGTCTCCAAAACGCAGGTGGGAGCAGGTAAAACCGCCCGATTTCTTACTGTCGTAAGAAAAATAAGCCTGACAGTATTTGTCGGTGGTACCGCCTATAATCTTAATGGTGTTCTTGTTGGCACCCACCGTACCGTCGGCGCCCAAGCCGTAGAACTTACAGGCGTAGGTTCCTTCGGGGCTGGTGTTGATTTCGGGCAGCACAGGCAAAGAAAGATGGGTAAGGTCGTCTACGATGCCTACGGTAAACTTGTTCATAGGCTTTGCCGCCTGAACGTTTTCGATAACCGCCAGCATGTGAGCCGGGGTGGTGTCTTTGGAGCTTAAACCGTAGCGGCCGCAGAACACTTCGGGACGGTTGGCGATATGGCTCAACACTTCCACCACATCCAGATACAAGGCTTCGCCGGCGGCACCGGGTTCCTTGCTGCGGTCGAGCACGCAGATACGCTTGGCTGTCTTAGGCAGCACGTCGAGCAGGTATTTGGCGCTGAAAGGACGGAAAAGGTGAACGCTTATCAAACCCACGTTCTTTTTGCCCTGAGCGGCGAGATAGTCGATGGTCTCGATCAAGGTATCGGTAATGGAACCCATAGCCACGATTACATATTCGGCATTGGGATCTCCGTAATAGGTAAAAGGCTTGTACTGGCGACCCGTAAGAGCCGAAATCTTCTGCATATAGTCGTTTACGATGTCGGGAACGGCATCATAGTAAGGATTGCAGGCTTCGCGGGCTTGGAAATAAACATCGGGGTTCTGAGCCGTGCCCCGCGTTACGGGATGTTCGGGACAGAGGGCGCGGTCGCGGTAAGCCTGCAAGGCATCGGTATCTACCAAAGCCTTGAGGTCTTCCATATCGATGGCTTCGATTTTCTGAATTTCGTGCGAGGTGCGGAAACCGTCAAAGAAATGGCAGAAAGGAACGCGGCTCTTGATAGCGGCAAGGTGAGCCACACCAGCCAAGTCCATACATTCCTGCACCGAACCTGACGCCAAAAAGGCAAAACCGGTTTGACGGGTGGCGTAAATATCCTGATGGTCGCCGAAGATAGACAGCGCGTGCGATGCCAAGGCGCGGGCGGATACGTGGAACACGCCCGGAAGCAGTTCGCCGGCAATCTTGTACATATTGGGAATCATCAGCAGCAAGCCCTGCGAAGCGGTGTAGGTGGTAGTGAGCGCACCCGCCTGCAAAGAGCCGTGAACAGCACCGGCGGCGCCGGCTTCCGACTGCATTTCGATAACACGTACCTTTTCGCCGAACATATTGGTTCTGCCTTGGGATGCCCATTCGTCAACGTGTTCTGCCATAGGCGACGAGGGTGTGATAGGATAGATGGCGGCTACCTCGCTGAACATAGAGGCAATGTAAGCCGTGGCTTCATTTCCGTCACAGGTCATGAATTTCTTTTGTTTTGCCATGATTTATAAGGTTTTTGTTTTTTGCGTGCAAACCAAGCTGCAAAGGTACTTTTTTGAGCGGAAAAAAGGAAACACATTTTTGCAAATTAAAAGAGATTGTGTAACTTTGCCGCCCTGCTCAAGCGATGCCTTTGTGTCGCAGGCGGAAGATGGTGCATGTAGCTCAGTTGGTTAGAGCATCGGATTGTGGTTCCGAGGGTCGTGGGTTCGAGTCCCATCTTGCACCCGGAAAAGGCTGTGGAAACACGGCCTTTTTTCATAAAAAGCAAAAAGATGTTAAAACACGTTGAAATCAAGAGTCTGGTAAGCCTTTCATTAGCGGAGGGCGAAACCCGCAATGTATGCGTTAAAGGATGGGTAAGAACCAAGCGCGGCAACAAGAATGTGGCGTTCATAGCCCTTAACGACGGCACCTGCGTGCAGAGCCTGCAAGTAGTTGCCGAACTCCAAACGGAAGAAAATTCCAATGGTTTCAGCGACGAACTGATGAAAAAAATAAACACGGGAGCCTGCCTTTGCGTTGAAGGGGTTTTGGTAAAGTCGATGGGCAAAGGGCAGAACGTGGAAATTCAAGCCAAGAACATAGAAGTGTACGGGCAGGCAGATCCCGAATCCTATCCCTTGCAGAAAAAAGGACATTCGTTGGAATTTCTGCGCGAGATAGCTCACCTGCGCCCCCGCACCAACACCTTTGGCTGCGTGCTGCGCCTGCGCCACGAAATGGCGTACGCCCTGCATAAGTTTTACCATGAACGTGGCTTTGTATACCTGCACACGCCCATCATTACCGGCTCCGACTGCGAAGGAGCGGGCGAGATGTTTCAGGTAAGCACCCTCGAGCTCGAAAACCTTCCCAGAACACCCCAAGGCACCATAGACTACAGCAAAGACTTTTTCGGCAAGCCCACCAAACTTACCGTTTCGGGTCAGTTAGAAGGCGAATTGGGTGCTATGGCTCTTTCTAAAATCTACACCTTCGGACCCACTTTCCGCGCCGAAAACTCCAATACGCCGCGCCACTTGGCGGAATTTTGGATGAACGAACCCGAAATGGCGTTCTACGAAATAGAAGACAATATGGATCTGGCGGAAGATTTTCTCAAGCATCTCACCGCCCACGCCCTCGAACACTGTATGGACGACCTGCGTTTTCTCAACGATATGTACGACAAGGAGCTTATCTCGCGGCTTGAACACGTAGGCAAGATGCACTTTGAACGCATTACCTACACTCAGGCGGTAGACGTGCTAAAGGCTTCCAACGCCAAATTCGACTATCCCGTTGAATGGGGTATGGACCTGCAATCCGAACACGAACGCTATTTGGTAGAAAAACACTATAAGAAACCGGTTATCATTACCGACTATCCCAAAGACATCAAGGCGTTTTATATGAAACAGAACGCCGACGGCAAAACCGTGCGCGGTATGGACGTGCTTTTTCCTCAAATCGGAGAAATCATTGGCGGTTCGCAGCGCGAAGAAGACCTTGAAAAACTGCAACGCCGCATTAACGAATGTCATATTCCCGACAAGGATATGTGGTGGTATCTCGATACCCGCCGCTTCGGTACCGCGCCCCACAGCGGCTTCGGCTTAGGCTTTGAACGCCTGTTGCTGTTCGTTACCGGTATGACCAACATCCGCGATGTGATTCCGTTCCCCCGCTTTCCGCAGAACGCTGAATTTTAATAATACAAAAAATTTGCGGTACGACAGTTGGAGATAGCGATTTTCTTGCCGATATCGGCAAGAAAATCGCTATCTTTGTAAAAAATTTTCATTTTCATGCCGACAGATTCAAACTTCGTTTCGGTAAAAGAATATGCACAAGCGCACGGCTTGGCGGAACGCACGGTAAGGAACTATTGTGTTCAAGGCAAATTTTCCGAAGCCCGCCTTGTGGGAAAAACTTGGGCTATTCCTTACGATGCCCCCCTGCCCCGCAGAATCAATGCCAAAGTAAAAATCTCCCCTCTTTTAAGAGCCTTACAAGAACAAAAAGATGCCAAACTGAAAGGCGGCATATACCACAGAACACAAATAGACCTTACATACAATTCAAACCACATAGAAGGCAGCCGTTTAACAAAAAAGCAAACCACCTATATCTTTGAAACCGACACGATAGGTATAACCGACCAAGCCATTAAAATTGACGACATTATAGAAACGGCAAATCATTTTCGCTGTGTCGACTTCATTATTGACCGCGCTATGGAACCGCTTACGGAAAGTATGATAAAGCACCTTCACAGCCTGCTTAAATCGGGCACTTCCCTTGCCTCAAAATCTTGGTTCGCCGTAGGTGAGTACAAACGCCTGCCCAATGAAGTGGGCGGTGCGGAAACCGTTTCCCCTAAAAAAGTAGGGGCTTCAATCCGTGCATTATTAAAGAATTACCGCAATAAAAAAACTGTTTTGCTCGAAGATATACTGGATTTTCATCAACAGTTTGAAGCCATTCATCCGTTTCAAGACGGAAACGGTCGCGTAGGACGTCTTGTAATGTTCAAAGAATGTCTGCGTCACGGTATCGTGCCGTTTATCATTACCGACGAACTAAAGATGTTCTATTACAGAGGTTTGAGCCAATGGAAAAGCGTTCCGGGCTATCTTACCGATACCTGCCTTGCAGCCCAAGACAATTATAAGGCAGTGCTTGATTACTTCAATATCAAATATTAGGCAGAACAAACCTATTCTTCCGAAGCCTGTCGCCGTGCCATTTCTTCGATGAGGGCTTGTTCCGCCTGTTCGGTGAGTTCGGCGGAGCTTTGCCGGGCGTTGCCGCGCTTGGAAAGGTCGTAGCCGAAACGCTGCAACATACGGTCGTCGTTGCGCCAGTTTTTGAGCACCTTGACCCTGAGGTCCAAAAACACCTTTTTGCCCAAAAACTTCTCAAACTCCTTGCGCGCGTCCATTCCCACCTTTTTAAGCGCCGATCCGCCCCTGCCGATAAGGATTCCCTTCTGAGAATCCTTTTCTACGTAAATAACGGCTCCTATGCGGTCTAAACCCTCCATTTCCTTGTAGTAGTCTATTTCTACCTGAACCGAATACGGAATTTCCTGACGGTACTGCAAAAGAATATGCTTGCGCACCGTTTCCGCCGCAAAAAAGCGCAGGTTGCGGTCAGACAGTTCGTCTTTGGGATAATAGGGCGGATTTTCGGGCAGGTGCTGCAAGATAAAGTCCACCACCCTTTCGGTCTGAAACTTATGCAGAGCCGAAATAGGCAGCACCTCCGCCTGCGGAAACCGCTCTTTCCACTCCCCTACCTTCTGCAAGGCGGTAGGCTGGTCTACGGTATCTATCTTATTGATTAAAAGAAGAATCGGAACCTGCTTTTTCTCTACCCTCGCAATTATCTCCGCGTTTTTGAACTCCTCTCCCACATCGGTTATGAGAATAAACACATCGGCTTCGTCTAAACTGTTCTCTATGCTTTTAAGCATACTTTCCTGCAACCTGTAGTGCGGGTTGAGAATACCCGGAGTATCGGAAAACACTATCTGATAATCCTCCGAATTGAGTATTCCCAGCACCTTTTCGCGCGTGGTCTGCGCCTTGGGCGATGTAATCGAAAGCTCCTCCCCCAAAAGGGCGTTCATCAAGGTAGATTTACCCGCGTTGGGATTGCCTATGATGCTTACAAAACCTGCCTTGTGCATATCCTGTCTTTTTATTAATATTTGGGACGACAGCAGAGCATGATGTTGCGCAGGTATGCCACCCAACCCAAACTCTGCCCGAGAATAATCACCGGGTCGTTGCGGAAAATACCGTAAATCATAATAAGGCTCGCCCCCGCAAAACTCAAGATCCAAAAGCCCACCGGCAACAGCGATTCTCCCCTGCGGTAAGAATAAACAATCTGATACACAAACCTTAACGTAAAGAGAATCTGCCCCGCCGACCCGAACAGCAACAGCCCTATACTCACATCGGGGTTCTGAAAGAAAGAGCGGAAAAACGCCCCCGCATCCCCTATCATTAAGCCTGTTGCCGCTATGGGAGTATAGATGAGCAACCAGCGCACGTACTCCGGAATCGAGTTCCAGATACCTTTGCTGTTCATATTCCACATATAAATGTAGTAGGTTATGAACTGACCTAAAATAATGGAAAAATCCTTGCGGAACCAACCGTAAAGGGTAAGCAGAAAAGCCCCGCCTATGCTCAGAATCCAGTAGATTCCGGGGCTTTGCACACTCTTTTTCTTTTCAGACAGCAGCCACTGAACCAACAGCCGCAACGAAAAAAGCAGCTGCGCGGCAAAGCCTATCAGATAAACACCCCAGTTCTCTTGGGTAAACAGCTTGTGGAACCACTCCGCCACCATGCCTACCGCACAACAAGCTTGCGCATAACGGTGCCTCCGGGCACTTCCGCCCTGATAAAGTAGATGCCCGAAGCATGCAGTTCTATTTCTTCGGTACCCTCTACCCTTTCGGCAAACCATACGCGAGTTCCCGTTACCGAAAAGATTTCCACGCGGGCAGGAACGCTCAGCTGCAAGCGGAATTTACCCGAAGTGGGGTTAGGATTCACGCTCAAGGTAAGTCCGTCAAGGTCTTCCACCGCCATATCTTCTTCTACCTTTACCCTTACCGAATCTACGCTATGGCAATACAGAAGCGTTTCCACCACCTCAACCTGAAAAGCCAAGGCATAATAGATAAACTCGCCCGGCGTTTCATTTTTCAAGGTATAACGGCTAAGGTTGCTGTCTATGGCAAAGGGTTCTCCGTCTGCCTGATGCCAAGAAATAAGGGGCGCGCTGCCGTCGAAAGCCGTAGCCTTTGCCTGCAAGCTTACCGGATGGTTTTTGTAAACCGTAGTGTCGGCGCAGAGCAGGCTCAGTTCGGGTTTTTCCACACGCCAAACCAATACCGGCGCACTCAGCAGAGAGTCGGCAGGCGTACATTCATCGCCGGCGTTCACAGCCATAGCATATACCGAATCGGCATTTCCGTCAACACCTGTAAAGCGCGGCACACGAACAAGGCTCAAATCGTTGTTTTCCAACAATTCTCCATTGGCAAACCAATACACGTAATCGCCGTTGGTCGATGCCGTATAGGTAACTTCTTCCGCTCCGCAAACCGCTTCTTTGTCGGCTTCAAGGCTTACTGCCAAACGATAGTTTTCGTTTTGTTTTACAAAAACCGCCACTGTATCGGCAGCGGCACATTCCAGCTTGTCCGGATTGCGGGCAAGAATCACAAAACCTGTACTTTCGGTTGCCACAAAGAGGAGGCTGTCGGTCTTATCCGTTAAAACATCACTGTAACCGCTAACAAAAACTTGCCATTCCCTAACTGCCTCTTGCGGTTCTACATTATAAACCAACGCTACTTCCGAACCCGGGCATACAGAAGTATCTCCCGATACCGGAAGCAAGCGGTTCAGATGCGGATATTCAAAGCCTGCAAACACCAAGGTATCGCTTTGAGAAAGCCCTTTCTGGCAGCTCAAAGCCGATTGCGCCTGCGCCATAATACGCATACCGTCGCTTACCTTGCCCAACAAAGCCGCCTCTGTAGTAGTACCTATCAGACGGTTGCCGCCCTCTTCAACGGCATACCAGTCAAAACGGGTAAAGTCTTGGGCGTGCGACACCGTTTGGTCTATTTCTATAAGCAGTTCCGCTTCCTCACCGCAGAATTCCAGTGAATCGCATTTAATAGCCAAAGGCAACTTTTCGTTGTCCGAAATCGTATTGATCAATATCGAATCCTTTACACTGCAACCGTTGGAGGCAACGCCTGTTGCGGTAAAGACCGAAGTTTGCGAAACCACCGCGATTGCCGAAGCCCCTGCTTGGCTCTTGTAATCCTCTTGCGGCAGCCAAGTAATCTCGTTGTTCACAAAGTCGGCGTGCAGACTTACCTCTCCTCCGGAGCATACCGCTGTGGCAGAAGCCTCTATTACCAAACGGTCGGTGGCTGCAATATCCATAGTTATCTGCTCCGAATACGAAATAAACTGTCCGTCAACACTCATTGTGTCGTGCACGTAATATGCCCCGAAGCGGTCGCCCGGCATAATGTGGGCGGTAATCGTATCGCCCTTTTCCAGCAAGATGCAGGTGGGGTCTTCTTCCTGAGGATTAAAGCCCAAGGTCATAGAAGAACCTACGGGACCCATAGCGCGCAAGATGCCGTTTTTCCAATAGCCCACATAGGCGTCTTTACCCGGATTCTGGGGATAGGTACGCACAAGCACATCAATAGGTTTGCGCGTATCGTTGACCCAAACCACCGCCTTGCCCGCCGGAGCGTTTTGCCTGTCGGCATACACAAGTTCGTACGACTGCGGGCAAAGACCTGTTATTTCGCTGCCTGTAACAGGGTCAAACACCTTCATCGTAATTCCGGTGTTCACCACCAAAGAAACGTCTATATTGGCATAGCGCACCGGGCATACGCCGTACTTGTCGTGGCTTTCGGCGCGGAAACGCCCTGCCCTGCCGGGCATGGTTGCCACAATGGAATCCAACCAATAACCGCTGGTCTTAGACGAGCCATCGCCCACAGAAAGCCAGCTGCCGTCGGGCTGTTCCATACTGTAGGTAAAGGTATAGCCCTCCAAGCCCATAGAAGCCTTGCCGTGCTTGCCCACGTATGCCTGAAGCAGTATTTCTTCTCCCTCCGCCGCTTTTTTGGGCGCGTTGCCGTAAACATCGCCCATAACCGAAGTCTGCAACACTACCGGTTCCGTTTCCGCCTTATCGGGCAAGCAGGTGTACATAGAAGTCTTTACCCAAGCCTTGAGCGTGGAACCCGAAGGAACGCCCGACAGATTGAGCGTATCGTAAGGCAGGTTGGAATACACCTCATCGTCTAAGCCCCATTCTATTTTGGGCGAAACTCCGCCGTTGGAGATTCTAAGCAAGGCGTACTGACCGCCCGGCAGATAGGCAGAACCCTCTACCTTACGCGAGGGGTCGGGCGATATATAGTCCGAAGAGTCGCACCACGCACCCGGATGGAGCAGGTCTATCGAGGCTTTTACCTCGTAGGGATGACCCACCATTACAAACACGGAATCAACCACCTCGCAACCGCTGGTTTTTTCCTGAGCATGGATATAATAGCCAAAAACACCCCTGTTGTCTTCGTAATCTCCCGTTCCGCGAGGCTGGTTTGCGTTGGGCGTGGGGGTGTGCAAAAAGCTCAAGCCCTCCGTACCGTTCCTTTCCTGCTGCATATCCCGCAAAGAAACGTACCATTTAACCGTATAGTTCGTTTCGCTGCCCTGTCCGCCCATAGTATGGTCTTGGTTCATTTCCTCAATCCGAACCGAATGTTCTACCGGCTGATTGGCACATACAATGGTGTCGGCACTATGGTGGAGGCGGAAGAAAGGCTTATCCCATACCGAGTCGTTGAGATTGAAAGTGGCGGTATATTGGGCACCGGCGTTGCAACCCCTCGTAACCGTAGCGGTACAACCGCCCCACGTACCGAACTGAAAGCCTGTTACCCCGGTGGAGGGTCTTATCGTAAGACGGCTTTCCAAGGTATCTCCACGCGAACCGAGCAACTTGAAATACTGCGCGATATTGCCGTTTTCCTCGCTGTTGTCGGTTACCGAAAAGTCTTCAAAAGTCCAGTCGAGCTTATAGTATTCCTCGCCTGTTAAGGATGCCGCCAAATGATACACATGATCGATGCTCGGGCAGAGTTTTGTCTTTTCCACAAACTCTATGCTCAATTCTGCGGGCGTGGCGGAGGGCTTGACCAAAGCCGGCACAAAATAAGGAGAGCGCGACACGATATTTCTTCCGTTGCCGACCGAACAGCTGTTCCTATAGGAGGCTGTCAGTTCAAAAAATACCGTATCTCCCGGATTAAAGGTTTTTCTTACATCGTGTCTTGCATCGGGATCGTTCAGGATAATCTTGAAGCCGTCTTTCGCCACTTCGGCAAGATCTATATACTCTTGCGGCGCACCGGTTCTGTTGCCGTAACCGTAGTCTGTGTTCAGCCTGTAGTTTGGATCCAGTGCGGTCTGAAGTTGTCCGTAAAAGCCCAGAAGCACCGAAGATTCTCCCTCTTTCTTATACCATGCGACGGTGAACTTTGGCGGCATGTTCTTAACCTCCGCAGTCAGGGTAAAGGGGCTTGTTTCGCAAACCGCCTCTTCGGGCATCTGCACCGCTACCGCATACGGTTCTGCGTTTGTTGCATTTCCGTCGTTGTCAAAAAGCGGATATATCTCGTTGGTACGATTTTCGTTGTTAAAATACACCGTATCGAAACCGTTGCAGGGCATATCCGATTCCACTACACGGCAGCTGAAGCCGTCGTAGAAACTTTGGCGCGGAAACCTCACCACCGTTTCATAAAAATCGGGGTCTTCGGCGTTTACCGTCTCTTCTTTTTCAAATTCTCCGTTACGCAGCCACTGCATACGGAAACTCTTGCCCATTGAATGGAAGATTGCCTTAATTGCCACATTCTCACATTCGTAATTGTAAGGGTCGTTGTTTACCAATTCTATCTGGGGAATTACCGGATAGCGTATGTCGAGCGCGAAAGCTTGGGATTCAACCGCCATATTCGCCACGCACGATTCGGTAGAATACAGCACGCAGCTTACCGAATCGCCCTTGTGCAAGGCATCGGTATAGGTATCCATATTTACCCCTTCGTCTTTCCACACACCGTTAACATGCCAGATATAACGCGCATCCTTTCCGGCGTGAACGCTGTTTGCCTTATAGGTGTGAACCGTACCCTCGCAATAGGGTCCGTCTAAATCCATACCTGCCGCCATAAAAGCCGCCGTGTCTATGGATACGGTGGTAGAAGCCTGCAACCAGTCGCGGTAAATCATAGTATCGGAAATAGTAACGGTTTTGCCCGATACCATATCGTAAATATCCACGCTGATGGCGCAACGTCCGTAATAGGTAAGCTTGGGCGTGGCGGAAGCGGCATTGTCTATTTTGGGAGCCGCCAGCGGAAAGTCGGTAAATTCAAGGTCGGTGGCACGCCAGTTGTAAAGGAACTTGCCGCTTCCGCCACGTGTGGCGAGATTAAGCTGCAAAGACTTTACCGCACGGTCGTTACCGCAACGATATACCGGAAATTGAGCGATTTTACCCGAAACATCCACGCCGCTGATACGGATAATAGCAGGAATCTCGTCTTGGCATACTCCGTCGCTAAAGGTGGCGGTAATCAGTTCCGGGTCGTAAACCGGCTTGGAAATGAGGGTTCCGTTTAACGAAGCGGTATTGGGGCGCAGCACGTTGCCGCCGGGTTCAAAAAGGCTGTCGGGTGTCAGTACAACGCTCATCTTGGCTGTACTTAATCCGTTGCTGCCCTTAAGGGTAAAGCTTACCCGCGAACCGGAATCCACCATTACATCCGAAGGGCTGATAGAAAGAAGCTTGTTTCCCAAGTAGTTCTGATGCACCTGATAGATTACTGTATCGCGTGTGGAGCAGCCCAATTCGTTAAAGGCTTCCACTTGATATACAAAAATTCCCGCACGCAAGGGAAGAAAGGTGGGATTCTTGGTGTTGCGGTTGCTCAGATATTCGTTCTGATAGCCGCCGATAGAGGGGTTATACACCTGACTCCAACGGTAAGACAAACCGCCCTCGGCATTGAAGGTAACACGTGTATTGATACATATCGAACTGTCGGGACCTGCGCTCACCAAGGCTTTGTCGGGACCCGGGGCGGGGTTGAGCACTCCCGGCACACGGTTGGGAATCTTGCCGTCGATATTCCTAAACGAGTAGTAGTAGCCGCCTGTTTGGGCAAGACCGGTAGAAAAGGCTATTTCGTTGGGGTCGTCTATGCCTATGGTTACCGTAGCGGCTTCTTTGCTGCGAATCCTTATCTTGAACAATGGCGCATGTTGGTCGGGAATAAGTTCCGTAGCGGCTCGGCTACGGGTCCAGATACAGGTAAAACGTCCTCTTTTTCCCAAATTTCCCTCGTTGCTGCCCACAATGTAGGCACAGGTAAGCGTACCGCCCGAAAGTTCGGGCATAAGCTCGCTCAGTACCGGATAACCCACTTTGTAGCCGTTTCCCCGGTCTTCTACGCTCGAACACACCACTTCTGCCAGCGAAGTGTCGGAAACGTAGATATAGAACATAAAGTTTTCAAGCGGATCGGGAGGCAGCTGCCCTTCTTCGTAAGTGCCGGAACCACCGCCGGGCTGACCTAACATAAGGTCTACATAGATACCGATTTCGGTTTCCTGTCCGGGGCAGAGTTCGGCGCTCTCCACCTTAAACGTGGCACGGTGCTTAGGATCACCGTATTCATTTTCGGCTTGTGCGGTTTGCGTGAGCAAGCCGCAACAAACAGATAGAACGATAATAAAAGAAGAAAGGCTTTTCATGGCTTCTATTACACTATTCAAACTTCACCAAAGGTCTGTCGGAGCTCTTGAACTCGCAACGGTATGTAAGTATCAGTTCATGCGAAGGCTTGTAGCGGCGGCTGGTTACACCTATGTTGATGTCGAAAGCGTAACCGAGCGAGAAATTCCTGCCGATGTTTACCCCTGCCATCAGGGATAAGGCATCCAAACGGTAAGATACCCCGAAGTTCACTATATCGCGGTAGGAGGCACGCACATTGAGGTCTATGTTGGTACGGCGTTCTCCCATACGCATCGCTATCATGGGGAACAGGCTCCAATCTTCGTCTAAGAAGAAATTGTAGCCAAAGTAGTAGTACGAATGGAATGCCACACGCGAGGGGTTGTCGCCCAACTTGATGGGTAAATGCTGTACCGAGACCCCTGCCAGAATATTGGTGGTGTGAAACTCAACCCCCAGCCCCATATCGAGGTTGGGATTGAACTTATCGTCGTCGGTGGGAATGAACTGCTCCCCGCCGGGCAGGTAGCCCTTGTGCAGGGAACGGTGTAGCATGCCCACGCTCAGACCGAAGTTGATAAAGGCGTCTTGCCCCACCTGCAGGCGGTACATATACGACGCCTTTACCAACACTTCGCTTTCGATGTTCATATTCCACTGGTTCAGGGACAGCCCCACACCCATGTTCTGTTCGTTAAAGAAATACGAGCCGTTGAGCAGGCGGTAGCCGGGGTGCTTTGCCGTTCCCCAATACTGTTCGCGGTCGGTAAGCGACACGTGCAGCAGGTTATCGTCTGCCTGACCCGCCGGATTGTAGAACAGACGGTGGGCAAAAAACTGGCTGAACTGGGCGTCTTGCTGCGCACAGGCTTTCCTTGCCGGCATAAGCACCGTAAGGAGAACCAAACATAAACCAAATTCTATTATCCTCTTCATTTTTTAGTCCTCCTATCGCTTATCGGTTAATTACGGTTACAGCCCCTGTCATATAAACAAAGCCGTCGAGGGTAGGTATCTTCACTTTGTAGTAGTATGTTCCGCCGGTAACTTTTGTGCCGGAGGGCGTGCGACCGTCCCAGCCCCGGCTGCTGCCGTTTCCGTTGCGGTCTGTAAAGCCCTTGATACGCAAGCCCCACATATTGGTTATTTCCACTTCAAATTCGGGGAAGATCACTCCGTCGAAAGGTCGGTTGGGATCGTCTATCACCATTACGTTGGGCAACTTCATCAGCTCAACGCCCGTGCTGTCCCACAAGCGGCAGCCGTTGCGGTCTATCACGCTCACCCATATTGCGTTGTAGTATTCGCCGTTTTCGTTCATCTTGAACGAGGTGGGATATACCGCATCTTGCGTAACTACCTCTGTTATATCAGGATTGATTTCCTCTCCGGTAAGGCGTATCCAATAATATTCGGGATAACGCTGCGGACGGGCGTGGAAGTAAACCGCCTGATCTTCGTAGTAGCGCGTCGAAGTGGTCTTGGGTCGGGTTTCGATATAGATAAAGTCGGGTACGAAATAGTGTACGTGAACCACTATATCGAGTTCTTCTCCAAAGTCGTCTACAATATGGCAATACAGTTCTTTCGTGCTTGAATCGGGGAAGAACATCACCACAACCGAATCCTTGGTTTCATAGGGGAAGTCTTGCAGACCGTTTTCGTAAACGGCAGCATTGCCTCCGTCTATTGTCCAAGTATAGGTAATCGGGCTTTCGCCTCCGGAGGTGGCTATCGCCAAGCGGACTTCATCGCCGGGGCATACCCACACTTCGGCTTCGTTTTCGGTAAACACAGCCGTTCTCACTATCTTGGCTCCCTCGTCGTCAACTCCATAGCCGTTGTCGGGGAATCCGGGCAGCCTGCCTTCTCCGTTGGGCGTGAGCGGAGGTGTAACCGTTTCGGCAACAATCGAATCCAAACGGAAATTGGATTGTACCACTACCACAACCGTATCGGAAGCCTCGCAACCGAACTCGTTGGTGGCGGTTACCGTAAACACGTAGGTGCCGTGAGTTTCAAAGAGTACGGTGTTCGTTACGCTGTCCGAAGCGTTTTCTACATTGTCTGCCGGGCTCCAGCGGTAAGAATCGCCGTTACCCTCAGCCCAAACCACAGTGGCGGCTCCGGTCTTGATAACGCTATCCTGAGCATAAGCCTTAACTTCCGGCAAAACATTTATCCTTACCGAAGCTTCCGCCTCAACCCTCGTAGGTACAACACAGCCGTGCGTAAGCGTATCGGCAGCCATTTCCACCCTTACCTTATATTCGCCCGGTTCGTATGCACCCATATCGAAAGTGGCTTCCGTCTGGTCGGGAACCAATTCATCGTTTACATACCAAGCAAAAGCCAACCAGCCAGCATTGCCCGTATCCTGAGCGGTAAGCAACAAGCTTTCTCCCAAGCAGACCGTATCGCCAAGCAGCATCACGCCGGGAACCACAGGATCGGTAATGCTTATTTCACCTTCTATGGTATCCCTGCCACAAGGACCGTAAACAATGGCACGCACTTGATAGCCGTTGTAATCAACACCTACCGTACCCATATCGTAAACGGTGCTGTTGGTCAGGCTGTCAATCTTTTCGCTCCACTCACCATCGGCGGGTTTAATCTGCCAATCTATGGTAAGCTTGCTTAAATCAAGTTCAGAGCGCAATTCAAATTTCGCCTCGGCTTCAAAGCAAGCGCTTATCTGTTCGGGTTCCATTGTTACATCGCCCTTTTGCAGCGCAGGTATCACGTGCAGGGTAACCACACAGGTAGTATCGGCAAACAGTTCGTTTTCGCCCACGGCAAAGAACTGCCAGCCGTCTTTATCGGATGTTATATTCAACAAGGTGAGATCTCCTTTGTGTTCCCACACTTCCCAAGATAAAACCTCTGCATCATCATCGACGAAGTCAAGAATACTAAGCACCCTCCATTCTTCTGTCGGAGAGGTACGATAGTACCAACGGGAACGATGGTAATTGGGGTCTCCTTCTATTTTAGCATCACCTGTTTGCATGTTCATAAAGCCTTGCAGCGTGGTATCGCGAATGGTAAACGTTCCGTTCTCACATACCCACTCGTGGGCTTCTATCTGGTCTTGTTCTCCCGGTTTTGTTCCCGGCAGGTAAAGAACCACCAATTCGCCCGGTTTGGGGTTGGGATAAGACGTAGTGTAATCCCATTCCTCGCCGCTCGGTCTTTCAATCAGCGTATCGGCAATCCATACCACCTTCAGGTCGTCGAATATACGCAAGTTGGAAATGTCCGTGCTGTCGTAACCGCAATCGTTGTAAATGCGGGCATAGTACCAAGTGTTGTCGTGAACAAGCAATTCTGCGTTAGTGGTAAGTGTATAGGTAAGCCCATCTTCGCAGCCAAGTTCTTCAACGCTTATTACCGTGCTGTCTTCGGGATTTATAACCGCCTTATAGAAGCAGACTTGGGTAGGTGTTTGCTCATAACCCTCAACCGAAAGCTCTACGGTGTGTCCGGGCAAAGCCTGACCGGTTTCGAGATCCTCACCTTCCTCTTGGGCAGTTATATCGGTAACCTTAACCCAAGCCATACTTGCATCGGGCTTGCGGTTTACCGTAAGCGTAATGTTTTGCGACAAAACGTCTTCTATGCTGCCGGGCATATCGAACAGGCAGGTAAACACCTCTCCGTCCATATCGCGGCTTACCGGGCTTATCACCAAGGTATCGCCACGCAGACTGTAGGGCGCGCTTATATTGAGAGTTTCTCCGTCTTTCTTCCACACAACGCCCTGCGCCGGACCTCCGGTATAGGAGGCGGTTAGATAAAGCGTATTGTCTTCGCAAATATCCACCGTAAGATCTGTTTCAGAAGGACCCTGTACGCTATTTTTCGGGTCGTCGGGATCCGCTCCCGGCGTGGTGGTAGCGATAGCCGTAACGTCTTTGGGCTGCAATTCTTCAACCACCCATACCGAATCCATTACCGTTGCGCTACCGCAAGCGTTTTCTACCGCAAAGAACACATAGTACAGACCCGGATCCGCACCGCTTTGGGGAACGAAATTATACTGTTTCGTTTCTTGCATCATAGAAGAATCCGTTTCTCCCGGAGCCTTTACCCAATAGCTGTAAGAGTAACCCGGATCGGGCGTAATGTCGGATTGAGGCAGACAGTCTTCCTTAACATTGAACTCGCTCAAAACCGGCGTACCGTTTATCATTACGGCATCTTCGCTCTTTTCAAGCACATCGGCGCACACAAATTGAGGCGCGGGAAGCAGCGAAATCGTAATTACCCTGCCGTTATCATCGCTCTTTACCGTGCTTTCGCCGTCAGAAACGGTAGCCCTCAGCTGCCAGCCGTTCATATCGTAGGAGAGGTTCTTAATCCGTAGAGTAAACTTGTTCGGTGCAAACTCCGTTTCATACTCTACCCCTGCCTCGTCTATCCGTTCCCAAGTTTCGCCATTGTTTTTGGAAATTTCCCAGAAACACAGGTCTTGCTGCATTTCAAGCGTGGTGGTAACCGAAACCTCGAACACCTCTTCCTCGTCGTTGGCACATACAGCATCGCTAACATCCACCTTGTCTACATCGAACTTGTCGGTAACGCGCAACGTATCCGACTGAGAGGTGATTGTATCGCTACATTCGGTAATAACCTTGGCATAGAACAAGGTGCTGTCGTATTTTTCTATACCTTTCAACCTTATTGTCTGTTCAACCGCATTGCCTTCCACTACCTCCATATTACCGCTCAGCTTGTCGAACTGCTCGTATTCGCCAGTCTCATCATCGGGGAACAACGCCCACCATTGGTAAGCGGTAATCTCCGCTATGGTAAGGTATTCGGAAGAATAACCCAGCATATCTTCTACCGACTTTACAACAACGCTCACGCCATTGTGTATCTTGCCTGCCTGAACCGAAACGTTTCCGGCAGGATTCAAGGCTATTTGCGGCTTGAGTTTTACGGTAATGGAACTTTCTGCCCAACTTTCAACCGCGCAAGAGGCTATGGTGCCGGTAAGTTGCAGACGGTACTCGCCCGCCTCGGCTTTACTTGCAGTAACCGTAAGCTCGTTGGTATTTACTCCCGAATAGGGGCTTACTTCGGTAATATCCTCCCATTCGCCGTCTACCTTACGCTGCCATTGCAGCGAGTAGTCAGACTCTGCGTCGGCATCTATCGTGGCAGTCAGAACAGCTTCATTGTTTTCGCAAACCTCAGCCGGTTCTATGCTTCCCTTGAACGCAGGAACCTTATGTACGCCCACAGTAATCGAATCGCTTACTGCCGGACAATGGGAGGTAGAAAGATCCACATACCATTTACCGCTTTTTTCCGTAGCGGCGTTTTCAATAAGAAGAACAGCCCTGCCGTCTTGCGAAGCGGGATAGGTTTGGGTTCCCGAGGGCGAAGGTTCGTCAAGCACCTGATACCATTGGGCTTTTACTTGATTGCCGGCAATGGTCTTGTTGGTAAGGGAGTAGCCGGTTTCCATAGTGAAATCGGAACCTGCGCATACAAGGGTATCCAACGCCCTTTCGGTAATCGTAACCGGAACGTCTACCCGCAACAGCCTGTAAATCGTGGTATCGGTGTTGATAGCAGGATCGGGCGTGTAGCAGGAACGTATTTCCATACGGATTACCATACTGTCTGCCGCAAAAGGTATGGCAGACTCAGCGGGAATCGTAAGGTTTGAATCTGCCGCGCTTACGGTAAAGATGAGAGTTTCGCCTCCATCGAAATTAACTGTCGTTTCTTTTTGCGAATCGCCGGTTTCCGGCATTTGAATGTCTGTAAAGGTAGCGGGATCTGTCTTGAGGGCGTAGGCGTAGCTAACATATCTGCCGTCAATAGAGGAAGAAGCCAGCATCTTAAACACGCTCACCTCTTCGCCGCTTTCGCGTTCACAAACATCAATTTCTTCGTTTTCAATAAAGTAGGTAGGCTTAGGTTTGTCGCAAACGGATACAAAGTCGCCATCCGTAGGCTGTTCGGGCGAGTTTTCATCTCTAACCCAAGCGCGTATCCATAAAGCACCGATATTGCTAAGATCCCACATTCTATGGAACACAATACGGTTAGAGTCTATGGTGTATTTACCTACAAGTTCAGCAATATTTTCAATGTTTTCCCACGAAATGTCTTCCACTTCGGGAGCAGCCGCCCGATTTATCTGCCAACGATAATGCAAGGCTCCCTCGCCCGAAGCACCGTCAACAAAGTAAATC
This sequence comes from Lentimicrobiaceae bacterium, assembly GCA_022510485.1. Classification (GTDB taxonomy): domain Bacteria; phylum Bacteroidota; class Bacteroidia; order Bacteroidales; family P3; genus Pullibacteroides. The sequence continues at coordinate 11,891 of JAFLTI010000008.1, read as the reverse complement.
ACGGTATCGGTAGGATAATAGCAGTCGCAATCGGTACGGCTCTTGGTCTGACCCGGAACCAAACCGGCTTTTGCTGTAATGGCAGCCGTAGAACTCGTTACATCACGATCGCAAGGATTGGAAGTGATTACGCAACGGTACAGTTCGTCGGTATGCGTTTCGGCATTGTTAACCGTAAGCGTTCCATCATTTACCTCATAATCTCCGCTGGTCGTAATATCGTCCCAAGTACCACCGCCGTCGGTAGATTTCTGCCATTTGTAATCTTTGGGGCTTACGGCTTCAAGTCTTCCTCCGTCGCCATACCTCGCTTCGGCAGTTCCGGCAGAAGCGGTAAAAGTGGCTGTCTGACCCTCGCCGGTAACGGTGTAGTTGACAGGCTGGGTCGTTATCTTAAGCGTATCGTACAACTTAACAACCTCTTTCTGAACGCTTACAGGACCGCATACGGAATGGGTGTTAACCGTTACCTGTATCCAAACTTTGTCGGTAAGGGGGTCTGTAGTGTACGTATTGTTTTCGGGAGCAGGCTCTATATCGCTATAAGGTCCTTCTTGCTTGCTGGCTTTCTGCCAAGTAAGCAAATCGCCCGTACCGCCTGTATAGGTAATGGTTGCCGTTGTTCCTAAACATACAATCGTATCGTTGAGTGTTCCTGCCACAGGTTTTTCTACAATGCGGATAAAGATACTGTCGGATCTTACCTCATCACAGGCTCCGTTCTTTACCGTTGCCAGATACCAACCGCTTTGGGTGGTATTGGAAGTGGGAACGCGATAAAGGCTACTCGTATCGCCGCCTGTCGTTATCGGTGAAGTGATACTGGTGTTGTCCGTACCGAAATAGAGATGCTGTACTAAACCTACGGAACCGCCAAGATGAAGGACGGGTCGGTTGCCGCCTACACAAACTACGGTATCGGTAGCCCACAGATAACCGCCCTCACTCATAGCATCTACGGTAAGGGTGGCAGGTTCTTCTATCCATTCGGCAGCACTTTCACCAATCTGATATTGGTATCGGAATTCGTATTCACCTGCGGTAAGGGCAGGCTCCGGGGTATAGGTAACCTTGCCTGTATTTTGGTCTATTGTACCCATACCGCTTTCAATATTAATCCAATCGGAAGAACCAACGGCACGGTACTGCCATTTAAGGGCATCCCACTTAAAATCAGATTTCCAACTCTCTTGTATATTGCTTACCGTAAGTTCCACATTCGAACCCTCGCAAATGGGGCTTGCCACCTCTAAGGTGGGCTTGTCGCCCAATTCCACGTAAACCCTTACCGTATCGCTGTTGTCGGCAGGGCATACGCCCAAGGCGGAGGTAACCACCATCCAATAATAAGTGGTGTCTTGGTTATCGGTGGTTAAAACCTGCCTCCAATCGGAACTGCCCTTAGTTAAAGTCTTGCCATTATTATACTCGGGCGTATTACCGGCTCTAGCACTTATCCATTTGAGCGTTTCGATAGAACCGGCTGGGGTGGTGCCGCTTATGTTCAACCTTACTGTCTGCCCCACCTTGCTTGCCACCAATTTGCCGCCGGGATTGGGACTTGTAATGTTAAGCGTGCCTGCCGTTACCTTGCGGTCTATATCCACTTCGCCCAAAGCAAGGGTGCTTGTAGCACAGTTAAGCGCGCTGCCCGTAGATTCGGCTTTACTGGAGGGGTCGCTTATAACCACATAGTAATGACCCTTGCCGTACTCTGCCGTTGCTGTATACGAAACACTGCCGCCCTCGGGAACCTTGTCGCTCGTAAGCAGGGTTCCGCCCGAAAGCGCGGTGGTAGAGTTGCTGTAAATTTTATACTCATATCCTGCGGTAGCGGTAAACGTAATGGTAACATCTCCTCCCTCGCAAATCGGAGACGGACTTACGGAAATTCCGCTGATTTCGGGTGCCTTGAAAATCTTGAACGGAACCCATTTCGAGGCGGAATCTCCACAGGGAGAAGTTCCTTTTACCACATAACGTACAAAATACTGCGTACCGCTGGTTTTGCTGCGCATACTGCTGCCGCCTATGGTTGCTCCGGTATCTTCGTCTGTAATGGTATTAGCTTGAGTGGTATCGGTGCTGGTCTGCCATTGAATGGTGGCACCCTCCGGCTTATAAGCGGAAGCGGTAAAGTTAATGTCGGAAACGGCACAATACAAACCTCCGTTAGAAAGGGTAATGTTTCCTGCCACCGCTTTTTCAAGCACGGTAACGGTATGCGTGGAGGCTTTTTCACCGCAAACGGTAGTGTCTTTTATCGTATATACATACACTCCCGGTTCCGCATTTTCAAGGCTGAGCGTTTCGGTCTGACCATCTACCAAGGGCGTGCCACATTCTGCCTCCTCTCCGTTTTTGGTAACACTCCAAGTAAGCGCGCTCTTTGCCGGACGAACCGCACTGAGCTCATAACCGCTGCCCTCGCAAATGGTAACATCTCCGCTTACTTGAGGAGCTATGGGTTGTCTTCCTACCTTGAACTCCCCAGTTGTTTCTTCGCTCTTGCAGGCATCTTTCAATACCGGTACTGTATTGTAAACATACGCCTTTATTTCGTAGGTGGTGTCATCTTGCCATTTGGGAAGCAAGGCGTTTGCCGGAATAAAGAAAACTTTTTCGCTGGAAGTTTCTTTGTGTACACCTGCATACACCCAATATATCTCTTCAAAGTCTTCGATAGGCGGTGTGTACTCAATTCCGGTAAGTTCACACAGCGGTTCTTCGGGCAGGGTGTATTCTATACCCGGATGCGGTTTGTAAATATCTATGGTACGGCTCTTTACCACATCGGCGCAAGCCTCGCCGCTCTGAACGGTAACCGTTACGGTAAGCGTGCTCTTGCGGGAAGTAGTGCTGAGCAAGGCTTCAATCTCAGAATTTTTGGGATCCAAGGTATAAGTGCTGCCAACATTGTCGGTTATCGTAACCGAAGAACCGTTTCCTGTTATCTTCCATTCTTTTACATCTCCAGCCGTAATTTCCAAAGAAATAGTGGCAGTACCGTCAGAACAGATTGCTTCGGGCACGGGAGAAATCTCGCCTGCCTGCGTGGAAGCATATATGCGTATCCGTTTTACCTCCGAAGTGTCGGAAATCGGACAGGGGCTGTTTGTTGAGCCTGCTGTGGCAATGCAACGGTAGTATTTGTTAGACTCCTCGCTACCAGCCGGGAAAGTATAGCTTTGTTCATTGCCCAATTCACGCCAGTCTGAAGTGCCGTCGTCGCTCACCTGCCAACGATATGTAACATCTTCGTTGTTTTCTTCCCGCCTGTTTTCGCTCTTCATCTTGTAAGCCTGCGCCCTGATAGTGTTGGCGGCGCTGTTACAATACTGATCTTCGGCAGAAATACCCACACTGTCTAAGTTGGGGGTCGGATTGATGGTGAGGGTATATTGTTTTACCACTTCGGGGCAGGCATCGTTGCTCGCTACAACTTGAATAACATTAACTATAGCATCCTCTTGACCCTTGATGGGTTTTTCTACAGCCTCCTTAAGGAGCGCAGCTGTAAAGGGATTGACGTTGTAGATGTTTATCTGTACGTAGTCGCCGGAGGAGGCTACACGCCGCCACAATGTATCTTCCGCGTGCTCAAACTCGGCTTTAAGGGTAGGATATTCTCCGTCTACACAGATGGTTCTGGAATTTCTACCATCTTCATCTTCAAACAAAGAGATAACCGGCGCATCTTTTACGCTGAGCTTACCTGTAACCACAGTGGATGTATCGTAACACGTATTAGACGCACCTTTGCCTCCGCTTACCGTGTATTTGTAACCGCTTATAATCTTGGCTTGATATTCGACATCGGTTACTGCCACTTCGGTTACGGCTTTTTGTCTTTGGTTACCGCCTAAAAATTTAGTGTCGCCGGGAGTTTTCCATTCATACTGCAAGGCTTCGGAAGAAGTTGCTATGCCCGTAATGTCGCCTAAGGAAGGCGCGGAGGGGGCTGTGCCGTTTGCGGTAAAGTAAACATCCGAACGCACACACACCAAAGTATCGATGGGCTGCATGCTCGCCTCTACAACAGGGGCGTTCTTTACTTTTACAAAGCGGTAGCTGTCAGAATAACTTACCACACCACCGCGTTCTATCTTAACCCTTACGTAATATTGTTTCGGGGCTATATCATCATCGGCAAACACCTCGCTATGGTTAAGAGTAAACTGCCAGTTAATATTAGGTGCTGACTCAAACTTGATTTCGGTACCGTCGCCGGTATTATCGTCGGGTTTGGTGGCATATTTCATCCACGTAACCTTGGTAACGGCATCCTTTTCTATAGTAGGTTCATAACTAACCTGTATCGTCTTGTCTTGATCTCCCTTTTCACACACAAGGGCTGTTTCTCCGTTCTGTTCGGCAGCATCACCCGGCGAAAGCGTTTCGTTTCCGCACATGGTAAAGGAAACCTCTACCTCCTGCGTGGTGTTTTCTGCCGTACAAGGATTGGCTTCCGAGGCAGTTGCCGTTACCTTGCAGGTATAGCTTCCGTTGTTTGCCAACTCGGCAAGAACCGTATAGGAAACGCTATTCGCACCATCAATTGGATCTCCGTCTTTATACCATTGATATTTAAGTTCCTGCAACGGACTGCCGGTTTCTACGTTGATTACCTTAAGATTGAAGCTTCCCTCGTTAATACATTTTTCGGTTTCCGCTCCATCTATGGCAATGGCACTTAAGTTGGCGGGCTTGGTAACGGTAAGGGTAACGCTCTCAGAAGCGGTAACGGAACATATATCGTTGGTTTCCGTTACGGTAAAGGTATAGGTGGCAGTAGCGGTAACATTGCTAAGGCTAAGGGTCGTGTTTGTTTCGCTTCCTGCCGTTAAGGAACCACCGCTCCACGCATAGGTGTAGTTGCCTACCGCAGCTGCTTCGGGCGTTACGGTGGCAGTAAAGGTAGCATTACCTCCTGAACAAATGGTTTCGGAAGCCGGCTCTATGTTTACCGTAGGAGCGGTAGGCTGTTGCAGTACGGTAACCGTTATCGAAGAAGATGTTACCGTCTTGCTGCAATCGCTTCCGCTAAGACCCATAGTTACCAAGCAACGGTACTCTTGGTTTTCGCCCAAATCTGTTACCGTATAACTAACGGAGTTGGCGTTGGCTATATCCTGCCAGTCCGAACCGTTGAGTTTCTGCCATTGGTAAGAAAGACCGCTGGTAATGGCGGCTCCGGCGGCGTTTTGGGCAGAAGCGGTAAGAACAAGGCTGGTACAAGCCTTGTTGCCGGTGGCAGTGGTGCTTACCGACGCTCTTTCCAAATCGGGCAGGGCTATTACCCTAAGGGTATAGCTTGCACTGGCGGAAGCCACACAAGAATGGTCGGTGGTATTGGTTACCTCCAAGGTATAGGTGCCTGCATCGGCAAGCGTGGCGGCGAAAATGGTGTAGGTATCTCCATCGGGAGCCGACGCAAGGTCGGAGCCGTCTTTTGTCCAATGATAGGTTATTTTGGTTGATTCCACCGTAGGTTTGCCAACCGTAGCGTGTATATTAACCTCTTTACCCTCGCACACTTCCTCTGAGTTCGGGTCAAAGCTTACCGTAGGCTGTTCTGCCGCATCATACACGGTAAGATCGGCTATGTTGCTCCAAGTGGAGTCGGCACAGCCGGAAGAAGCATTTCCGCTTATAACCAACAGTCTGTATTTGCCCATATCGTCGGTAGCGGCGGTAAACTTTAAGGTGTTGGTGTTGCTCCGGGTATCTTGTTTTATAATGCTGCTGTCGGCGTTCACTTTATACCATTGGTAGGAAGTGGCGTTGCTTACCGAGGCAGAGAAAGATACTTCCACGCCCGGACATACTGCCGTGCTGGGTATATCTGCGGAGAAAACAGGTTTAGAAGAACGGGGGCTAACCAAAATGCTTACCGTTTTTTCGGTAGAATCGGCACAGCTGCTGGAGGTGGTAACCTTTACCTTGAATGTGTAACTGTAATTTCCTCCTTTATCATCGGCTGCGGTGTTTAGCGTATAGTCCTTGCCGTTTTGCGTACCGGGGGTGGCATTGCCTTGAGGAGTCCATGTATAGGTGTAATCGCTGCCGGCAGGTTGTGCCTGTTCGGGATTTACCGTAGGTGTAAAGGTATGGCTTTCGCCGGCGCAGATTGGACTGCCGTTTTCTAAGCTAATGGTAGGCTTGGTTGCCGCAGGATTTACGGTAAGGATGGTGGAAGCCTGTTCGGATTCTGCCGAACAGCCTGCCGGGGTCCGTACGCTTATCGTAACGTAGTAAGTGCCTGCCTGTGCGGTGGTAAGACCGTTGCCGCTAAAGGTAAAGCTTTGGTTGGAGTTAGTGTAGGAATCATTCTGTTTTGTCCACTTATATATATAGGTATAGCCATCTACATTGTCGTGGGTTACGCTAATGGTGGTGGAAGCATGCTCGCACACCGGATTAGGATCTGCCGAAGCCTGCACATTCGCGGGCTTTTCGGGATTCGGATTCACCACCAACAGCGTGCTTGCCGTACCGGTGGAAATCTTGTCGTCGATACGGAACTTAACGCCCGAAGCCGCACCGGTAGCGGTGTATTGCTTCTTTATCTTGATAACGGTGGGGTTGTTTTGAGTTACTTCGTAATCGCTGTTTATGGTAAGTGCGCTCCAAGTACCACCGCTGACGCTGTCGTATAATGTATGTTTGCTTTCATCAAAAGCGTCTGACCAAGTAAGGGTAACTTCCTCGCCCGAGCAGATAGGATTGGGAGAAACTTCCGGCGCCGGGGTGGTGCAGACTACCGAAGTAACCGCAACTTCCGTTGAACCGGCATAACACCAAAGAGAATCCGCTTGCGTTAAAGCAGGCAGTGTTCCAAACACACCCCATCCCTCAACTTTTACCTTGTCTTCATATCCACCCGAGATTTCTTTTTTGGATATAGGAAACCGAGAGGTCAAGGTATTTGAACGCGCAGTATCTACCTTATTCGTTGCCGCATCGTTTTTACTGTCAACAGTCGGCAAATACCAACTGTATTCCGATATATTTTGACTACCTGCGAGCGTAAGAGTTACCTCGCTATTGGCACAGGCATCACTTACCTTATTCAACGAACCTATTCTTGTTAAAGGATTCTTTTTAACAACGATAGAATCGCCGTAAGCCTTACAAGACTCAACACCATTAGTTGTTACCACCCTATAAGCATGATAAGTGGTTCCTGTCGGAGTTTCTGTGTTATACGGCTCGTCATAAGCTATTGTACTATATCCCGCTGAAAAAGAGAGGGGTAATTCATTGGATTTGGCTTCCTGATATTCTATTTTCTCATATCCATCTTTGGCGGAGGCGTTCATAACAATGTTAGACTCACCATCAATGTCTGCAGCTTCATTATTGGTTTTGATAATTAGATCAATATCCGCTCCATCACAGATGCCGACATTCACTAAGTCTTTAAATTTTGTGCTCGATGAAACATCGTCAAATACCTCAAGGTATAACTGCCGTGCCTTATAAATGGTTACTTCATATGTTTCGGTTTCCCCTTCTTCTCCATCATCATTGGTCAGCACCACTTTAAAATACCTTTTACAACCGGCATACAGACACTCGTCAGTTAAAGATTGATCTAAAATAAACGCTTCTACATCATCAAAAGTTGCTGTTGTTTTTCCGTCAACGTTATTCCACGCGGAGCCATCGTTAGAATACTGCCACTGCAAAGTTCCCGGACTATTGTCCCTTAAACGCAAATCTAAAGTACCTGTATAACACATTTTTCCGGAAGCACCACGCCAAGCACCTTCATCTACTCTTCCTTCTATATATCCCGTTATGAGATCCGATTTTACCTTTACCCAAACCTCATCATCAAAATTTCCGTAGCTATCGCCATCAAACATAGCCGCATCATTGCCACCATCTCCATCAAACATGCCATTCGTATCGTCTTCATCTGAGGTCGCTATAAAACAACCCCCTCTTCCGAAAACAGCCCTATATTGCATATTTTCTGTAATCGTTATCGGATCCGATTCAATATAATACCAATTAGAACCAACGTTTGTCGTTAACCTGCTTGTCTCTGCTGCTCCACCTATAACTTGAAAAGTTTCCCAATCATCCCCAACTTTTCTTCTCCTTTGCCAAATTACACTAAACTCCGGATCCGCACCACAAAGATTAAACGCTTGTTTATCAAAATCAACCGCCTGACTCTCACCTTCCGTCATCTCATCTTTCCATATTCCGTTCAGGTATAGCCTTAGTTTTACCTGTTCGGCAGCCGCCACCGTGGTATCGGTTCTCGAACAACCGGCATCTGGATCGGTAACATTGCGACCTACACATGGTGTAGCCGAAATACCCATGTGAAAATCTTTTGTATCAATCGGGTTTTCAGCTCCCGAGCCTGTTAAATACTCATAAGTCCATGGAGTCCATTCTCCATCTATCTTGCAACGGACAAGAATAACTTTTCCATACAAACCGCCAGTTTCCTTTTCCGTATCTACATCTGATTTTCCCCATACATCACCGACATTCTGTGAGGCAGAAGGAAGCAAATCAACGTATGCGGCGAAAAGATAACCTTTCATGTTATTCTTCGGAATATCTATACCGTCGTTATCGTTATACGCATCGTTTGTTGTAAAAAATGAAGATTTTTTACCGGTAGCGGTAGAATTATAGGTGAAGTTAATCGGCGCACCTAAGTCATCGTTAGGAATTGTCAACTTGGCAGTATTTGTATTCGGTCGTAAACGGAAACCCCATGGTCCTATGCCATAAACCTCCCCATTATTTTGGTCATCCAATTCACCTCCAGCATCTTCTGTAGCCACAATCCACTCCCATTCGGTGGGATCGGAATCGGCATCAACAGTAGCCCTTGCATCGATAGTGGAACCGCAGTTGGTTGAAAGTTCCAATACTGGAGCTGCTAAGGGTTTTACTACTTTAAGAAATACAGTATCGGTAGTTGCCTCACAAGTAACACCATCTTGTTGAAACTGGTAAGACAAAAAGTATTTTCCATGGCTATTGATAGGAATCGACCTCGAACTATACCCGAACGATCCCTGTCCTGCCATCACAACACCCGATTCATTCTTCAACCGCACGCTACCTTCAACAAAACTTATATTGTCAAGGCAACCATCATCCAATTTGTCATCATCTTTCGCACACAAGATATAGCCATAAACCATTTGTCCGGGAGACACTACCAAAGTGTCTATCACAGAACTCAACCGTCTTGGTGTAATCAAGTCGTTAGAATTATCCATTGCCCCGAAATAGGTTTTCGGTTGCGCTATAATCTTCAAATCACACTGTACCTCAATTTGGGTGCCGCTTTCTTGGTCGGTGAGAGTGAGGCTTAATTCGGTGGCGTACTCACCGTTAGAAAGCGTGTAGCCCGCCGGCGAAATCGTAAAGGGAACAGCCGCCGTTCCCGAAGTGGGAAGAGAAATCGTAATGTCGCTGCCAGTGGTGCTCAAAGTCTTGGAAACACCGCCCTTGCTCACACTCACACTCGTCAAGTTATAGTTAGCCCACGTCTTTCCAGCCCACTTACCGTCAGCAACCGTTAAAGAACCCAACAAATCACTGCCCCCGCACGCCGTCTCCGCCGTCAACTCAAACTCCGGATCCGACTCCACCTCAACACCACCAGCGATATAGCCGTACACCCCTTCTATTTTTACACATTCTATGCCATTGGGGTTACCTGCATAAGTATAAGACCAGTCCTGATATGTCAAATCTTGCCCGTCTGTAGTCTTACACGTTTGAAAACACGTAGGAAGAATAGGATCGTTTTGACCATTATACGATATTGAGAAAGTGGAAGCATCTGTTGCACAATCAGTATATCCAGCGTTTTTTCCCTCGTCTCCAGTATAAAATGTTGTGTAAAAACTTTTTGCGTCTAAATATTCGTAACGAATCTGATATAGTTTAACCGCATACCATGTTTGCCCCTCTGCTTCTACAATTTCTGTTGAATATGGAAGATCTCGAGAGCCAACACTTGCAGATGCTCCACCGGAAGCCCCATAATACCCAACAGGACAACAAGAACCAACGACAAAACCCGGATTAACTACTCCATCCTCATGCTTTGGTTGTTGTGTAGTAGACCGATTACAAGCATTGTCTTGACCACTTGCTGGCGCAAATCGGGCAATTGTTCCTGATAAATCCGGATTGCCGTCTTTGTCAGTTATCTTGTAGGCGTGTGTTGTCGGAGTGAACTGAATATTAAATGCAGAAATCTGTCCATTTGTTACCGCAATTTTTTGTCCGTCTACGAACTCTTGGCTAAAATAAGCATATACCCAAAGGTCTACGAAACCCGCTTGCTGTGCGGCTTTTGCTTCGGCTTCGGTCATTTTCTTGAGTTCTATTACGTAACGCACCTTTCCGTTTACATAATAATTTGTTGCAAACCCACTGTATACCAATGAGATAGCAAAGACAAAAGCCAATAAAAATCTTGTAGTTCGCATAAAGCCAACCATATTTTTAAGTTTCTTGAACATAATTCGCTTATTTTCAAAGCGTTGCGCCTACTTCAGTCTGCGCACAAAACGCTTCAACCTGCGAAGATACAAAAAATCTGTTAACAATGTGTTAATAAGTAGGGAAAATTTGCGCCAGCAACACGCGGGGAAAGCGCGAAAGGGGCTGTTGCCCCTTGCCCCCTTTTTTGTTACTCTTTCTTTGTCTTGCCAAAGAAAAGTAACCAAAAGAAAGGCGCGTCCTGCGCGGACGGCGGTCCTGCGGACAGCAAGTGGTTGCTGGCTTTACCGCGAGGCTCACCCCTTGCGGAGCACTGTCCGTAAACGGACAGTAACGCGCCCCAACGCTGCGGTCGGTGCCTCCGGCGGTTGTTAGTGCGCCTATGGAACAGGCGCACGGCTGGCGCACCGTTACTTTTTTTCTGCTCTACACCCTGTCGCCACACCACCACCACTTAATCCTGCCTTCTCTATTATAATAATATACTTTATTCTCTTTCAAACCAAACTATCTCCGCATCCAAACTCTGCTTTCCCACACCCTCCCTGCTGTTCTCGTCCTCTTAACCCTCCCTCCCTGCTTTTTTCTCCACCACGCACCGCTGCTTGCCTCTCCTTTCCCGCTATTCTCCCTTTCTACTTGCCAGCCCCAACATATTAATACAAATTCCGTTGTTAATATGCAAATAGACAAAATAAAAGTAACATTCAAAAGGGGAAAGGGGCGACAGTCCCTTGAAAATTTTGGCTTTGCCGAGCCGCGCCCCAACGCTGCGGTCGGTGCCGCTGGCGGTTGTTAGTGCGCCTATGGAACAGGCGCACGGCTGACGCACCGTTACTTTTTTTCTGCTCTACACCCTGCCTCCACGCCGCCACCGCTCAACCCTGCCTTCTCTATTGTAATAATACATTTTATTCTCTTTCAAACAAAACTATCTCCGCATCCAAACTCTGCTTTCCCACACCCTCCCTGCTTTTTTCTCCACCTCTCGACCTCCCCCTCGCCGCCTCTGCTTGCCTCTCCTTATCCCGCTATTCTCTCTTTCTTCTTGCCTGCTCCTATGTATTAATACAATTTCCGTTGTTAATATGCAAATAAACAAAATAAAAAGTAACATTCAAAGGGGGCATGGGGCGACAGCCCCTTGGAAATTTTGGCTTTGCCGCGCCGCGCCCCTACGCTGCGGTCGGTGCCGCTGGCGGTTTTTAGTGCGCCTATGGAACAGGCGCACGGCTGGCGCGCTCAAGCCCTTTTTCCTGCGAATTGAGTTTTGTGTTTCCAAAAAATATATTAATATATTGTGGAGCAAAAAAGCGGCTAAAAAATTTTAACACTCTTTTCGGAAACTTTAACATTTATTAAGAAAAAGCTGTTGTTTAAGCACTTATATTTGCACC
>JAFLTI010000007.1 GCA_022510485.1 Lentimicrobiaceae bacterium | reverse complement strand
AGCGGGGTGTATGTTGTCCGCGTAGGGGCAAACAGCCACAAGGTGATTGTAAAATAACCTAATCTTTTACAGCAAGAAAGGAGGGAGGGGCTGAAAGAATTTCAGCCCCTCCCTCCTTTTATAGGAATCGCTACAAAACCTCTTGTACTTCACGCATCAATCCTTTCAAAACATCTGCCACCTCATTTGGTTCGGGAATCTCTCCATAAGACAACGCACCAACTTCCGTCAAATACACCGGTGCAACTTTATCCCAAACCGTATCGAATCCTGCCAACAATACCGAAGAACTAAGCTCGGATGTACGCCACAACGGAGGGCGGTCAAAAGATTCCTTATCATGTGCTATCAATGCCGCCAACTCCGCCCTAAAATCGGTCTTCAAATAATCCCGGCACGCCTCGTCTTTCATTAAATAGTATAAATCATAAAAGTGCCTTACTTTCGAGACAAGCCCCTTTACCGGATCATCCTCAAACGAGAATCTGAGTAATGACACCACCTTTTCACACAACGTTCTACGTTTATCAAGAACATTAATAATAAACGGTGCCATATCCATCTCTTTCAACATATCGGTTCTTTCTCTGCGTTCCATCATTTCGGCGATGAATGAATGTACGCTCCGCTGCACATACGGATACGGATTTCCATAGGTATTAATCTCAACGGTAACATGATTGCCAAGAAAATTATACCGACTGTTTCTTTGCCGTATTACCGATTCATACGAATGAAAGGTTTTACGAAAACGATTGTTCTTGATGGTTTCCACCATATCCATTTCCGTTAGTTCTTCCGTAATATCGTGTCCTATGCGAGTAATTAGTTTCTTTTGCTGATTCTGACTAAGCCCTTCCGCCAATATGGCAAAATCAACATCTGAAGAGAATCTTTTAATAATGCCGTATGCCTTTGATAGCGACGTTCCTCCTTTCCAAACGATTTTTTCGGCATATCTATGCCGCGACAGGTTTTGCAGTATCTGGCATATCCAATAGTCTTTTTCTACAAATTCCGGTGCCATTTGCAATTCTTCTGCCGTAACCTGCACCGCCTGTCGGAACAAATTATTGTTTTGATGCAGTATCATATTATATACCAATCTTTAAGATTCAAGCATTTTTCATTCTGCAAACCGATTTTATAGGTAGTGGCAGGATTTAGGGTTTTTCGTAAACCAAATACCTTTTCTTTCATACCGATATTTTCTACGATAGCCCCCAATAAAGCCCTGACCCGTGGAGGATATTTGAAAGCAAGCTTTATCAAAACATCCAAATCCGTGGTTTTTAATTCAGCTATTATATCGTTCAATCGCCCCACTGATTCAGCAAGGTTCGTATCCGGTATCGTTTTCAAGAATTTAAGGGCATCCAAAATCTGCAACAAATATATGTTGCCACGAGTTATTTTATTAGGTTGCAGAACAAACCGAACCTTATAGAATCCTCTTGTTAAAGGCTCCCTCCGTCGGTTGCAACCTATTACGATTGTGTTGGATATCTGAGTAGTCAACAGCATTTCATTCCAGACCGAATAGCCGGTAAGATAACCATCCACCACCCCATCTTTTATCAATAAATCTTTTACCAACTCGTAAGAATCGGGCGCAACGGCTCCGAACACCGATTGTTCCGGTTTATAAAACTTACCGTTCCCGACTTTTTTAATAATACCCTGCCGGGTCATACGACCAAGCTTTACCCGTACATTTTCCCAATTTTCAATGGGAAACCCAAGATCGGAAACCGTAAATACGCGAGCTGTCTCCAACTGCCCCACCCTGTACTCTACACTCTTAGACACCATTATGCAATATCTTATATTTCAAAAACAAAGATAATAAAAATGTTCGGTTTTCTGTACAAAAAACAGAACAAATTGCATCTGAATGGCAAAACTAAAGATTCAAATACCTAGCTTTTACAAACAAAAAATCCGACAGACGGTTAATATAAGATTTGGCTATGGATTCCTGCGCTGCATAGGCTAAAGGTACGGCAAAGCCTGTCATCTTGCGCTCGCAGCGGCGGCATACGGTACGCGCCACATGGGCTTGCGCCGCCGCCTGCGTTCCGCCCGGCAAGATAAAATGATTGAGGGCGGGTAAGGATTTTTCCATTTCGTCTATGGCGTTCTCCAAGCGTTCTACCTCATCGGTTTGAGGAAAAGGCAAGGTAAACGCCTTGCCCGATGAAAAATCGAAAGAATAAAAGCCGCCTATACCGAAAAGGCAGCGTTGAATATCTTGCAGAAACGCCCTCTCTGACTCCGTGTGTTCGGGGTATGCCGCCAACAGACCGATATGGGAGTTAAGCTCGTCTATGGTGCCATAAACTTCTACCTGCGCGTCGCTTTTGGGTATTCTACGCCCTCCTATCAGCGAAGTAGTGCCTTTATCTCCGCTTTTGGTGTAAATCTTCATGGTTTACATTTTTTTGGCAGGATAGAGGCTTTCCCACCACTGCGGACGGTTCTTGAGGTATTTCTCGAACCATGCCAAGATAGTCTTTTCCCAATCGACACGTTTGGCGTAATCCACAATGCCGTGATCTTCGCCGTCTACCGTAACCATAGCCACTTCCCTACCCAAGAGCCGCAATGCCTTATACATCTGATAGCTTTCGCCTATGGGCACATTCACATCAGATGTTCCGTGCAGTAGCAAGAGCGGGGTGTGAACCTTGTCGGCATTGAAAAGCGGGCTTTGTTCCACAAAAATATCCTTGCGGTTCCAAGGAAAGGAAAAAGCGTTGGCACCGGCTCCGTAGAGATAGCCCCAATAGCCCTCGCCCCAATAGGAAGAAATGGAACTGATGCCGGCATGGGATATGGCGGCGGCGAACAAATCGGTGCGGGTAACCAACAGCTGGGTCATAAAGCCTCCGTAAGAAGCCCCGATACAGCCCAACTTGGCAGAATCCACAAAAGGATGCTCGTTGCAGAAACGGCGCACGCCCGTAATGATTTCGTCTGCCACAGTAATGCCCCAGTTGTTGACGTGAGCCGCCGAAAACTCGCGGTCGAAACCGATTGCTCCCGAGGGCTGCAATACCAGCACTACATAACCTTCGGATACCCACACGCTTTTGGGATAACGCATCGAAAGGGCGCGCGGGGTAGGCGAAGTGCCTGCATAATAGTAAACGATGCAGGGATAGCTTTTAGACGCATCGAAATCGGGCGGAAGGTAATAAACGGCTTCTATGGTTTTGCCTTGCGCATTTTCAAAAGTCCAGTCGTGATGCTCGCCTATTGCCACCTCTTTTAACTGTTCGCCCTGCGGGTCTGCCACCTTATAGAGGTTCTTGCCCTCTTTGGCTGCCGCAAAATCGTTTTTAGACGCATTGCCTTTTGCCAAATAGGCGCGGAAAGGCTTGTCTATGCTGCTGCCGGTATAAAGCAAGGCGTTGCCGCACACATCAAAACCGTTTACCACATCTACCTGTGCCGGAATAAGCCTGAATTTCCTATCGGCAAGGCTGTAGGCATAAAGGTTCACTTTATCGTGGTCGTCGGCATAGAGGTAGATATAGTTTCCCGACGCTTCCCATTTGGCAGACTGCAAGGAGGGACCGAAACCGTCAGTTATCAGTTCGGCTTTTTTGCCTTTTATATCGAAAATAAAGGCGTTTATTTCATAATTGTTGGTAATAAAGCAATCTTGACAGGGAACGCTTACGCCGGGCGTATGCGGGTCGGAAAACATCTGTTCGGAGCCCCATGCCAAAAGACGGGTGGCATCGGGAGAGAAAACCGCCGTGCCCGGAAAATAGGTATGATATAATTCTTCTGCCTGCATACGCTGCAAGTCTAAGCAATACATGGTCTGCCGCGAATATTCGCGCATGGAGTCTACCGCATCGTCGGTGGCAAACAGCAGATAACGGCCGTCTTGCGAAATATCCATAAGCGATGCCGTATGATAGCCGTATGTAAGGGGAATACGGCTGCCGGAAGCCAAATCCAATTTACTCAAAGCCGTGCGGGTGCGGTAGTAAGCCCATTGGTCCATAGGATTTTCCAAATGCTTCAATCCGTTGTCGGGCGTTTTGCCGGTGGTGGCAGTATGCAGAATAAGGTACTTTCCTTGCGGATCCCACGAAAAATCTTGCAAGTCTTCGGTGGTTTCATACACCACGCGCGCCGGTTCTCCCAAATTGCCGGCATAGATACGGTGGTAGGAGCCGCTCTTGCGCATATAGGCATATTTATCTGCCTTGTCGGCAAAAGCCAAGCCCGATACGCCTTCCAGCTCCATACAGGCTTGGGCAAGTTCCTGTGCATTTAGGTCTGCGGTGCGGTATATGCGGTGCACCGAAGCATATTTTTTCTGTTTGGGCTGGGCATAGTTAAAGCTCAACTTAAAATATTTTCCGCTTGCCGAAAGCTGGGGCGCGTACACCGAGGGGGCGTTCAGATAATGATACAGACCGTAGGTTTCTTTCTGCTCGGCACCCATCGTAATCTGGGCATCCTCCGCCTTTATCTTTACTTCTAAGGCAGTGTTCTTTTCTTTGCCGGTATAAAGGGCTTTGAGCATAAAAACGTGGTAGCCGGGTTCTATCTTAAGGCTTGCCGTTTTGGCTTGCGGAACGGCAGTGTCTTGCGCCGCGCTCTGATCCATTACCTCAACACCGTCCATATAGAGTTTGAAAGCCGGTGAGAAAGCCACGCTGAGCGTTGCCTTGGCATAGGCAGACGATTGCAGAAAAAAGCCGTTCAGCACCCAAGCATAATGGGTGGAATCGAGTTGCGGCAAGGCAACTTGAAAATCCGCCCCGCGCTTTTGCCATTGCATTTTCTTGTTTTGCCAATCAAAACTCTTGCCTGCATAGGGTCGGGCATCAAAAGCACATTCTTCGCTAAAAAAAGCATAGTCGAACAGAAAGTCGGTGCCAAAGGCCTTTCCGTTGATATCTGCCTCGTTGTGAAACACTGGCAACGAAAATTCCAAGGGTCCCAATTGCAGATAATCCTGCAAACGGTATTCCGTTTCGTTTTGGTTCGCGGCATAAACGTTAAAACTTGCCAGTGCACAAAGCATCAGCAAAAAACAAGCAAAGACACCCTTTTTCAAGGGTGCCTTTGTATGTGCAATCATTTTTATCATGATGTTGTCTTTTATTCAGTAGGATTCTGCTCGCCTGCACCTTCCGTTCCCTCCGGTGTTTCGGGATTGGCAGGGGCTTCGGCATCGGCAGGAGTTTCAGGATTGGCGGGTTCTACAACAATCTGCTGTTTAGGCTGACGGCGGGAAGAGGGTGCCTCTTCCATATTGTTTTCGATAATCTTGAACTCGGTACGACGGTTCAAGGCACGGCCTTCTTCGGTATCGTTGGTGGCGATAGGCTGAGCCAGACCGTAACCGATAAAGGTAAGGCGGTCTATGCTGATACCTCGGGCAACCAAGTAATCCACAACCGACTTGGCGCGGCGTTCAGACAAACCTTGGTTATACGATGCCGAACCCTTGTTGTCGGTGTGTCCCGAAATTTCGATCTTGATGGTGGGAACATCTTCCAAGAGTTGGTACAGACGATCCAGTTCCACATACGATTGCGGCAGGAGGGTTGCTTTGTCGAACTCGTAGAAGATGTTGCGCAATACTACGCGGCTGCCCACCGAAACGTTCTTGAGCAGAAATTCCTTATATACTTCCTGATATTCGGAAATGGCGGGAATGTCGAAGTTTTCGGAATGGAACAGATAACCGTCGCGACGCACCGTAATGGCGTAGTTATGTCCTGCCGGCAACTGAATCATAAAACGACCCGTGCGCGGATTAGCCTTGAACACGGCTATTTCTTCCTGCAGGTCGTTATCCACCATCACTACATCGGCGCCGAGAGGATCTTTACTATAGTCGTCATACACGAAACCTTTCAACAAGGTAATCGGTGTAATCTGTATTTCGGTGGCGGCTTCCGACACCGATTCGCTTACCGGCTTGGTGATATAGGCTATCAGCTGGTCTTCCGACTGGGTAACAACCCCTTTTTCTTCGCCCATATAGGTAATCATGTAAAGGTCGTAACCGCCCACGCTTTCCTGCATACGTTCAGAGGCGTAATAAGCGGTCTTGCCGGTGGCGGAGTGACGGTAGAACGCATCGTTTTCTACCGTATTGATAGGCCATCCCAAATTCTTAGGTTCCGACCACGAAGTATCGGTTTCCCCTTTTTGAGAATGGAAAATATCCAAGCCGCCCATCGTCTGATGACCGTTGGAAGAAAAGAAAATACTCTTGCCGTCTGCCACTACAAAAGGCGATATTTCATCTTTGGGCGTATTAACAGTGGGACCGAGGTTGATAGGTTCGCCCCATGTGCCGTCTCCGTTGGAATGCATCATCCAAATGTCAAAGCCGCCGTAGCCGCCTTCGCGGTCGCTGGCAAAATAGGCTGTCTTGCCGTCAAAAGTAAAAGAGATAGACTGTTCCTGAGAAATACGGGTACCGGTTTCTTTCGACTCTTCCTGACGTTTGGGTTTTTTCCAACCCACCGTATCTGCCTGAGCGGTAAAGATTTCGCCTTGGCGTTTGGAACCCCGGTAAACGTAAAAAGTCGATTCGTCGGGAGCCAGACCCGAAGTGGCGTCATGCCCTTTGGTATTTACCGGTTCGCCAACGTTGAACACGTGCCATATCGTATCTACGATAGAATCACGGTAAGCATAGTAAATATCCTCGTAAGAAAGCCCCGAATAAGGATCCACGTCTTCGGTAACGGCACCCGGACGCAAGGAAGTAAAATAAATTATCTCTTCATCGGCACTTACCAAAGGAGCGTAATCGGGATAGGGAGAATTAAAGGTGATACCGAGGTTGTCTACGAAAAGACGACCCGGTTTCTTCATCTGAATCTGGGTAAACTTACATTCCTTGATGCGCTGCAGGCAACGGTCAACCGCCATAGTGTCCAAGCCCGGTTTATGCAGGCATTGTTCAAACAGCATGATGGCTGTATCCAATACGTAGCGCGACATATACAGGCGAGCCAAATCGTAGCGGGCTTCGTAGTTGCCGGAATCCATTTCCAAAGCCTTGCGCAGATACGGTTCGGCTTCCCAGCGGGTCATGGTAGATACCGTATGGCAATGCCCCAGCATAACATTGAGCAGAAGGTTGTCGGGATTTACCTTATAGGCTTCCAAAAGGTAAGGCGTGGCTTCTACCCGGCGAGCCTGACGGAAAAGGTCCAAGCCGATTCTGTAGTTCCTTTTCGCCGTGCGGAAAGTCTTGCCGTTTACCGACGAAAGGGCGGAGCGGGTAAAGGGAGTTCCCACATTGGCATACTCCCATTGAGCCTCGGAAAGTTCCCAAGGTCTTTTTACCGCCTTTACAGGTTTGTTGGTTGGATTTTCCTTTTCTTTTTTTGGCAACACTCCGAAATTATCGGGCAAAACGGTAGCATTGTCTGCCGCGGCTGCCTGCACCGGAACGCCTCCAAGCATCAAAGCCGCTAAAAACACGGCCACATATCGGAATAATTTAGAATAAACGGATTTCATGGTCTGTGAATTTTAGCGGTTTTCTCTTTTTTCGGGTTGGGAACATTGCATATTCGAATAACGCTTGGCATCATCGTTTCCCAATTCGGCGGCTTTTTTCCAGTCTTCGCAGGCTCCTGCGGCATCGCGGGTCATTTCACGATAGTTACCCCGGTTCAGGTAGGCAGCCGCGTTCTTGGGCATCAACTCTACCGCCCGGTTGCCGTCTTGTAATGCCTTGGCGTATTCAAACAGTTTGTAATAGGCGCAGCTGCGGTTCATAAAAGCGTAAGCATAGGTGGAATTGAGTCGCAGGCAGGTGTCGAAATCGGCGATAGCCATTTCGTATTGCGCCATATCGTAATAGGTGAGCCCCCTGAGGTTGTAGGAACGGTAATTCTTGGGGTCTTTCTGAATAGCCAAAGTATAAACGGACAATGCCGTATCGTAATCGCCGGCACGGCGCAGGGCACTGCCCCAGTTGTTATACATGAACACGTTTTCGGAATCCAAGGAGCAGGCTTTCTTGTAATCGGCTGCCGCTTCTTCATATTTTTTGAGCTGGCGTTTGGCACTGCCCCTATCGTTGTAGGCATAGGCATATTTTGCATCGGAAGCTATCGCCTTGTCGTAATCGGCAATCGCTTTTTCGTATTCGCCCTTTTCAAAATAAAGCCCGCCGCGATAATAAGCCGCCTGCGCATGTTTGGGTTCTATAGACAGAGCCTTGGTGTAGCTTTCCATAGCACTGTCTTGTTGATTATTCTGGTATTGGCATTGTCCCAAACCAAAATAAGCGTCGGCAGTGGCACTTATCGAAATGGAGGTGTTAAAGTCTTGGATAGCCGATTCTATCTCGCCCTGCTGCCACTTGATATTGGCGCGGTTGGTATAGGCTTCGGCATAATCGGGCTTGAGTTCGATGGCTTCATCAAACTTGAGCAACGCGTTTTCAAAATCGCCCATCTGCATAAACTCTACCCCCGCGTTATAGGCTTTCTTTTCTAACTGCTCGTCAATGGTGCTGGCTTTGATAACCTCATCCTCCTGCGCCGCTTCCTGAGGCGGAGCCTGCAAAGAGGGATCTTCGGGACCCACCTGAGCCCGAAGCATGGCGGCAGTTCCAAACAGAGCCACCAACATAATCAAACCAAAACGTTTCATATCAAAACTTTTTTTATCTCTTCAACAAAGATTATTTAATTCTTAACCACTACCGGAAAATCGCTGTCGAAACGCAATTGCGGAATGGGTTCCATTACGTAACTCAAAAAGTCGCGATAAGCCTCGGTAACGTTAAATGTATTCTTGTCGTAATAAACATCGGGCAGAGGTATATTGCCTATGGAGCCCATATCGATAGAAGAGGTGTTGAACTCTTCTAATTCGTTGTAGCGAACCACCTTGTTGAGCACCGGCATCTGACCGTAAGCGTTGCGGAGCAACAGATCCACCACCTTGTCCGCCAAGGTGGAAGTGAGCCGGCGGTCGTATTCGCGACATTCTCCGGAGCGGGCAAAATAGCCGCTTACCTGAGCGCGGGCATCCAAGCCCAGACGGCGCGTTATTTCTCCTGCCACCACACCGCTCACGCCGCCCAAGCGGGCGTGTCCGTATTCATCGGTTTCGGAGCTGGCATAAACCACCTCGGTCTTGCCGGTAGTTTCGTCATACCAGCGAACCCCTTCCGAAACGGCAATAATCAGGCAGCGGTTCTTGCTGCGCATATATTGTTCCTTAACCTGCTCAAAGAAAAATTCCTTGCGTTCCTTGGTCATGGGACATTCGGGAATAAGCACCATATCGGCTCCACCGTAAACAGACGTGGCGGTGAGCCAGCCTGCGTCGCGCCCCATCACCTCCATTACCATAACGCGCTGATGCGATTCGGTAGTGGTGCGCAACATACTGGTGAGCCTTGCCACCGTACGTGCCGCCGACGGAAATCCGGGGCAGATAACCGCCTCTATATCCTGCCCGCCATAATGGTGTATGGTGCGGGTACGCAAATCGTTGTCGATGGTCTTAGGAAATCCTATAACGGGAATCCCTTCCTGTTCGTAAAGTTTTTTGGCGGCACCGTTGGTATCGTCGCCGCCTATGGTAACCAGAACGTCTATTTTGTAACGCTCCAAATTTTTGAGAATCTGCGCCACCCTGTCTTCGCCTTCTTTAGACGAAAAAGGATTGGTACGGCTGGAGCGCAATGCCGTTCCGCCATAAAGCCCGTTGTATGGCTGAAAAGAGAGGTCCACTACCTGTCCGTCGCCCAAAAGCCCTTTCCAGCCTTGTTTGATGCCATAAACCTTGTATCCCAACACAGAGGCGCGGTTACGTACACATTCGATACTGGAATTGATGGCAGGCGTATCGCCGCCGCCCGAAAGAATGGCTAAAGTTTTGCCATGAAACAGTTTGTTATCCAAGCCCATCTGTATTGCTTTTTATTGTAAAACAATCAATTATAAAAAAACCAAAGCCCCCATTGCCAAGCGCAACGGACATGGTTTTTCAAATTTTCAAATTTAGTAAAAAATCACCTATTTACCAAACATCAGTCCGATACGGACTCCCAATTGCATGAACAGACCGCTGAAATGGTATTGCCAAGGCTTGAGAGTGCCTTGTTCTACGATGAGCCGAGAAGCTTCGTCAGCATAAGTGTTGAACGAATGGCGGAACGCCGCTCCCGCATACAAATCCATCAGGGCACCGGGCCATAGACGGAACGAATAGCCTAACTGTATCTGACCTCCAAAGCGGAAAGAAGTGAGCTTGTAGAATTCTAAATATACATCATCTTGATACGCTGCGTAATCCTGAATCTTGTTGTAGTCGATGCCTATACCGGAAGCCACATAGAAACCGCGTGAAGATGAATTTTTTACGTAATAGCGAATATTGGCTTCCAAACAGAAACCGTCGGTCTTGATGTTGCCGTTCTTACGTTTGCAGTTGTATTGGGGAGCGAGCTGCAACCACAGCCGGTCTTTGAGCCGGCAGTCGAAATCCATTCTAAAACCGTTAAACGCCAAGGGAATAGGCACAAGGCTCACCATAAAGTTTTCGCCATACATCTCCTGCAAGTTATCCACACGCTGAAAACGGTTCTGTGCCTGCGCCGGAAGCAGCAGACAGAGCAGCGTGCCGATAATCACAAGTATGTTCAATTGCCGTTTCATCCTTACTTAGAATAAAAAACCTATGTTCAACCCCAGCACCAACACCGAGCCGCCACGTCCGTAGTCGAAGATATGCTTGTCGTAATGCGGTTCACGAACCTTCACATCCATTATATCGGGCGAAACCTGCGTGCTGTTTATATCAGACTTGACCAACCAACGTTGCCCGTAGCCGATAAAAAACTCAAAATAAAGCGGTTTTGCTATATTCTGCCGAAAGCCGATGGCGGCATCCACGCCCGCTTTTTCGATATGGGTCTCGGCTTGCGCCACATTGCGTATATCCAAGTAGGAATATTCCACGCCGCACTGAAAAAACATACGGAAACCCACATCGGGCAGTTCAAAATAGTTGTAGCGGTAGTGTAGGTTTACCGAAAAACCCAACATCTTTTCTCGGTCTGCCAAGCGTTTGGAATGATTGTTGGAAGAGGTGTACAGAATGGGGCTGATGCCTATCCAATGGTGCTGATTGAACACGTTGCGGCTATAAGAAAGCCCGTATCCTCCAAAGAAAAACGGAATTGCCTGCACGCTGAGCGTATTGTTGCCGAACTTCTCGCGGGAAGGACTGTAATAGCCTGTTCCGGGACGTTGCCCCCAAGCCGGTCCCGCACACAGCAAGCACACTGCAACCGCCATCAAACCACAACGTAACAGACTCTTCATTTCAGTCAATCATATCCTAACAAAGATACAAAGATACGAAAGTTGGGCGCAGAAGCCAAACCCTACCTCACCGCCAGCTTTCCGACCCTCACTTCTCCATTTTCCTGCATCAAGCGCAGTATGTAAAGTCCGGAAGCAAGCGATTGCACATCAATAGTGTTTTTGCCGGCGTTCACACTTTGTTCCGTCAGCTTGATTCCGCCCACGCTAAAGATTTGCAAACGCCCCGGCATTTCGGCATACAGATACGCAAAATCGCCCGCAGGATTGGGCGCAAGGTTCAAACCGGCGTACTGCCACGTTTCGCCCGCCGCATCGGGATAATCCTTAAAGCTCAAGCCCACGATAACCGGTTCGTGGTCGGAACAGCGGTAAGGTTCCGTATGTTTTTCCGTATCGCGGTCGTAGTCTAAGAACGTAGGTTCATCGGCATTGATATGCCATACGGTAGCCCCCGTAACCACTTCTTCCATTTCGGGAGAGGCAAGCGAATAATCCAGATACTGCACTTGTCCGTCGTAGCAATAACTATAGTTTTCGCCAAAACGGTGGGTCTGATTGCTGTATCCGGCATTGGTAAAGGCTCGGATAGGGTCTTCCATATACATGGCGTTCAAATCGCCCATAATCAGAACGCGCTCGGTCTGATAGTAAAACTTAAGCGACTTGAGCCTGTCTATTACGGCATAGGCTTCCTGTAGGCGACGGTTGTTAAAGATGCCCTGTCCGTCGCCATGATCGGCATCCGCTCCGGTTCCCGTACCCGACTTGGCCTTAAAGTGGTTGATGCTGAAAATAAATTTCTGCCCGTGTTTCAATTCTCTAAAGGCTTGGATAAGCTTACGGTTTGTAGTACCTACATTGTTGAGCATGAAATACTGGTCGTAAGGCTCTACCTTAGAAGGTCTGTACACGATATGGTTGAGCGTGTAACTGGAAACGGCTTCATGTCCGCTCCAGCTCAGATAGGTATAGGGTTCACCCTTTGTGGCGCGGTTAAGCGCGGCAATCAGCGTGTCTATAATCTTTTTGCCCCCTCCTACCTCTACCAAACCGAACATATCGGCATCTATGGCAGACAGGGCTGCCACAAGGCGGGTGCGCTGCAAGGATGATTGGTCAAAATAGTTTTCGAGATTGAAGCCGCAGATCTTAAGCTCGTAATCGCCCAATGCCTCTTCGTCGGGAGCGGCTGTGCGTTCGTTTCCGTAAAAGACAGGTTTCTGAACCGCATACACCTTGTATCGCGAATCCGACTGGTCTACCACAACCAGCAAACTGTCTGTCTTCTGACCGGTGCGGCAGGTTCCGTCGGCATCTAACCAAGGATTTTTTGAAGGATTGCGGGTATTGCTGCCGTCGTCTAAGACAAGGCGGTTGTTGCGGTTGGAATCCACCACCCGGCGATATTCTTCGCTGCCGGGCATATTGTAGTCGGTGGGCGAGCGCAGGCGTTTGGCACTCAGTTCTATCGAAGCATCCGACAAAACTTGGTAATTAGAAACGATATACATAGGATGGGCGATGCGCAACGCCATACCTTCGTAGCGTTCATAATCGGCGGGCGAAGCAAAATCTTCGGGAAATCTTACGGTCTGATAGGGAATGGCAAGACCTTGTGATAGAACTTGCAGGTTCTCTACTTTGTTAAGTTCGGTACGTTGGCTGTACTCTTGAACCGTGGCATCCAAAACAATCCAGTCGCCCTGCTTCACATCGGCTTTTCCATACACAAAAATACCGCAGGATGCCGCCTTATCAACTACCGTATCTTGCAAAAAAAAGCCGTTCAGCTCGTCTTGACCGAACAATGTAAAGGAAACCACCCCTTGGGTGCGCACCTGCCGGTTTACATACGGAGATACCGTTCCCGTGCCTTGAATTTGAGCTATGGAAACCACTTCTTGTGCGGTAAGGCTCGTAAAGACCGCTACAATAAAAACCGATACAAATAAACCGAGTCTTTTCATCGTTATTAGAATTTATAGTAGGTCGGACAATTTCCTGAACTCCTGACGGGGCGATCTGTTTTGGTACAGAATGGCGTGCACGGCTTCAAAAACAGGCATCCTGATGTCAAAGTTCTTCTTGGCTTCGTTGAGGCTTCCTGCCGCATAATAACCTTCTGCCACCATCTTCATTTCCAATATAGCAGAACGCACCGAATAGCCCAGCCCTATCATATTGCCGAAAGTACGGTTGCGGCTAAACTGCGAATAAGCCGTTACCAGCAAATCGCCTAAATAGGGCGCGGAATGAAGATTGCGTTCTATATCGTGAATCAGGCACAGAAAACGGTTCATTTCATCGGCAGCGCAACTTACCAGCACCGATACGAAATTATCGCCATAACCCAAGCCTTTGGCGATACCCACCGCCAAGGCGTAGACGTTTTTAAGCACCGCCGCATATTCTATGCCGTAAAGGTCGTCGCTGCAACGGGTATTTACGTATTCGCACGAGAAACAACGCGCCACATACTGTGCCAACTCGGTATGGCGGGCAGCGGCAGTAAGGTAGGTAAGCCGGTTCAAGGCAACTTCCTCGGCATGGGAAGGACCGCTGATAACTGCCATATTCTCTTCCGGAACGCCGTAAAAATCGCGCAGATACTCGCACACCACCTGATTTTTTTCGGGTACGATGCCCTTGGTGGCGGAGCAAATCAGTTTGGAGCGCAGCAAGTCCGGCTCCAGCTCCTGCAATGCCCCCGGCAGGTAGACGGCAGGCACCACCAATACCAAGGTCTGCGCCTGCCGCGCTATTTCGTTTATATCGTTGCTTACCGTAATGCGCGCAACAGGAAACTCCACCGAAGAGAGGTACAGGGGATTGACTCCTTTCGTTTGCAGCCCCTGCTTTATTTCTTCCTCACGAACCCACCAATAAAGATGCTCGTGATTATGCAGGAGTATCTTGGCTACCGCCGTTGCCCAGCTGCCGCCGCCGATAACCGCTATCTTTCTTTTTTCCATATTACAGACCTAAAACCGACTTACCTTGCACAAAGTAGATGTCTTTGGCTATATCGGCGGCGGCAATCCGCGCCAAATCGGCTTTCAGTTCTTCGCCCATTACCGTTTTTTCTGCCATCCAGCGGCAAACCCCTTCGTAATCGCCCTCTGCCTGATATTTGAGAATCTCTGCCATCAAGGCTATCGTGGCGGCTTTCATTTCGGGCAGGTTCACGGTATAGATACCGTCTTGGCTGCGGGTAAAGGCGTTGTGGTCTTTCATAAAGTTAAAGCAAAGCATATTGGCATTGCCGTGCGCGCTTGCCGTACCGAAGCGGATGGAGCGGAAAATGCCGGCAAAGAAAGTAATGTAGTTCCTGTTTACGTCAGAACCGCTCATTTCTCCCTTTTCGTATAACTGTTCCACCATATAAAGACCCATAATGTCGGCTTTGGCTTCTTCGAGGGCGGAATAGGCTTCCTTAAGGGCGGAACGAACCGTGCCCTTGCCGTTGATAGTGTTCTTTACACCCAAACCGTGCGCCACTTCGTGAAAGGTAACGTTTTCAAAAAAGCAATCGAAATCTACCATCTGCTGCTGTTCGGCATCCATCACGATATCGGAGATGGGCATGAGAATCTTGTCGAACTTGGCTTTCATAGCGTTTTTGAGCTGTAGTTTGCGCGTGCCTTTCTGAATGTGAACCCGCTCGTCGTTGGGCAGGTTGATGGCTATAGTCTTGCCGCCGGCATTGCAGTCGCCGCGATACAGCACCACATCGTAAACATTCAAATCCGAATCGGTGCCGGGCATCTCGCTCTTGTATTTGGGATCCACCGGCAATTCGCTTTGCAACACGGGCAGCATATCGGCAAACTTAGCCAGTTTGGCGCTCCATTCGGGATCTTTTATCAACAAGAAAGATTCGTGAGCCGACTTGTAGCCGAAAAGGTCGTCTTCGTAGTCTTCGATAGGACCTACCACAAAATCTATTTCCGAGGTTTTGGCATCCATCCACGCCAAATCGCTTTCAAAGTAATCGTCGGTGCGCAGGGCTTGGGCGCGCAGGCTCAGATATTTGGCAAAACCGGCATCGCTTGCCAAAGCAGCCGCCGAATCGAGCAATGCCGCAGCCTGTTCTATTTCTTCCTTAAAAAAATCGTGATACCATACCGAGCGCAACGTTCCGTCTTCGTCGCGGCAGATTACCGTATAGTGAGAATCCTTGTTTTCGTCCAACCAAGACTCAAACTCCTCTACCGTCATATCTTCCGGATAAAAGCAGGCTCCACGCGGCTTTTCAGTGCCGTTTATGCCGGCATATTCCATAAAGGCGCGGTTGCCGTCTAACCTATCCCAAGGGCCATAGTTTATTTCGGCAAACTTGCGGGTAAGGGGGTCTTTTATCGAAGCGAGAAAATCCTCGCGCTCGCCCGGAAAGGCTTCTTTCCAGAATATCTTTTCCATCAGTTCCGCCGCGTCGCACAGATAAGCCATCATTTTTTTGTCCTGTTCGCTAAAACGGCTCAAATCGGCGGTAAGTTCCACACGGGCATAGCCGTTTACCACGTCCTCGTCTTGGAGGTTACACTTTTGCTTGTTACAGCAGGAGCTCAGCAGAAGCGTGCCCGCAGCCACGCCCCAAATCAACTTTTTCATCTTGTTATATAGTTAAGTTTAATTCAAACAATACGTAACAAGTTTACGTAAATAGCAAAGGTACATATTTTTATCCGATACGGAACACATTACCCTCCTCCCTTTGCTGCAAACGAGGGGGGCTGCCAAACGGAAGATCAAGTTATCAACACATTGTTGATAAATGCTTTTAACACTACATAGCATTGATAACATTACACTTAAAAATTTAACAAACAACCCTTGTTTATAACATTGAACAAAGTGGCAATGCCGCCGCATGGAAAACATTTACTTTTGCAAATTGTGGTGAGGATAGCGGGTCTTACAAGTGGATTAAGTACTACAAACCTTTAACAGAGAGCGGATTATGCAAGGTGAATTATTCTCTATGGTAGCGGAAAGCCAACAAGGCGAAGCCCAACAGGAAAGTCCCTACCGGAAATTAAGAGAACATAGAGCGAATTTGGATATGAACAAGGAACATACGGAACTCCAAGAGTTTTCGCACGAAGAGATTTTAGAGGCTTCTACCGAATATTTTAAGGGAGATGCCTTGGCTGCCACCGTTTGGATGAACAAGTACGCCCTTAAAGACAGCGACGGGCATATTTACGAAAAGACCCCCGACGGAATGCACCGTCGTATAGCCAAGGAACTGGCACGCATCGAAAGCCGCTACCCCAATCCCGTTTCGGAAGAAGAAGCATACCAACTTATGAAAGACTTCCGCTATATCATTCCGCAAGGAAGTCCTATGGCGGGCATCGGCAATAAATTTCAGATTTCCTCCCTTTCCAACTGTTTTGTTATCGGCAACAAGGGTAATTCCGACTCCTACGGCGGCATTATGAAGATAGACGAAGAACAGGTGCAGCTTATGAAGCGCCGCGGCGGCGTGGGGCACGACCTTTCGCATATCCGTCCTGCAGGAAGCCCGGTTAAGAACAGCGCGCTCACCAGCACCGGCATCGTGCCTTTTATGGAACGGTACTCCAACTCTACCCGCGAGGTGGCGCAAGACGGCCGCCGCGGTGCCTTGATGTTGAGTATCAGCATTAAACATCCCGATTCGGAACGCTTTATAGATGCCAAACTCGAAGAAGGCAAGGTTACCGGAGCCAATGTTTCGGTAAAGCTTACCGATGAATTCATGCAGGCGGTTGTTTCGGGTTCTCCTTTTATACAGCAATATCCTATCGACTCCAAGCATCCCCAGTACGTTAAAAAGGTGGATGCCCGCAAGATATGGGACAAGATTATCCACAACGCATGGAAATCGGCAGAACCGGGCGTGCTCTTTTGGGACACCATTACCCGCGAGTCTCTGCCCGACTGCTATGCCGACCTCGGATTCCGCACCGTTTCCACCAACCCTTGCGGCGAAATACCCCTCTGTCCCTACGACAGCTGCCGCCTCTTGGCTTTGAACCTCTACAGCTATGTGGAAAATCCTTTTACCAAAGAGGCTAAATTCAATATGCCGCTTTTCCGCCAACACGTAAGGATTGCCCAACGTTTTATGGACGATATCATCGACCTTGAACTTGAGCACGTAGACCGTATTTTGGAAAAGATTAACAGCGACCCCGAAAACGAAGATGTAAAACGCACCGAAACCGAACTTTGGCTTAAGATAAAAGACCGCAGCCGGCAAGGTCGGCGCACCGGTTTGGGCATCACTGCCGAAGGGGATATGCTGGCTGCCTTGGGCTTGCGCTACGGCACAGACGAAGCCACCGATTTTTCGGTGGAAGTACACAAGAACTTGGCTTTGGCTGCTTACGGATCTTCGGTTGAAATGGCAAAAGAAAGAGGTGCTTTTCCTATTTACGACACCAAACGCGAAGCCGATAATCCTTTTGTAAACCGCCTTAAGGAAGCCGAACCCGAACTTTACGAAAACATGGCGAAATTCGGCCGCCGCAATATCGCCCTGCTTACGGTTGCTCCTACCGGTAGCGTAAGTATCTGTACCCAAACCACTTCCGGCATTGAACCGGCATTTATGCTGGCATACAAGCGCCGCCGCAAGGTAAATCCGGGAGAAAAAGGCGTACGTGTTGATTTTGTAGACGAAGTAGGCGATTCCTTTGAAGAATACACCGTAGTTCATCCCAAATTCTTGGAATGGATGAAGATTTCCGGATTGGATACCTCCAATCTGAACGCTTACAGCGAAGAGCAGTTGCAGCAGATTATCGCGCAGTCGCCTTATTACAAGGCACTTTCTACCGATATCGACTGGGTGAGCAAGGTAAAGATGCAGGGCGCGGTTCAGAAATGGGTAGACCACTCTATCAGCGTTACCGTAAACATACCCAACCAAACCGAAGAAGCCTTGGTGAGCCAAATTTATCAGACCGCTTGGGAATGTGGCTGCAAGGGTATGACCATTTACCGCGACGGTTCGCGTTCGGGCGTTTTGGTGGCGGACAAGAAGAAAGAAACCCCTGAAACTCCTGCCAAAAAGCCTTCGTCTCGTCCCGACGTGCTCAAAGCCGATGTGGTACGTTTCCAGAACGACTACGAAAAATGGATTGCCGTAGTAGGTCTATACGAAGGTCGCCCATACGAAATATTTACCGGTCGCGCCGATGATTTTCCCCTGCCCTCTTTTGTGAACAAAGGCGAGATAATCCGCGTGCGCAAAGACGAAAACTCGCCTGCCCGCTACGACTTTGAGTTCAAAGACCGCGACGGTTACGGCGTGCATTGGGAAGGTCTCTCGCGCACTTTCGACGAAACCTATTGGAATTACGCCATATTGATTTCCAGCATTTTGCGTCAAGGCGCCGATCTGCCCAAGATTATCGACCTCATCAGCGGGCTAAAATTGGGTTCTGACGACCAAATCAACACTTGGAAAAATGGCGTGGTTCGCGCTTTGAAGAAATATATTCCCAACGGAACCATAGCCGAAAAGACCAAGTGCCCCGAATGTAACGAAGCCGGTCTGGTATATAAGGAAGGCTGCCTTACCTGCCCCTCCTGCGGCTACTCCAAGTGCGGTTGAGATACCTTATAATGGAATTTCGGTAAATAATCCGCTTTTTTTTTTCGCGGATAGTGTTATCTTTGTCCGCTTTTAAAAATTTGCGACAATGCACAGACAATTGTGGGTGGCTTTTGCCATAGTTTTTTTAACCTTTGGAAGTTTCTCATACGCACAGATTCCGGGAGGGTTTGACCCTACCACCGGACAAGATATGTCCAAGGGAGGGTACAATAACCCGATTTCCACTGCCGTACCGTTCCTCTCCCTTTCGCCCGACGCCCGCTCAGGCGGTATGGCGGATGTAGGGGTTGCCACCTCGGCAGACCTCAATTCCCAGCACTACAACGCTGCCAAATATGCTTTTATGAAAGACCAGTTCGGGCTTTCGCTTACCTATAGCCCTTGGCTTATCAATTTGGTGCCCGATATGTCGCTGGCATATCTTTCGGGAGCATACAAGTTTAACGACGACCGCAACGTAATCGGATTCTCGCTGCTTTATTTCAGCATGGGTTCGGTAACTTTTACCGATGCCCAAGGAAATGGAGCAACCACTTTCAAGCCCAACGAATTTGCTATCGACGTAAGCTATTCGCGCCGCCTAATCGATGTTTTGTCGATTGCCGTTACGGGTCGTTTTATCTATTCAAACCTTACCTTGGGTCAATTCGTAGGCGGACTTGACACCAAAGCCGGGCTGGCAGGTGCGGCGGACATAGGTCTGTATTACTGCCAAGATTTCGATTTGGGCAGAAAATACAAAGGAGGTACTTTAACCGCCGGTTTAAGCATTACCAATTTGGGGAATAAAGTAAGTTATGTAAACGGTACCGCCTTAGACGAAGATATGGAGAAGAACTTTCTTCCCGCCACCTTACGTTTAGGTATCGGCTTCAACTGGCATATCGATGACTACAACTCAATAGGGTTTTATGCCGAAGCCTATAAGCTGCTCGTACCCACGCCTCCTCTTACCGAATACGACACGGCAACGGGCGAATGGAAAATCACAGCCGGAAAAGACAACAATGTAAATGTAATGAAGGGTATTTTCCAATCTTTTGGCGATGCCCCCGGCGGCTTCAAGGAAGAAATGCGTGAAATACAGTGGAGCCTTGCCGCCGAATATTGGTGGAATAATCTCGTAGCGGTGCGTGCCGGATATTTTCACGAAAGCAAATACAAGGGCTGGCGTCAATACGTTACCTTGGGCGTAGGCTTACGCTACAAGATGGTCGGACTGGATTTCTCTTATCTGATTCCCACTTCCACCATATCGGGTTCCAATCCGCTTAAAAATACCTTGCGTGTAGGAGTTTCCTTTAACTTCCACCGCCTCGACAGGGCAGCACGGCTATCCAGGAAATATGGTGCCGACGATTAATTTCAGAGTCGGTTACGGTTACGATGCTCATCGGTTCGCTCCTAAACGTAAATTGATTTTAGGAGGTGTTCATGTGCCTTACGAACAAGGTTTGGATGGTCATTCGGATGCCGATGTATTGGTGCATGCCGTTTGCGATGCCTTGTTGGGCGCGCTCGCCTTGGGCGATATAGGCAGGCATTTTCCCGATACCGATCCCGCCTACAAAGGCATAGACAGTTTGATTCTTCTAAAAAAAACAGGCGAATTAATAGCGCGGCAAGGCTACCGTGTGGGTAATATAGATGTTAGCTTGCGTATGCAGAAACCTAAGATTGCCTCCTACGTACCCGCTATGCAGCACAATCTTGCCCAAGCCCTTGGCGTTGAATCCGGGCAGATTTCCGTAAAAGCCACCACCACCGAAGAAATGGGATTTGAAGGCAGGGGCGAAGGAGCCTCCGCCTCTGCCGTAGCTTTGGTTTGGAAATAGAATATCTAAGCTTTGATTTTTTGGCAGGCGGCATCAAGACGTGCCAATGTTTCTTCCTTGCCCAAAATCTCCATAATATCGAAGATATGCGGCCCCATAGACGCCCCCACTAAGGCTAAGCGCATACTGTTGAACACCTTGCCCGCATTCCAAGCGTTGGCACCTATCATCTGCTGCGTAAGGTCTTCGAGTTCGGCAGCCTTGAAACTTGTTTTGCCTGCCGCTTCGCTCCATAAGCGCAAAATCTGCGGCATATCTTCGCTCCAGCGTTTCTTTACCACTTTTTCGTCGTAGGATTCGGGCGCATTGAAGAAGAAAAAGCTTTGTTCCCATATTTCCTGCGGAAAGCGGAGGCGTTCCTTTACCAAAGAAACTATTTTCTGAAGTTCGGCATCGCTAAAACTGTTTGCCGCACGCACCAAACCACCCTTTACATCGAGTTGGGCGCAGCGTTCTTTAAGCAAAGCGGCAAATTCGGCATCGCCGTGTTTTTGCAGATACTGATGATTATACCAATGCGCCTTTTCAAGGTTGAACTTGGCTCCCGACTTGCTTACTTTTTCTATTTGGAAACATTTTACCAATCCGGGCAGATCAAAAATTTCTTCTTCCGTGCCGGGATTCCAGCCCAAGAACGCCAGCATATTGACCACCGCTTCGGGATAATAGCCGCTTTCGCGGTAACCGCTGCTCCTCTCGCCTGTCTTAGGGTCTGTCCAAGCCAAAGGAAATACAGGAAAGCCGAGCCTGTCGCCGTCGCGCTTGCTAAGCTTGCCGTTGCCGTCGGGCTTGAGCAGAAGCGGCAGGTGGGCAAAGCGGGGCATGGTATCTTTCCAGCCTAAACATTCGTAGAGCAATACGTGAAGGGGTGCCGAGGGCAGCCATTCTTCGCCTCGTATCACATGCGAAATCTCCATTAAATGGTCGTCGACGATATTTGCCAAATGATAGGTGGGCAGGTCGTCTGCGCTCTTGTAAAGCACTTTATCGTCTAATATATCGGAGTTTACCGTTACTTCCCCACGTATCATGTCGTTTACCGTAATCTGCCTGCCCGGATCAATCTTGATACGCACCACGTAGGGGATTTTGGCTTCCAAAAGAGCCTTTACCTCAGCCTGCGGCAGACTTAAGGAGTTTTTCATCTCCATACGGGTGCTTGCATCGTATTGCTGGCTGCTCGATTTGCTTTCTTCCAAGCGTTTGCGCATGGCTTCCAATTCTTGGGGCGTATCGAAAGCGTAGTAGGCATGACCCGATTGCAACAGCTGTTCTACGTATTGGCGGTAAATATCGCGCCTTTCCGACTGTCGGTAAGGACCGTGCGGACCGCCTATCCCCACCCCTTCGTCAAAGGGAATGCCGAGCCAGCGAAAGGCTTCTATGATATATTCTTCGGTGCCGGGAACAAAGCGGTTGGAGTCGGTATCTTCTATACGGAGCAACATATCTCCGCCGTGCTGTTTGGCAAAGAGATAGTTGAACAATGCCGTGCGCACACCGCCTATGTGCAGCGGACCTGTGGGGCTGGGAGCAAAACGCACCCTTACTTTTCTTTCGGTATTCATAGTAGTGTTTCTTTGCTTAAAAAATCTTTTGCCAAAGCACCGTATCCGTCCATCGGTCTGCCCGCAACAGCCATTCTTTACGGATGCCGCAACGCTCAAAGCCACATTTGGCGAACAGTTTGAGGCTGTTTTTGTTGTTTGCCGGCACTTCGGCATAAAGTTGGTGCAAATTTAGTCGGTTTTGGGCGTAGGTACACGCCAATGCCAATATTTTTTCGCCCACGCCCTTATTTCGATAGGCGGGGCAGACCACGATGCCTGTTTCGGCACGGCGGTGAAGGGCTTCGTAATTGAAAATATCGAGAACGCCAACCGGCTCGGCTATTTCTTTTTTGTTGTTCTCGCCGCAACAAGCCACCAAACGCAATTGCCCTGTGGAAAAAAAATTTTCCTGCAAGGAAGCGTAGATAAACCGCTGTAGGTAATCGTGCGAGAAAGGAATATGGTTGGCTCCCGAAAGAAAGGCTTCTTCCCGGTTTTCGATATCGTAAAGCAAGGATTCGTCTTCAGGCTCCAGCGCCCGTAGAAAAATCTTGCCCGAAAACAGTTCGGTTTCCATAAAAAAAGGTTTACAAATCCGGTTGCACTTCCGCCTCGAACACAAAGGTGGCAAAGCCTTCTAAAAAGATGTTCTTGAATACACGGTGGCGGTAGAGCGAGAAATGGGGCGGGCAGGCAAAAAAATTCGTTTCGGGCGGATTCTTGGGAGCGATAACGATTTCAAAATCCACCTGCAACTGCCCTCCCTTGGTAGAAATATCCGTTCTATGCTTTCCCGGCAAGGTATACTCCCGCAAGGATTCCGCTATGGCAGAAGCCACCGCGCCCGTGCCGCACGAAAAGGTTTCGTCTTCCACACCGCGCTCGTAGGTGCGAACCGTCAGCAACTCCCCTTCTCTCTCTGCAAAGTCAACGTTCACGCCCAAAGGAAAGTCTTCCGAAAAACGTATTTTCCTGCCCTCTGAAACCACATCTATGTTCTGAATATCCTTACGGAACATCACATAATGGGGAGAACCCGTATCCAACAAAAACACATCGCTGTTCTTATTAAAGGCGTAGCACTCCAAATCCCGCATCTGAAGACGTACCATACACTGCTCGTCGTGCCGCGAAATTACGCTTGCCTGATGCGCTCCGTCGCTGCTCCAAAAAGAAAAAGGCGTATTTTCCTGCACTATGCCCAATTTCAAGGCAAAAGCGGAAATGCAGCGACCGCCGTTGCCGCACATGCTGCCGGGCATACCATCACTGTTAAAGAAACGCATACAGAACGGATATTCCGCATGATCTTCCAACAACATCAAACCATCGGCTCCCACGCCGAAACGCCGGTCGCACAAGCGGGCAATCTGTTTGTAATCCAGATGTGAATAGATTCCCTTACGGTTGTCGAGCAACAAAAAGTCGTTGCCTGCGCCCTGATATTTATAGATGTGCAGTTTTTGTGTCTTTTTCATACCTTGCCGTTTACTGTTCCATTAAACTTTTTTCGGCAGCCAATCCGGCTTGAACCGCCTGTATGGAATCTTGCGCGGAAAGTTGTGAACCTCTTTCTACAAAAGGCATATAGCCCACGCCCGACTTCAACACGTATATCTTTTGGTCGTGGTGCATCCAGATACCGTCTTCATGGTTTTCAAAACGCAGGGGGGCTTCGGGAGATATGCCGAAAACAATCAGATGCAGATTCTCTAACTTATAGCCTTTGTAATTGATGGGCGATTCCCAAAATTCCACGCGCAGCGACTGTTGCGGTCGTTCTTCCGCTGCCGGAAGTTCCGGTTTGGAGGTGGCATATTCCTGTTCGCCTTTCTTGGTATCGGAAAGCACTTTTTCAGAATTGCTGTCCCGCTGCCAAGACACACCTTCCGGGCTTGTAAAATAGTTGTTTTCCCAAAGCGAGGTATCGAGGCTTTCTTCCTTTTTTTTGCGGGTTTCGATACGCGGATGCCGGGCGTAAAATTCCTCCAGCTCCGAGTTTCCGGTAGGCACGGGCGCCACAATCTGCGGGCGTTCCCAAAAGGAACTTTCCGTGTCTTCTTCTTTTGGAAACCAAGATTCCAATCCGATGTCTGACAGACGGACACCCCTCAACCAAAGGAACAGCAGCAACAATACCGCAGTTCCGATAACGATGAGCGAAATGCCGATGGCGGTTCTTCCTTTAGACATATCTTTATTCTTGTTCTTGCGATCCGTAGGTTTCTTCTACAATCTGCCGGCTTACCGAATCCGCCACGAAGTGTTCGTCTTTGGCTATCATAGGTTCGGGCGACGGTAGATGGAGCTGCGAGGAATCCACTATCTCAAAAATCTTGGAAATATATGGATTGATGGTTACGTCGCTGCGGTTGTTGAGCCATATAACCGTGCGCTGGCATTGGTAATCGTGAATAAAATAGGTGCGGAAGCCTTTCCACCAACCGTTGTGGAATACCGTATGGTGACCGACTGTATCCTGACGTATGCGGAAGCCCATGCCATAATCATTGTCGTGCTTGGGGTTAAGTTCTTCGGCAGGGGTAAACATAAGTTCGATGATGCTGTCGGCAAGAAAATCGGAACGATACAGAGCCTGATCAAACAGAAAGATGTCCCGGGCAGTGGAAAAAAGCCCCTTATCGCCCAGCACGCCGTCTAAATAGTCGGGATAGCGTTTGTAGAATCCCGTACGGCGCGAATACGAATATCCGTTTACCACCTTTTTATCGGACATCTGCGGATCTTGAGGGTCGAACAGAAAAGTGTTCTGCATACCCAATGGTTCAGCAATATTCTCGGCAAAATACTCCGGAAAGCTCTGCCCCGATATTTTTTCCACCAAAAGCGCCAGATAGGCGTAGTTGGTGTTGCAATACTTAAAGCGGGTTCCCGGCTTGAAATCGAGCG
Organism: Lentimicrobiaceae bacterium; assembly: GCA_022510485.1. Taxonomy (GTDB): domain Bacteria; phylum Bacteroidota; class Bacteroidia; order Bacteroidales; family P3; genus Pullibacteroides. Next base: position 51,311 of record JAFLTI010000007.1, on the reverse strand, counting down.
TTTTTCCATAGCGCGCCAAAAGCGGCGAGAGGTCGGTGTTCCTGAGGTATTTTTTCTTGTCGGGCCAGTAGTTGTCGGCAAGGTAAATGTAGTTCTTAAGCCCTGAACGGTGTTGGAGAAGATGGGTAACGGTAATGTTGTCGAAAGGAAAATCGGGCAGATATTCTTTTACAGGGGCATTGAGGTCTATCTTGCCCTGTTGGTAAAGCAACATCACTGCCGTGGCGGTAAAGGGCTTAGACAGCGACGCTAACTGAAAGGAACTTTCGGGAAGTATGGAATCCCTGCCGGCACGGATATTGGAAAATCCGAAACATCTGTCGTAAAGCACCTTGCCTTTTTCTGCCAAAAGCACCTGTCCGCTAAAACCTCCCCTTTTGTAAACATGGGTAAGGAGCTGGTCTATGCGGGCATACTTGGCAGAATCGAGGGCTTTCTCGTACAAGGCGCGCAAGATTTCCTCCTCGCTTTCGGTAACTACAAAATCTTCTTGCGGGCAGCTCTGAACCTTATTCCACGGGAACGGGGTAAACAGCATTATGCCGAACACAAGCAACAAGACAGATGCGGAAAAATGTTTCATATTTGTTATCTTCGCGGCGCGTATAATACGCCAATTGGCAAATTTATCTTGAAAAGAAAGGCTTAAAAAAATAACCTGCGATGAATTCTCAACATACAAGCGTTGATAATTGCGCTCCCAAGCGATATACGGTAACCTCCGCGCTTCCCTACGCCAACGGACCTGTGCATATAGGCCATCTGGCAGGTGTTTATGTGCCTGCCGACATCTACGTGCGCTATCTGCGCAGTAAAGGTCGCGACGTGGTCTTTTTAGGCGGCAGCGACGAACACGGCGTTCCCATCACCATCAAGGCTCGCAAGCAGCATACCACGCCTCAAGCCATCGTAGACTGGTATCACGCGCTTATCAAAGACTCTTTTGAAAAGTTCGGCATCTCGTTCGACATCTATTCGCGCACTTCCGCGCCCACCCATATCGCCACAGCATCCGATTTCTTCAAGAAGCTCTACGACAAGGGCTGCTTTATAGAAAAGACCTCATGGCAGTATTATGACGAGGAAAACAAGCAGTTTCTTGCCGACCGCTACATTACCGGCACCTGCCCCAAGTGCAACAGCGAGGGGGCTTACGGAGATCAATGCGAAAAATGCGGTTCGGCTCTCAGCCCGGATGAACTCATCAATCCCAAGAGCGCCATCAGCGGCAACGCTCCCATAAAGAAAGAAACCAAACACTGGTATCTGCCGCTCAACCGTTACGAAGATTTCTTGCGCGAATGGATTTTAGACGGACATAAGAACGATTGGCGCACCAATGTTTACGGTCAGTGCAAATCGTGGATAGACCAAGGCTTGCAGCCCCGCGCCGTTACCCGCGACTTAGACTGGGGCGTGCCTCTTCCCCTGCCCGATACCGAAGGCAAGGTGCTTTACGTGTGGTTTGACGCGCCCATCGGCTATATCTCCGCCACCAAGGAACTTTTGCCGCAGGATTGGGAAAAATACTGGAAAGACCAAGACACCAAGCTGGTGCACTTTATCGGCAAGGACAACATCGTTTTTCACTGCATCATCTTTCCCTGTATGCTCAAGGCAGAAGGCAGCTATATCCTGCCCGACAACGTGCCGGCAAACGAGTTTCTGAACCTTGAGGGCGAGAAGATTTCCACCTCGCGCAACTGGGCGGTATGGCTGCACGAATACTTGGAAGATTTTCCCGAAAAACAGGATGTTTTGCGCTACGTGCTTACCGCCAACGCGCCCGAATCGAAAGACAACGACTTTACGTGGAAGGATTTTCAGGCACGCAACAATAACGAACTGCTGGCTATTTTCGGCAATTTTGTGAACCGTACCGTAGTGTTGACCCACAAGTATTTTGAAGGCAATCTACCTGCGGCAAGCGCATATACAGACGCAGACAAGGCGGTGCTGGAAGAAATGTGCGCCTATCCCGAACGCATAGCCGCCAGCATAGAGCAATACCGTTTTAGGGAAGCCCTGAACGAACTGATGAACTTGGCGCGCTTGGGCAACAAATACCTTACCGACAACGAACCTTGGAAAGTGTTTAAGACCGATCCGGAACGGGTAAAGACGGTGCTTAACGTTTCTTTGCAGATTGCCGCGCATCTTGGCGTGCTCTGCCAGCCTTTCCTGCCCTTTACCGGAGCAAAACTCCGCCGCATCCTGAATATGGAGGAAAAGGCATGGAACGAAGCGGAACAAAGCACCCTGCTGCCCGACGGACACCGGTTGAATCCCGCCGAATTCCTGTTTGAAAAGATAGAAGACGAAACGATTCAAAAGCAGATAGACAAATTGCAGGCAACCAAAGAAGCCAACCGTCAGAACGCCGCTATCGAATATCAGGCGCAGAAAAGCCCGGTAAGTTTTGACGATTTTGGCAAGATAGACTTGCGCGTGGCGCAAATCGTGGCTGCCGAAAAGGTGGCTAAAACCAAGAAACTGCTTAAACTTACGCTTAATACGGGCTTAGACACGCGCACGGTGGTGAGCGGCATAGCCGAGTATTACGAACCGGAAGCGGTTATCGGCAAAAAGGTTTGCCTGCTTGCCAACCTCGAACCCAAGAACCTCAAGGGTATTGAATCGCACGGCATGATCCTTATGAGCGAGAATCCCGACGGCAAGCTGTGCTTTGTTGAGCCTGCCGCCGATGCCGAACCGGGTATGCAGATACGATAGGACATGGCAAAAAAGAAGAAGAAATTCGGAAAAAAGCTCAAATACGCATTGTATGCAGTGGCTGTAGGCATCTTTGCCCTGATGGTGACGGTTGCCTCGGTGGGGCTTGGTTCTGCGGTAAGGCACCGCACCGAACTCTTTATCCCCACAGGCGCCTCTTACGCGCAGGTGCAAGACAGCCTGCGGGCGAGCGGCAACGTAAAGATGTTCAAGTTTGAGATCATTTCCCGCATAAAGAAATATCCGTCTTATGTAAAGCCGGGGCGGTATGTGCTGCAACGCGGTTCTACGGCTATGGCGGTAGTGAACAAGCTGCGTATAGGCATGCAGGATCAGGTGCGGCTTACCTTACGAAAGGTGCGCACGCCGGAGGTTTTGGCAAGCATCGTTTCCTCTCAGATAGAAGCCGATTCAGCCTCTATCGTGCAACTCCTGACCGACAGCGCCTTTTTGAGCGGCTTTTGGTTCCCCGCCCAAGAATGTGAGAATCCCGACGATATTTCCGACACCCTGCCGCTCAATGCGCAAACGGTAATGTGCTGCTTTATTCCCGATACATACTACTGTTTTTGGAATATGGACGCCAAGAGCTTCTTTTCGCGTATGTTTTACGAACAGAATCGCTTTTGGAACGGATTCCGTCGCGGGCAGGCACGTGCGATGGGGCTAAACCGCGTGCAGGTTTCCACACTGGCATCTATCGTAGAGGAAGAAACGCTCAACAAGGAAGAACGCCCCGATGTGGCTTCGGTTTATCTGAACCGCTACCGCAAACGTATGCTTTTGCAGGCAGACCCCACGGTAAAATTCGCCGTAGGGGATTTTGCCCTCCGGCGCATCCGCAAGGAGCACTTGAAAAAGGAATCGCCCTACAACACGTATAGAACGCAGGGGCTGCCTCCCGGTCCTATCTGCACGCCTTCGGTTTCGAGCATCGATGCCGTTTTGCAAAATAAACCCACCAAATATTTGTACTTTTGCGCCAAAGCCGACTTTTCGGGCACGCACGCCTTTGCAGAAACCTATTCCCAGCATCTGGCAAACGCCCGGGCTTACCAAAAGGAGCTTAACAATAGAGGAATCAAGTAGTAATTACGCCATAAAACCAGAGAGATGAGACAACTCAAAATTTCAAAATCCATTACCAACCGCGAAACCGCCTCCTTGGATAAATATCTGCAAGATATAGGTAAAGAAGAACTTATATCGGCAGAAGAAGAAGTGCGTTTGGCAGGGCTGATCCGAATGGGCAACACGCAAGCCTTAGACAAACTGGTAAAATCGAACCTGCGTTTTGTGGTGTCGGTAGCCAAGCAATACCAAAATCAGGGTCTGAGCCTGCCCGATCTTATCAACGAAGGCAATTTGGGTCTGATTAAGGCTGCCAAGCGTTTTGACGAAACCCGAGGGTTCAAGTTCATTTCTTACGCTGTGTGGTGGATCCGTCAGTCTATCCTGCAAGCCTTGGCAGAACAGTCGCGTATCGTGCGCTTGCCGTTGAACCAAGTAGGCTCGCTCAATAAAATCAAGAAAGAATCGTCTAAACTCGAACAGAAATACGAACGCCCCCCCTCTATCGACGAATTGGCTGCCAGCCTCGATATGCCCAAAGAAAAGATTGCCGAGGTGCTCAACATCACCACGCGCTACATTTCGATGGACGCGCCTTTGGTGCAAGACGAGGAAACCAACTTTATAGACGTTTACGTATCCGACGACGCGCCTTCTACCGACCAGTCGCTTATGAAGGAATCGCTGTCCCGCGAAATCGAACGCGCTTTGGCTACGCTTACCGATAAGGAACGAGACGTAATCAACCTCTTTTACGGTATTGGCGGGCATCACGGGCTTACGCTCGACGAAATTGCCGCCAAGTTTGACCTTACCCGCGAAAGGGTGCGCCAAATCAAAGAAAAGGCTATACGTCGCCTCAAAAATTCATCCCGAAGTAAACATCTAAAAACCTTTTTGGGAGAGTAAAAAACGCCCCGACTATCAACGAAACGTAGCGTAGTCAGTGGTTACAAAAGTTGAGCGCAAAAAAAATCCCGTGGAGATTTCCACGGGATTTTTTTATCCGGACTAAACCGTTTTAGTCTGCCTGATCGGTGAGGAAAGGCGGCGTATTGTAGTTTACGCTGCCGTCTTTGCTAATGGTATTGCGGTTAGCTTCCGAAAAAGAAGACGGAACCACCGGTTCTAACGTAATGTTCTGACGCATATATGCCGGTTCTTCTTCTATCTTACGCAAACTTTTAGGATTGCGGATAAGCTTTGAGAACTCACGCAAACGCTGCATCCTTTCGTTAGTTGCTTCGCAACGCATAGACACAAGGTTGTCTTTTACCGTGCTTTGCTGCTCTATCTGAGCCACCGGTTCTGCCACTTCTACAATAGGAGCCGGTTCAAACGTGCTTTCCGGCGCGTTCATCTGTTTTTCCATCATCGGTTTAGAAACGGTAGAAAAGAGGTCTTCCTGCTTTTCTTCGGACTGATATTCCGTTTGGGTTTCTTTCTTATTGAATTGATCGAACCAGCTGTCGGCTTCTTCCGTTACCGCCTCCGACACCGTTGTCTGTGCCACCGGAGCCTCTTCTTGTTTTTCAACCTGTTGTTTAGGCAGGGCAAAATCCAAGAAAGGAGTTTCTTCTTTCTTTTCGTCGCGGAAGATAGGCTCTTCGTTTGAATCCATATCCAAAACCACCACCTGACGTTTAGGAGTTTCCGCAACAACCGGGGCAACCGGAGCCACCGGCTGTACCGGTGCGGTTTGCTGCACGGGAGCTGTATGAACTACGGGAGATTCCGGAGCCGAATACACTTGCTGAACTTTATCTGCATTTTCGGAATCTTCAAACTTTCCGTCTATAGGAACGCAAATTTTATTACGCTCTCCCAAAGCCTTGCGTTCATTAAAACCGGTAGCGATCAAGGTAATGTTGAGGTTGCCGCCCAAGGTTTCGTCTTCGCCCGCGCCCCAAATCAAATCCATACTATCGCCTGCATTCTTCTTAATAAAACTGGTGATAGCGTCTATTTCGTCCATACGCAAAGGAGCTTCGGGACTGTAGCCCAGATAGAGCAACATATTCTTAGCTCCCTCTATACTGTTGTCGTTCAACAAGGGAGAATCCATTGCCAACATAACCGCTTCTTTTGCCCGCGATTCACCGCTTGCCGTACCGAAGCCCATCAAAGCCACGCCACTGTTCTGCATTACGGTGTTTACATCCTTAAAGTCAATCTGCACGTAAGAACGCACGGTAATGATTTCCGCAATACCCTTGGCTGCCGTAGTAAGCACGTTGTCCGCCATAGCAAAGGCTTCCTTGAGCGACAGATCGCCAAATCCGCGCAGCTTGTCGTTGTTGATTACCAAAATAGCATCCACATTCTTGCGCAGCTCGGCTATACCGAGCTTGGCTTGCTCAATACGCCTACGACCTTCAAAGCTAAAGGGCGTGGTAACGATGGCTACCGTAAGTATGCTGGGAACTTCATCGCTTGTCAATTCAATTTCTTTGGCAATAGATGCCACCACAGGAGCGGCACCTGTTCCCGTTCCTCCACCCATACCGGCGGAAATGAACAACATACGGGCATCCTTTATCTTGTCTTTGATTTCTTCGCGCTTTTCTTCTGCCGCAGCCTTGGCAACCTCAGGTATGTTACCGGCACCTAAGCCTTTTCCTAAATACACCTTTACCGGAACAGGACTTCCTTCCAACGCCTGAGCATCGGTGTTGCACACAATAAAATCCACACCCTTGATTCCAGCATGGTACATGTGGTTAACCGCATTGCTTCCACCGCCGCCCACTCCAATCACCTTGATGTAGGAAGACTCTTCTTTCGGCGATACAAAATTCAGAATATCACCAGTTTGATTACTCATCTCGTTCATATTCTCATGGGTATTTCTCAGTGTTAAAGTTACTATGACTATGAGCGCGCTCTTTCTTTTTCTAAGGGGATTTATAAACAAGTTTTTGTTTATTACCTGTCGATATTTTCGTCATCAAGCATGCCCACAATCCATTCTCTCGCCTTTATAAAGCCTCCCCAAACTTTCTTCTGTCTGGGCGTTGGTTGGGACTGAAGTGCTGTTTCAGACTGTTCAGGCATTTCGGTTTCAGTCTCCGGAATCGGTGCTGTCTTGTTCTCTTTTTCTGCCATAAGGAAGGCTTCTTCCTCGCTGCGTACACCGTAAAGCACCAATCCGATAGCGGTGGCGAAGATAGGATCTGCCAACTCTGCCGGCGAATCGGCGGTAATATGCTCCTTAGGAGAGCCTAAACGGGTTTCCAGTTGCGTATGAAACTCGCATACCACACCCACGTGTTTCAGTTTGGAGCCACCGCCGGTAAGCACCACTCCGCCTAAAAACCGCTCAAAATTGTACCCACAGTTGGCTATTTCGCAAGCAACGCTGGTAAATATTTCGTCTACCCTCGATCTGATAATCGTGGATAGCAGTTTGAGCGAAATCTCTTTGGAGGTGCTCCCTCTCACAATAGGTATGGAAACAAACTGTTCATCGCTGCTTTTTTCGGGTAATGCCGAGCCGAACTTTACTTTTAGGGCTTCCGCCTGCTTGGGCAGAATCGTGCAAGTGACCTTGACATCGTTGGTGATAGCGTTCCCTGCCAAAGGAATCACAGCAGTATGTACCAAAATTCCGTTGAGAAACATCGCCACGTCGGTAGTACCGCCGCCTATATCCACCAACACCACACCGGCTTCCTTGTCGCTTTCATCCAAAACCGCTTCGGCGCTTACCAAGGGTTCAAGAATAAAACCGTTCAATTCCAAACCCGCCATTTCCACACTGCGCTGGATATTGCGCATGGCTACCTCATCGGCGGTAATAACATTGAACTTTACGTGGATGTCAGTCCCCACCATACCCACGATACTGTCTTCTGAAAACTCTCCTTCGCCATCTACCGAAAAAGTGCGGGGAATAACGTGAAGTATCTTACGACCGGGAGAAACCGAGCCTCGGCTTACCATAAGCTTGAGATCTTCGATTTCCTTGCGCGAAAAAACAGCCTCACCGTTTTCACGCACATAGGTATAGTCGCGTATTTCGGTTTCGATATGCTGCCCGGCAATTCCCACATATACTTCTTTTATCTCCACATTTGAAGTTACGGTTGCCTGTTCAACGGCACGTTTTATCGCCTCTGCCGTTCTTTCTATATTGATGACCGCCCCGCGTACCACACCGGTGGATTCGGTTTTTCCATATCCCAGAATATTGATTTTGCCGGTAGTTTCATCGCGTTGCCCCACTACAGAAACCACTTTGGTTGTACCGATATCAAGCCCCACCACAATAATTTCCTCATCGGGATTAGTCTGCAATTTTGCTGTGTCTGCCATAGCCTTTAAGTTTTTAGATTATTTCTACTTGTTAAAAATTTGCACGTTTTGTAGCCACCAACTGGTTCCTGTACTTTAGGTTCAATACCGAATACTTTTCCCAGCCGCCCATATTCACTCCTTGACGGTAAAAAAGATCCAAGCGTTTCATTTTGTTTTCCAAATCCGCCAAGTCCGCCACCTTTCCAAGCTTTACCAATTGTCCGCCTACCTTAGGCACAAGTTCATATTCGCCCGAATGGTTTACGTATATCTGCTCAAACATGGCGTCGTAGAACGGATTCGCGCTCAAGAACGCATTGATTTCGTAAAGCCTTTTCAATACGGATTTGCGCAAGGTATCGGCAATTCGGGTAACATCCAGACCATATTGCGGCGTAACTGGAATATAACCGTTTGCCACGCGCAGACGAACCGCATAGTCTGTATTGACAGGCATCTCGATGCCGTTCCTGTCTATCTGGAACATCTGCCCCTTGGAAGAAACCACTTTGAGTACCGGATTGCGCTGCTCCACTCTGAGGTGGCATATACCGTCGAGTGTCAGGAACACTTGCGCTCCGCCCACATAGGGATTCTGCAACAACACTTGTTCTATATTGGAGGTGCTTACTTCCGCAATTTTTTTACCCGATATGGATATACCGTGCTTTGCCAACCATTTCTCAATGTCGCGGTTTTGCAGATAGACTTCAAAATTTCCACGCTCTATATCTATTTCCAAAGCCGTGCAGGGCGTTTCTTCTCCCTGCTGTGCCGAATACCGCAGCATAACTACTGCCGTTCCTGCCAAGAGCGCGAAAAAGAAAAGAATCAAAACTGTCCGTATCACCCTTTTCATACCGCCCCTCCTTTCTGCAAACAGCCTACTATGGGTTCAACCAAAGTATCTATGTCGCCGGCACCCATGGTAATGAGCAACAGTTTTTCTTGCTTCTTTTTTTGTTCTTCCAGATAACGTTCTACCTGCAACAGGGCGTTTTTCCTGTTGGCATAACGCACCGGAATGTTCGTTATTTTTTCGCCTATCAGGCGCGTATCAACACCTGCAATCGGTTCTTCGCGTGCCGGATAAATATCTATCAGGCAAAGTTCATCGGCTTGGCTCAGGCTCAAGGCAAAATCTTGCGCCAAGTCGCGTGTGCGCGAATACAGATGCGGCTGGAACATTACCGCAAGGCGGTAATCGGGATAAAATTCCCGCAAGGCATTGAAACTTGCCGTTATTTCTGCCGGATGATGGGCATAATCGTCGTAATACGCTAATCCCGGCTGCGAAAAGCAGCGTTCCAGCCTGCGGCAAACTCCCCTGAAAAGGGGCAAAAGCCTGCGTATTTCCTGCGGTTCCACTCCGGCTTCCAAGGCAAGGCTTACTGCCGCCACCGCATTTTGGATATTATGCCTGCCCGGACAAGACAGGTTCAAATTTTCGATAACGGCTTTCGGACCCGAATAATCAAAGTTGTAACAACAATCTTTTACTTGCAGGTTGTAGGCAAAAGCCGCCTTTGTACCGCAATCTGCGTGCGCTTGGTTCTGTATGCCGTAAACATAGTCGGGCTGCAAAGGCAGCTGCAACGAGCACTCGGCTATAAAATGCTCCGACTGCCGCATAAATTGCAGGTATGCCTCACGCATGGACTCTACATTGCCGTAAATATCAAGATGGTCGGCATCCCATGCCGTAACCGCCGAAAACCATGGATGCAACTGTAGGAATGAACGGTCGTATTCATCGGCTTCCGTTACAAGATAGGAGCTTTTTTCATCGTGCAGATAGTTGCCGCCCAAATCGGGAACAATACCTCCCAAAATGGCTTTGCAGCCTATGCTGCCGTGCAGCAGATATGCCAGTAGAGCCGAAGTGGTGGTTTTTCCATGCGTGCCTGCCACTGCCAAGGTTTTGTATTGACGGCTCAACATTCCCAACACCTGCGCCCGTTTGTAAACCGGCAGTTCCCGCCGTTTTATTTCTGCCCATTCGGCGTGGGTAGACGGTACAGCCGGAGTATAAACCACTGCATCAATGCCGGCAGGAATCAATCCGGGCGATTCGGTATAATGGATTTCCGCTCCCATAGCTTCCAATTTTCGGGTAAGCGGCGTTGAAATGCGGTCGTAGCCTGCCACCTTACAACCTGCGTGCAGGTAATGGCAAGCCAAGGCACTCATTCCGATGCCGCCTATTCCCAAAAAATACGGATATGTTATGGTAAGCCTATCCACGTCTTATATCAATTTCATCACTTCGTCTACAATCATCTTGGCTGCCGAGGTGGTACCCATGCGCGAAATGTTCTGCGCAAGCAGTTCCCTGCGGCGTTCATTCTGCCAAAGTTCGTCTACTGCCTTGCCCAAATCTTCTACCGTGCGGTCATCGTGCAGCAGAATGGCGGCATTGCGGGAACTCAAAGCCTCCGCATTGCGGGTCTGGTGATCTTCAGCCACATTGGGCGAAGGAATCAGAATCAAGGGTTTTCCTACCACACAAAGCTCCGAAATGGTAATGGCTCCGGCACGCGAAACGATAATATCGGCTGCCGCATACGCTAAATCCACCCTGCGCACGAAATCGAGCAGCACAAGGTTTTCCTTACCCTCGGCATAGGGCAACATACGCTGGTAGTAATATTTTCCCGTCTGCCAAACCACTTGGAAACCTTTGTTGAGCAGATAGTCTATATTTTCTTTCATACCCTCGTTGATCGTGCGCGCTCCTAAGCTTCCGCCCATAACCAAAAGCGTGGGCATATCTTTTTTGAGGTTATAGAATGTATAGGCTTCTTCTCTCTTGGCATTGATATTTGAAATATCCTGCCGTATGGGATTACCTGTCCAAACGATTTTTTCGCGCGGAAAGAACCTCTCCATATCATGGTAGCCCACACAAATGCAGTTTGCCCTTTTACTCAAAATACGGTTGGTCATTCCCGGAAGCGAATTTTGTTCCTGTATCAAGGTGGGAATCTTAAGCCTTTGGGCTGTATACAGCGTAGGAGCACTGGCATAACCGCCTACGCCTATCACCACTTCCGGCGCAAAATTGCCTATAATCTTGCGTGTCTGCCTCAAGCTTTTAATCAACTTGAACGGCAACGAAAGGTTTTTCAAAAAATGCTTACGGTCAAAACCTATTACATTCAAGCCTACAATTTTATAACCCTCCGCCGGAACTTTTTCCATTTCCATACGGTTTTCGGCACCCACAAAAAGAATGTCGGCATCGGGTTCGCGATGCTTTATCTCGTTGGCTATGGCAATGGCTGGAAAAATATGTCCTCCTGTTCCACCGCCGCTGATAATCACCTTTAACGTTTTCTTCTGCATTCCCGTTTATTTTTCTTGTTGTGATTTTTCTTCCATTTCTTTTTGCTCCACATCCGCGCTCACGCTCAAAATAATCCCTATACCGCAAGCGGTAAAGAACAGTGAGGTTCCGCCCATACTCAAAAACGGCAGAGGCTGCCCCGTAACAGGCAGCAGGTCTACCGCCACCCCCATATTGATGAACGCCTGCAAGGTAAGCATAAAGGTAATGCCCAATACCATATAGCTGCCAAATGAACCTTTGCACCTTCTGGCAATACGGATTCCGCGCATAAGAAACCAAAGGTAGAGCAGCATCACGCCCACGCCGGCAAGCATTCCGTATTCTTCAACAATCGACGAATAAATGTAATCGGAATACGGGTGAGGTAAGAAGTTGCGCTGCGTGCTGTTGCCGGGACCCTTTCCGAATACACCCCCTCCGGCAATGGCTATCTTGGATTGGGTAACCTGATAGGCTTCTTCTCCTTCGCCACCGAAAAATCTTTCCACGCGGGCTTTCCATGTGGGAAGGCGACCGGGCAGGTTCTCTGCCGGAACAGCAAGCAATATGGTAACAAACAAGCCCACAAACAGCACGCCCGCTCCCAGCATGCTCCAAATATAACGCAACGCCACACCGCCCACAATCATCATTACAAAACAGGAAACCAACAGCAATAAGGAAGTGGAAAGGTTCTCGGGGAAAATAAGCGCGGCTCCCAACAAAGGAGCCCATAAAAGCCGCAACAAGGTCTGTCTTTCTTTGATTACCGGCTGGTATTTGGTAAGTTGTCTCGCCAAAAACACTAATATCACCAATTTGGCTAATTCAGAGGGCTGGAACGAGAGAGGTCCGAGCTTAATCCATCGGGCGGCGTCGTTTACGGTTGCCATAGTAAGGGTTACTGCCAACAAACCCAATGCCGGCAATATCATAAGCAGCGAAAAGCGGGAAAAATAAGTGTATCTGACACGGTGCACCAGATACATGATACCCCACGCCACCATTAAAATGCCCAAATGCTTGAACATATAATAGGTGGTGTCGCCCCCTTGTTTAAGGTACGCCAAGCGTCCGGTAGAACTATATACCGCCGCAATGGAGATACAGGAGAGTATTATCATAATAGTCCAGATACCCTTGTCTCCGCGCAAATATTTGAATATGCCCGTACCTTTGTTCGACATGATTGTCAAGGTTTACAATTCGTAAACAGCCTTCTTGAACTGAGTGCCCTTGTCCTGATAGCTTTCAAACAAATCGAAGCTGGGACAGGAGGGCGAAAGCAACACCACTTCCCCTTCGTTGGCCATCAAATAAGCCGCCTGCACGGCATTCACCATAGTGTCGGTTTCCACAATATCGGGAACCAAATCTCCAAAAGCTTTTAAGATAGGCGCGTTATCCGTACCCAAGCAAATGATACGGCTTACTTTTTTAGCCACCAAGGAACGCAATGCGGTAAAGTCAACATCTTTGGTCTTTCCGCCCACAATCCAAACTACCGGCCGGGTCATGCTTTCGAGCGCGAACCATGTAGCGTTTACATTATACGATTTGGCATCGTCTATATACTCCACACCCCGCACACGCGCCACGTATTCCATACGATGACCTGCCTGACGGAAGTCACGGAAACTTTCCTGTATGGTACGCTTGCGCAAATTCTGAATATGAGCAGCTACCGTTTCTGCCATAGAAGCCGAAACATACCCTTGTTTTGCCAATGTTTCTATATTCATTTTCATATCTGTGTATTTATCTAAGTTTTAAGGTTACCAAGGTTACTACCGCCAAGAGGAGTCCGATAATGAAGAACCGCATCACGATTTTGGGCTCTTTGTATCCGATTACCTGATAGTGGTGGTGTATAGGCGTCATCTTGAAGATGCGCTTTCCCTCCCCGCAACGTTTTTTAGTGTATTTGAAATAAGATACCTGCATAATTACCGACAGGCTTTCTACCAAGAATATTCCGCAAAGAATGGGCAAAAGCAGTTCCTTACGGATCAACAGGGCAAATACGGCAATGATGCCGCCTATGGTAAGGCTGCCCGTATCGCCCATAAACACTTGCGCCGGATAGGTGTTGTACCACAGAAAACCGATGGTGGCTCCCACAAAGGCGGAGATAAATATGGTAAGCTCTCCTACGTGGGGGATATACATAATGTTGAGGTAGTCGGCAAAGACAATATTGCCCGAAACCCAAGAGAGGATAGCCAAAGTAGCCCCGATAATAGCCGAAGTACCGGTGGCAAGCCCGTCGATGCCATCGGTAAGGTTGCTGCCGTTTGATACGGCGGTAATTACCAATATCACCACCAGCACGAACAATATCCACGTGTATTTGCCCCAGCCGGTATGAAAGAACTCCATAATGCCCTCGTAGTCGAGTTCATGCCCCTTTACAAAAGGAATGGTGGTAACCATAGATTTCTCCACATTGCTTTCAAATTCTGCCGTAGCTTCATCGTAGGCGGTTTCATTCAGCACATTATGCGTTTTTACATAGGCGGTATTGTTTTTTTGAGATACCACCACATCGGGATGAAAACACATTACCAAACCCACGATAAGCCCCAAGCCTACCTGCCCGAACACCTTGAACTTTCCTTGAAGACCCTGCTTGTTATGCTTGAACACCTTGATATAGTCGTCCATAAAACCCATAATACCCAGCCACACGGTGGTGAACAGCATAAGCAAAACATAGATGTTGTCCAACCGGCAGAGCAACAGTACCGGAATGAGAATGGCGGCAATGATGATAAGACCGCCCATAGTGGGAGTACCTTCTTTTTCTTTCTGACCGTCTAAGCCCAATTCGCGCACGGTTTCCCCTATCTGTTTTTTGCGCAGATAAACTATCATACGCTTACCGCCCATCATCATGATAATAAGCGAAAGCACGATGGCGAATCCCGCACGGAACGAAATGTAGTTGAACACACCCGCTCCCGGCAGTCCAAATTCTTCGTGTAAATAAGAAAATAGGTAATACAACATCTCTTTTCTTGCTTTAATTATTCATCACTTTTAGGTGCATTATTCCATACGGCAGGAAGACATTCAGCCAATACTTCCCTATCGTCGAAATGGTGTTTTACGCCTTTTATCTCCTGATAGTTTTCGTGACCCTTGCCTGCCACCAAAACCACATCGCCATCTCCTGCCAAGGCGCAAGCCGTTCTGATAGCCTCCCTGCGGTCGGTTATGCAGAGCGTTTTGGCTCGTTGGGTAGGCGAAAGCCCTGTCAACATCTGGTCTATGATAGCTTGAGGCTCTTCAAAGCGAGGATTATCGGTAGTGATGATAAGGCGGTCGCTCAAATCGGCGGCAATCTGCGCCATGACGGGGCGTTTGCCCGAATCGCGGTTTCCGCCGCAACCCAGCACGCAGATTACCTCACGCAGATGATCACGCATACTGTTGATGGTAGAAAGCACATTCTGCAAGGCATCGGGCGTATGGGCGTAGTCTACTATACCCAATTTATTGCCGGCAGTCGACTTTAATGTTTCAAAACGCCCCGGTGCTTCGGTAAGGCGGCTCATAGCGCACAACACCTCGTTTTTTTCCATACCCAACAAGATGGCACAAGCATAAATGGCAGCAAGATTATAGGCGTTGAACCGACCCACCAAGCGCATATTCACTTCGGTTCCGTCAATTTCCAACAATAAACCCTCAAGGGTATTTTCCAGCACCTTTACATTAAAATCGGCGGGCGACCGCAGCGAATACGTGCGGCAAAGAGCCTCGGTATTCTGCAACATCACCTCTCCGTTGCGGTCGTCTGTATTCACCAAGGCAAAAGCCGTAGCGGGCAAACGGTCAAAAAACAATTTCTTTGCCTTGATATAGGCATCGAAAGTCTTGTGGTAATCTAAATGGTCGCGCGTGATATTGCTGAAGATGCCGCCCTTGAACTGCAAGCCGGCTATACGGTTTTGCACCACCGCGTGGGAACTTACTTCCATAAAGGCATACTCACAGCCTTCGTCTACCATACGGCGCAAAAGCGCGTTGAGCTCCAAAGCATCGCCGGTGGTATGGGTGCTGGCAACCACTTGGGTGTCGATACGGTTTTCTATTGTAGAAAGCAGCCCCGTCTTATAGCCCAGCTGCCTGAAAAGGCGGTATAGGAGCGTTACCGTAGTAGTCTTTCCGTTGGTACCGGTAATGCCTACCAATTGCAGTTCTTGCGAAGGATGCCCATAGAAAGCCGAAGCCATATAGCCCATAAGCATACTGCTGTCGCTTGCACGGATATAGGTAATATCTTCTTGAACCTGCTCCGGCAGCCTTTCGCATACCACCGCCACAGCTCCCGATTCAATAGCCTTGGCGATATAATCGTGTCCGTCTACCACCGTACCTTTAATGGCAAAGAACACAAAACCGGGTGCAACGGCACGCGAATCCTGCGCCAGACCAAGCACCTCCTTGTTCAATGTTCCTGTGCTTTGCCAAGAACCCACAACAGCGGGTTTACATTCGGCAAGCAATGCCTCTAATGTCGGATTTCCGTTTTTCATCTTATCCTGCCAATTCCAAAAAAACTTGCTGACCTTTGGCACAAGTTCTACCTGCCTCCGGCTCTTGCCTTTTTACTTTTCCTTTGCCGCTTACCTGCACTTTGAGTCCGTTTTTTTCTAACAGATACACAGCATCACGCAAACCAAGCCCCCTTACATCGGGCATTACCTCTTTCATCAGCACAATCTCGCCGGGGCGGTTTGCGCCGCCGCGCAGCTTAACAAACGAGGTCGGCTCCAATTTGGGGTCGCGCAAGCCGATATGGGCAAACACCGTAGATATATCGGCGGCGTACCCGGCAGAAGCCGGCGCGCCGGCTTCTGCCGGGGGCAAACTTTCAGTTTGCAAACCGCCCTTCATCAGGGTAGCGTACACTTTATCGGCAATCTCCTTAAATACCGGTCCTGCCACCGCACCGCCGTAAATACGGTTCTTCTGCGGATTGGTAATCATCACAATGCACGAATAGCGAGGATTATCGGCAGGAAAATAACCGGCAACCGAAGCCCGATAGGTCATCTTTTCGCTTCCCCTTTTGCCATAGTTTATCTGAGCTGTTCCCGTTTTGGCAGCCACTTTATACAGGTCATTCTTCAGATTGGTTGCCGTTCCGTTTTCCACAACCCCTTCCAGCATGGTCTTTACCTTTTCCAAGGTTTCCTTACTGCAAATCCTATCCACCAACACCTGAGGTTCAAACTTCTTTACCACCTCATCCCCTTGGCGGATTTCATTCACAAAAAGCGGCTTCATCATCTTGCCGTCGTTAGCCACCGCATTGTACAAAGTCAAAATCTGCAAGGGGGTAAGCTTCAATTCGTAGCCAATCGACATCCAAGGCAGGGAAACCCCCGACCAAGTTTTGTCAGAAGGGTCTTTGATATACGGCACTCCCTCCCCGGCAATCTCCACTCCGAGAGGTTTATGCAAACGCATTTTCTTGAAATATTCCACAAAGCGCGCCTGCTTTTTATGAAACACTTCGTTTGCCAAATAAGAAATACCCACGTTCGACGATTTCTCAAAGGCTTCCTGCAGGCTTACATTACCCCAGCCTCCTTTGTGCGAATCCCGCATCCATCTGTTATAGAACTGCATTTTTCCAGTAGGCACTATGATGGAGGGTGAACAATGACTGTCTTCTAAAATGGCTATGGTAGAAGCCAACTTAAAGGTAGAGCCGGGTTCCACCGCCTCGCCTACGGCATAATTCATGCTTTCGTGATACGTACCGTTTTCTTCCTTGCGTAGATTGGCGATAGACACCACCTTGCCCGTCTTTACCTCCATCAATACCACGCAACCGTGTTCAGCTTCGTTTATCTCCATACAATCCTTCAAGGCAGATTCCGCCACGTCTTGTATACGTATGTCGATGGTGGTAAACAAATCCTTTCCATTTTCAGCCTGCACCGCGTCTGAGTTATACACCGGCCGCCACACACCGTTAGAAACCTTTTGTTCCAAGCGTCTTCCGTCAATGCCGCACAACTCTTTCTGATAAGCCTGTTCCAAACCCACTCCCGTAGCGGATTCCTGATTATAGTAGCCTATGGTACGGCTTGCCAATAAGCCATGCGGACGGACCCGTCTTTCTTTTTCTTCCACTATAAAGCCACCCTTATACTGCCCTTTATTGAAAATGGGAAAAGTACGGAGACGGCTCATTTCGGAATAGGTTGCATTTCTACGCAAGAGAAAATTGCGCTTGCGCTCCTTGCGTGCCTTTTCCAACATCTGACGATAACCGGCACTGCTCCTTTCGGGATACATCTTATGCAGGCTGTCGCACAAGGGGCGCAGATTCTGATTAAAGGTATCGTTGCAAACCACATCGGGATGCAAATCCAAGCGTACGTCAAAATACGGCACAGACACCGCCAGAAGAGAATTATCCGCCGAATAGATATTGCCCCTTACGGCAGGGGTCTTCTGATAACGCAGGCTCTGCCTGTCTGATTTCTCCAACAAGCCGCGCCCTTCCACAAAAATCACCCTGCTCATACGAAAAACCACCGCTACGGCAAAAACGAGCAAAAAGGCATATACCAAATACACCTTTCTCGAAAAGCCCGTTCTTTTGTCTGACGGCGCTGTATGTTTTTTGTCTTTACCCACCGGCTGTCCTCTTTTATTCTTTTACTTCCTTTATCTTATACGGCGGAATCAAGGATTCCTTTACACCCGTTCCCTGTAGTTTGTCAGCCACCGAAGATTGACGGCTTATCTGCAACAATTCCGTCTGACTGGATATCTGCCGGAACTGTAATTCTTTCAGTTCTCCCTTGATGCGCGAACTTTCACGCACCACCGATTCAGACACATAATTGTTGGTTATAAGCAACATCGCCCAAAAGAATGCGTACAATACCAACCAACCGTATTTTTGCAAACCTCCGTCTAGAACTGCCGACCCGTCTAATGCAGAACGGATTTTTTTTCTGCGCAAACGCCGCTGTTCCTTGCGCCGCAATTCATTTTCGTCAACTTGCTGTACTTCTTCTTTCTCTTCTTTTTCAGGCTTTCTACCCTCAAACTCCATTACCAGTTCGGGTTCGGGCAGAGGGTCTTCAACCATCGGTTTAGGTCTAAACTTGTTTTTTCCCATATCCGCCTCCTACTTTTTTTGCGCCACCCGCAATCTGGCACTGCGTGAGCGCGGATTACGTTCCGTTTCTTCCTGTGCAGGCACCACAGCCTTACGGGTAACCAGCTCGAAAGGCGAAAGATTGTTGCCGTAAAAATCTTTTTCTATCTCCCCTTGCAGATTGCCCGAACGCATAAAGTTCTTTACCGTACGGTCTTCCAGCGAATGGTAGGAAATCACCGCAAGGCGGCCTCCGGGAGCAAGCACATCCAAACTTTGTTTCAAAAACTCCTGCAAGTTTTCCATCTCGCCGTTTACCTCGATACGCAAGGATTGAAAAACCATTGCCAAAAACTTGTTTTCCCTGCCCCGGGGAGCGAACTTCTTAAAGAAATCCACCGTCTGCGCCGTATTGCTAAAGGCTTTCTCCGCACGCGCCTTTTCTACCTCAAAAGCCAATTTCCGCGCAAAAGGAATCTCTCCGAATTGAAAAAAAATATCGGCAAGCCGTTCTTGCGGATAGGTATTGAGCACCGTAGCCGCCGTAAGGCTCCCTTCTTTATCCATACGCATATCCAGAGGACCGTCGGTACGGATGGAAAAACCGCGCTGCGGCGTATCGAACTGATGGGAAGAAACGCCCAGATCCGCCAAAATTCCATTTACGGGAACCGCCTTATAAAAGCGGAGATGATTTTTGAGGTAACGGAAATTTTCACCGATTAGTGTAAAACGGCTGTCGGTATTAAAAACGGGGTCTTGCGATGCCCGCTGCAAGGCGTCAGGGTCGCGGTCAAAAGCCAAAAGCCTCCCCTTGTCGCCCAATTGCGAAAGAATACGGCGGGAATGACCACCTCCGCCAAAAGTAACATCTACGTAAGTTCCCTCCGGAATGATGCAAAGCCCCTCTAAACTTTCCCCTAACAGAACCGGGTCATGATAGTCATCGTTACACATGGCATGAGCTCCTATATTTCTTGTGTATCGATCTGACCCAAACGTTCGGCAGCCATTTTCGCAAAGTCGAAATGCGCCTCGTCCATCTTCTTATACGTATCGACATCCCATATTTCGATAATGTTGATTTTCGAAATAAGCACTATATCCTTGTCGATGTTCTTACTCTTTTTCAAATCCACGGGAATGAGCAGGCGGTCGTTGGTGTCGAGGTACACCGGATTACCTTCCGAAAGCTTGCGGATCAACAGCCTGTCTTGCGGATTGTAGTGATTGAGCTTGGCTATTTTGGTTTCTATCTCTTTTTCAAACTCGGCACGCGGATAGAGCTCCAGGCAGGCATCAAAAATGCTCTCCTTGATAACGAAGCCTTCGTCAACGCAAGCACCCAACGCCTTTTTTATCGCGGCGGGGAACTTGAACCGGCCTCCGGCATCCACCTTACAGTTCTCTTTTCCTACTAAATAAGCCATAAACGCTTTGTGAAAGAATTTTGTTCTCAACTTTCACATGGACAAAAGTATGTATAAAATCCCTTGTTCTCCCATTTTGTTCATAAATTTTCCTTTTAGACCCAAAAACTCCCATTTTTACAAAATTCCAAGATTTTTGTGTGTATCAATTACTTGCAAAAATTTCACCCAAAAGTTATTAACAATTTTGTGTTAAATTGTTGATAAATTGTTTGAAATTATGCCAAAACGAATTTCCGAGGTATCTTTACACCATGTTTACTTTTACCATTTCGGAACGGACCATCGATGTCCAACAGACACTGAAGGAAAAGGCACCCAAAGTGTATAGGAAACTTCCGGGCTTTGTGTTCCCTCTCCTTCGCAAAATCTTGCACGAAAAGGAAGTGAACGGGTTTCTTTACAAGGAGCGCGACAAGACAGGCATTGATTTCGCCACCGCCATTTTAGAGGATTTCGGTTGCAAGGTAAGTGTTACAGGTATGGAGAAGTTGCCCCCGGAAGGGCGTTTTCTCTTGTGTGCGAACCATCCTTTGGGTGGCTTGGACGGCATGGCATTTCTCAGCCGCATGGGGCAGTGGCGCAAAAACCTGCTCTTTCCAGTAAACAGTATTCTGTTAGCCTTGCCTCCTTTCCAATCGGTTTTTTTACCTATCAACACCTTGCAAAAGAACACCGAGAACCGCCGCGCCTTAGAAGACGCCTTTAACGGTTCTGCTACCATACTCTACTTTCCTGCCGGCAAATGTTCCCGCAAAGGAAAAAAAGGCGTGATTGCCGATTTGGAATGGAAAAAAACCTTTATAACACAGGCACGTAAGTCGCAGCGAGATGTAATTCCGGTGCATATTTCCGGAAAGAACTCCAATTTTTTTTATAACTTAGCAAACCTCAGAACCAAACTGGGACTAAAAGCCAATATTGAGCAGGCTTTTTTGGTAAACGAGATGTTTAAGCTCCACGACCAAGAAATCCGGCTCACTGTAGGCACCCCCATTCCTTGCGGAACTTTCGACAGCCGTCATACCGATAAAGAATGGGCAGCCTTGGTAAGGGAGCACGTTTATCGGCTCTCTACCGATCCGGAGGCTGAGTTCAAGTACTAAAACGACGCTTATGCAACCCATTATACCTCCTGTAGAGCGGCATTTGCTTGAACAGGAACTCTCGCAAGACAAATTTCTGCGCTACACCAATTTCGGTGAGCGTATGATTTATGTGGTTACGGCACACGATGCGCCTAACGTCATGCGCGAGCT
This sequence comes from Lentimicrobiaceae bacterium, assembly GCA_022510485.1. Taxonomy (GTDB): domain Bacteria; phylum Bacteroidota; class Bacteroidia; order Bacteroidales; family P3; genus Pullibacteroides. Next base: position 30,065 of record JAFLTI010000007.1, on the reverse strand, counting down.
GGGCAGGCTTCGGGAGGAGGCTTTCCGCACAGGCGGAGGCGGCACCGGCAAAGAAGTGGATATAGACGAGTTCGACACCATGCCCGACCCCTACAAACAGCTTGTGGTATGGGATTCCCAAGACAGGGAAATCGTGGGCGGCTACCGTTTTATAGAAGGTAATCGCGTTCGTTTTACCGACAACGGAACGCCCTTGCTTTCCACTACCGAAATCTTTACGTTTTCAGACCGCTTCATTAAAGAATACCTGCCTCAAACCATTGAGTTGGGGCGTTCTTTCGTGCAAGTCAAGTACCAATCCTCGCGCAACGGCGTTTTTTCCCTCGACAACCTTTGGGACGGTTTAGGCGGTTTGGTTACCATAAACAAAAGCTGGCTGCGTTACTTTTTCGGAAAGGTAACCATGTACACCTCCTTTAATAAGGAAGCCCGCGATACCCTGCTCTATTACGTATCTAACTATCATAAAGATCCGGATAAGCTCATTCTGCCCATCAAACCGATCCATGCGGTAACCCCGATAGAAAAGTTACAGGCTCTCTTTAACGGATTGGAACTGGAGGATGCCTATCAGACCGCTTCCAAACGGATCCGCGAATTGGGAGAAAACATTCCTCCCTTGTTCAATTCGTATATCAAACTTTCGCCTAAAATGCGCTCTTTCGGAACCTGTATCAACCCTCATTTCGGAGGGGTGGAAGAAACGGGTATCCTGATTGAGTTAGACGAAATCTACTCCGATAAAAAGGAGCGGCACATACCGCATACCATCGAAGAAGTACGTGTAAAGAAAACCAAGACCCTTTAAGGCATTATGGAAATAAAAAACGCCGAATTCGTTGCCTGCTGCGCGGATTATCGGAAATGTCCGCCGGGCAATCTTCCGGAATATGCCTTTATCGGGCGTTCCAACGTAGGAAAGTCTTCGCTTATCAATTGCCTTTGCAAACGTCAGGAATTGGCAAAGACCAGTTCCACGCCGGGAAAAACACAGTGCATCGTACATTTTTTAATCAACAAGGCTTGGCATATCGCCGATTTGCCGGGTTACGGCTATGCGCAGACCGGCAAGAAGCTTCGCGAGCAATGGCAACAGATGACCCGCGAATACCTGCTCAAACGTCCTCAGCTTTATTGCGTTTTTGTACTGGTAGACCTACGTATTCCGCCCCAAAAGATAGACTTGGAGTTTTTACAGTTTTTGGGAGAGAACCAAGTGCCCTGCTGCATTGTGGGTACCAAAGCCGACAAATTGGGCAGGAACGCACTGGCAAAATCGGTGCAGGATCTTAAGGCTGCCCTTTCCGAACAATGGGAGCCGCTGCCGCCCTTTATCGTATCTTCTTCGCAAACCGGAGCGGGAAGAGACGAAATATTGGATTTTATTGACCGGGCAAACAAAAGCATCTGACAAAATATGCCTTACGCCGAAAAAGCGTAAATTTGCCCTCGCTTTTTAAGAGCAAAAACAAACAATATGGAAAAAGAAAGATTGTTTTCTGAATTTCCGGCCGTTTCCACCCAAGAGTGGATGGATGCCATTATAAAAGATCTCAAAGGTGCCGATTTTAACAAGAAATTGGTTTGGAAAACGCCGGAGGGCTTTAATGTAAATCCTTTTTACCGCGCTCAAGACCTCGAAAACATAGCTTATACGGATGCCGAACCGGGGCAGTTTCCCTACGTGCGCGGAAACAAGACCCAAGGCAACGATTGGGAAATCCGGCAGGATTTTCATGTTTCGGATATAGCCGCCTGCAACCGTTTGGCTGCCCAAGCCGCCGCTAAAGGTGCCGAAGCGGTGGGGCTTTGCGTTAAGGGCGTAAACAGCCTTGCGCAGATAGAACAACTGCTTGCCGGTATCGACCTTACCCACACTGCCGTTCATTTTATCGGCAGCCGCAACTATTCCGAAACCTTGCAGCTCTTTACCGAATACCTTAAAAAGAACCGCATCAAACCCGAACAGGTAAAGGGTTCCATCAATTTTGACCCGCTCGCCTACGCTCTCCTGCACGGCGATTACTACCAAAGCCTTGAAAAGAATATAGACGAAGCTGTGGCTCTTTTTAAGGACTATGCTGAACTTCTGCCCAATTTCAGGCTGTTGAGCATCAACGCTTCGTTATTGCACAATGCCGGTGCTTACGGGGTGCAGGAACTTGCCTTGGCACTCAACTGGGCGGTAGAATATTTTTCGCGCCTTACCGACAAGGGCATAAGCATAGACCTGATTGCCCCTAAAACCACCTTGGTATTGGGCATAGGCTCGAACTATTTTATGGAAATGGCAAAACTGCGTGCCGCCCGTCTTTTGTGGGCGTATATGGTGCGTGAGTTCAAGCCCGGGCAAGACAACAGCAAGGCAGCATTTATCCATGCCGAGGTGTCTACTTGGAACAAATCGGTTTACGATCCTTACGTAAACCTGCTCCGTTCGGCTACCGAAGCCATGAGCGCGGCAATAGGCGGCGCCAACTCCATTTTTGTAAGCGATTTTTCGGAAGCCTTGCGCGATTCGGATGAATTTTCGGCGCGTATCGCCCGCAACCAGCAGATTATACTTAAAGAAGAATCTTTCTTTAACCGTATCGTAGACCCTGCCGCCGGTTCCTACTACATCGAAAACCTTACGGCGGAAATGGCTTTCCATGCGTGGAAACTGTTTTTGGAAGTAGAAGAAAAAGGCGGATTTGCCGCTTGCTACGAAAACGGTTTTATTCAAGATACCGTAGAGGCTTGCGCCGCTAAACGCAACGAAGACTTGGCAAAACGCAAGATTGTGCTTACCGGGGTGAACCAATTTCCCAACCTCAACGAAACCGAGGCGCAGAACATTCAGAAAAAGCAGGAAGAACCGGCAGCAAACGGCAAGTTCAAGACCATAAGACCCTATCATGCGGCACAGGCTTTTGAACAGTTGCGCCTGCAAACGGAAGCTTTTGCACAAAAGACCGGAAAACGCCCCAAAGTGTTCCTGCTTACCTACGGAAACCTTGCCATGCGCAAGGCACGTGCCGGTTTTGCCACCAACTTTTTCGGTTGCTTGGGTTACGAAATTATAGACAACGCCGGTTTTGAAAACGGAGAACAAGGGGCTAAGGCTGCCTTGGAAAGCAAGGCGGATATTACCGTTTTGTGCAGCAGCGACGAGGAATACGCCGATTTGGCAGCACAAGCCTGCCCGCTTTTGAAAGGCAAAACCCATATCGTGTATGCCGGAGCGGCTGCCGAAGAAGAACCTTTCAGGGCTTTGGGCGTGGAATGTTTTATTCATGTTCGTAGCAACGTGCTTGAAACCTTGCGTTCTTTTCAGCAGACCCTGATTAAATAAAGCGATGAGCCTTTTTTCGCTTATTCTTTTATCGATTGCCCTGTCTTTGGACTGCTTTACCGTATGCCTGATTTTCGGTATGCAGCGTTCGGCATGGAAAAAATCGCTGAAAAAAGGCGAAAAAGATCCTTTTCCTCCCTTAGTCTGGAACGCCTTGCAGGCAAGTGGCATCTTTGCCTTGTTCCATATTCTGCTTATCGTGGCGGGCTGGCTCTTGGGCTGGAGTATGAACGCCATCGTGGCTCGCTACGACCATTGGCTGGCATTCGGGCTGCTTGCCGGCATAGGGCTAAAAACCTTTATCGACGGCTTTTCGTCTAAAGATTCTTCGATTAAGGTTCATGCCATGTTTGAGTGGAAATCCATGCTGCTTTTGGCTTTGGCGGTAAGCATAGACGCTTTTGCCGTAGGCGTGAGCATGCAAATGGTGCAGGTTCCTCTGTTCCGCCTCTGTACTAGCGTTGCCATTACCGTATTTCTGTTCAGCTTTATCGGTATGGCGGGCGGCTATTTCGCCCACCGTCAGATGCAGAAAATGTCGATTAGAACCGTAAACATCATCGGCGGAATCGTGCTTATAGGAATCGGAGTGCGTATCCTCATAAGCCACCTTTACGCTTAAAAACACTGGCTATGGCAAAACTCAGCATCACCAAGATCTTTACGTTTGAAGCCGCCCATATCCTTAAAGGCTACGATGGCTTGTGCGCCAACATTCACGGTCATTCGTACCGATTGGAAGTAAGTGTTTCCGCCTTACATTCCGTAGAGCCGGGCAGTTTTCTGCAATCGCACGAAAACGACCCCAAAAACGGTATGCTGTTCGATTTTTCGGAGTTGAAAAAGCTCGTGAACCAAACCATTATCGAACCTTTTGACCATAGTCTGATTCTGAACCGTAATATCGATAATGACTTATCGGAAGCCCTGCAAAAAAACGCCTTGCGCGTGATTTATGTGCCCTACCAGCCCACCAGCGAAAATCTGCTGCTCGACTTTGCCGGCAGACTGCAAAAAGTATTGCCGCAGGGTATCTCGCTAAAAAAATTACGGCTTTACGAAACCTCCACTTCTTATACCGATTACGAAAGTGAATCCTAAAACTTTTTTTGCCTTTTGCACATCTTGCGCCCTGTTGCTTTCTGCCTGCTCGGTAAAGAAAGAGCAGATGGAAAAAATGACAGGCATTGCACAAGGCTCTTATTATGCCCTTAGTTATTACACGGAAAACGAAAGCTTGCACGCCGATAAATTGCAGCCTCGCATCGATTCTCTCTTGCAGGCTTTTGACCTCTGCGCCTCGCTTTGGAACGACAGTTCCGAAATCTGCCGGATAAACCGCAACGAAGATTTTTATCCGAGCGATATGTTTTGCGATATGTTTGAAAAGGCGCAACAGATTTCTCAAATCACCAATGGCACTTTTGATGTTACGGTAGGACCGCTTACGCGGGCATACGGTTTCGGAGCGGCAGAAAAGAAAAAACCGGGCAAGGAAGAACTCAACGAAATACTTTCTTATGTAGGCTGGCAAAAGGTCCGCATAAAGGATGGCAAAATCGAAAAGGACAATCCGAAGTTGCAGTTGGATTTTAACGCCATTGCGCAAGGCTACTGTGCCGATGTGGTGGCGGAATTTCTTAACGGCGTGGGTATAGTGCGCTTTTTGACGGATATAGGCGGTGAGATACGCAGCCAAGGCAGCAAAACCGATGGAAAACCTTGGATTGTGGGTATAGAACGCCCCGCACCCGATGCTATGTCGGAACGCAGCATCTTGCAGAAATTACAGCTTCAAGACCGCTCTTTGGTAACTTCGGGCAACTACCGAAAGTATTTTGAGGAAAACGGTAAACGCTACGCCCACACTATCGACCCACAAACGGGAGTTTCTTCACAAAACAGCCTTTTGAGTGCCACCGTGCTCTGCCAAGATTGTTGGGAAGCCGACGCCATTGCCACCGCCTGTATGGTGATGGGAAAAGACAGTGCCGTAAGCTTTGCCGGGCGTTTTTCTAACCGCTACGAAATCTTTTTGATTTACGCCGAATCCGACAGCCTCAAAACTTGGCACACCGCCAGCTTTCCATTAATAGATTGATTACTAATAACTAATAAATACAACTTAAACAAATGAAAACAAAAACCATCTTCACCTTTATTGCTGCCGTAAGTTTGGCAGTTATGGGCTGCTCATGCACCTCCGGAAAGAAAAGCCACAGCACAAAAGAAGAAACCAAAGTATTGGTAGCCTATTTCTCGGCGCAAGGTCATACGGCTGCCCTCGCTCAAAAAATTGCCGATGTAACCGGCGGAACCCTCTTTGAAATAGCACCGCTTGTTCCCTACTCCGAAGCGGATCTTGACGGATGGGACGAAAACAGCCGCTCCACGCTCGAAGCAAAAGACCGCAGCCTTCGCCCGGAAATCAAGAACAAGATGGATGATTTTGACCAATATGATGTGATTTACCTCGGTTTTCCTATCTGGTGGTACACAGCCCCCACCATCGTCAATACCTTTTTGGAAAGTTACAATACCGAAGGAAAGACAATTATTCCCTTTGCCACCTCGGGGGGAAGTGGCTACGGCGATACCGAAAAAGACTTGCGGGTTTCGGCACCCCAAGCCATTTTTAAGCCCGGCAAGGTTCTCAATGATGCGGGTGAGAAAGAAATCAACGATTGGATTGAATCCCTCTAACGGCTTTACAAGCAATGACGAATCAAGAATTTATTGACTGCATGAATACGGGCAAAACGGTTACCGCCGGTTCGCCCGTTCATGAGGTCATGCACCGCCTCAGCCAAGAAGCGATACGCATTACACTCAGGCTCAACGGCAGCTATCATACGCCCGAAGAAGTTGTTGAGATTATGTCTGAACTCACGGGCAGAAAAGTAGATGAATCCTTTAGGCTTTTTCCGCCTTTCAATACCGACTGCGGTAAAAATCTTGTGTTCGGCAAGCGGGTGTTTGTCAATTCCGGCTGCAAGTTTCAGGACCAAGGGGGCATTACCATCGGCGATGATGTGCTGATTGGTCAAAACGTGGTGATTGCTACCTTGAACCACGCTATGGATCCGGATTCGCGCGGAGATATGGATCCCAAGCCTGTGCATATCGGCAACAAGGTCTGGATTGGCGCAAACGCAACCATTCTTCCGGGAGTAAGCATAGGAGAAGGCGCCATCGTGGCTGCCGGCGCGGTAGTAACCAAAGATGTCGCCCCCCGCACCGTCGTTGCCGGCATTCCCGCAAAAATCATCAAGAGGCTGTAAAACTATAGCGTATAAATTGTAGCCGTTAATATTTTTATCATCTGCCACTTTTTGGCAGCTTTGTTTGCTATCTTTGTGGAAAATTAAAACGGACAAAGTATGGCAGCAACTCTTTTTAACCGTTATATTTGGTTGGTAGACAATATCCTCCGTGCCGGTGAGCGGGGCATTACGCTCGAAGAAATCAATCGCCGCTGGGTACGATCGCAGTACAACGAGACAGACGAAAACTACCCCGAACGCTCGTTCCACCGCCACAAGAACGCCATAAAAGAGATGTTCGATATCGACATCAAGTGCGACAAACACACCGGCTGCTACACTATAGCCAATGCCGATGATATGAATCAGGGCGGTGTGCGCACGTGGCTACTCAACACTTTTGCCGTCAACAACCTGATTAACGAAAGCCACCTCCTCAAACGCCGCATTCTGTTCGAGGAAATACCGTCGGGGCAGCATTTTCTAACAACGATTATTGAAGCGATGCGCGATTCTCTGACCATAATGCTGACTTATCAAAGTTTCAACAGCAACAAACCGAACACTTTCGAGGTACACCCCTATTGTGTCAAGGTTTTCAAACAGCGTTGGTATATGGTTGCATATAGTCCATATTACAACGATTTACGCATCTATGCACTTGACCGGATTCTTGCTGTCGAATCCACAGAAACACATTTCAAACTGCCAAAAAATTTCGATGCAAAGGAGTATTTTGCCGATGCATTCGGAGCCATTGTCGACAAAAAAAATTACAAGGTGGAGCGTGTCGAGGTGAAGGTTATGGGCAGCCAGCGCGAGTATTTCCGCACACTGCCGCTGCACCCGTCGCAGTATGAAAATGAAACGACCGATGATTATTCAGTATTCACATTCCGTCTGCGTCCAACATTCGATTTCGTGCAGGAATTGCGCCGCTACGGGTCGGAAATCGAGGTGCTATCTCCGCAATGGTTGCGGAATATATTTATCAAGGAGGCAGCGATGTTGACGGAAATATATAAAGGATAATTAAAGATAGAATTTCGCACATTGCAGTATTTTTATACTCTGCCACTTTTTGGCAGTTTCCCTCGTTATCTTTGCAGCGTGATAAAAAAATGACGGATATGAGAATGGTAAGAAAAAGCACCCAAAACCAGTCGAAAACAGACACAACGGAAATTCCCGAAAATCTGCTGACCCCTGTCGAACCGACATTAGTGGCAAATATGGAGCGTGTGGTGGAGTTGGCAGAAATCACGCACCTCGGCGAGACATTCAACAGCAAGGCACAGCCCTATCTGGCTTATATCACCGATCGGATGTCGATTACCGAGAAGCAGGCGCTGCTGCTCTCGCTGTTCCTTGAAAAGAGCAGCGACCGCCGCATTATGATTAGCGACTTCTCCAGTATGCTCAGATGCCGCACAATCCGCATCATCTCGCTGATATCGGAGGTCGATGCGCTGGTCGAACGCGGACTGGTACGCCGCCGCAAGGAGTCGGACGGCTCGACGAGCTACCGTATGCCGACAGCTGTAGTAACGGCGTTCAAAGACAATAAAGTATATACACCCGAATCTACAAAAGGCTTGTCGGCGGAAAAGTTTTTCGACACGATGGCGAAAATTTTCGATGACTACGAATCGGGCGACAATATCGTTCAGAGTCTCGATATGCTTGTCGAGAATAATGCAGCGTTGGAATTTTGTTTAGCCGCCAAGAGCCTCAGCCTTAATAAACTCAGTAACGAAGAACGTCTACTGTTTTACGTATTCTGCAACCGTTTCGTAAACGATGATGACAATATAATCGATGAGAACGACTGGGAGGACTATTTCGAGTCAAATTCGATACGTCGCTTCCTGCGCGGCAAATTGAAACGGCAGACCAGCGTGCTGCAACGCGAGGGAATTATAGAAAATTACAACTCCGATGGTATGGTTGACAGCAAGCATTTCAAACTCACGGACAAGGCAAAGAATATGCTGTTCAAAGATTTGGATATCGGGCAGCAGCAAACCAAAAATCAAAAGGAGTTGCTTAAACATACCTCTTTTGCCGAGAAGTCGCTATTCTACAATCCGCACGAGCAATCGCAAATCGAGCAGTTGTCGGAATTGCTGATGCCCGAAAAGTTTGCGTCGGTGCAGCAGCGTTTGGAGGAGAACGGTATGCGCAAAGGCTTTGCCTGCCTTTTTTACGGCTCGCCCGGTACGGGCAAGACCGAAACGGTCTACCAACTGGCACGCCGCACGCAGCGCGACTTGATGGTCATCGACGTTTCGCAAATCAAGAGTTGCTGGGTCGGCGAGAGCGAGAAGAATATCAAGGCGGCGTTCGACCGTTACCGCAATTATGTCAAGCAGTGCGAATGTGCACCGATATTACTCTTCAACGAAGCCGATGCCGTGCTGGGAATCCGTCAGGAGGGTGCGCAGCGTGCGGTGGATAAGATGGAGAATTCGATTCAGAATATCATTTTGCAGGAGATGGAGCAGTTGGACGGCATTATGATAGCCACGACCAACCTTACACAGAATTTGGACAAGGCATTCGAGCGACGGTTTATCTACAAGATAGGGTTCTCCCGCCCTTCGCTGGAGGCGAAGCGGTCTATCTGGCAGTCGATGATACCTTCGTTGGCAACACCGCTGGCGGAGCAGTTGGCGGCGGAGTACGATTTCAGCGGCGGTCAAATCGAGAATATCGCCCGCAAGCGCACAGTCGCATTGATTTTGAACGGCGAGGAACCCTCGTCTGAGCAGTTGCACTCGATGTGCCGCGCCGAGCAGTTGTCGGAAAATGGCAAACGCCGCAAAATAGGTTTTGTCAATAAACGAATATGAAAAATTTTGCAGCAATAGATTTCGAGACAGCCAACGAATGCCTCAGCAGTGTCTGCTCAGTGGGAGTTGTGGTCGTGCGCGAGGGCGAGATTGTCGAGCGGTTTTACAGCCTGATTCGACCGATTCCCGAGTATTACCGCTATTTTTGCAGCAAGGTACACGGCTTATGCAACAACGACACAGGCAATGCACCCTTGTTTCCCGAAGTGTGGCGGCAAATTGAGCCGCTGATTGAGGGCTTACCGCTTGTGGCACACAATGCGATGTTCGACGAAGGATGCCTGCGCGAGGTGCATCGCGCATACGGGATGGATTACCCCGAATACGAATTTCACGATACCTTGCAGGCTTCGCGTCGAACTTTCGGCAATACACTGCCGAACCACCAACTGCACACTACAGCGCTGGCTTGCGGCTACGACCTTACAGCCCACCATCACGCCCTTGCCGATGCCGAGGCTGCGGCAGCGATAGCATTGAAAATTTTATAACTAAATTGCATCGCTTGACAATGCGTCGTCGCCATAAGGAACAATCTTGTGCAAAGATAAAGAACAAGCTGTAGTTTTAGCTAACCGGTTAGAGCAGGTAAGCGTAGAACCCCTCTATATTAGAGCTGAGGTTTATGGCACCTGTGTATTTGTGAATTTGTACTAAATCTAATTACCACTAAGATTAAGGTAGCACTACAATGGATTTGAAGAAAATAGTAGACGGTATAGTGCAACGTTCTAAACACGCTGCAATAAACAGACTGATGGAGTCCGGGATCTCTGAAGAGGAAGCCACCTTATATTTTCAGGATATTTTAAGTAAGCTTCCTAACCTGAACGGTGAGTTACGAAAATTCTATCAGGGCATTGCTAGATGGGTTATCGAAGAGCAGGTTAAGTTAGGTAGCAACATTTCTGTTGCTAAGCTTAACAAGCTTTTATACAATCTAAAAGGGACACCTTTTGTAGATTTGTACGATAAGGACTTCAATGGTCAGTCTATCGACGATATAGCGATGACTTTAGAGCTAAATCTTGATGCTGAGGACTACGTCTACTCAGGTAATCATACCTATGAGGTTTGGGATATTACAGATTTTGATGAACTAAGTCAGTATCAAGGAAAAGCAGGGTGGTGTATTTTAGATGAAGAAGTATTTAATAGTTATACTTCTTCAGGTATAACCTACAAAGTTATCGAACGAGATGATTTTGATAAGGTGCCAAAGCAGAAGGGTAAAGATTTTCCTTTAGACGACTATGGTTTGTCTCTAATAATGGTAGGAGTAGAAGCAGGCGAAATAGTATCTGTCACATCAAGATGGAATTTTGATAATAGAGGAGATTCGTTTCTTTCAGAGAAGCAACTCAAGGATTTGTTAGGAGACGAGTTTCAGTTTCTAAAGAACTAAGTTTAACTAGAAATTAAAGCACAGTTAATTTGTAGGTCCTCTCGATTCAGGATTGCACAATGCCTTATTGGGTGTGGTGGTCGAGGGCATGCTTCTCAGACGAAAATTTGAAGATGCGCTTAAAGAGTTAATAAAGATCAGCAATGAATTGGCAGAGGAACTTTTAGATGATTAGATTAAAAATTATAATTTTGTTAAAAACCCCCGAAATAATTGATATAGTTATGAAAAACGAAGAATTGAAAGATCTTATTAAAGAGACTATTAAAGAGAATGCTGTTTACGAGATTTTTAACAATGATGAAATTTGCAAACTTTTTGACAACCGCACCATTACAAGAACTCCGTGGAGAGACAGATATTCGCAAAGGTCTTTGAGTATTGAATGTGCGGACACAAAAGACCCGAAAGATTTAATAGAGATTTTTGCGCTAAACGGCGATTTCAATAAAAAATTCAATGAGGCGATTAAAGGCGACGGACAGGAACATAAAAGAATCCGCACATTGCACTCATCGGCTCTGCTCTGTCTGCTCTGCTTTTACGGCATCTCGAAAGAAAAACCGTTGGAGTTGGAATTAGACAACCGCAAGGTTACTTTTTCAAACTCCAGATTTGAAGTCAAAAATGAAGTTGGGAAAGACAAAGACGGAAAAAGCCATTGCTCAAATATAGACGTTGTTCTTTGCGGAGTGGACAATAGCGGAAAGAAAGTAATATTGTTTCTCGAATCCAAATTCTCGGAGTATCTGAAATGGGGCAAATATACCGACATCTCGGATGATCTCTATGGCACTACTTACAAGCAGTTGGAGAGTACTTTTGCCGATATGGAACTTGCCTATAATAACCGCACCCTATGCTCGGCTAAAAGATATACGCGACATTATGCCGGAGGTATCAAGCAGATGATTTCCCATTTTATCGGTCTGAAAAAAGAGATAGAGAAAGGAAAGTATTCGGATGCGGATATTTATCTTGGTACAATTCTATATGATTTTGAAAAATTTCCTACAGTCGACAAAGATAAGAGGTTCGAAGACTATACAAAGCTATACGGGAAATTGGCAAAAGGACTGAATACGCTGACCGAATCGAAATTCAAGGTCATCGAGAACTGTTTTACCTATCAGGAACTGTTTAAGGGTTACCGACATTTGGACAAAAACGTCAAAATATTTTATTCACTGTGATAAACACCATACTTCATATCTCCGATACGCACGGCGCACACAGGCGGCTCGGCGAACTGCCTGCTGCCGATGTAGTTGTACATTCGGGCGACTTTACGATGGCGGACAGCGAGGCTGAAGCCATAGACTTTCTCAACTGGTTCTGCGACCTGCCGCACCCGCACAAGATTTTTATCTGCGGCAACCACGATGAATGTCTTTATGGCGCAAATATCGACGGTCTGGACAGCAATGTTCACTACCTCTGCAATTCGGGGGTGGAAATTGAGGGCGTAAAGTTCTACGGCGTGCCGATGTTTATTGCGGATTGCGCATCGGAGAGGCAAGACCGCAACTATGCCGCTATTCCCGATGACACCGATGTACTTATCACGCATACGCCGCCATACGGCATTTTGGACTGCGACAACAATATCCGCTATGGCTCGGAAGAGTTGCTGCAACGTGTTATTGCCGTCTCACCGCGTCTGCACCTGTTCGGCCATATCCACAGCCAGCACGCCATAACCGACAATGGTATAACCCTCTTTTCCAACGGCGCGATTATGAATAACGATTATACCAGCCTGCATACACCGAATCTGATTAACTTACCGGAATAAGGATATCCTCTCTTAACAACTTGACGTTGGAGCTTGCTATAAGAAAATGCACTAAACTACACATCTGGTTCTTTTGATGTTTTTTGTATATTTGGGCGCGAAAATAACAAACCATCATTATGTTACGCAAAATCAGAATCACCTTGGCGATTCTCTGCCTCGCGTTGCTTACCCTGATGTTTCTCGATTTTACGGGAACGCTGCACGCTTGGTTCGGATGGCTCGCCAAAATTCAGTTTATGCCCGCCGTTTTGGCACTCAATGCGGGCGTTATCGTTGTCTTGGTGCTTTTTACCTTGATTTTTGGGCGTTTCTATTGCTCTATTATCTGCCCCTTGGGGGTTTGCCAAGATTCGGTTTCGTGCCTCAGCGGTATGAGAAAAAAGAAAAAATACCGCTTTTCCTATTCTCCCGCCATTTCATGGCTCCGCTACGGAATTTTAGCTTTGTTCATCTTAGCCCTCGTGTTCGGAATAGGTTCATTCGTGGCTCTTTTGGAACCGTACAGCGCGTATGGAAGGATTGTTCAGAACCTTTTTAGCCCGATTTGGCAATGGGGCAACAACCTCCTTGCCTACTTTGCCGAACGCGCCGACAGCTATGCCTTTTACCGCACGGATGTATGGCTCCGCAGCCTGCCCGTTTTCATCATCGCTGCCCTTACGCTTGTAGTTATCGTGGTATTGGCTTGGCGCAACGGCAGAACCTACTGCAATACGATTTGCCCGGTAGGTACGGTATTGGGGGCGATTTCAAGATTTTCCCTCTTTCAGCCTGTTATTGACGAAAGCAAATGCAACGCCTGCGGGCTTTGCTACCGCCGCTGCAAGGCATCCTGCATAAACGGAGAACAACATAAAATCGATTACAGCCGTTGTATTTCGTGTATGGATTGCATAGATACGTGCACTCACGGTGCTATTCAATACCAGTTTCGCTATGGCAAACGCGCAAAAGGCAACGCAAACGATATGCAAGGCAAGGTAGATACCGCCCGGCGGAGTTTTCTTACCGGAACAGGATTGCTTATAGGTGCCTCTGCCTTGAAAGCGCAGGAAAAAACGGTAGATGGAGGTCTTGCCGCCATCTTAGGCAAGGATGCCGCCAAGCGCAGCACGCCGATTGTGCCTCCCGGTGCCGAAAGCATCAAGAACCTGCAACAACATTGCACCGGTTGCCAACTTTGCGTTTCGGTCTGCCCCAACGGCGTGCTGCGCCCCTCTTCTTCGCTGCTGACGCTTATGCAGCCCGAATCCTCCTATGAACGCGGTTACTGCCGCCCCGAATGTGTAAAGTGTTCCGAAGTATGTCCTGCCGGTGCTATCCTCAAAATCACGCCCGAACAGAAATCATCCATACAGATAGGTCATGCGGTGTGGGTAAAGCAAAACTGCCTGCCCCTTACCAATGGCGTATCTTGCGGCAACTGCGCCCGCCATTGTCCCAGCGGAGCCATCACGATGGTTCACTCCGAACCGGGAAATGAACTCTCGGCAAAGATTCCCGTTGTAAACGAAGAACGTTGCATAGGCTGCGGAGCCTGCGAAAACCTTTGCCCCGCCCGCCCTTTCAGCGCCATTTACGTAGAAGGGCACGAGGTTCACAAAACTATTTAAGCTACAAGAAAGATGAGTGAAAATAATAAAAAAGGAATGAACCGCCGCGAATTTTTAAGCCGTTTGGGAGCCGGCGCGGCTGTTTCTGCTGTAGCTCTTTCGGGTTGTACTCCAAAAGGCGGCAAACAATCCGTGACAGAGGGAGAAATTCCCACCGACCAGATGACCTACCGCACCAATCCCAAAACAGGAGACAAGGTTTCGATATTAGGCTACGGCTGTATGCGCTGGCCTACGGTAAGCAACGGCAGCGCACGCGAAACCAACGACGAAATAGATCAAGAAGCCGTGAACCGTTTGGTGGACTACGCCATTGAACACGGCGTAAACTACTTCGACACCTCCCCGGCTTATTGCAAAGGCAAGTCGGAACGTGTTACCGGTATCGCTCTCAGCAGGCATCCGCGAAACAAATATTTTATCGCCACCAAGCTGTCTAATTTCGCACCCTCCACATGGAGCCGCGAGGCATCTATCGCCATGTACCGCAATTCGTTCAAGGAGTTGCAGACCGACTATATCGACTATCTGCTGCTGCACGCCATCGGTATGGGCAACGACGGAATGAAAGAGTTTGAAGAACGCTATATCGACAACGGTATTCTCGACTTTTTGTTAGAAGAACGCAAGGCGGGGCGTATCCGTAACCTCGGTTTTTCGTATCACGGCGATATAGCCGTGTTTGACCGGGCGTTGGCAGAACACGACAAATACCAATGGGATTTTGTTCAGATTCAGCTTAATTACTTAGACTGGAAACACGCCAAAGAACTGAACGAACGCAACACAAACGCCGAATATCTTTACGAGGAACTGCAAAAGCGCAATATTCCAGCCGTGATTATGGAACCGCTTTTGGGTGGCAGGCTATCGAAAGTTCACGACCATGTGGCAGCCCGCCTCAAACAGCGCGAACCGGAACGGAGCGTGGCTTCTTGGGCTTTCCGTTTTGCAGGCACTTTTCCGGGCGTGCTTACCGTGTTGAGCGGTATGACTTATATGGAACACCTGCAGGACAACCTGCGTTCCTACGCTCCCTTGAAAGCCCTTACCGATGAAGAAATGCAGTTTTTGTACGATACGGCAGATATGATGATGCGTTATCCCACCGTGCCCTGCAACGACTGCAAATACTGTATGCCCTGCCCTTACGGCATCGACATTCCGGGCATCCTGTTGCACTACAACAAATGCGTAAACGAAGGCAACCTGCCCGAAAGCAAGCAGGCGGAGAATTACCGCAAGGCTCGCCGTGCGTTTTTGGTGGGCTACGACCGCAGCGTTCCCAAACTGCGTCAGGCAGACCATTGCATCGGATGCCGTATGTGTGTGCACCACTGCCCGCAAGGCATCAATATTCCCGAAGAATTACAGAGAATAAACAACTTTGCCGAGTTCCTAAAACAAGGTCTCGACTTGGTTCCCGCCCTTAAACAAGTATAACGTGACGGATCTGCTCAACATATTGCAAACAGGTAATTACTCGCTGGTGGTTCAAAACGGCGGGCTAAGGACCTTTTGTTCCCGTGGCGTATCCGACCTTTATCGGCTCTACCTCCAAGAACCCGAATTTTTGAAAGGGGCTCAGATTGCCGACAAGGCGGTAGGCAAAGCGGCGGCGGCATTAATGGTTTTGGGCGGCGTAAGCAAACTGCAAACGCCCCTGATAAGCCGCCCGGCGCTTGAACTTTTGCGAGAATATCCTGTAGAGGTGGCTTTCGGGCAGGAAGTTCCGCATATCGAAAACCGCAACAGAAACGGCTGGTGTCCGCTCGAAAACCTATGCTTTTCGCTTAAGACGCCGCAAGAATGTTTAACTGCCATTGCCGGCTTTATTGAATCGCAACAACACCGAAACCAAACGAATATATGAAAATCCTTATTGCCCATCAAATCCCCAAGGCGCCATTTATCAATATGCCTGCCGACTGGGTGATTACTTTTCCCGAAGAGGGGAAAACCAATTTTTCGCCTGAAGAACTGATTAAACTCATTCCTTCTTACGACGCGCTGATTTCTTTCTTTACCGATCCTGTACCCAACTCGGTAATCGATGCCGCCCAACGCCTTAAGATTATCTCCAATTTCGGAGCGGGTTTCAACAATATCGACATTGAATACGCCCGCAGTAAAAAGATAGCGGTTACCAA
Source organism: Lentimicrobiaceae bacterium (assembly GCA_022510485.1). Taxonomy (GTDB): domain Bacteria; phylum Bacteroidota; class Bacteroidia; order Bacteroidales; family P3; genus Pullibacteroides. Next base: position 13,650 of record JAFLTI010000007.1, on the reverse strand, counting down.
TACGCCCGATGCGGTCTGCAACCCCACTGCCGAACACGCTATGGGGCTGATGCTTGCCGTTAGCCGCCGTATCGGAGAAATGAACATCAAGATTCGCTTGCAGAAAGAAGCCCTTTGGAAAACCAATCTGCTCGGCCATACCTTGGAGGGAAAGACCTTGGGCATTATCGGTATGGGCAGAATCGGACAGAATTTGGCTAAAAAAGCCGAAGCTTTCGGTATGAAAGTGGTTTACTGCAACCGCCAGACCGAAGTGCCCGGCTACCGCAGGCTCAGTATGGACGAATTGCTGCAAACCGCCGACATAATCTCGGTTCATGTGCCGCTTACCGCCGAAAACACTAAACTTATAGGCAAGAAAGAGTTTGCCAAGATGAAGTCTTCGGCTTTCTTTATCAATACCGCGCGCGGTGCCGTAGTAGACGAAGACGCTTTGGCGAATGCCTTGGAAACAGGCGAAATTGCCGGTGCCGGTCTGGATGTTTTTGAAAAGGAACCTATAGTAAACGAGCGCCTTTACAAGCTGTCGAACGTAGTTTTGGTGCCCCACTTAGGCACGGCTACTTACGAAACCCGCGAAGCCACGAGCAAGGAAGCCCTGTTCAACATCATCAACTTCTTTGCCAAACGACCCACCAACGTGGTTAACTAAACGGCTTGTTCCAATAGACGGCGGCAGAGTTCGGGCATCCCCTCTGCCGCTTTTTTTTGTATAAAGTGAACCGGATTGGCAATGCGGCTCGTATCGGGGCTGCCGGGATCGACCAAATACACAGGAATATCTTTTTTTACGGCAAACACTAATGCCGCCGCCGGATAAACCGCCAAAGAAGTTCCGCATACAATCAATATATCGGCGGTAGCGGCGATACGGCAGGCTAAATCGTAGTTGGGAACCTGCTCTCCAAAAAACACCACATGCGGGCGGAGCAAGTCTCCATACGGATCCTTAGCCTCCAATTCTTCTTTCCAAACGGAAGCATAATCGTCTACATCCGCTCCGTTTTCTACCGCTTTTGCCGCTTCTTTCCAGCCGGGAATATCGTAAATCCTTTCCGAATCCGCCATACTGCGCAGCTTGCTCAGTTCTCCGTGCAGATGGGTAATTTTGGAACTGCCCGCCCTTTCGTGCAAATCGTCTATATTCTGGGTTATCACCTCCACCTCGTAGCGGCTTTCTAAAGAAGCAATGGCGGTATGCGCCGCGTTGGCACGTTTTTGCAAGAGTTCGCGGCGGCGGATATTGTAAAATTCTATTACCGTAGAACGGTTCATAGCCAAGGCTTCCGGCGTGCATACGTCTTCTATCCTATAGTTTGCCCAAAGTCCGTCTGAATCGCGAAAAGTGGCTATTCCACTGTCGGCGCTCACTCCGGCACCGGTAAAAACAACTATCTTCTTCATGCGGCTAATGTACGATTTTTGCCGTATTTTTGTATTTAGAAAAAACGGACTTGAGTCCGGAAAAATTTTTAGCATGAAACCTACGCACATCGAACATCTCGGCATTGCCGTAAAGAATCTCGAAGAATCTATCCGTTATTACGAAGACGTATTAGGTCTTGAATGTTACAACATAGAAGAAGTTAAAGACCAAAAGGTACGCACCGCTTTCTTCCGTCTTGGCGATACCAAAATCGAACTCTTGGAATCTACCGACCCCGAAGGTCCTATCGGCAAGTTTGTTGAAAAGAAAGGCGAAGGAATACACCATATCGCCTTTGCCGTAGAAGATACGCAAACTGCTTTGAGCGATGCCGAACAAAAAGGCATTCAACTTATAGACAAAACGCCCCGCAAAGGTGCGGAAGGTCTCAATATCGGCTTTCTCCACCCCAAATCCACACACGGCGTTCTTACCGAATTTTGCTGCAAATAGCAAATCGCTATGCCTCCTTTTCTGCCGCACATACCGCTACAGGCAAAAGAACTCCTGAATTTTAACCTTTGGAGCGCGGTATGTGTGGGCGGATTTTTCCTGCTCGGTTTCGGGCTGCTGCTTTTGTGCGAAAAGATTTTCAAGGTTTCTGCAAAAGTAGTGTTCAGAACCTTGTTTTTAAGCGTTTACAGCCTGCTTTGCGCCATAGCGGTCTATCTGAACGGTGTTAGGCAAGAGCAACAAGACCGCCTGCAATGGGCAAGCGAAATCGCTTTGGAACGCGACCTGCCTGCCGAAGAAAGGTTTTCTCTTATATTGCAAGACCTGCAACAAGACCAAAATCCGCTCCCGGATTTTTTTATCATCGACAGCCTTTACAACAAAGACAACTTGGCTGCCTGTTGGCAAGAGCGCGTTTTTTCTCCCTCTTTTAGCCACTACCGCTGCTTCTTTACCTTTTGTGAACCGGAAGAACTGCTGCTGTTAGACGACAGCATGACCGAAAACTGCCGGAGTTTTTTTGAGCGGAAAGTGCAGGCGGGAACTGCCACCGGAATAGATGGGCTGTACGGCATAGACTACGGCATAGAATATTACGCCTATCTGTTTCAAATACCTGTTTTTTCGGGCGAAGACACCCTGATGATGAACGTGGAACTGGGGCGCAAGAAATTTGCCGATGTTCCGGGCGACGAAGGCTTGCGGCTGCCCCCCGCCTATTCCTACGCCTTTTATTCCGAAAACGAATTATGGAGTTACAACGGCAGTTTTCTCTACCCTTTCCGCCTAAAAAGAAATGCTCCCGATTCGTTACGGTTCTTTAATAGGCAAGGTTACGACCACCTGTTTTATCCTCTGCCGCAAGACCGCCTTTTGGTATTGAGCACGCCCCAAGCGGATCCCACCGATATACTGCCTGACTTCTCGCTGTTTTTTATCCTGTTCGGTATTCTCGGCACGCTCGTTTTAGCCTTGTTCGACAAAAACTTTTTTGGAATCGCCGGCACCTACGCCCGCCAACTGCGCAGCGGAACCTTTGTGTTGCTGCTCTCGGTAGTGTTTGTGTTCGGAGCGGTGGCATTGTTCTTTATACGCCAGCTTAACCTTAACGAAAACTCAAACCTGTTGCGTAGCCAAAGCCTTTCCATTCTTGCCGAAATGGAAAACCGCTATATGAACCTGCCCGGAGATTGCCTGCTTACACCGCGAAACGACAGTATGGTTCAAAAACTCCATACCGAAACGGAGCAACTCGGCAACCTGTTCCGTCAAGACATTTATCTGTACTCCACAGAGGGAGAATTGGTTTCCAGCCCACGCCCCGAAAGCCTTTTGCCGGAACATTTGGATGCCGGAATCCTCCAGCAAATAGCCGAAGAACAAAACCATCTGCTTATCTTACAAAGACAGGGCGCACTGCTTGCTTTTGCCTCTTTTCGCAATGCAGGCGGCGAAGTGCTCGGTTTGCTCTGCATACCCCGCTATCTGCAAGTGGAACGCCAGCGTGCCGAAATGGGTCGCTTTTTATGCACCTACCTCAACATTATGGTGCTGCTGAGCCTTATCACCTTTGTGTTTTCTTCTCTCCTTGCAAGGCGCATTACCAAGCCGCTGCAATTGGTTACCCGCATGGTGGCGCAGATTAAGCCGGGGCAGAAGAACAACCGTCTGCAATGGAAGCGCAAAGACGAAATAGGCGTGTTGGTAAAGCAATACAACCTTTTGGTAGACGAATTGGAAACGAGCCTGCGCAAGTTGGCGGAATCGGAACGCGAGAACGCATGGAGCGAAATGGCGCGGCAGGTGGCTCACGAAATAAAAAATCCGCTTACGCCTATGCGCTTGCAGGTTCAACTGCTGCAAAGAGCGTATAACGACGGTGAACACGCCGATTTTAAGGAACGCTTAGACCGTTTTGCCGAAATGCTTACCGCGCAGATAGACCGATTGGCGCATATAGCCGGCACCTTCTCCCAATTTTCCCAATGGCAGAAAGCCCACATGGAAGAGATTTCACCCTCACGGCTTATCCTCGAAACGCTCGAACTGTTCAAGGCAGACGAAAAGATTGCTTTCCACGCGGAAATACCGCCGCAAAACGAAGCGTTGCGCCTCTATGCGGATGCCGGATTTTTGGAACAGATTTTAATCAATCTGATACGTAACGCCGTGCAAGCCCTTACCGAAGCGCAGACCCCCGCTCCCGAAATACGGGTGGGATTAAAAGAATCCGAAGGTGTCTGCACTATTTATGTGAGCGACAACGGCCCGGGTATCAGCACCGAAAATCAGGAACGTATTTTTGAACCCCGCTTTACCACACGCAGCAAGGGAGCGGGCTTAGGGCTGGCTATCTGCCGCCGTCTTGCCGAAAGCATGAACGGAGAACTCAACATAGAAAGTTCTTCGCCCAAAGGTACCACCTTCAGCCTTAAAATGAAGTCAGTTCGTTAAAATATTCTATTGCGGCGCGGTCGGTAAGCAAAGACAAAAAGTCGATAATCGCGCGGTTGTACTGTATTTCTTCCTTTAGATTGTACAGACGTTTATGAAAAGAGGGTTCGCCTGTTTTTGCCAGCAACCTTATCCACGAAAGGAAAGCCCCGCCCAGTTTGGGATAAACCGGCTCAAATTCCTTTTCGATACGGGTCAATGTATTTTCTCCGCTAAAACACTGCGACAAGGCTTCGTACAGAGATTCTATCACCAACTTGGCATATGCCTCGTAGTTCTTTAGGCGCGGATGCTTGTAGATGTGCGTGTAATTGAACTTCATCAAGGTCTTCATCAGGTTATACACCTCCTTGCTGAAACAAAGCCCTTTTTCGGGAGAACTGTTGCGGCACAGGTCGGTAATGAAGATATGGATGAAATTGGTGTTGTTTGCCGTTTCCACAAGGGGAAAACCAAGCAATATATGATTCAGTTCCTGAATTTGAGCATCCGACAGTATTCCCAAGCACTGCGCATCTTCCAGATCCCTCCCCAGATAAGCGATCTTATCCGAAATTTTCATCACGCAGCCTTCCCAAGTATAAGGTTCAAAACGGTTCTGCTTGGTAAAAGCATTCAAGTCGATGGCTTCCTGCCGAGGACGCAGCATGGATTGGTTCACCTCGCCGCAATGCGAAACGATACCGTCGCGCACGGCGTAAGTAAGGTTCAAGTTTTTATATTGCCCCTGCGTATCGTTTAACAGTTCTATATCATCCACCACCCGCAGCGAATTTTTTTCGTGCCAGAACTCGCCCAAACCGTATTTTTTACAGAGGTCGTCTAAAAATACCTCGCCAGAATGACCGAAAGGAGCGTGACCCAAATCGTGCCCCATAGCAATAGCGTAGGTAAGTTCCGAATTAAGCCCGAGAAAGCGGGCAATGGTGCTGCTAACCGAAATAACGTGGTTTACGTGTTCGATACGGGTACAGATGCGGTCGTCGTTGGTATGGAAAAAAACCTGCGTTTTAGACTTAAGGCGCGAATACGCCAGCGAATGGAGAATACGGTCGTTGTCGCGCCCGAACTCGCTGCGTATCTCGTCGGTTTTGAGCGGTGATTCCTGCTGTCTTTTGATTGCCTGCTTCCATGCAGGATGACCCGGTTTCATTGCCAGTCCGGCAAACGAATCCCGATGTTTCTGTATATCGTTTCGCATCTTCTTTACATCAGCCACCGGCACGCTTAAAGCGGTAGCCCTCTTTGGTTAATATCTCGCAAACCTTGTCGCGCACATCGCCTTGCAGCACAATTTCGCCGTCTTTGGCAGTGCCTCCGATACCGCAGCGTGTCTTGAGCATCTTGCCCAACTTTTCCAAATCGGCTGCCGTGCCCACAAAACCGGTAATCAAGGTTACGGTTTTGCCCGCCCGCCGCCTGCTGTCGCGCATTACGCGCAAATCTTGGCGGGCGGGCTCCAAGGTTTCTTCCTCTTGGGTTTCCTCGTAGCGGTACTGAAAATTGGGGTCGGTGGAATACACTACCCCTATGGGCATCTTCTTGCTCATTCTTAAATGCTGTTTACCGCAGTTTTTCGGCTACATAAGCCGCAATTTCCTTAATGGCGATGCGTTCCTGCTTCATTGTGTCGCGTTCGCGCACCGTAACCGTATCGTCGCTCATCGTATCGGTATCTACCGTAATGCAGAAAGGAGTTCCTATCGCATCTTGACGGCGGTAGCGGCGACCTATGGCGTCTTTTTCGTCGTATTGGCACATAAAGAGCGGTTGCAGTCCCTGCATGATTTCACGCGCCTTTTCGGGCATTCCGTCTTTCTTTACCAAAGGCAGAATCGCCACCTTGTAGGGTGCCACCTTGGCGGGAATCCGCATCACCACACGCTCGCTGCCGTCTTCTAATTTTTCTTCGGTGTACGCCTGACTCAAAACCGCCAAGCACATACGGTCAAGCCCGATAGAGGTTTCTACCACATAAGGCACGTAGCTTTCGTTGCGCTCGCTGTCGAAATACTGCAATTTTTTGCCGCTGAACTCCTGATGACGGCTCAAGTCGTAGTTGGTACGCGAGTGTATACCTTCCAGTTCCTTAAAGCCGAACATAAAATCAAACTCTATGTCGGTGGCGGCATTGGCATAGTGTGCCAGTTTTTCGTGGTCGTGGAAACGGTAGTTCTGTGCCGGCATACCCAACGAAAGATGCCATGCCATACGTTCTTTCTTCCAATATTCAAACCATTCCATTTCGGTGCCGGGAGCGCAGAAAAACTGCATTTCCATCTGCTCGAACTCCCGCATGCGGAAAATAAACTGGCGTGCCACGATTTCGTTGCGGAAAGCCTTGCCTGTCTGGGCAATGCCGAAAGGAATCTTCATACGTCCTGTTTTCTGAACGTTGAGGAAATTGGCAAAGATACCCTGTGCCGTTTCGGGGCGCAGATAAATCGTGTTGGCATCTTCGCTCACCGAGCCAACCTTGGTGGAGAACATAAGGTTGAACTGCCGTATATCGGTCCAGTTGCGCGAACCCGAAACAGGGCATACGATTTCTAGTTCCTCAATCAGTTTTTTGAGATCCGCCAAATCGTTCACCTCCAAATCGTGGTTCATGCGATGGCTGATTTCCTTGATTTTGGCAGTATATTCAAGCACCCTGCCGTTGGTGTTCACAAACTCTTCCTTATTGAACGCATCGCCGTATTTCTTGGCTGCCTTTTCAATTTCCTTTTCAATCTTGCCTTCTAATTTGGCACAGTAATCTTCTATAAGAACATCGGCACGATAACGTTTCTTGGAATCCTTGTTGTCTATCATAGGGTCGTTGAACGCATCCACATGACCGGAAGCCTTCCATACGGTGGGGTGCATAAAGATAGCCGAATCTATACCGACAATATTTTCGTGCATCTGCACCATCGACTTCCACCAATAGTCGCGGATATTCTTTTTGAGTTCGGATCCGTATTGCGCATAGTCGTAAACGGCAGCCAAACCGTCGTAAATCTCGCTCGAAGGAAAGATAAAGCCATATTCCTTGGCGTGGGAAACCAATTTTTTGAACTGTTCTTCGTGATTTGCCATTGTTCTTTCTTATTCAAAAATGCCCGACAGCCTGAGCCGCCGGGCATTACCGTTAAAACAAAGATTCCGACCCGATTAGTGAGCCTGTTCTTTTTTGAGTCTTTCTACCAAAGCGGGCACCACTTTCTTTAAGTCGCAAACGATACCGAGGTCTGCCACTTCAAAAATGGGCGCGTATTTGTCTTTATTGACGGCGATGATACATTCGGAACCTTCCATACCGGCAAGGTGCTGGATAGCTCCCGAAATACCCATAGCGAAATAAAGGTCGGGACGAACCGTCTTTCCGGTCTGACCTACCTGACGGCTGTGTTCCATTACGCCGGCATCTACCATAGCACGCGAGGAAGAAACTTCTCCGCCCAAGCAGCTTGCTAATTTCTGCAATTCGGCAAAACCTTCCTTGCTGCCCACACCACGACCTCCGGAAACCAAAACGCGGGCTTTGGTAATATCCACAAGGTTCTTCTGTTCCTTAACGATTTCCTTAACCTTAACGCGGAATTTGGCGCGGTTAAATTCAATCTTTACTTCTTCTACTTCTCCCTTGCGGCTGGCATCGGGCTTGAGAGCCATCATAACGCCCGGACGAACCGTACTCATCTGCGGACGGTGTTCGGTACACATAATGGTTGCCATCAAGTTACCGCCAAAAGCGGGACGGGTCATCATCAGATGTTTGGTTTCTTCTTCGATACCCAGTTCGGTACAGTCGGCGGTAAGACCGGTGTTAAGACGAGCCGAAACGCGGGGACCGAGGTCGCGGCCGATTGTGGTGGCACCCATAAGGATAACACTCGGCTTTTTCTGTTCCACAATTCCCACAATCGCCTGTGCGTAAGGCTCGGTGGTATATACTTCCAAATCCTTGTCGTCTACTACCAAAACGCGGTCGGCACCCTGTGCAATCAAAGACTTGGCTTCGCCCTTGATGTTATGCCCCAACAAAATGGCACATACTTCCTGACCCAAGGCATCTGCCAAATCACGAGCCTTTCCGAGCAATTCGTAGGCTACACTCTGAATCTTGCCTTCTCTCTGTTCGGCAAAGACATATACGTTTTTATATGCTGTAATATCCATTGCTCCTGTTTTTTAGATGATGAATTTTTCTTTGAGTTTGCTTACGATCAGGTCGGCGGCTTCGTTGGGTTCCACTTCAAAAACCTTACCGGCAGCCTTGGCGCCTTTGGTAAACGATTTCTTTACGCGGGTGGGCGAGCCGTTCAAGCCCAAGGTGGCGGGATCGGCGTTCACGCTGTCGGCGGTCCAGATTTCAACTTCCTTGTCGAAAGCGGTAACGATGCCGGCAACCGACATATAGCGCGCCTTGTTGGCAGAAGCAAGAACGGTAAGCAGGCAGGGCATCTCAACTTCCCAAACCTGATAGCCTTCTTCGGTCTGTTTGCGGACATCGAGGGTCTTTTTGCCGTCGTATTTTACGCCTTCTACGTAGCTTACCTGCGGCAGATCCAGCAACTCAGCCAATTCGGGTCCTACCTGAGCGGTATCACCATCAATCGCCTGACGACCGGCAATCACCATATCGAAGTCTAACTTTTTGAGAGCCGCATACAGAGCGTGGCTGGTAGCCAAGGTATCGGCACCGGCAAACTTACGGTCGGTAAGCAGAATGGCACGGTCGGCACCCATAGCGAAAGCTTCGCGCAGGATAGCGTCGGCTTGGGGAGGTCCCATAGTGATGACCGTAACGTGGGCACCGTACTGGTCTTTGAGCTGCAAAGCCAATTCCAGACCGCCCTTGTCGTCGGGGTTCATAATACTGGGAACACCGTCCCTGATAAGCGTGCCTTTTACCGGATCAAGCTTGATTTCGGTGGTATCCGGCACTTGTTTGATACAAACTACTATATTCATGGTTATTTCTTTTTTTAGTGAGGATTACTATTTGAACAATTTGCCGGCGATAACCATACGCTGAACTTCGGAAGTTCCTTCGTAGATTTCGGTAATCTTGGCATCGCGCATCATGCGTTCTACCGGATATTCGCGGGTGTAACCGTAACCGCCGTGGAACTGAACAGCCTTGGTGGTAACCTCCATAGCCGTTTCGGCAGCAAAAAGCTTACACATGGCGGCATCTACCGAGAAAGGCAGGTGCATATCCTTTTTGTATGCCGCGCTGCGAACCAGCAGACGGGCTGCCTGAACCTTGGTTTCGAGATCCGCCATCTGGAACTGGGTGTTCTGAAACTTGGCGATAGGCTTGCCGAACTGCTTACGTTCTTTGGTGTATTTTACCGTTTCGTCCATCGCGCCCTGAGCAATACCTACAGCCTGCGAGGCGATACCGATACGACCGCCGTCGAGGGTCTTCATAGCTACGGCAAAACCGCCGCCTATCTTGCCCAATACGTTTTCTTTGGGAACGCGCACGTTTTCAAAAATCAACTCGCTGGTGGCAGAACCACGTATACCCAACTTCAACTCTTTCTTACCGATGCTGAAACCGGGCATATCCTTTTCTACGATAAAGGTGGTGATGCCTTTTACGCCTTGCGATTTGTCGGTCATAGCCGCCACAATGAACACATGGGCGTAAGCGGCGTTGGTGATAAAGATTTTAGACCCATTGAGAATGTAGCTGTCGCCGTCTTCTACCGCCATAGTCTGCTGGGCGGCGGCATCGGTACCGGCATTGGGTTCGGTAAGACCGAAAGCCCCAATCCATTCGCCGGAAGCCAATTTGGGAAGATATTTCTTCTTCTGTTCTTCGGTTCCGTGTTCCAGAATGGGCGCGCAGCAAAGCGAGGTGTGAGCCGAAACAACCACGCCCGTGGTGGCGCAGGCACGCGAAAGTTCCTCTACCGCCATACTGTACATTTGGTTGGTGGAACCCGCTCCGCCGTATTCTACGGGAATGGGAATACCCATAATGCCCAACTTAGCCATCTTGGCGACGGTTTCTTCCGGAAATCTTTCCTGCTCGTCTATTTCGGCAGCCAGCGGCTTCACTTCCTTTTCCGCAAATTCCCTAATCATCTGCAAGAAAAGTTCTTCTTGTTTTGTGAGACTAAAATCCATGTTATCTACTGTTAAATGTTTATTTTACAATACCCTGTTTTTTACACCTGAACGCTTGGACACCCTGTTTTGGAATGCCTTGAAGCCCGTTTAGGCATATAAAGGGTCAAAGATACAAAAGTTGAGAGCAGAAACCAAGCCTCCCCCCAAAACTTGTTTGGGTAACGGGCACTGCCGCAGCAGGGACAAAGCTTGCTTTGGAACTGACAAGGCAGTGCCCGTTACCAAGCCAAGTTCACACTTGGCTTGGGGGATGCCGAAACGTCACATCTTCAGCGAAGCGAAGCTAAAGATACGAACTCCTTTTTGATTCCGGAATCAAATTGAGGGTTGAAAAGGTTGAAAACAAAAACGGAACGATCGTATTTTTATGCACGAGATTTAATTTCCATCGAAAAAATCTTCATTTCCATCATAAGGGTCTACGCAATCATCATTTACAGGACTAGATATCCTATACAAAAACCCCGCTCCGTATTGTTTTTTGAGAGCTTCCTCGCGACGTTTTTTTTCTTCTTCAGGTAATGCATCCCATTCCGCTTTCATTTTTGCATCGTGGGCTTTCACCCTTTCCCATGCTTTTTCAAATTCTTCTTCTGTCATGGTTTCTTTATTTTAGCAACGTACACTAACAAACATTCAGTTTTATACGTTCCATTGTTATGCAAATATAGCCATATTCTTAATTGAATTTTAACACTCCTTCCGAAAACTTTATACTTATTAAAATACCGTTGTTAAGATGCCGGAAGTGAACACACCGTGTACCATTTTGGTACATTTTATTTTTTCTTGTATCTTTGTATCATAAAATCATAATGATATGCTTGCTGTCAGTTCCCGTGAGTTCCGAACAAACCAACGCCATTACTTAGACCAAGTGGCGCAGGGCATAGAACTGCTTATCACTCGAAAGAAAGACGCCTTTAAGTTATCGAGGGTTGAGAAAGACGATACCTTGATGAGCAAGGAGGAATTCTATGCCAAAATAGAACGTGCTAAGGAACACGCACAACAAGGGTTGGGATATGCCATGAAGCCGGGGGAATCCTTGGCAGATTTTTTACAAAGAATGAGAGCAGAAGGGCATGTATAGTATGGACATCACGATTAGTGGTGCAACTCTTTTCCCCGGGAGAATATACGGCTGCAGATGGGTAATCTGGCATACATTCCCATCTAGTAAGCTTTAATAAGTTCAACAACCGTTTTCATCTGGTCCCTGTGGACACTTGTGAAAAATGTTTTATCCACATACTTGGCAAATTCTTCATAACTTTCGAAGTGCCTGCCGTCAAAACAGACATTACCCGCGCTGAAGGTGGTGGAATAGGCCGTCAGGCTTTTCTTACCGCCGCACAGGTTGTCTATATAAAGCAAACGGTCAGCGGTACCTGCGCCTATGACAGTGGCCGTGCCGCCGACGGCGCAGTTGTCAGGGCCAAATCTTATATTTGCATCTTCAACATACGCATGGTCCCTGATACAGGCGGAGCCATGGATGTGCGATATGCCTTTCACCTGCGCGTGACCTTCTATACGCGCAAAGTTATAAATATAGACCTTATCGTAAACACAGGCGCGGCCGGATATGTCGGCACGGTCGAAAGCGGCGGCATTTCCGCGCATGACGGCGTCTTCACGCACGGCGGCGGCCCGACACACCGCCGCGTCGTCGAACAGCCAGCAGTTACCGTTCTGGTCGAGGTTGTCGTACGACTCGACCCAGCCTCCGAGGTCACCGGCCTTGACGCTGCCGGTATCGTAAGTGGTAAAATCGCGCAGCGCCCTTATCCTGTATACCTTATGCCAGTGGCTGCCTAAATCCAAGGTTTTGGACTCTTTATGCAGTATTTCATATTTCATTTCGCCCATGTCGATGGAGATACCGGGCTCCGGCATCTCTATGATATGCGCCGAGCGGCGGCCGTTAAACAGCTCCGCGTAGTCGAGCGCGGCTTCCGGGGTGTCGAAGTCAAAATACTCTTTCGTCTTGTTGTTCAGTACCCTGTAAATTGTCATGGCGTTTATATTTATGGAAACTTTTCAGCTTTCCATAAGAACTTTCCTCCTTTGAATCGCTGTTATCAATATTTCAAAGATACTAAAATGAAAGCGAATCACAACGAAAACTTATAGAACCAGTTTGAAACGCTTGCTGTTATCAATATCCCAAAGACACTAAAATAAAGCGAATCACAACTATGTTGATATTGAGGTTATCAAGCAGATTTGATATTTAGGTATTTATCCCTATACAGTTTACCATCATCCATGGTCTCGTGCATATCGGCAAGGTGCTCAAAGAAAAGTTCCATATGCTTTTTTAGTGCATCTTCTATATTCAGATTTCCAAAAAAACCAGTTTCAAATTTGTGAATAAAAAAGGCTTCCTCTTGCCAAAAAACCGTATTCCAATAGTCTGAAAAAGGAGATTTATCCTCACCCTTATAATACCGGCACTGCTTTATCAGTTCGTTTCTATTCATAGTTGAAGCGCTGTTTAAAGCTGTTATCAATATTTCAAAGATACTAAAATGAAAGCGAATCACAACATATGCGAAAAAGGGCAAAACTGAACAAGTATAAGCCATATGTCTCATTTTGCTGAGAGTGTGAAGTTTTATGCTCGCTCAGGAATCGTTATCGTATTATTAAAATCTCAACCGAAAAAGCAATACATATTGATGGCGGAATAACGGTAATCAAGGTATAGCCTATTTAGTTCCTCCATTTTTGTAATAAGCATAGAACTTCGGAAAACCTTTTATTGCATTTTCACGGTTAAATCCTGCAATTTTTTGGTACCATTCATAAATCAATACCTTTATCACTATTGAGACATCATCATCTTTTTCAAAATTTTCAAGCCCTGCATCAATATAGTCCTTCATTATGCAACAATCGGAATCCTTTGGTTCCGGACTTGTTGTTTTCGCTTTTACCCAATGCCTCTCAATAGCCCAAAACATAGGGTGTACGTCATCTGGGCAATGTTCAGCACCATTGTAATACCGACAGTGTTTTAATAAATCTTCCATTTTAGCCATGATTCCCATCTTTATTTTAGCAACATAGCCGTTATCAATATCCCAAAGACACTAAACTGAAAGCGAATTTCCGTCGATATACCATCCTCTTGATGTTTGCAGCCACAAAAGCCTTGCTTTCCGCGTCAGTCATATCAACTT
>JAFLTI010000066.1 GCA_022510485.1 Lentimicrobiaceae bacterium | reverse complement strand
GGCGGAAGCCGTATGCCCGATAGCGGTGCAGCCCAACCCGGTACAAGACGTGCTGTATATCGATGGCGAATACGCCACGCTGTCGATTATTGATATGACAGGCCGTGTGGTGCTTTCCGACGTGCGCAATGCCAAAAACATATCTATGACAAACTTCCGCACAGGACTCTATTTTGTAAGGATTGTTCTGTCGAATGGAGAGGAATACATTACCAAAATTGTGAAACAATAGCGGTAGTGTTAGTTTGTTTCTTGAAGCCCCGCGCCGAAGGCGCGGGGCTTCTTTTTTTATTGTAAGTGGTTGTTCTGTCAGCGGTTTGTTGTGTCTTGTGAAAGTTTGTTAAGGGGGTGTTACGGAATGTTTCCATTAAATTCAGGAGCGGATTATAAAAACGGTTTTATTATTGCAGCCGAAAAGTCATTCTCAAAAAAAACTATCAAGGATGAAAAAACTCTTTTTTGTTTTGATTTGTCTGTCGGCAGCCGCCGGCATACTTATGGCGGAAACCACGCCCAAGGCAGGGTTGCCCCTCAGGGATTACAGCCTCAAGATAAGCGAGGCAAGCCTGCACCAATTTTCTGAAACAGCCACCCAAATCAGCTATATCAAGGCAGGAGACACCTTGGGTTCAGGCAGTTTCGACTCCCTTATTTATTTAGGCGAAGACGCCCTTGAAAAACAAGCTAAAAAAGGCAGGCTATTTCCCGCCGTTTATTCCGGCTTGCGAAGCATAGGATTTGAATTTCCTATTGAACAGGATATTTTTCAAAAATTCGGCTTTTCCGGCAGCGGTTACATCTATTTCGGCAACGATTCGGTAACGCCGGGTGTGTTTGATGAAAGCGCAGGCGACCCATTTCGTTGTACGGGAAGAAACCTTTTCGGTATAGGCATATTCCGTTACAGTGAAACTTATAGTATGAGTAACGGCAGAAGAACTCCGGCGGAGGTAATAGCCCAAGAGGATACCAAAATACGGTATGAAAAGAAAGACGACACCCTGTATGTGGGCTATGAGAACATGCATATA
>JAFLTI010000065.1 GCA_022510485.1 Lentimicrobiaceae bacterium | reverse complement strand
ACGCCAACCTCTTGATTAACGCATTGGTAGTAAGGAAACGCGACCTCGAAGACGCCGCCAAGAGCGCCGACCCCAAGGCTTACATACAGAAAAAAGCCTTTGTAGCCGGAGCGGCTCCGATGGGCGAAGTTAAACCGATTGCCAGCGCGCCCAAGACCACGAGCGAAAGCTACACCCTGCAAGGCTTCAACATTTACCGCGACGAAGTTAAGTTGAACGAAGAGCTGTTGAAAACCTTCAGCTTTGAAGATCACGGACTTGAGTTCGGCGGTGAATACATGTATCAGGTATCGGCAGTTTATGCAGACCAAGAAGTAATGTCCGAAGAAGTATGGTTGAGCAACGTAGCCAACGGTGCGGCGGAAGCCGTATGCCCGATAGCGGTGCAGCCCAACCCGGTACAAGACGTGCTGCATATCGATGGCGAATATACCACGCTGTCACTCATTGATATGACAGGCCGCGTGGTTCTTTCCGACGTGCGTAACGCCAAAAACATATCTATGACTAACTTCAAGACAGGTCTTTACTTTGTAAGGATCGTTCTTACGAATGGAGAGGAATACATTACCAAAATTGTGAAACAATAGCGGTAGTGTTAGTTTGTGTTTCGGTTGGAAGCCCCCGCGAGAGCGGGGGCTTTTTGTGTTATAATCAATTGGTTACCTGATATTTATTATATCTTGTAAAAGTTTGTTAAGGGGGGCTGTTATAAAATGTTTTAGGCTGTTTTTGAAGCAGGTTATAAAAAAAGGGTTTATCATTGCGTGCTGAAAAGCCATTTTCAAAACACCATAAAGGATGAAAAAACTCTTTTTTGTTTTATTATGTTTGTCGGTAGCAGCCGGCACGCTTATGGCGGAAACCGAGCCCAAGGGAGGGTTGCCCCTTAAGAGTTACAGCCTCAAGATAAGCGAGGCAAGCCTGCACCAATTTTCTGAAACAGCCACCCAAATCAGCTATATCAAGGCAGGAGACACCTTGGGTTCGGGCAGTTTCGACACCCTTGTTTATTTGGGAGAAGACGCCCTCGAAAAACAGGTTAAAAAAGACAGGACATTTCCCGCCGTTTCTTCCGGCTTGCGAAGCATAGGATTTGGTTTTCCGTTGGAACAGGATGTTTTTCAAAACTTTGGCTTTTCCGGCAACGGTTACATCTATTTCGGCAACGAAACGGTAACGCCGGGTATGATTGATGAAACCGCAGGTCGCGACTTTCGTTGTTCGGGAAGAAACCTTTTCGGTATGGGCATATTCCGTGAAGGAGGAATTTATAATATTAGTAACGAGAGGAGAACTCCGGCGGAGGTAATAGCCCAAGATGATACCAAAATACGGTATGAAGAGAAAGACAACACCCTGTATGTGGGCTATGAGAACATGCATATAGGGGATGAAAATGGAAATCTTGCCCTGACGATAAGCTATCAGTTGCAGATAGAAAAAGACGGAAGCGTTTCCGTTGTGTTTGGCAATATAGACCTTAAGAAAGAAGAAAGCGTTTATTATATAGAAATGGGCTTTACTTC
>JAFLTI010000064.1 GCA_022510485.1 Lentimicrobiaceae bacterium | reverse complement strand
TTTTACCGAAGTATTGCAAGCAGAAACCGAAATATCCAGCTCTGCCTATCAGACGATTGATATTGATTTGTCTGCCTATACGGGAGAAAAAGTGTATATCGCCATCAAGGCTTCATCGGCTGCGAATAAGCACACCATATACGTGGATGATTTTATGGTGGTATCCTGCGGTGCTCCTACCAATCTTGCGGTTTCCGATTTGACGGAAACTTCGGCTAAGATTGGTTTCACTTCTTCGGCAAGCAATTTTATGGTGGCATATAAAAAGAATACCGAATCCCAATGGACGGAACGCAATGCCTCCTCCAACCCGATAGAATTGAGCAACCTCGATCCGGGTTATACGTATCAAGTTAAGGTAAAAGCTTATTGTTCCGACGATGACGAAAGCCTCTACTCTAACGAAATTACCTTTACCACCCCTTGCTTTGCGTTTGAATTTCCGTTGTTGGAAGATTTTTCGGCACCCACTATACCTCTTTGCTGGGATTCTACCCAATGGTTCGGCAATAAGGGAGCATGGAGCGTAGGTGAAAATTATACCGGTACCTATATCCTGTTTGAAGGCGGTAATAACTCATGGGGTAAAATATCTACTCCGGATGTGGATTTAACCGGAGTGGACTTGGACCGTCTTGAAATGGCGATGACCTATAATTTTTCCAACTATGAAACCAGAGGTGAACGGCTTTGGATTTCCTATAGCACCGACAGGGGGGCTACATGGGATACTATCAGGGAACTTGATAAGAATAATGCTAAAGAGGAACTGACTATCAAGTTGGGAGAATATGTACAAGACGCCAGCACCATAAGGATGCGCTTGGAATCGATCGGGAAAAATAGCACGGGATTTTCCATTCGTGTTTACGATTTCAAAATCCGCCACGAGCAGAAATGTTTTCCGCCCACCGATCTTCATATAGAAGGTGAAATACTGTATAACGAAGCAACCTTGGCTTGGTCGGCACCCGACTCTTCTAAAGACGGCGCGATAAAAAATTATACGGTAGAATATGGGGCTATTGATTTGGCGGAAATCCAAACCGTTACTGCCGAAGATACGATTGTTACACTTGGCGGTCTTACCAAGCATACCCAATACGAAGCCAAGGTAAGCACCGTTTGCCAGACCGAAAGCAGCGAACCGGTAAAGATTACTTGGGAAACGCCGTATTCCTGCCTGCAAGTGGAAGATTTGAAACTGGGAGCCTTGTTGCCCACGGAAGCCGAACTGTCTTGGAGTTCGCAACACGAGGCATTTGAAGTCCGTTACAAGACAGAAAACGATGAGGACTGGACTACGGTAGAAGATATAACGACCAAGAATTATACCATACAGAACCTTTTGCCTGCCGCTAACTATACGATGCAGGTTCGTGCTGTCTGCGCTTCTGACGATGCCAGCCTCTGGGACAGTGTTTCTGTTGTTATGCCCGATGGCATACTTCCTGTGCCTTATGCGGAAAATTTTGAAAATACGGTAGACAGCCTGCCTCTTTGGTGGCGTTACAAAAAGTTGGCGGGTACCCGCACCGATATGCAATGGGTGGCTAAAACAGACTACGTAAAAGAAGGAAAGAAAGCCTTGGCATACAATTCATCAGGTCTGAGTGCGGGTCATATCGCCATTGTTTCCACACCGTTGCTCGACTTTTCGTACGATGCCGTATATACGGTCAGCTTTGATATACGTAGAACCACCAATTATTCTTCCAGTAAAGATCAGTTGAAGGTTTTCATAAGCAAATCTCCGGAAGATACGCTGGGTGCCCGTCTGCTTACCTCCATCTACCGGCATCCGGATATGGAGCCTGTTGTAACGGATAAATCGGCAGACAGTTGGTATCATTATTCGTTTGACTTGACGGATATGGAAGGCTACAAATATGTGCTTCTGTGCGGTATCTCTGCTTATGGTGATTGGATTTATATCGACAATTTCAAGGTGGATGCCTTGTTTGAAACCAATATAGGCATTGTAAAGGTTGAACCGATTGTTCCTCGTGCCGATTTGGGCGAAGAAAGCGTAAGTGTTGTATTGAACAATACCGGCTTAGACGACTTTAGCGGCAATGTGGAACTCTGTTTCAGTGTAGATGGTAAAGACACGGTAAGGGAAAGCGTTTCGTTTACCGAAGAACCCCTCGTATCTGAAACGGATATGTTTGAATATACCTTTAACGCCAAGGCTGATTTTTCGCAAATCGGAGAACATAAGCTCAATGTTTGGGTAGAAGCACAAGGCGATCCTGCTTTTGACAATGCGGCTACAATTGATGTGGTGCATTACGCTCCGCTTGAATTGCCCTATCATACATTCTTCTGTGATTCGATTGCACAGGAAAGGTATATCTATGTAATGAACGTAAATGCAGACGAAATCGCTTGGGCTCGTAATTCCGATTCGGGAATGTATCTGGCTCCCAATGCCGATCTTGCTGCCAACGACCTCTTCTTTACTCCCGGTATGAGCATGCCTATGGGTCAATACGAAATAGAAGTGGTTTGCGGTACAAACGAAGAAGGTAAGACCGAAAAGATGCGTCTTGATTTGGTTCGCGCTCTCGATACGGTAGAAGGTATAAAAGTGGCGGAGTGGAACGAAATCAATCAGACCGAGCAAACATTCAAGTCGGAAATAATGCTTGACGAAGCCGGCATCTATATGTTGCGTTTTGCAGCTAAGAGTGAAGCAGACCAAGGCGGTATCAATGTATTTGAATTAAAAGTAAAGAACACATTGTCTTATATCGATCTTGCCGAAGTAATCTGTCAAGGAGACACCTATCCTTTTGGTGATCGGGATTTGACACAAGCCGGTACCTATACGGATACCGTTCGTCATGAAGATGCGACGGATACCATCTTCACGCTCGTTTTATCGGTAAATCCCTCTTATGAGTTTACGCTCGATACGGCAATCTGCGCCGGAGAAAGCGTTGAATTTGGCGGAAAGG
>JAFLTI010000063.1 GCA_022510485.1 Lentimicrobiaceae bacterium | reverse complement strand
GCAGTTCGGAATTTAACGAATTCAGTTCTTGCGCACGGTTCAGTGTAAGAATGCGTACGGCATCCCGGTCTTCCACCAACAGATTTTTGTATTCCATATCTTCTCGCGCACCCGCCTTTCCTTTTCAACGGGTACAATCGGCAAATATAACGTTTTTCCATATTCTTTTTCTATCTTTACGCTCTTTTATAGCATAGGCTAACAGTAAAGTTATGGAAGCCAAAAGAATCGCCGTATTTCCCGGCTCATTCGACCCTTTTACCAAGGGTCATGCTAACCTGATAGACAGGGCTTTGCCCCTCTTTGACCGCCTTGTGGTGGGCATAGGCATCAATGGAGGGAAACGGGGGCTTTTCCCTCCCGAAGTGCGTAAGGCGTTTATACAGGAAGTTTATCGTGACGAACCGCGCGTGGCGGTGGATATATTTGCAAGCCTTACGGTAGATTATTGCCGTAAGCTGAACGCCCGCTTTATCTTGCGTGGATTGCGCTCTGCCATAGACTGGGAATACGAAAAAAGCATAGCCGTAACCAACCGCTGCCTCGATTCGGGTATAGAAACCGTTTTTTTGGCGGCAGACCCGGCGCTGGAATGTGTAAGCTCGTCTATGGTGCGCGATATTTTGAAATACCGGCAAGATGTTTCGGATTTTGTGCCCGAAGCGGTGGCGCAAAAACTTCGGGAATATCAATTAAACTATTGATACCATGCTCCTTTCGGTTGTTATCGTAAACTATAACGTAAAGGCGTTCCTGCAACAGTGCCTCCACTCTTTAAGCAAGAGCCGGGGTATGGAATGGGGCAAGGATTTTGAAGTGTTTGTGGTAGACAACCGCTCGGCTGACGGCTCGGTGGAAATGCTTAGGAACGACTTTCCCCAAGTGCGCCTTATCGCCAATAAGGAAAACCTTGGCTTTGCCAAAGCCAACAATCAAGCCATACGGCAGAGCGAGGCAAAATACGTGCTGCTGCTCAATCCCGACACCCTCGTAGAACCCGATACCCTCAAAAAATGCCTCGACTTTATGGAGTCCCACCGCGAGGCGGGCGGCTTAGGAGTAAAGATGCTCGACGGTCAGGGGCATTTCCTCAAGGAATCCAAGCGGGGGCTGCCCACACCGCGCACCGCATTCTATAAGATAAGCGGTCTATGCAAAGCCTTTCCCCGCTCAAAACGATTTGCCGCCTACTATATGGGGCATCTCGATGCCGAAGAAATCCACGAGGTGGAGATACTTTCGGGGGCGTTTATGCTCCTGCGCAAAGAAACCCTGAACAAGGTGGGGCTTTTAGACGAAAGTTTCTTTATGTACGGCGAGGATATAGACCTCTCCTACCGTATCTTGCTGGGCGGCTACAAAAACTTTTATTTTCCCAAGACACGCATTATCCACTACAAGGGCGAAAGCACCAAGAAAGGCAGCCTCAACTATGTGCTGGTGTTTTACCGCGCTATGGAAATCTTTGCCAAAAAATACTTTTCAAAAGGACTGTATATCTACGGCTTGCGTCTTGCCATCTGGCTCAGGGCATCGCTTTCGATGCTGAGCCGCCTGATACGGCGGTTGTTCCTGCCGGTAACCGACGGCTTGCTGAACTACCTTATTCTGCTCTTTCTGTCTTTGGCTTGGCCAGCCTTGATACGCAACGATGCCTTTTTCTATCCCGAAATTTACCGTCTGGGCGTGCTGCCGGTATATGCCCTGCTCTTGGTGGCAGGTAATTTTGCCTGCCGTGCCTACCGTCTGCCCATATCGTTTAAGCGCACGGCATTAGGCTATCTTTCCGGTATCGTCGGCTTTTTAATTTTAGGAGCCCTGTTCGGTGCCCAATGGCAGTTCAGCCGCTTTATGGCAGTGGCAGGAGGCGCCATCTGCTTGGGATTCGCCTTGCTGCTCCGGCTTTTTGCCGGCAGGGTATTCCGCAAGTCTTTTCCGCTATCCACCCCCAAGCGCAAGCATTATCTTATTATCGGCAAAAGCGACGAAAGCGCGAGAGTGGAGCAACTGCTGCTGCGCGAAGGGGTTCTGCCCGACCATATCCATACCCTTGCCGTAGATGTTGCCGAAAGCTTGTTATTGGAACAGATTCAGCTGCAACGCATCGGCGAGGTAATTTTCTGCGCCCGCGACTTAGGCTTTGACCATATCCTGCGCTTGCTTACTTTGCTGCGCAAGACCGGCGCGGAGAGCAAGATTGTTTTGGAGGGGGGGGAGGCTCGTGTGGGTTACAAACTATAAAAAAAGCAGTTAGAGCGGCAATCTGCTTCGTTGCAGCCCTTGTGCGGCTCAGTCACGTACTTTAGTACGCTCCTTCGCCGCCTGCGGGCTGCGCCTTGCATCTTGCCGCTCTAACTGCTTTTTTACCTTTGATTTGGGACACACTTTTTTCGCTCCCTTTCGGACTGCGCCTTTCATCTCCCTCCCCTATCTTCCGCCTTGCATCTTGCCGCTCTAACTGCTTTTTTATCTTTGATTTGGGTACACACTCTTTTCGCTCCCTTTCGGGCTGCGCCTTGCATTTCACTCCCCTATCTTCCGCCTTGCATCTTGCCGCTCTAACTGCTTTTTTACCTTTGATTGGGAACACACTCTCATTTCGCTCTTTCGGGGCCTCGCAACGCACTCCCCTATCTTCTGCCTCGCATCTTGCCACGCTAACTGCTTTTTTACCTTTGATTTGGGACACACTCTTTTCTCCCCTTTCGGACTGCGCCTTGCATTTCACTCCCCTATCTTTTGCCTCGCCTCTTGCCGCTCTAACTACTTTTTGGGGTTGTTGATAACTTTTTTTTGCAAAATTTTCCCCTCCCGATTTGTATTTTATTATTATAGTGAAAGATAGAAAAAGGGGCTTACAGTGGGCTGTAGGGCGGTTTTTGCATTTATGCGTGAACTTTTTTATTGTCGCCCCGATATAATAATAAAATGCTGATATACAGAATATTCTATGCCTAAAAGACAAAAAATCCGTACTTTCGCACCTCAAATTTTGTTTAACCCTAAAACAAGAACAGTATGAAAACGAAAACACAATGGATTACGCGCATCTTCTGCCTCTCTATTCTGCTCACCTCTGTTGTATTAATATCTCAATCCTGCGAAAAGGAAAAAGACATCGAACAATACGACGCGGTGGTTTGGTACTATTATTTTAGCGATGTTAACCCCCAATGGAAGCGTGACACACTGAACAAATATGCGGCCGATAAACATATTCGTAATGTATATATATAACAGTTGCACCCGGGGAAAGTTTTAAGAATGCCAGCACCGGGAGCATTTCCGCACGCCGGTATGATTTGCAAACTGCTATGGATTTATCACCGAAATTCAGTGGTCGCGGTAATTTTGATTTTACGCCCGGCGTGTGTGCATATGGCGACAGTATGGATTTGGTTAAAATGGGATTTACCATTAATCAACAAAACCAGCGTTAAGGATTCCAACTGTTTTTTTACATTCCAGTCTAAATTACTACTTCGGTCGTTTTTTCTTCTTTCAAAACACAGGGGCTATAACCCAAAAAAGTATTCTGGAGGGTGAGATGCAACGCCGCAGCCCGCAGGCGGTGAGGGAGCGTACTAAGGACCGTTTTCGTTAAGCCGAGAGCAGAACCAAGCTTGCTTGGGTTATGCCGAGGC
>JAFLTI010000062.1 GCA_022510485.1 Lentimicrobiaceae bacterium | reverse complement strand
CTGTGACGGCTGCGGACGCACAAAGCGGCTAAAATAGTAGTTGTAGGCAAACGTATGCCCGAAAGCCTGCGTAATTTGCTGCGGACTCGACATTCGGCGCATCAAACGCTCCCTCTCCCCATAAAACAGTTGCAGCTGCTTCAACACGGCATTGTCCCACGCCATATCCGGCATCAAAGCCGCTACCTTTTCAGGCAGAACCCTGTTTTCCTGCGCCAACACCAACAACAACTCCTGCCACGCCGCCGGCAAACGGTAAGGCGGTCTGTCCTGACCGCTCAAACGCAGGTAATCAGGAATCCTCGCCACCACACTGTCGGTGTTCTTATAAAGCAAATCCATTAAAGCGATATACTCCAAGTTTTCCAACGAAGCCCCCGTACGCTGCCGCCACAGCTCCCGCGCCTCCATTTCGCTCAGACCACTGGTATAGATATAGTCTACAAGCGACTTATTACGCTCTTTTTTAATTTGTTCAAGAAGTTTGAGCGTTGTAGGAGAAACCTCTTTCCGCTTCGCTTCAGGATTCTGTAAAAGAACCGAGACCTCCCGATAACGCAAGGCAGCCTTACGGTAAAAAAGCGTGCTTTCCAACAAACGTATGTATTTGTCCGCCAAGCCGTACTGATAGCACACAAGCACCGAAAAAATCGATTGTTCCAACGAAAAATAACTCAAGCCCTCCGCCTCCATCAAATTCATTAACTGACTGTAAACAACCGTATGATTGCCGATTAACCGATTTTTGAACACCGAAACCAAGATACCCGCCGGCGCGTCAGCCTCCCCGATCTGCCCGTAGATTTCAGGCACCCGATAGTAAGTAAAAAAATCCTCGTTGAGCCGGTGCGCCCCCAAGAGAGCCACATGCGTATAAGCCGCCAAATCGAGCCGGAAAGGAATCTCCACCGGCTTCAAGCCCGCATAGAGCGAATTACGCCCCGTAACCACATCGTCTATGGAACAAGGATGCGAAAACCAATATTGATTGGCAAGTTCCAGAGCCTCCCCGTATTTTTGTTCCGCCACCAAACGCTCCGTCTTCATCAGAATCCGCCCCAAGCTGTAATCCTTGATACCCCAATACGAATCCCTGCCCGAAAACGCCAAATACAGCTGGCATCCCAAGAAAACCAAAGCCCCGACCACCGGCAAAACCAAGCGGACAAGCCTTTTCCACCGGCGGTTCCGACCCCTGTGTAAACACACAAGCCGGCATAGCCAAGTCAGAATCGCGCAAAAAATAAGACCGGCAGCCACCAAATAAAGAACCACGCCCCAGCCCCGGTAAAACTGACCCGAAAACCCACGCAGCAAATCCCCAAAAGAATAAGGCTGCCCCGGAAACATATACACATCAGACCGCCAAGGCAAACAGCACGACAGAAAATCAGCATTGAAAGAAAAGAAAGAATGACGCCCCACGTACAGAAACAACTCGTAAAAACACAAGCCACCCCCCGCCAGCAGCAAAGCCGCTACCGTGTAAGAAATAAAAACAGGTAATTTTTTTCCGGACATCACTTGCAAAAACCTTCAATCCGAAGCCGAAGCCGACCTGGAGAAATTTTTGCAAAGTTAAAGTTTTATTATTACAGAACGACAATAGGCAAAGCCGGCGATTCTTTTCCCTCCGCCGCCATACGGGGCGTAATCCGCGAAGCCTTGCGCACAAAAGTAGGCAGGTTGAACGACCTCAGATTGGTCTGATAGAAACTTCCGCTCTTTTGCGGCAACACAAAAGGTTTTCCAAAGCCCCCACCGTCAAAGTAAGCGATATAAGGCAAGGTGTAATGCCCATCCTGACGCTTGCTGCCAAAAACCACCCAACGCCCGTTGGCACTCCATTCATGCCAGCTCTCGCTTTGATCAGAGTTCAAAATATCCGCAGGATTACCGCTTTCCCCCTCAAAAGCAGGGATCTTTTCCAAATCAATCAGTTCCAAATCCCCTTGCGAATGATAAGGCACCGAATTATACAGACTGCGGCACAGCAGCAAATGCCGGTTGTCCGGATGAACCCGAGGAACCGAATAACTCCTGCCCGGTTCAGCCAAAAGCACAGTCTGCACCGAATCGGCAAAAGTACCCGAGGCGGCATCAAAAGCGATACGGCACAAATCAAAACGGATATGCTGAACCCTTTCCCCCCATTCCGGATAAGCCCCCACCGTGTCAGGGCTTATTTTGGGAGTACGGCAGAAATACAGCCACTTACCGTCAGAACTCCAAGCGGGCCAAGTTTCCTCAAAATCGGCAGTCCAAAGCGCGGCAGGCAGCGAAACCGCCCGTTTTTCAGGATTATAGAGGATAATGTTGGAAGCACTGTCTAATAAATTCAGATACTGCTTGTGCGCCTCATAGCCCATAATCCCTAAAATATTCGTGCAAAACGCAATATAATTTCCCGAAGGATGCCAGGCCGCATACACAAAATTCAAAGGCATCCGAAGCGAATCCGGCAGATACGCCAAAGCCTCCTCCGCAGCCGGCAAACGCACTTTCTGCACCCCATTGCCCTCAAACAATAAAGAACCC
Organism: Lentimicrobiaceae bacterium; assembly: GCA_022510485.1. GTDB lineage: Bacteria > Bacteroidota > Bacteroidia > Bacteroidales > P3 > Pullibacteroides. Next base: position 1,108 of record JAFLTI010000062.1, on the reverse strand, counting down.
TCCGAAGGTTTACGCAAATGAATCATCATACGGTTCGCATCGCCCCGGTCGTACGTATGGCAGTTAAAGCAATTTCCCCCCATCAGCCGGTTAGAAATCAAAACCGACTCCTCAAAATTCTCCAAGCAACGCTGCCGCAGCTCCAGTACCTTGTAAACCCCGCCGGTAGGCTGCACCAAACGATAGCTGAGGTAAGGATCAATGCTGTCCGGACAAACAATCCAACGGATAGGAGGGTAAGATGTCAGCCCGCCCGAAGCCCCGCGCACGCAAAGCTCCAACACGATGGTATCCTGTTTTTCCCGCGCCCCGATTGTGAGCCGCTTCCAAAAATTGAGCGGAAAACCCACCTTTTTGCCCGTTCTAAAGCTTTTTTGAGCCGAAGACGAGCGCACCCGCACGTAAGCCTTGCAAACACTGTCAGGAAGTGTAAAATTCAAAGGCGCGATATTATAGGGAATATGGGTTCCGTCTTCATATGCCGGAAAAATCGGAGCCGGCTCACAAGACATTTGCGCCTTATCTAAATCCGGGCTGCACGAAATAGCCAAAACTAAAGTAAACAGATACAGAGCGAAGCGATGAGCAGTCATATTTGCGAACAATCTCTTGTCCACAAAGTTAAAAATTTATTATTAACTTGTAAGTGCCACATATTACACCGCACAACGCCCCGGCAGCATTAAATAAACAACAGCCTTTTCTTTGGTTTGCAACCGACCTTTTTACGCCTCGGCGAAATCAATGTTACTTTTTTCTTTGCGACAAAAGAAAAAAGTAACAACAAGGGCTTTGGAAAACTTCCCAAATAAATTTGGTTTTTGCTCTCAACTTTTGTACCTTTAACTACGCTTCGCTTCGTTGAAGATTGGGCGTCTCGGCAAAAACCCAAGCCTGCTTGGGTTTTGAGTTTGCTGTCTCGTCAGACCTCAAGCAAGCTTGGCTCTGCCAAAACAGCAAACCCAAACCAAATAAATTTGGTTTTTGCTCTCAACTTTTGTATCTTTGTGCCAACGGAGAGGTAGAAAACCGTTGAAAGCAGCTTGCTACGTTGCAGAACCTCGAATTGAAACACTTCAATTAGTTGTATCCTCAGGTCGGAAAAGTT
>JAFLTI010000061.1 GCA_022510485.1 Lentimicrobiaceae bacterium | reverse complement strand
ACAAGTAAAGGCAAGGGGTACAGCAAAGATACAACAGCCGAGAGCAGAAGCCAAAAACCCTAAGACAGCCAAGTTTACTTGGCGGGCTTCTGCCGAGGCGCAGAATCTTCAACGAAGCGGAGCGAAGTTAAAGATACAACAAACATGAAGTACCCTTATTTATTAACAATTAAATATTTTTAACATGAAGAAACTATTCTATCTGGGGCTGACTGCCCTGATGATGTTCTTTTCTTTGGGTAGTGCCCGAGGAGAGGGTGGCTTAGCAACAGTCAACTTGAAAGTTGTACTAAATCCAGCCGAATGGACATTGGGATCATCGGATAATGTACCCAAATTTACGGTTACAATTACCGATGCTTCTGAAGAAATTGCGACTCCTGCAGCCACAGTAACATTAGGTGCTGGAGAGGCGGACACCGCTTTAATGGTTATCTTTAAGAAATCCGAACAAGCGGTAGACACGCAATTGCTTACAAACAACAGTGTAGACTTGGCTACTGGAGACCTGAAATTGGAAGCCGCTACCTACAGTTTGGACTACAAATTAGTGGTAAAATCGGGAGAACAGTACATAGACTATGAAGGAGAAGCAACGGATGACGAAGGTTGTACGAAACAACTTACGGTAAAAGCTGCCTCGACCGAAACTCCTTCCACTCCGGATCCTGACACGGTAACGGTAGTTTTGAATTCTACTACATGGCAAATCGGAACAGCTGCTCCTACACTTACCGCTAGCATTAAAAACGTGTCTGGTGGCAACACCTTGCAAATCGGACAAGAAGCAACCAATGTAGCCGTGTTGGCTATTTTGACGAAAGATGAAGTTAAAGACACCGTATTCATTAACTCTACCACTGCCACCGATGTACCTACTACCAAGTTTACCACAGCCGGTGAATGGGATTTGACCTACGAATTGGTAAAGGGTAGTACTACGAAAGAAAATCTCGTAGCTTTCAATACCGAAGATGCAGCAAAAGTGGTAGTATCTAACGAATCTGCCAAGACACTTACGGTAACTGCCGCTCAGACCGAAACTCCTTCCACTCCGGATCCCGACACGGTAACGGTAGCTTTGAATACTCCTACATGGCAAATCGGAACGGAAGCTGCTCTTACTCTTACCGCTAGCATTAAAAATGTGGAATCAGGCAACACCTTGCAAATCGGAGATCAAGAAGCCAATGTAGCCGTATTGGCAATTTTGACGAAAAGCGACGTTAAAGACACCGTACTCATTAACTCCACCGTTGCCACCAATGTACCTACTGACAAACTTACCGCAGCTGGTGAATGGAAATTGACCTACGAATTGGTAAAGGGTAATTCCACGAAAGCAAATCCCGAAGCTTTTAATACCGAAGAGGCAACAAAAGTGGTAGTATCTAACGAATCTGCCACTACGCTTACGGTAACTGCCGCTCAGACTGAACCTGAACCTCCTACCACTGTAAAACCCGATACGGTAAACATAACCTCCTCGGCATTAGCACAGACTGGAAATAAGTGGGTAATGGGAACAGCATCTGGACCTTATTTAACTGTCGCTGTAAAGAAAGGTATGGATAACAGCACCTTGAAACTTGGAAAAGCCGATACCAATGTGGCTGTATTAGTTATCTGGCGTAAAGACAATGTTGTTGACTCGCAGATTTTTACGGGTAGTGCACAGTTGAAAAAAGATTCACTGACAGTTGGCAAATGGACTTTGACCTACGAATTGGTAAAGGGTAGTTCCACACTTGCAAATCCGATCGCTTTTGATGCTACCAAGGCGGTAGTGGGTACAACCGTAGATTCCGTGATAGTTGAAAAAGGCACGTTGCCCAAACCTACCTTCAGCCCGAGAACGGGCGAAGTGGATCCTGGTACTGAAGTAACCATTACTTGTGCTAATAAGGCATCCAAGATTTACTATACCATCGATGGTACTACGCCTACTGCTTCGAGCCGCGAATACAATGCCGAAGAAGGTATTGTGATAAACGAGGCCGTTAAGATTAAAGCCATAGCTATTTCTACCGATGCAGTCAATTGGAACGACTCTCCGATAGATTCGGCTTCTTACGTGGTTGCCGTTCTTCCCGAAGACGATGAAGACGCACCTGAAATTACCTTTACTCCGGGCAACGCCGACAGCGTAGACAACAATACCGAAATCCGTATTTCCAGTATTGATATTGATTTGAACGAATATATAGTAGAATATGCTACCTATTCTTCTATAGCGGAAGCCAACAAAGGACGGAATACGGAATATTATGCTTACAAGAATCAATATCCTGTGATTACGGTAGACGATTCGATACTGTTAATTGTAGTAAGCAAATTGGCATATGTGGGACGTGAAAGTTTTCCGGTAGAAGAATATAAGTACTACAGAAGCTATAAGGTAAGGGCAGCCCGCGAGGTTGAAATGCCAGTCATTATGCCTTTCGATCCAAACAATATTTGGCCGTCGGAATTGGCTATCTATCCCGAAGGATATAAGGTAAAGATTGTTGCCGACGAGGGTTATACTATTTGGTACACCACCGATGGCAGCAAACCTACGGTTAACGGTGCAACGTCTACTAAGGCTGGGGACATGGTTACGGTACCGGTTGAGTCTTCTATGACCATAAAGGCTATTGCCGTAAATGCCCAAGGCGCAGTTTCGGATGTGGCTTTTGCCAACTATAAACTTGCTAAGGATGTGGATGCCGCCGTTTCATTGATGCAAGACCAAATGCTTGTTGATAATGTTGTCGGCAAGAACTATCCCGTGTCGATATCTTTTAGAAGTGAATATGCAAACGAACTGCATATATTGCCGTATGTTGTGTATTACACCACCGACGGAACCGAACCTTCTGCCGAAGCCTATAAGGCTCAAGCAGGTGAAGGTCCTATCAAAATGTTTGAAAGTGATCCGTTGAAAGATATTGTAGCGCATGTAATTCTTCCGCAACCTGCTACGATAAAGGCCAAAGCCTATATGAATATGGCGACGGCTCTTGCTGGAATGGAAGGTATGGAAGGCGTGGAAACGGGCTACGATAGTGTAAAGGATATTATCGTTTCCCCGTTGTTTGTTCAGAAAATCGACAGTGTTGTTTCCGGAATTAAAAATCCTGAATTCAGTATGGCGGCAGGTAAAATAAAAGTAGGAGATACCCTGCGTATCAAGAATCCCAATCCTTATGAAGCAGATGATGACGGCTTTTTTGATCCTTGGGCACCGAGGAAATCTGTTCCGCAAATATTCTTTAGCTTAAATGGAGAAATTCCTTCTATCGATAAGGACGGTTCTCAGGGTGTTTTCCACACAGACAATATGGACTATGAAGAAGAAGTTCTGATTATTATCCAAGAAGACGAAAAGGGTGTTTATGCCTATGTTCCTGTTGCCTCAGCGTATAAATATGAGAAGTCCGACATTGATACGATTCGTTTTGGAGAATATCTGGACATTCAGGCTATTTGTTACGATGTGATGGATTTTGGAGAACCTGCAGAAGACTGGATGCCGCAGCCTACAATCGGATACGGTTCAGACTTTGTAAAGATGATCTATACCACACTTGATATAGTGGCAACTCCTGCTTTCAGCGTACCTGCCGGCGAAGTGGAAAAAGGCACGAAAGTAGCCATTACCTGCGCTACCGAAGGTGCTACGATTTACTACACCGTAAACGGTGAAGAACCTA
>JAFLTI010000060.1 GCA_022510485.1 Lentimicrobiaceae bacterium | reverse complement strand
TTTTTCCACTTCGCCGGCAGCCGGGTTAAAGGTAGGAGCCTTTACCGTATCGGCAGGTACCGGAGGATTGGGACCGTCGGATTCGGATTTAACCGTGTAGTTAACCTTTACAAATTCGGAGCCGTATTCCAGCCAACCGGGACCCATCATGCCTTCGCCATATTCGATAACGTTGTAGCAGATAGCCTGAATGCTGAGTTCTTGGTTTTCTTCCAAGCGGAGCGTGTCAAGCTGATACATCGCCACTGCGGGAATATAGGCATACAGACCCTTTGCATCTTTCTGGAAGATAATCAGGGCTTCGTCTTGATACATACCGTCATCCGTTCTGAAGACGCCTTCCGAGGGAACCCTGTTGTAGGCGGGAAGTACTCCGTTAAGGCTGAAATATATCTGCGGAACAGGTATTCTTGACCACGGGTCGAAATTATCATCATCTCCATCGTAGGGATTGGGGTTGGTGATACGCAAGGTGTCGCCTACGTGGATATCTCCGGCGGCATGGCTGAATTTGGGATCTTCAAGACCGCTCTGGATTCTGCCGATTGTCTGGGAGATGGTTTCGGTAACAACCGTATTGCCTTCGCCTTCATATATCTTCATATAGGCTTTTGCCTTTATCGTTTTGGGAGCCTGACCGGAAATCATGAAGCTCGGACGGATAAGATCGCCGTACGTTTCATCATAAGCGCTTTCGATTTTCATGATGTTTTCGTTTTCTCCGTAATTTTCGGCAGAGGGTTCGGTTGTACCGTCAAGGGTGTAGTAAACCGTATAGTCCATGTCAAGACCCCAGTCATTTTCAAAAGCTACCGTGATGGGGGCATTGTTTCCTACAACGGAGTCTACCAAAGCGATAGCGCGGTTCAGGCTGATGCTGGCTTCTACGTCTTCGCAGAGCGTAACCTTGAGCATGGCTACATCCGAAGTTTCTCCGGTAGCGGTTACACCGATGGCCTTGATGGTCATGGACTGATCCGCCTTGATCGTAGTATAGCCTTGGTCAACCTTTACGGTGCTTGCATTGTCTGCAGACGGTTCGCTGCCGTCGGTGGTGTACCACAGGCTGTTGCCGTTGTCTTCCATAGTGATGCCGCCGGCATCGAGCTTGATGTTATCGCCTTTGGGATAGATACCCAGATCCATCGCCGCAGCGAATTCGGTATAGATTATCGGCATGGTAACATCGCTGCCGTCTTTAATGGTGTAATACCTGAAGTAGGTGTGGTATTCCTCTCCATAAAACGCTTCGCCAACATATTCGCCTTTCGCTACTTGCACTACCAAAAGCGGTTTTTCCGCCGTAATCACAGGCTGATTGGTTTGGCTGTAGGCTTTCATTATATGATCGTCCTCGTAGTCTTCGTAAGAAGCAGACGTGCAGAAAGTTATCATGGTAAAGTCCGGATCGGCGCAGGTGATTTCGACTTTGGTACCCTCAAGCACGCTCTGGCTGTTGTCGGGATCGAGGACAAGCAGGGGTGCGTCTTCATCGTCTGCGGGCAGTTCGGGAGCGGCAGACGGATTATTGACGATAAACACGCCGGTGGAACCGGTTACGTTTATTTTGGCATCACCCTCATATTTCGCGGTTTTGAGACCGCCAAGCTCATCATCCACCCAAGTGAGCAATTCGTAGCTGACGGTGTAAACACCCGGTTCGGTAAATCCAACAGCCGGAACCGTCTTGGTGGCTTCGGTCAAATCCCACTCATATTCTTGCGGCCATACTTCTGCGTTGTCGGTCATAGAAACCCTTACAGCCACATCACCTTTTTTGTCTCCCAAGGTTATGGCGTCTGCGGGAGTTACCGTAACCGTAATCGTGAGGTCTTGCGTTCCTCCAACGGTCAATTCCGTAGGCGTGAACTTAACCGTTACTTCGGGAGCACCGGGTTCTTCTTCGGCTGCTATGGCAAAGAACATGCTGGAGGCAGGATCTATGCTGTATTCATCGCTCTGGTCGAAATCTTCGTGCGTGGTACCGTCAACCAAGGTGTATTGCAGGGTGTACGACTTGCCTGCGGTCAAATCCGTGCTGGGGTCAAACGGTGTTTCGGTTGTGGAAAGGAATATGGTCTTGGCGGCTACGGGAGCATCGAGATCATCTTCTCCGCCGGGGAAGCCGGGTCCGTCGAGATCATCTTCTCCGCCGGGGAAGCCGGGTCCGTCGAGATCATCTTCTCCACCGGGGAAGCCGGGTCCGTCGAAATCATCATCTACGCCGGGGAAACCGGGTTCATCGTCAAAACCGAGATTGTCTTCAAAGAACTCAACTTTTACCGCCGCACCGTTGGCACCGAGGGTCAAGCCGTCGGCATTCGTGAGGTCTACGGTAAACTTGGGGTTTGCAGAACCTTCGGTCCATACACTCTGATCCAAAGTAACCAACACGGTCTTTGCGGGGGTTTCAGGTTCAACAGCCGCAGGCTTAACAACAAACAAATTATTGATAGAATTGGTGGTGTAGGTGTCGTCGGTTGAAAAAGCATCTTCTCTTGCATTACTCTTTACCAATGAAATTCCTATCAACCAATTACCTTCTTGAAAATCTTCGGTTTCAAGTTCCGTTTCTCCCGATTTCGTAATAAAGACAGTAACAGGGCTTGCTCCGTCAGCGTCAAGAGCCAATAAATCACCACCGCCATCATCGGTAAAGGGGGTAAAGACAATCTTTACTGCCGCTTTCCCTTCTTCGTTTTCTGCCAGTTCCAGACCGCCGGCGTTTTCGAGATCAACGGTAACTTTAGGCTTGTCTTGCGAACCCATAGTCCATTGCATAGGACTCAAAGATATGGTCGCTTGTCCGACTACAGTTATTTCAGACATTGACGCTTCGTCTACCACCGCAACGGTTTCTTCAACCGGAGTTGCGTTATCGTTTCCTTTAACCAATTGGAATGCCACTGCCCACTTTCCGGCTTTTTGGCGCAGGATTGTGAGGTCTATAGGTGTTTCTTCGGCTGTAATGATTTGGGTACCGTTCTTGTCACCGTTTGTAAAGGTAGCCTTTATGGCTATATCACCTTCATCTTCTCCCAACTGTACGTCACCATCTGCAATAGCAACCTTGAAATTAGGCTTCGTGCTTGAAGCCGCATTCCAATTATACCTCCACGAGTTTGTGATAGTTACCTTGGCAGGAGTTGTTTCCGCTTCGGCTGCCTTAACGGTGTATTCGGCATAGAAACTTTCGCCTACCCAACCGCCGGCATTGTCATTCAGTTCTCCGTCCATAACGCGAGCCCGAATAACTGGCTTTTCTTTTGTGATTACAGCCGAATCAAAAGCACTCGAAGCGGTCTCAAGATCATCAATGGCTTCATCATCACCGTACATTTGTCCGGAGCCGTCCCAAATATCGTCTGCTTCGGCTTCTTGTCTTGTGGCATAGGTTCTATAGAGAACATACTTATCACCTATTTCTTCACAACCGGAAGTACAGTCAATAGAGATTTTTTCTTCTCCGCCTGCAAACTCTAATGCCGTGCCGCTTTCAGGAGAAAACGTCAACGTCGGCGACGTTTGCGCATTGGCACTGCCAAAGGCGAAGAACATCAGTAGGGCAGTCAAGCCCAGATAGAATAGTTTCTTCATGTTAAAAATATTTAATTGTTAATAATAAGGGTACTCTATATTTGGTTTTTGTATATTCGTGGTCTCCCTTGCCTTTACTTGTGGCAAAGACAAGGGAACAGCCACATATTTATATGTTAA
>JAFLTI010000006.1:7576-79149 GCA_022510485.1 Lentimicrobiaceae bacterium | reverse complement strand
TTAATATTGGTTTTCTCAAAGTTAGTAAAAGAATAGTATCTTTACACTTTGTAACCCTTATAAATTTCATGCTTTGTGAAAACAAGAATCTTTATTCTGGCATTTTTGGCAATGGGTCTGTGTGCTTGTTCGGGTCAGCCCAATATACCTCTCAATTGTAACCAAACTATAAATAAGACTTTTGATATGGCAGATTTTAATGCCATAGAGGTCTCTCACGCTTTTGAAGTGGAGATGATTCCCTCCGACAGAGAATCGGTAGAATTGACGATTCCTGCCGATGCGGAACAATATATCGAGATTAGACAAGAAGGAACGGGTCTGTTTATCGGTATGAAAACCGGTTATTTTTTCCGTTTTCTCAACAACGATAACGAGTCGTGCCTAAAAGCCTACGTTTACTTTAAGGACCTGAAAAAAGTAAGGGCTTCGGAGGCTTCCGAAATCAATGTAAAAGGCATTTATGATGCCCAAAAGCAAGACTTATCAATTACTCTTTCGGAGGCTTCTTCTTTTGAAGGAAATATTGTGAATGTGGCGCACCTGAAAGCTGTTGTTTCGGAGGCATCGGAATTAGATATGAAAGGCAACGGCAATGATTTGGATCTGAACCTTTCGGAAGCTTCGCAAGCCGAAATGGAAAACTTTTCGGTAAAAAGTTTTTTAGGCGTGGTTTCAAGCGCGTCTAAAGCCGAACTTTATGTAACGGAATCTTTCTCCGGTAAGGCTGAGGGGGCTTCCGCAATCGAAGTAAAAGGCAATCCGCGGGTGCTTAAAGCCGAAAAAAGCCTTTCTTCTTCAATAAAGTTTGAATAGCATTATTTTCCTCCGAACACGCCTTTGTAAACGGCTTCGGCTTCGTTGTACCATTCTTCTCCGTAATATTCGGTCAGAGGGTCTTTGAGAAAGCGGAAAACAGGAATCTTTTTGCGGCGGCCCGCCACCTCCGCATCGCGGCAGATACTCCAATGGAAATAGTTTACCGCATCGTATTGGGGATAATGCTGCACGCGCACCGGAAACAGGTAGCATGAAACCGGTTTGCGAAAAGGAATCTTACCCTCGCGAAAAGCTTTTTCTACCGCACAATAGGCTATGCCATCCTGCCCGTAAGTGAGGTAAACGCAATCGCGATTGTTTACCAAAGGCGTTACCTTGCTTCCGTCGGGTTCGTAATCTTCAAAGAAACCTTTTTTCTCAACGATTTCCCGCGCCTTTTGACACATATACTCACGGTATTCCGGATAGTATTTTTCTAACAGCAGGTGTTCGTCTTTTTCGAGCGGCGCACCGGCATCGCCCTCTATGCAGCAGCAACCTTTGCATTTATTGAGATTGCAACAAAAATGTTCGGTAAAAACCTCGTCTGAAACCAAGGTATTCTGAATGGCTATCATATACCGTTTTTTGAATCAAAGCCCAAACAGTTTCCGTATGGAAAGGCTGTCTTGCAAGAGTTGTTCTTTCAAGGCGTCGAGGCTGTTGAACCTGTGTTCGCCCCGAATAAACTTTACAATTTCTATACGCAGTTTCTGCCCGTAGAGATTGCCGTTAAAATCGAATAAATGAACCTCCACACGCCTTTCTTTGCCAAGATTTACGGTAGGCCTATATCCCACGTTCATCATACCGGGGTAGACCATGCCGTTATCCAAAGCAGCCCGGCAGGCGAACACGCCTGCCGGAATTGCCGTTTGACTGTCTGTTTCTATATTGGCTGTTGGAAAGCCTATGGTGCGCCCCAAGCGGTCGCCCTCTATCACGCTTCCTTCAAAAACCAAACCTTCCATCGTTTTTCTATTCAACCGTAAGGATTTCGGGCATACGCGCCAATACTTGCGGTTCTTGCATATCCATAATTTGCGACAGATAAGCATAGGCATCCATTCCCGCTTTGCCGAAAAGTTTGTTGATATACGCTTTTGCCGAGCGGGCTTCCACATCGCCCAAGAGTTCAAAAATCTGTTCACTCAGGCTCTTTTCTTTAGGATATTCCGCTATGGAGTATGCTTCTAAGTTTGCCATTTCCGCCGCACAGGCAATAGCCTGCTTCAAACCGCCCAATTCGTCTACCAAGCCTATTTCGATTGCATTGGCACCGCTCCACACGCGACCCTGACCGATAGAATCCACCTGTGCGGGGGTCATACCGCGACCCTGAGCCACTTTTCCGATAAAGCCGGCGTAAACTTCTTCTATGCTCTGCTGCATCACCGCTTCTTCAAACGAATTCATAGGACGGTAAACGCCGTTCAATGCCGTAGAATGTTTGTTGGTTCCCACTTCGTCTATATGGATTCCTATCTTATCGGTAAGTCCCTTTACATTGGGAACTACGCCGAACACGCCGATACTGCCGGTAAGCGTGGTGGGTTGAGCAAAAATCCTGTGCGCCATACACGAAATGTAGTAACCGCCGCTGGCGGCATAATTTCCGTAGGAAGCCACCACAGGCATCTTTTCTTTGGCTTTAATCAGTTCCTGATAAATGATGTCTGAAGTAAGCACGCTGCCTCCGGGCGAATTAACACGCAACACGATAGCTTTTACATTCTTGTCTTTGACCGCTTTTTCGATATCAGCCGCCAGCTCCGTACCGATTTCTCCGGCAGAACCGCTGCCTCCGACGATTTCGCCTTCGGCATAGATAACGGCAATCTTGTTTTTGGATTTATTTGCCGGCTTTACGGTTTTGGCATAGTCTGCCCAAGCCACCCTGCTTACCCTTACGCTGTCGGCAAGACCGCTGCGCACAGAAAGCAGATTGTCTTCTACCGTGCTGCCCGACACCAAGGCATCTACCAAGCCCGCCTTGAACGCGCCCGTAGCGGTAAATCCGCAAAGAGAGTCGGCTATTTCGTTGAGTCTGCCGGGGCTTAACTTTCTCGAAGATGCCACATCCGCAACCGCTTTTTTCCACATGGAGTTAAACAGCACGCTATATTGCAAACGGTTTGCCTCGCTCATATCGTTGCGGAAATACGGTTCTACCGCGCTCTTGAATTGTCCGTGACGGACAATCTGCATTTCGATGCCGGCTTTCTTAAAGAAATCGGCAAAGAACATTATCTGCACGCCCATACCTTGCCATATTACCGAACCTTGGGGCTGCACGAACACTGAATCCGCCACCGAAGCTAAATAATATCCGCTCTGGGAATAATTGTCGGAATAGGCATAGATAAACTTGCCTGACTCCTTGAAATCGAGCAAGGCTTCGCGCAATTCGGTGGCGATTGCCCAATTTACCGAACCTCCGTCGTATTTGATATAGATACCCTTTATGCGATTGTCTTCTTTTGCCTGTTCTATGGCTTTTAACATTTGGTTCAAGCCTGCGGTTTTTGACAGACCGGGCATGGAAAACATAGCCACTCCGGTGCTTTCGCTGTAGCTTCTGTCGGAAATGGTTTTGTCGATGCAGAGTTCAAGCACGCTGTTGTCTTTAACCACTACTTCGGTATCGGAAGAAAGCATGGCTCCCAAAGAACCGAGAAAGACAAAAAACATAATCAGGCACACAAGCAGCATACCGATTACGGTAGCTAAAAGATACTTGAAAAAGGACTTCATGGTATTGTTGATTTTATATTTCGTTTATTCTAACGCACGACGGGCGGCGGCGGCAATCCTGTCTACCATACTGCGGTAATCGTCTTCGTTGTTCACAAAATCCATATCGGTAGTTTCGATTATCAGGCTTTTGCGGGCGGGAAGGGTGCGCATATAGTTCATATAGCCCTGCTCTATCTGTTGCAGGTAGTTTGGATCCATATTGCTTTCGTATTCACGGCCACGGCAGCGGATATTCTTCATAAGCCGGCTCACGTCGCTGTGCAGGTACACATACAAGTCGGGCTGGGGTAAAGTGGTTAGGATAATCTTGTAAAGCCGCGAAAAAAGGCTGTATTCGTCTTCCTGTAAGTTGTTCTGCGCAAATATGAGGCTCTTGCTGATAGAAAAGTCGCTCACGATGAACGGACTGAACAGTTCCTGCACAAAATCTTCCTTTGCCTGACGGTAACGCTCGGCGAGAAAAGTGAGTTCAAGGGGAAATGCGTAGCGTTCCCTATTGCGGTAGAACTTGGGCAGAAAGATGTTTTCTTCAAAGCTTTCGGTAACCCATTTGGCACCGAATTGCTGGGATATACGGCGCGAAAGGGTGGTTTTTCCCGCTCCGATATTACCCTCGATGGCAATAAACCGTATTCCTTCGGGAAACACCTGTCCTGCTGCGGCATTAGCACTGTTTGGCTGCGCAGCGGAGTGTGGCTCGCAGGGGCGTACCTCGTCTATTTTGTCGGGGCATTGCCTAAGCAGTTGACGTATTGTTTCGTTTAGTTGCGGATGAATCAAATCGGGAGCGATTTCCGCCATCGGAACCAAAGCGAAGGCGCGCTGCGGCAAAAGGGGATGCGGAACACATAATTGCGTATCGCAGATAACGGCACTTCCGTAAAAGAGAATGTCGATGTCGATAGTTCGTGAACTGTATTGTTTTTCGGTATTTTCTTGGGCTGAACGCTCGCGGCCGAAGTCTTTTTCGATGGCAAGCACCGTGCGCAGGAGCGCATAAGGGTCCAGTTCCGTCTGTATGGCTACCGCCTGATTATAGAAAAGGTTTTCGCTCTCAAAGCCCCATGCCGGGGAGGTGTATATAGACGATGTTTGCACAATCTGCCCTGAACGCTGATGGATTTCCCTCCGCACCGCAGCGAAAGTTTCCACGCAATTACCTAAGTTTCCGCCCAATAGCAGATATGCCGTTTGTTTCTTTTCCATCGGATTATCAAGGGTACGAAGATACAAAAGCTGAGCGCAAAAGCCAAGCTTGCTTGGCTGTCGGTCTTTGGCTTGGCAGAGACTAAGCCCGCTTAGGCTATGGCGGGTCGGAACTAAAGTTTTACTATCTTTCCTGAACCGATTGCCCGATCTTTGGCAAATAATTGATAAACAAACAAGCCTCTGGGAAATTGAGAAATATCTATCTGGCTCTTTCCTCTACCGGATTTTTTCAATACCGGACAAGCCCGCATATCCACCATACTTAATGTCCATTCTATATTTTCAAGCCTTACATCAACCACAATAGCTTGATTCTTTGCATCGTAAAACACAGTGTAGTCGTTCTGCTCCGCCGCAATTTCCTTTTCTTCCGTTCCTGCATTTTGCCGAACCCCTTTAACAGAGCATTGCAAAACGCCAAAAACCCCCGTCTCCGCCAACGTGTAGTTCATCAAAAGTGAATCTTGCTTCACATATACGCTGCCGTTAAGATACAGAAAAACAGTATCTTATTTACTACTATCAAGAATATAGGTCTGAGAAAAATCCATTTGGGGAAACAAAAGATTTTCTCCCGATTGGAATCTTGCCGTCACAAAATCAGGAATACCGTGCGCGGGAATCCAAAAACGGACACCCGAATCCTGCCATACTTCCAAACTTATCGTATAGTCTGCATTTTCTTTATACGTTGGATCTTCTGCAAGGGTACACACTTCCGATACTTCATACGTTCCAAAAACCGACTGAACGTTCTGCGCCGAAACAAAAACTCCGGAGAGAATCACCCCACAGAATACGGCTAAAATGTATTTGGCTTTCATAACTTTATTTTTAGCTACTGTTAATACTCCTGATAAATTTTTTCTTTCGTTCATATCTTTTTGATACTGTGATACAAATATAGTATATTTTTTCATTGCAATGAGGTGTGGAGCGGTTGTTGGGTATATTCCAAAAAAAAGTAAATTTGTCCTCCAATTGCTATAAAAATGGACTTAGAAAAAATTCTTACGATTCCCGGTAAACCCTCTCTTTACGAATTGGTAAGCCAAAACAAGGTGTCTGCCATTGTTGAAAACCTGCAAGACAAGAAACGTATGCCTGTTTTCGGATTGGAAAAAGTGAGCTCTCTCGCGGAGATAGCCATTTACACCAACGACGGCGAAATGGGTCTTCCCAAAGTTTTCCGTGCCATGCATAAGGTTTTAGACGGTAAAAAGACGCAAGAGTTGGCGCAAATCAAGAATCTCAAAGAATACTTTGCCCAATTTGTACCCGATTTTGATACCGAACACGTTTACGACAGCAATATCAAAAAAGTTTTAAGCTGGTACAACCTTTTGTTAGACAACAATATGATTGACCAAGAGCTGTCTGAACGCGAAAAAGCGCAAGAAGAGGGCTTAGCCAAACACGAAGCGGAAGAGGCTGCCACTGCCGCCCAAGCGGAAGAAAAACCGGCTCCGAAAGCTAAAAAAGCGGAACCCAAGACAGCAAAAGCCGCCAAGCCCGCCGAAAAGGCTACCGAAAAAGCCGCCAAGCCCAAAGCCACCGCCGCATCTTCTAAAGGAAAGGCTACGGTAAAGAAAACTTCGGCTAGCGCGAAATAAACCGATAGAAAACATCTTATATTGAAAAACAAACAGATAGTTGATTTTGTGGTGCAGCGCAATTATGCGCTCAGTCACGATTTCACCCGACTTTTGCTACAAGCCGACTGCAAACTGCCCGAGATTGTTCCCGGGCAGTTTGTGCAAGTACAGATACCCTCTTCTCTTTACGGCTGGCTAAGGATTCCCCTCTCGATTCACTATGCCGATGTTTCCAAATCGCAAATCGGTCTGTTGGTGCAGAAGGTGGGCGACGGTTCCCGCTTTATAGCCGGATTAAAGGAGGGAGAGAAAGTAAACCTTGTGTTGCCGCTCGGCAATGGTTTCTCGCTGCCCGAAAAAGAAAACTCCGTTTCGGAAAAACCGCTTCGCGTTCTTTTGGCAGGAGGAGGTTGCGGACTGGCTCCCTTGTATTTTTTAGGCATGAAACTCAAAGAAAAGGACATTCCTTTTACGTTTCTTGTCGGGGCTAAAAACAAAGAACGCTTGGTGCTGACCCAAGAATTGGAAAAATTGGCGGATACAGGCATCTGCACCGAAGACGGAAGCGAGGGCGTTAAGGGTTTGATAACCGCTCATCCGCTTTGGGAGCAGACAGACTTTTCGCACGTTTACACCTGCGGTCCTACGCCAATGATGAAAGCGGTGGCGCAATTGGCGCAAAAGCGGGGCGCGTGCTGCCAAGTAAGCCTTGAAAACAAGATGGCTTGCGGCTTGGGTACCTGTTTATGCTGCGTAACTCCTACCGCCGGCGGACACAACACCTGCGTATGCACCGACGGCCCTGTATTCGACAGCCGCACACTTGACTGGCAATAAAGGCATTTTATGGAAACTCGTACAAACATAGGCGGATTAGAACTCAAAAATCCCGTACTTACGGCTTCCGGAACTTTTGGTTACGGCTTGGAATTTTGCGATTTCGTAGACCTCAACGCTTTGGGCGGCTTTATCGTAAAAGGCACTACGGCAACAGCCCGCGAGGGGAATCCCTATCCGCGTATGGCGGAAACTCCTCTCGGTATGCTCAATGCCGTAGGATTACAGAACAAGGGGGTAGACCACTTTACAAGTCATATCCTGCCGCAAATCAAGGAAAAGATAGATTATACGCAAGAGGTTCCTACTCGCCTTATCGTTAACGTATCGGGGTCTACCATTGACGAATACGTGGAAGTGGCGGAAAAATTAAATGCCTTTTCGGAAGTGGATGCCATTGAGGTAAATATTTCCTGCCCTAATGTAAAGCAAGGAGGTATGGCTTTTGGCACGGTTCCCGCTATGGCGGCAGAAGTTACCCAAGCCGTGCGCAAGGCTTTTAGCCGCTGCATGATTGTAAAGCTCTCGCCCAATGTTACCGACATTGCCGCTATGGCGGAGGCGGTGGCAGATGCGGGCGCGGATTCGGTATCTCTCATCAATACGCTCTTGGGTATGGCGGTAGATGTGGAACATCGCAAGCCTGTGCTGAGCACCATAACCGGCGGATTGTCGGGTCCTTGCGTAAAACCCGTGGCTCTGCGTATGGTATGGCAGGCGGCAAAGAGGGTAAAGATTCCCGTTATCGGCATTGGCGGCATCTGTAACACCAACGATGCCTTGGAATTTTTGATGGCGGGTGCGAGCGCGGTGGAAATAGGCACGGCAAATTTTGTAAATCCTGCCGTTACCCAAGAAATTGCCCAAGGACTGAACGCCTACGGCAAACGCAACAACATAGCCCGTATTCAAGATATTATCGGCATTATTTAACATGAAAAAGAAGAGAGGTAAAAGGGGCGAGCGCGAAGCAAGACGCCAAAGTTCGAGGCAACGTCAAAGCGCGCGGGCAAAGCGCGAAAACCGCCGCCGGCATATTCCCGAAAGTCTGAGGAGTTATATTACCGGAACGGTGGATATGAAATCGACCGGCAAGGCATACATTCTGCCCGACAACAAAGACTTGGAAGATGTTTTGATTATGCCCAACAACTTGGGGCACGCGCTGCACGGCGACCACGTGAGGGTGCTTATTTTTCCGCAGCGGAGCCACCTGCGCCATATCGAGGGGCAAATTACCGAGGTGCTTAAACGCAACAAGCAGAATATTGTGGGAACCGTAGAATTTTCGGGCAAATACGCCTATTTGGTTCCCGACAGTCAGAATATGCCGGTAAGCGTGATTCTACCGCCCGATTCCCTGCGCGGTGCCAAAGAAGGGCAGAAAGCGGTAGCCCGTATCGTAAGCTGGCCGCCTCATCTGAACAGCCCCATAGGCGAAATTACGGCAGTGTTAGGAGAACCGGGCGACAACAATGTAGAAATGCAGAGTATTCTGGCGGAATTCGATTTTCCGCTCGAATATCCTAAGGAAGCCTTAAAGCAGGCTCAGAAACTGAGCGGGGAAATAAGCCCGAAAGACTTGAAGGAACGCCGCGATTTTCGCTCTATTTACACCTGCACCATAGACCCTGCCGATGCCAAGGACTTTGACGATGCCCTTTCCTATCGCCCCCTTGGTGATGGAAAGGTGGAAATAGGCGTGCATATTGCCGATGTTAGCCATTTTGTAAAGCCGGGAACGCCTATCGACCGGGAAGCCTACGAGCGGGGTACTTCGGTTTATTTAGTAGACCGCACCATACCTATGCTGCCGGAGCGTCTTTGCAACGACCTTTGCTCGCTCAATCCCGACCAAGACCGCTTTTGCTTTAGTGCCGTATTTGAAATAGACGAACAGGCAAAGGTGTTGGATTGCTGGATTGGAAAAGGCATTATCCATTCTAACCGCCGTTTTACTTACGAAGAAGCCCAATCCATTATCGAAGATGCCGGATTGGCGCAAAGCGAAGACAAAACGCCCAAAACAAAAGCAAAAAAAACAGGCAACAAGCAAGACATAGAGGCGGTCTGCACTATGTTCAAACTTTCTAAAATTTTGCGCGACAAACGTTTCAAAACCGGTTCCATCAATTTTCATTCGCAAGAAGTTCGCTTTAAGCTGGACCCTGAAACGGCAAAACCCTTGGGTGTTTACATTAAGGAGAGCAAAGAGAGCAACCATCTTGTGGAAGAATTTATGTTGCTGGCAAACCGCTATGTGGCGGAGCGTGTGGGCAAGGTTCGCGGCAAAAACACGGCGAAGACTTTTGTTTACCGCATACACGACGAGCCGAATCCCGAAAAAGTATCGGCATTGTCTCTCTTTGTGGGCAAATTGGGCTATAAAATGAACCTCAAGAGCCGCTCCGGATTGGTAAAATCGTTTAACAGCCTCTTAGACGACATACGCGGAAAGGCGGAGCAGAACATGATAGAAAGCATTGCTATCCGCACTATGGCAAAGGCTTGCTATTCAACACAGAACATCGGGCATTACGGATTGGCTTTTCCTTTCTACACTCACTTTACCTCGCCCATACGCCGTTATCCCGACCTGATGGTTCACCGTCTTTTGGAACGCTACCTGCAAGGAGGTTCAAGCGTGGATCAAGACGAATACGAAGAATATTGCCAGCATAGTTCGGATATGGAAAAACGCGCCGCCGAAGCGGAACGGGCTTCGGTAAAATACAAGCAGGCGGAATTTCTCTTAGACAAGGTGGGGCAGATTTTTTCGGGCGTAATTTCGGGTGTGAGCAAGTGGGGGCTTTACGTTTGCTTGGATGAAAATTATTGCGAGGGTATGGTGCCTCTCCGCTCGCTCAACGACGACCGTTACGAATTAGACGAAGACAACTACCGCGTAGTGGGCATACATACGGGGCATACCTACAAATTGGGGCAGCCGGTACGCATACGGGTTGCAGAAATAGATATGAACCGCAAGCAGCTCACGTTTTCTTTTGTGCGGTAACTTCAAAGACTTCTATCGGCAATACGGTTATCCAATGCCTGACGATAGGATTCGGACACCGGCACCGATTGGCTGTCGGCAAAGACGATGCGGCTCTTTTCTATGCTTGCCACACGGTTGAGGTTTACCAAATAAGAACGGTGAACCCGCACAAAATCTTCTGACGAAAGTTTTTCTTCGAGCACTTTGAGGCATTGCAGGGTCATAACGCAGAAAGGAGAACCGGGCGTATCCTGACGCGATTTTCCGGCAGGGTCGAGATGTATCTTTACGTAGTCTTTATCGCTTTCTACAAACAAAATATCTTGGGTACGGATATAGACCCAACGGTAATCGGCACGCACAAAAAAGCCGTCTTTGCGTTCCGAATCGCTGCGGATTACCTCATTGCCGCCAGTATCTTGAACTACAGATGCCGCGTTTGAAAACCACGCCTGCGCCCTTTTTACGGCACGCATAAAGTCATCGTAACTGGCGGGCTTGAGCAGATAATCCAAGGCATTTGCCTTAAAGCCTTGCAGGGCGTATTGTTCAAAAGCGGTAACAAAAACAATCCGCAGAGGGCGGTCTTGAAGCAGCGTACTCAACTCTAAACCGTTGAGCCCCGGCATCTGAATATCGAGAAAAGCCAGCTCCACCTTGCCGGAACGCAAGAACGCCAAAGCTTCCGCACTATCCGAAAAAGCACCAGCCAATTCCAAACCCGGCGTTTTCTGCACGTATGAACACATCATTTTGAGTGCCAAAGGCTCATCGTCAACTACCACGCAAGCGATTGTCTGCATATTGTTCCTTTTAAGCTTTATTCCGTTTCTAAAGGCAGGTCGAGGCTCGCCGTATAGATGCCTTCGCTCACTTCCGTCTTAAAACGGCAGTTCTCACCGTAGATATATTCCAAACGCTTTTCAAGATTGGGCAAGCCCACGCCCGTATCTTGCTTCAACAGCGGATTTTCTTCTGTTTCCTTTCCCTCAAAGGTGGTGTTACGGCAAGTAAAGATTAACCTTTTTTGAACCTTGTCGGGCAAGAGGCGTATCTCTATCTCTGATTTTCCTTGTCCGATGCCGTGTTTGAAGGCGTTTTCTATCAGATTGATGAACAAAAGCGGCGGCACGGAAAAACCTTGTATGCTTTCTTTGTCGGGAAGTTCCACTTTCAGGCTCGTTTTTGAACTGAGACGGAGTTTCATCAAACCGATATAGTTTTTTATAAAAGCCGTTTCGTCTTGCAGGGGAACACGCTCCCGCTCGCTTTCCTTTAGCACGTAACGCAACAGGTTTCCCAAATCGTAAACGGCAGTCTGCGCCTGAGCCGGTTCAATCTCGATAAGGGCGTAAATATTGTTGAGGGTATTGAACAGAAAATGCGGATGAAGCTGGCTTTTGAGGTTCTTTAACTCCGCTAAATTCTTTTGGTTCGCCAATGCCTGACGGTCTATTTCTGCCTTGTACCAACGGCGCGAAAGCCGCAGCACCAACGCCACCACAACAACCATAAACAGGTTGATGAAATTCTGAAATATGAAGAACCATCGGAATCCGTTTCCCGGCGGACGTCTTGCGGGGATTCCAAAAACCATATCCACCACCCCGTGATGCCAATATTGAATCACCGCGATGCCCGCCACTATCAAAATCAGGTTCATCCATACAAAGCGGACTGTCCTGTGTTCAAAAAAGTATTTCGGAATCCAACGAAAATAGTTGATGTAAAACGCAATTACCGACAGGCAGGGAAAAATCAGGTAACGGAAATAAAAGCGTTCAAATCCGGGCGTTTCGCCATGAAACAACAGCCAAGGCCATAAAAAGAAGAACAGCCATACCGCCACGTGCGCCGCCACAAAAAATATACGGTTCCTGCCGGCTTGGGGTTCTTTATTTATCGCTGTAATGTCTTTCATAACGGTGTCTTATTCGTAACGCAAGGCGTCGATAGGGTCGAGGTTCGCCGCTTTTTTGGCTGGATACCAGCCGAAAAATACGCCTGTTACCGTGCAGACCACAAAAGCCAGCAGAACCGACCAAGGCTGCACAAAGATAGGCCATCCCGCCATATATTTTACCGCCAAAGAAGCCAATATACCCAAGAGCACGCCCACAATACCGCCGCTTATGCTTATAAACACCGATTCTATGAGAAACTGCGACAGGATATGCCTGCCCTTGGCTCCGATAGAGAGCCGCAAGCCTATTTCTTTGGTGCGTTCGGTTACCGATACATACATAATGTTCATAATGCCGATACCGCCCACCAAGAGGGATATGCCGGCAATGCTTGCCAAAAGTATCGTAAGCAGATTGGTGGTGGAACTCAGCATATTGCTGATTTCTTCTTGCGAGCGGACTTCAAAATCGTTTTCGGCTCCCTCCTGAATCTTGTGGTTCCGGCGCAAAATAGCCGTAATCTGTTCTATCGCCGCATCGCTTTCTTCTTCTTTGACCGCACTGGCGAACAGCCCCCTCAGATAAGTAACCGCCAAGATACGTTTCTGCACCGAAGTATAGGGAGCCAGCACCAAGTCGTCTTGGTCCTGCCCCATACTGTTGTAGCCTTTCTTTTTTAAGATGCCGATAATCTTGAATGGCGTGGCGTTAAAACGGATGGTTTTACCCAACACCTCATCGCCGGCATCAAAAAGATTGTCGATAACGGTTTGCCCCACTATGCAGACTTTTGCCAAAGAACGTATATCTTCCTTGCTGAACATCTCGCCCTGCGACACTTCCAGCTTGCGTATTTCCAAATAGTCGGCGTTAACTCCGTAAAGCGTGGAGGGGGCGTTTTTGGAGCCGTATATGAATTGACCGCTGCTGCTGACCATAGGCGAAACATGGCTCAACAAAGAGGCTTCTTTCTTTACATCTTCGTAGTCCTTAAGCTTGAGCGTCTGCATATCCGCCGCGCCAAGCCTCACCCCGCCGGCACGCCGGTTTCCGGGAAAAACCATAATTACGTTGGATCCCATTTCTGAAATCTGCGCGCGTATGCTTTGTTTGGAACCCTGCCCGATTGCCAGCATCGTGATAACCGACGATACGCCGATAATTATACCAAGCATCGTTAAAAAACAACGGAACTTGTTGCTCTTTAGCGAGCGGAACGCCATTTGTATTAAATTTTTCCAGTTCATCTGCGTTCAATTAAAGGGGGTTTTCCTCTTTGGGTAGCGATTCCAAAACGGTTTTGGCGCAACGGATGTCCGGATTGAGGCGGTCTTCGATAACGCGCCCGTCTTTAAGCACTATGTTGCGGCTGCTGAAGCCCGACAGTTCGGGATTATGCGTAACAAAAACGATGGTGCGCCCTTCGCGGTGCAAATCCTGAAAAAGACTCAATATTTCGTAAGAGGTACGCGAATCGAGGTTTCCGGTGGCTTCGTCTGCCAAAATCAATACCGGTTCGTTTACCAAGGCGCGGGCAATGGCAACCCTTTGCTGCTGCCCGCCCGACATCTGATTGGAGCGATGCGCCACGCGGTCTGCCAAACCTACTTTATACAAGGCTTCCATTGCCCTTTGGCGACGTTGGGAAGAAGTCAGCGAGGGGTTGTAGAGAAGCGGCAGTTCCACATTTTCAAGCGCGGTGGTTTTGGGCAGCAGATTGTAGGATTGAAACACAAAACCAATCTTACGGTTCCGGATATCAGCCCTTTGATTTTTATTCATACTGCGAACCGAAATTCCATCCAGACGATATTCGCCCGAAGTAGGCGTATCAAGGCATCCCAACACATTCAAGAGCGTACTTTTTCCTGAACCGCTGGAGCCCATAATAGTAACGAACTCGCCCTGCTCTATCTCGAAATTCACACCCCGCAAAGCATGCACGGTTTCTCCGCCCACCTTGAAATCGCGGCATAAATCCAAAACTTCTATAATCTTTTTTAACGCCATCGCCCTTATTTTTTCCGGTTATTTGCGTTTCTGCCCGGAGGACCCGGCATAAAAGGACTTCTCTGTGCCGAAGAAAACGCCGACGGACCTTCGGAACCGCCCATACCAAGGCATACTTCTTCGCCCTCTTTCAAACCATCCAACACTTCGTAATAAATCCGGTCGGAAACGCCCACGCTCACTTTTCTCGGCTGTAGAACCGGCTGTCCGTCATCGTCCTTGCCCATTACAAAAACCATAGCCCTTTCTCCCTGATGTTCCTGTCCTTTTCCGGGGCTAAGTTCCCGACCACCTTCGGGTCTTTCTCCCTTGCCTCTTCCGGGCTTGGCTCCCTGTTCGTCTTCGGGTCTAAAGCGGGTGGCTTTTACCGGCAAGCGCAATACATTCTGCCTCCGCATGGAGTAAATGCTGATATTGGCGGTCAAGCCCGGCTTAAGCTTCAGTTCGGGATTCTCGGCATGGATCACCACCTGATAGGTTACCACATTATTGTTGGTAACCGCCTGCATACGCACTTGGTCTACCTGCCCTTCAAAAACCTCATCCGGATAGGCATCTACGGTAAAAGTAACTTCCGCACCTTCGCTTACCTGCCCTATGTCGGCTTCATCTACATCGGCAACCACCTGCATACTGTGCAAATCGTTGGCTATGGTAAAAAGCGTGGGCGTGCTGAAAGAAGAAGCCACTGTCTGCCCAACTTCCACAGCCCTTGATATAACGATTCCGTCTATGGGCGAATAGATAGTGGCGTAACCCAGATTGGTACGCGCCTTGGTTTCTTGCGCCAAAGACTGTTCGTAAGCTATCCTAGCTTTTTTGTAATTGTATTCTATGGTTTCAAACTCGCTGTCGCTCAACAGTTTCTTTTTATACAGCTGTTGGTTGCGTTTGTAGTTCTTTTCTTGGTAAAGAAACTCGTTTTTATTCGATTCCACGCTCAAGCGGGCGGATTCCAACTCCGCCTGCAACACGGTTTTGTCTAATTCGGCAATCACTTCGCCTTTTTTAACAAGGCTGTTGTAGTCTACATGAATCTTGTCGATGATTCCCGAAACCTGCGTGCCTACTTCCACCTGTTCCTTGGGTTCGATAGTACCGGTGGCGGTAACGCTGTTTTCCATATCGCCGCGACTGATAACCTGAGTTTCGTACATCGGCTTTTTGGCTCCCCTGCCGCCTTTTCCTGCAACAAAGAACACCACTGCCGCTACCGGCACAATGGCTAAAACGGTAATTAAACCTTTCTTTTTCATATTAAAATGAGGCATTTTCCCTTTGGGTGTAAAAATCTAAAAGGCGCAAGGAAAGAGCCGTCTGATATTTGGCTTTAAGCATTTCTTCTACGGCGGCGAGGTAAACGGATTTTTCGGTAAGCACGTCTACCATCGTTTTTGCACCCGCTTCGTATTCTTCCTGTACCAAACGGTAGCTCAGTTCGGATGCCGCGTGTTTGCTTTGGGCGGCTTCAAAACGGTTCTGAGCCGAATAGGCATCCTGATACGCCTGTTCTATTTCCTTGAGCAATTGTTTCTGTTCATTCTGCAAATCCAGCATAGCCTGTTGGGTGTTTATCTTGGCGGCTTCTATCGAAGATTTTGCCTGCCGTCTTTGATAAATGGGAATGGATATGCCGATATTCACGTTTTCGTTGAGGTTGTTGTTCAACTGGTTGAGAAAGGCAAACTGGGCGGAGGTGTAATAGCCTGTTCCCACCGAAGCGTTGAGCGTAAGCGAGGGTATCATTTGGGAACGCGCTGCCTTTTGGGCGTGCGCGGAAGCCTGTAAACGGATTTCGGAGGCACGGATTTCGGGCATATTCCTACCCGCCTGATCGTAAACCGAAGCCACCGAGGGCAAGGCTCTCATCAAATCCGCCATTTCGTTGCCGAGAGCGGCAATCTCCATAGTTTCTTCTGGTTCTAACTCCAATAATTGCTTTAAGTCTAATTTCCGGTTTTCTAAGGTGCTCTGAGCAACCACACAGTTGTATCGGTCGGTTTCGTACTGCGCCTGTATCTGCGCCAGCTCACTCTGCCTGATAGAGCCAGCTTGGTAGCGAGCCTGCGCCCGCTCCAACTGCGAGCGCGAATTTTCTAACACCTGCAAATCGGTCTGGAGGCTTTCTTTGGCGTAAAGCACCTCTAAAAAGGCTGCCGTAACCGAAATTTCTATGTCGTTTTTAGCCTTTTCCACCAACAATTTGCTCGATTCCTGCAAAAGACTCTGCTGCTTGATGGTCTGATTGATTTTGCCTCCGTTGTAGAGCACCACGTTAGAAGCTATTTGATAAGTGCCGGTATATTGCGATTGGGTGGCACGCACACCGTTTTCGTTCATACGGTAACCGTTAGTAAAACCTTGGGAGGAGCTGAACGAAAGCGAGGGCCAGCGCGATGCCTTTGCCGTTTTGAGGTCGTTTTGCGCACTTTGCAGATTCAGTTGCGCCGATTTTACCTGTAAGTTGTTTTCGCGCGCATAGTCGATACAATCCTGCAAAGTCCACGCCTCCGGTTTGCTGTTCTGTTGGGCAGTGCTGTCGGTTTGAGCGCACAGGCTGCCGGTACCGAAGCACAACACAGCCCCGAGCCATACCCTGATAAGATATTCCGGAAATTTTTGATGCCGAACCATGAATGTAGGGGTTTTAAGCAGGGCAAACTTATACTGACACTGTGTTTTAAGCAAATCCCAAAAGCCCATTTTCGGCAGAACACCCTATTTAACCGACCAAATCGAGCTACTTATCGGCAAAAGGCAAAAAACGGAAAAGGTAAAAAAAAAACGCCGCGAGAACTCGCGGCGTTTTTTGAAGTCTTACGACCGTAAAGAAGATTATTTCGCTTCGGCAGCTTCTCCTTCGGCAGCCGGAGCTTCGGCAGAGGCAGCCACATTACGGGTAGCCTTGATAGAAACTACGGCGGCGGTCATATCGCCCATAATCTTGTATTTTTCGTTGCAAAGGTCTTTTACCTTCACTTCATCGGCAATATCAAGCTTGGTAATGTCGATTACGATATTTTCGGGCATATCGGCGGGCAAGGCGCGAAGTTGCAGACGGCGCATACGCTTTATCAATTTACCGCCCTTGAGCACCCCTACCGAGTTACCGGTAACAACCAAAGGAATTGCCATCGAGATGGGGCGGTCGTCACGCAATTCCAAAAAGTCAACGTGCAGAAGGCTGTCGGTAACCTTGTGAAACTGCACTTCTTGGGGAACTGCCTTTACTTTTTGCCCGTTGATGTCCAATTCTACGAAGCAAACTTCGGGTTTGTTGAACAATTCGATCAGATCTTTGGCTTCGGCACTGAAACGGATTTCTTTCTCGCCCCCGTAAACCACACAGGGAACTCTGCCTTGCAAACGAAGATCACGCGCATCTTTTTTCCCTACGTTCTCTCTGAGAGAACCACTCATAGATACAACTTTCATGATTTTGTCTGTTTATTTGTTTATTAAAAAGCCCTTGCCTCCTTTTTGGGAAACAAGGGCGCAAAGGTAGCATTTTATTGTCAATCTTACAATGTATAGAGATTGGAGATGCTTTCAAACGATTCGATACGCCGAATCACTTCCGCCACCAGCTTGGCAACCGACACTACGGTTATCTTGTCGGAAGGACGGCTGATAGGTATCGTATCGCTTACGATAAGCTCGCTGATATTGGATTTTTCGATACGGTCTATGGCATTGCCCGAAAGCACAGGGTGGGTAACCACTGCACGCACGCTCTTGGCTCCATGTTCCAAAATCAGGTCGGCAGCCTTTATCATAGTGTTGCCCGTATCGAGTATATCATCTACAAGAACCACATTCTTGCCTTCTACATCGCCGATAAGCTCCATACTGTCTACCACATTGGGTTTACTGCGTTGCTTGTAGCAGATAGCAAAGCCTGTACCAAAAATCTTGGCGTACATACTGGCGCGGCGGGTTCCTCCTGTATCGGGAGATGCCACCATAAAGTTGTCGAGGTTGAGGGAACGCAGGTAAGGAACAAAGACCGACGAAGCGTAAAGGTGGTCTACCGGCGTTTCAAAAAAGCCCTGTATCTGGTCGGCGTGCAGGTCGATGGTGATGACGCGCGATACACCAGCTGCGGTTAACAGATTGGCAACCAACTTAGATGTAATGGGAACGCGGGGTTTGTCCTTGCGGTCCTGACGGGCGCAGCCGAAATAGGGCATCACCGCGATAATGCTGCGGGCAGAAGCCCTTTTGGCGGCATCTATCATAAGCAGCAGCTCAAACAGATTGTCGGAGGGAGCAAAGGTAGACTGCACGATAAACACATCGCTTCCTCGTAAATTTTCTTCGTAAGAGGGTCTGAACTCTCCATCGGAGAATACCGATACATCCGACTGTCCGAGCGGAGCGCCGTATTCTTTGGCGATTTTGTCTGCAAGATAGCGGGTTGCGCGGCAAGAAAAGATTTTAACCTGCGGTTTGTTTTCCATTTATGTTGGGGTTTGAGGGGTTTTCTGCGGAACCGGAATTTTGGCGCGAAAGTACTTTTTTTCCCTCTCGCTTGCAAATGGATTTATGAACAATACGTTTTATCGCATTTTTTTATTGGCGATAAGCCTTAGACGAAAGCACAAAAATGCAAAAAATCAACGCATTGTAAAAATCAAACCGACTTGGAAATGCTTACTTATCTTACAACCACTTTATAACTACCTGCCCCTACGCGAACAACATATACGCCGCTCCGGCGCACAGGGATAAGGGTAGCATTGCCATTGTAAATGCATTGCCCTATGGCGTTGAACACCTGCACCATACCTCGGGTTTCCGAAAGAACAATATTGCGGTCTTGCGCGTACACGTAGAAATTATCATTTTCACGCCCTTCGTTACCTGCATTTTGTTCAAAATTAGCGGTTAGTTCAAGGTCTTCGGTTACAATAAACTTATAGGTGGCTTCCGTGCTGAACACTTCACCGTCTTTTGTCCAGTTGATAAAACGATAAGTCTCGTTGGCGGTGGCGGTAATCGTTACTTCTTCGCCATCTTCGTAAGTGCCGCTGCCGCTTTGGAAAACATTACCCCAAGCGGGATTGTTGACCGCGAGGCTTACCGTATAGGTTTCCACCACAACCGGAGGAATTTCCTCAAAATTGGCTGTAAGTTCTAAATCTTCCTTTACCGCAAAGGTAAATTCGGCTTCCTTGCTGAACTCCGCACCGTTTTTTGTCCAGTTTACAAAACGGTAACCCTCGTTGGCGGTGGCGGTAATCGTTACATCTTCGCCATCTTCGTAAGTGCCGCTGCCGCTTTGGGAAACACTGCCCCAAGCAGGATTGTTGACCGCGAGGCTTACAGTATAGGTTTCCACCACAACCGGAGGAATTTCCTCAAAATTGGCTGTAAGTTCAAGATTTTCACTTAGCGTAAAGGTATATACAGCCTCTGTGCTGAATTCTTCTCCGTCTTTTGTCCAATTGACGAAATAATAAGCCTCGGCAGGCGTAGCGGTAACAGTAACCTTTGTGCCATGCTCATACGTTCCTTCGCCGCTCTGAGAAACACTGCCGCCTATGGCAGGATTGGCATCAAGGCTAAGTGTATAGACTTCCCTTACCGTGACACGGTAAGTTATATTGCCGTCTGAAACCGCCGGATTGCTCAACCTCAACTCGTATTCTCCCGGCTTGTTGAAATGGAAGACAAAATCGTTTTCCATATAATCATCGGCAGATACGATACCTCCGGCAAACTCCTTTACCGTATAGGTAGAGCGGGTTTCTCCCAATGTCATTTCCGAAGATAAGTCCATATCGTCATCGCTGCGCAGACTTATGGTTGCCGATTGTCCGAAAGCGGAAAAAGAAATCCAATTATCCTTTTGACTATAAATATTATATAGTACAGACAAGGGGATGTGATTGTTGTAGCACTGCAATGTTGTCAAGGCGGTGTTTGCGCTTACGTCCAAGCTTGTCAAGGATGTGTTGTAGCACTGCAATGTTGTCAAGGATGTGTTTGCGCTTACGTCCAAACTTGTCAAGGATGTGTTGTAGCACTGCAATGTTTTCAAGGCGGTATTTTGGCTTACGTCCAAACTTGTCAATCGATTGTTGTAGCACTGCAATTCAGTCAATTTGGCGAGTTTGCTTACCTCCAAACCCGTCAATTGATTTTTGTTGCATTGTAAAGTTCTCAAAGAAGTATTTTGGCTTATATCCAATCTTATCAGTTGATTGTTGTTGCACTGCAAATACATTAAGTCGGTGTTTTGGCTTACGTCCAAACTCGTCAGTTGATTGTTGTTGCATTGCAAATCCCCCAAGGCGGTGTTTAGGTTCAGACTACTCAATTGATTACCACTACAATACAAACTACCCAAGGCTGTATTTTGGCTTACATCCAAACTCGTCAGTTGATTGTTGTCGCATTTCAACTGATTCAAGGCGGTGCAGTTGCTTACGTCCAATTCAGTCTGTTGATTTTCTTGGCAGTGCAAATACATCAAGGCGGTGCAGCCGCTCACATTCAATGCCGTCAACTGATTGAAATAGCAGTGCAAATACGTCAAGGCGGTGCAGCCGCTCACATTCAATGCCGTCAACTGATTGTTGTAGCACTCCAAGCGAGTCAAGGCGGTGCAGCCGCTCACATTCAATGCCGTCAACTGATTGTTGTAGCACGACAAGCGATCCAAGGCGGTGCAGCCACTCGCGTCCAATGCCGTCAACTGATTTTTGTAGCATTGCAAATCCGTCAAGGCAGTGCAGCCGCTCACGTCCAATAAGGAAATATTTTCATTACCGCGCCCGATGCTTATATCAGAACTGCCCGATGTGGAAAGAGCAATATTCATTGTATAAGTACTGCCTTGTTCGTAGGTATAATAAATATAGCCGGTTCCGCCGGCGGTTATGGTTTGGGTGTATTTGCCGTCGGCATCGGGGCTGAACCTATCCGGCTTCTTGCTGTTGTCGGCAACCCACTCCATTTCTATGCCGGCTCTTACTGCGGCAGAAAATACATAGTTCAAAGTTCCGGATGTTCCGGCAGGCGTTACTTCAAACCGTATCGTGTCGGTTTTGGCATAGACGTGCTTGGGTATGGCAAATACCAAGAGCAGTCCCATAAGACATAGGTGGCGCTTCATATTTTCTTGTTTTTTGAGGTCGGTTTACCGCTATGCAAATTTTTACAAAAATAAAATATAATTACTTAAAAAACTGTTACCTGTGAAAAAATCCGGGAAGCAAAGAGGGCTACCAAAGAATATCATACACCGGAAGCCCTACACTTTCTTGTATTTTTTGGCGCAGGAGGGCACTGTCGAGGCGGTAGCCATCGGGGGAGAGGGGGTTTACGCAAAGCCCTACCACTTTGGGTTGACGCAAAACCATAATTTGGGCGCCGGAACGCATAAAGTTCCGATAGGCGGATTCTGAAAAGAAGAGTTTGGTAAAATCGCTTACCACCAAGTGAGGCGGGGTCTTGCGGGCAGAAAAGCGGTTGAGGATGGCATCGTTCAAAAGCCCCGCCACATAGAGGAAAGCACCGGAATGGCAATAGGGTTCTATTTGTTCCATATGCTTGTCGATTTGCAGCAGGGAGGGTATTTTGAGATCTTGCATATTGCCCTCGGCATCAATGCCATACACGCCCAAAACAACCGACTGCAACATCAGTGCCATTTCACGCCCCGCCTCCGTCTGCCCGAACAAAGGCAGGTTCAGCAAACGGTATTGAAAAGTGGTTTTGCGCACTAATTCATCTGCGTTCTTGCTTACAGCCGCACCCGTACAGAGCACCATAGCTTCCGACACAAAGGGCGAGGCAAGGCTCAATCGGGAGAGCGCCCCGTCGATAATTGCGGTAGCGGCTCCCAAGCGGTGGGCTTGGCGGATATATTCCTGCAAGCCTTGCGTATGCGCCGAACCTGAAATAATCATCTTGCCGGGGGTTTTTACCCTTGCGGTAATCAGGCGGCCGCAGGCGGTCGATTCCCGGCTTATATCCAATATCTCCGCACTGAGACGGCGGCGATGATAATACTGTTCTGCCGTCTGCACCAGCATACCCGGATAAAAAGTGAGTTCGGGTTTTTCTGTCTGATACACCTGATCTATGGCTTCTCCGTCTGTACCCACCGAGGTAACGGCAAGGCTTTGGCTTTGCCCTTTGCGGAAACTGTATTCCAACAAGGCACGCAGGCAAACGGTTTTACCCACATTCTTTGCCATACCCACTACCGATAGGCTGCCGTATTGGTTTATATGTTCAAAAAAATCGGGTATCACTGGATTTGTTTCAGTTGCCGGTGCAAAATAAACAAGGATATAAGGCAGGCAAAGAAATCCGCCACCGCCGTAGCCGCCCAAACACCCTCTAATCCCCAAAAAGAGGAGCATATATACAGAGCCGGTATCAAAAACAATACCTGCCGGCTCAAACTTAAGAAAATAGACAGGTGAACCTTACCCAAAGACTGGAAAAAGTTGGTGGTTACTATCTGAAATCCCACAAAGGGGAATAACAAGAACACATAACGCAAGCCGGTTTTTGCCATCTGGATAAGCTGTTCATCGGTAGTGAACGCCCTCACAGCGGCTTCGGGAAAAAGTTCCAGCACCAAGAATCCGAAAGTGGTAATCATAACGCCCACTTTAATAGATAGAAACAAAGCGTGTTTGGCGCGGTCCATTTTTTGTGCGCCGTAGTTAAAGCCCACTATCGGCTGCATTCCTTGGCAAAGCCCGAGAACGAACATAACGAAAAGAATACCGTAGCTGTTGATGATACCGTAGGCTCCCACCGCTAAATCTCCCCCTGTAAACACCAAACGGCGGTTGAGGATAAGTGCCACCGCGCTGGCGGCGATATTCATCAAAAAAGGTGACATTCCGATAGAGAGAATGTTGCGCACGATGCGCCGTTTAAGACGTATGTTCTTTCGTTTGAACCGGATATAGGCATCTTTTTTAAGAAAGAACTGCAAGGTGAACAGCGAGGCGACGAACATCGAAAGCACGGTGGCGATGGCTGCCCCGCGGATTCCCATGCCGAAACCGAAAATAAACAAGGGGTCTAACACCAAATTGACGCCCACGCCGATAAGCATGATGATCATGGAACGGGTGGGGCTGCCCGAAGCGCGTATGATGTTGCAGAAACTATAGGATATATTGCTGAAGATATTGCCGGGAATAATGATGTAGAGGTAGGCGGAGGCGTGGGGAATGGTGTTTTCGCTGCCGCCGAAAAGCCTTAGGAGGGGATGCAGAAAGCCAAGGCAGCCAAGCGTGAGCGCGCCCCATATAATCAGCGTAAGCACTATCGCATTGCCTAAAATCCGTTCCGCCCAGTCGCGGTCGCCCATTCCCAACACAATAGATACCCGGGTGGCCGCGCCCACGCCTATTAGGGTGCCGAAAGCGGTGAGCAGGTTCATAATGGGAAAGGTCAGGGCTAAACCCGAAATGGCCATAGGACCCGCTCCCTGCCCGATAAATACACGGTCTACAAGGTTATAGAGCGAGGTGGTGAGCGTAGAAACAATGGCGGGCAAAGCGAATTTCCACAACAGGCGGGGAATAGGCTCTGTTTCTAAAAGAAGCGGATTATCGGTTCTGCCTGACATAATGACTAAATAACCTGCAAATATACCAAAAGCCCGAAACTACTTCTGTAGATGCCAACTTTCAGTTTATCTCATAAATTTTTGTAATTTTAACGTTTATTTTTGCCGCCCTAATCCTATGTTTTAGGAAAAGGAGCAAGCGGCAAGACGGCACCGGATTTTCCGGTTAAAACTAAAATTTATGGGTTTTTTCAAGAAACTGCTCGGAAACAAATCAGACCGCGACCTCAAGGAAGTAAGGCCTATTTTGGAACAATGCCTGAGGGCGTACGAAACAATTTCGCAATTAGACAACGATGCCTTGCGTGCAAAAACGCAGGAGTTCAAGGAGCGTATTCAAAATCGGATACGTACCGAAAAAGACGAGGTGGAACGGCTCAAGGAGCGTATCAGAAACAATATCGACGACAGCCTGAGCGTGGAGGAAAAGGAACATATCTATGCCTCTATCGACAAGCTGAAAAAGGAGATTTACAACCGTACGCAGGAAGAGCTGAACGCTATACTGCCCGAAGCCTTTGCGGTGGTAAAGGCTACCGCACAGCGTTTTCGCGACAATGCCGAAGTGGAAGTTACCGCCATGCCTTGGGACGGCGACCTTGCCGCCACCCGCGACAATGTTACCATCCGGGGCAATAAGGCATACTACAAGAACCAATGGATGGCAGGCGGAAACCTTATCACTTGGGATATGGTTCACTACGATGTGCAGTTGATAGGCGGTATCGTGCTTCACCAAGGAAAGATTGCCGAAATGAGCACGGGTGAAGGTAAAACACTTGTAGAAACGCTGCCCGTTTACCTCAACGCACTGCCCGGGCAAGGAGTTCACGTAGTTACCGTAAACGACTACTTGGCAAAGCGCGACTCGGAGTGGATGGGTATGCTCTTTGAATTTCACGGACTCAAGGTGGACTGCATCGACAAGCACCAACCCAGCAGCGAGGCGCGCCGCCAAGCCTATTTGGCAGACATTACCTACGGTACCAACAACGAATTCGGCTTTGACTACCTGCGCGACAATATGTGCCGCACGCCGCAGGAACTGGTGCAGCGAGGACACAACTATGCCATTGTGGATGAGGTCGACTCAGTTTTGATTGACGATGCGCGTACGCCTTTGATTATTTCGGGTCCTACTTCCAAAGACGATGATTTGGAATTTGACACGCTCCGTCCGCAAATCGAAAAGCTCTACAACCAGCAGCGTTCTTTGGTTACCAAAATTTTGGCGGAAGCCAAGAGCATATTGAACGGAAACCCCACGCCCGAACAGGAAAAGAAAGGCGGGGAACTGCTTTTCAGGGCGCACCGAGGGCTTCCTAAAAACACGGCTCTCATCAAGTTCCTCAGCGAACCGGGCATGAAAACGCTCATGCAGAAAACCGAAAATTTCTACTTGCAGGAACAGGGCAAGAATATGCCTATTATAGACGGCGAGCTGTATTTTGTTATCGATGAAAAGCTGAACACTATAGACCTTACCGATAAAGGTGTGGATTACCTTTCGTCTGATGCCCACAATCCCGAATATTATGTTCTTCCCGATGTAGGCTCACAAATTGCCGAATTAGAAAAATCGGGTCTTACCGCCGAAGAAAAGACCGCCAAGAAAACCGAACTCCTGCGCGATTACGCCATACAGTCTGACCGCGTTCACACCATTAACCAGTTACTTAAAGCCTACGCTTTGTTTGAACGCGATGTGGAATACGTGGTTATCGACAACGAGGTAAAAATCGTAGACGAACAGACCGGCCGTATTATGGAGGGGCGCCGTTATTCAGACGGTCTGCATCAGGCTATCGAAGCCAAAGAAAGGGTAAAGGTAGAAGCCTCCACGCAGACTTACGCCACCATTACCTTGCAGAACTATTTCCGTATGTATTCCAAACTTTCGGGTATGACCGGTACGGCAGAAACCGAAGCGGGCGAATTTTGGAATATCTACAAACTGGAAGTGGTCTGCATTCCCACCAACCGTCCTGTTATCCGTTTGGATATGGACGACCTTATCTACAAGACCAAACGCGAAAAATACAACGCCATTATAGAAGAAGTGGAACGCCTTATCAAAGCGGGCAGGCCTGTGCTGGTGGGTACCACTTCGGTAGAAGTGTCTGAGTTGTTGAGCCGTATGCTCAAGGGGCGCAACATCAAGCACAATGTTTTGAACGCCAAGCTGCATAAAAAAGAAGCCGACATCGTTGCCGAAGCCGGTTTGGCGGGAACGGTTACCATTGCCACCAATATGGCGGGGCGCGGTACGGACATCAAGCTCGGGCCGGGCGTAAAAGAAGCCGGCGGTTTGGCGATTATCGGTACCGAACGCCACGAAAGCCGCCGTGTAGACCGTCAGTTGAGAGGTCGTGCCGGACGTCAGGGCGACCCCGGCAGTTCGCAGTTTTACGTATCGCTCGAAGACAACCTGATGCGTTTGTTCGCATCCCAGCGTATTGCCGCCCTTATGGACAGAATGGGCTATAAGGAGGGTGAGAACATACAGGCAAAAATGTTGACGCGCTCTATCGAAAAAGCACAGAAAAAGGTAGAAGAAAACCATTTCGGCACGCGCAAGCGTTTGTTGGAATACGACGATGTGATGAACGCCCAGCGTGAGGTAATCTACACCAAACGCCGCCACGCCCTCTTTGGAGAACGCCTCGGGGTGGATATTTCCAACATGATGTACGATACGGTAGAACACTACCTGTCTGAACTGAGCGAAGACCGCGATTTTGAAAACTTCAAGAGCCGACTGATCCGTACTTTCGGTATGGAATGTCCCGTATCGGAATCCGAAGCCTTGGCGGCAAAGCCCGAAACGCTTAGAAAAATCTTCGATGCCGTTTATTCCGACTACCGTAAAAAGGCGGAACTGATTTCGCAACAGGCACTGCCCATCATCAAGCATGTGCAGGAAAATCATGGTTCACGCTTTGAAAACATAGCCATTCCCATTACCGACGGCCGCAAGACCTTGCAGGTGGTGGCGAACATTCAAAAATGCCTCGACAGCAACGGACGCGAAATAACGGGTGCCATTCAACGCGGGCTTTGCCTTGCTATGATAGACGACAGCTGGAAAGAACACTTGCGCGAGATGGACGACCTTAAGCAATCGGTTCAGAATGCGTCTTACGAGCAGAAAGACCCGCTGCTTATCTACAAGTTTGAAGCCTTTAACCTGTTTAAGCAGTTGCTTATCGATATGAACCGCGAAGTAAGCGAGTTCCTTTCGTTGGGGCATCTTCCCTCGCCAGATCCCAACCAAATGCAAGAAGCCCGGCAGCAACGCACCGATATGAGCCGTATGCAGACCTCGCGCAGCGGTATCGGCGGCAGCCTTCCCGAAAAACGCACGCCCCTGCAGACCAATCAGGGCGAAACTCCGCAAAAGCCCCAGCCGGTTCATGTGGAGAAGAAGGTGGGAAGAAACGACCCCTGCCCATGCGGAAGCGGATTAAAGTATAAGAACTGTCACGGAAAAGGCAGCGCAGCTTAATTGAGATATGTACGACAAAGAAAAATTTGAAGCGTTGTCCGCGCGGGTGGAAACGCTGAGGAGGTGTCTTTGACATTGCCGGAAAAGAGCAATTTATAAAAGACGAAGAAGCCAAGACCCAAGCCGCCGGCTTTTGGGACGACCCCAAGGAAGCCGAGAAAATCTTGAAAGGCATCCGTCAGAAAAAAATATGGACAGAAGCTTTTAACGCGGTTTATTCCGAATGGGAAGATACCAGCGTAATGAAAGAGATGTACGAAAGCGGCGAGGTGCCCGAGCAGGAAATGGAAGACTGCCTTTCCCGCTTGGAGAAGCTGATTGAGGAATTGGAGTTCAAGAATATGCTTTCGGGCGAAGAAGACCGCTTGGGGGCTATGGTTACCATCAATTCGGGTGCCGGAGGAACCGAAAGCCAAGACTGGGCGGATATGCTCTACCGTATGTATATGCGATGGGCTGAACGCAAGGGTTATAAGATTACTACCGTCGATTATCAGGAAGGTGAACAGGCAGGAATCAAATCGGCAACCATAGAAGTGGAGGGGGACTTTGCTTTCGGTTACCTCAAAAGCGAGAGCGGCGTGCACCGCCTTGTGCGTATCTCGCCTTTTGATGCGGGAGCGCGGCGGCACACCTCTTTTGCCTCGGTCTATGCCTACCCTATCATCGACGACAATATCGAAATCGAGATAAATCCTGCCGACCTTACTTGGGACACCTTTCGCAGCAGCGGTCCGGGAGGGCAGAATGTAAACAAGGTGGAAACAGCCGTGCGGCTGCGCCACGCTCCCTCCGGCATTATCATAGAATGTCAGGTAACACGCTCCCAGTTACAGAACCGCGAAAAAGCATTGCAGATGCTTAAGTCGCAGCTCTACGAAATAGAGTTGCGCAAAAAGCGCGAAAAGATAGACGCCATTGAGGGCAGCAAAAAGAAGATAGAATGGGGCAGTCAGATTCGCTCCTATGTAATGCAACCCTATAAAATGGTAAAAGACCTGCGCACCGGATGCGAAACATCCAATGTGCAGGCCGTTATGGACGGTGATCTCGACGACTTTATAAAAGCCTACCTGATGGAATTTTCCAACAGGAATTAGAGAGCCACCACCTTAGAAACACCCGAACAGCTTACTTTAGTTTTAGGCACTCCGCCGTAATGCAGCACCGCACTGTCTTCTGTTGTGGCGGAAAGGCTCTTGTTTACTGTAAGTTCTGCCGTTGTCATATTCGACATCTTAGCCGTTACCGTATTGGTGCTGAAAGCCCTTGAACCTAATTTGCTGCTGCCGCTCTGAGTCAGGGACACTGACGGAACATGACCTTTTAGCTCGGCTGTGGCATAGTCCGAAAGTTCTATCTTGCTCGGCTTGATTGCCGTTAACGATGCTTCCAAGCTTGCATGACCCGACATCTTGATATTGATGCTTTCGGAAGTACGTAACTCCCCTTGAAAAGATACCTTGTCCGCCAATTGCAGATTCATTTTCTTGCAGGCAAAAATCCCTTGCATTTCTACTTGGGCAAGCCCTTGCAAAGAAATCTGTTCCGGATCTTTCAAGATAATGTTTACCGTAAAGGGATCATGCGCGCGGGAATCTTTGTCTTTTACTGAAAGCGTAAGTTTTTTACCGCTCTGCTTCATGGTAATCTTTGACAAGACTTCTGCCGGAGCATCCAGTTCGGCTTCTTCTTTTGTTCCTTGAATCAGGTTGATTTTGAACTTTCCGTTTACCTCTAAAATCTTAACTTCCGACAATTCTATCTTTTGTAGATTGGCGGAGGATTGGTTCTGTGCGTATGCCGATACGGACAAAACACTGATAAATCCTAAGAACAGGGTTTTTACAAGAAACTTTTTCATATCCTTATTTTTTTATTGCATGAATACATACTGCAAGAGGTTGGTTCCCATTTCCAAAGCCCTGCGGTGGGCTTCGGGCGTATCGCCATGCACCTCGGTATCTTCCCAGCCGTCGCCCAAATCACACTCGTAGGTATAGAAACATATCATCCTGCCTTCATAAAACAAGGCAAAAGCCTGCGGTCGCTTGGCATCGTGCTCGTGTATCTTTGGCAGCCCCGTGCGGCTGTAGTCAAAAGTTTGCCTGAACACCGGGTGGGAGGCAGGCAATTCTACAAAATCAAGTTCGGGAAAGGCTTTTTTCATCTGGGCACGGATAAACTTATCCATACCGTAATTGTCGTCTATATGCAGAAATCCGCCCCCCAAGAGATAGGCGCGCAAGTTTTGTATCTCGGCAGCGGAAAACACTACATTTCCATGACCTGTCATGTGTACGAAAGGACAGCCGAACAATGCCTGTCCTCCCACTTCTACCGTAACCGGCTGCGGGTCTAAATCCATTCCCGCCTCGCGGTTGGCAAAGGCTATCAGATTGGGCAGAGAGGTAGGATTGGCGTACCAGTCGCCCCCTCCCCTGTATTTGAGAAGCCCTATCTGTATCTGCTGTGCTTTTATGCCTACTAAAGACAGGCATAAAAAGAGCAAACAGCTCAGCACAATCTTCTTTGCCCCTTTCAAAAAGGCTGGAGCCCATGCCGCGAACAAAGCCGCCGTTTCGGTACGCAGCCGGGTATCGCCCAAACTGACGGGAACATAGCCTGCCTTGACGCATTTTTTTACTTCCCCGGGCGAAAAATCGCCTTCGGGTCCTATCATTACCTCAACCGGCGTTCCGGCTTGCAAAAGCTCTAAATACGATTTCTTTTCGTATTCCGCGCCGCAATAGGCTATAAACTTCTGCACATCGGTATCTTGCCCAACTTCCGCCCTTTTTAGATACTCGTCTAAGGAACACATTTCCTGCTGCAAGGGCAGATAAGCCTGCTGCGACTGTTTCATTGCCGCCACCAAGATGGATTCCACGCGCTCGGGCTTTACCACCTTGCGCTCCGAATGTTCGGTGCGGATAAAGGAAATCTTGCCTAATCCCACCTCCGTGGCTTTTTCTAAAAACCATTCGGTACGTTCCATGTTTTTAGTGGGAGCCATCACGATATGAACCGGAGGTCTACCATTTCCTGCTTCATCGGGAGAACGCAGCACCTTGCGCACACGCGCCATACAAGCTTTGTCGCTTACCACGCTGAGTTCCGCCAAGTACAGAAAGCCCACTCCATCGGTAACCCACACCTCCTGCCCCGGCAAAAGCCGCAGCACTTTGGCGCAATGCCTGCTCTCGGCAGGCGAAAAACAGCAATTGCCGTTTGTTACCTCAGGTGCATAAAACAAAAACATCGGCTAAAATCTTTCTCGGTTTGCCGTTATTTTACGTGAATCAGAAAATAGTTTTTCTTGCCTTTCTGCACCAATACATAGGCACCGTTAAGCAACATTTCCCTATTCACGGGCGTTTGTTCGGTAGCCTTTTCCTTGTTTATCGAAAGGCTGTTTTCCTTTAAGGCGCGGCGCACCTCGCTCTTGGAGGCAAAGATGCCCGTTTTGTCTGAAAGCAGATCTATCAAAGATGTGTTTCCGTCAAACTCGCCGCTTTCCACCTCACTGCAAGGCACTCCTTCAAAAACCGACAAGAAGGTTTCGGTGTCTAATTTACGCAAGGATTCGGTAGTGCTTTTTCCAAACAGGATTTCGGAAGCCTCTACCGCCGTTTCGTAGTCTTTTTGCGAATGAACGCGGATAGTGAGATCTTTGGCAAGCGCCTTTTGCAACAAGCGCAGATGCGGAGCTTCGGCGTGCTCTTTTTCCAACGCCTCTATTTCTTCGCGGCTCATCATGGTAAAAATCCGGATATACTTGGCAGAATCCGCATCCGAGCAATTGAGCCAGAATTGGTAGAACTTATAGGGCGAGGTCTTGGCAGCGTCCAACCATATATTGCCGGTTTCGGTCTTGCCGAATTTACCGCCGTCGGCTTTGGTTATAAGCGGGCAGGTAAGCGCAAACGCCTCCTTGCCGGCAATCCGGCGTATCAGTTCGGTTCCCGTGGTAATATTGCCCCATTGGTCGGAACCGCCCATCTGCAATTTGCAGTTCTTAGTCTGCAACAAGTGCAAAAAGTCGTTGCCCTGCACCAGCTGATAGGTAAATTCGGTAAAGGACATCCCCTCGGTACCGGCTTCTCCCGAAAAGCGTTTCTTTACTGAATCCTTAGCCATCATATAGTTAACGGTAATGTGCTTGCCAATATCACGGATAAAAGCCAAAAAACTCATATCTTTCATCCAGTCGTAGTTGTTTACCAACTCGGCGGCATTGGGCGCGGTGCTGTCAAAATCGAGAAATCTGGCAAGCTGTTTCTTGATGCACTCCTGATTATGGCGCAGGGTTTCTTCGTTGAGGAGTACCCTTTCGGCACTCTTTCCGGAGGGGTCGCCTATCATACCGGTGGCACCGCCCACCAAAGCCAAAGGCTTGTGTCCACATTCTTGAAAATGCTTGAGCATCATAATGCTTACCAAATGCCCTATATGTAAGGAGTCCGCAGTCGGGTCAATACCCACGTAAGCCGTTACCTGTTCTTTCTGCAACAATTCTTCGGTACCGGGCATCATATCCTGCAACATACCCCGCCAACGCAGTTCTTCTACAAAATTCTTTTTCATTTCTTTCTTGATTTCAAAGTTTTGTCCTCAAACAAAAAAGGCTGCCTATATTATGTAAGCAGCCCTTTTTGAAAGTATTGAGCACGATTATCTAATCGGCGCTTTACGAATAGGACGAACATACATATTCTGCTTGTCGTTCTTCTGGAAATATCCATAGCGTTTGTTACCGGAATAGTCGGTACCGTTGCCTACCCTCGAAAGGCAATACCACGCTGCCTGCTGATTGAATTCCGAAGAAGACCAGTAGGCATGGCCGTTTTCTCCGCCAATCGGCATAAAGAAATAGGTTTTGTCTACGAACATTCCTTCGTTCTTACCGTAGTATTTCTTGTTGATCTTGTCGCGGTTTTTCATCAAATCGCCCAATTCTTCGATAGAGGGAAGATACCATTCGCCTTTTGTACTTGCCCATTTCTGAGCAATGGGATCGTCGGCATCCAACAGAGCCGTTCCCCACTGCCTTCTGTAGTAATCGCGGCACAGTTTTGCAGCATACACCGAAGGCACCGTTATGGTAGAGTCCTGACGGGCGGTTTCGGCAAAAAGTTCCATAATCTGGTTCGTGTTGATTTCGCCGTCAACATTGTTGATAATGCCTTTCGTCTTGATAGTCGTGTCTGAAACTACCACACCATTTTCTGTTTTGGTAGTAATGATGGTGTCGCGTTTGGAAGGAACGGTAAGCCCCCAGAGCATCTGCAATGAAAAATATCCGGACTCACCTTCTCTCGGGTTATAGAAGCAGAAAGTTTCCCTATTGTTCGGGGTGTTTCCACCTACAACCATCGCATCGGTAAAAGCTACCAAATATGCCGTAGACCCGTCTTTGGACACGGCAAAAACAATACCTTGGGCATCCGCAGGGTCGGTTACAACACCGTCAACCCCATACATCTGACCCACTAATTTGTGGGATGTATTAAGCTGGGAACCTTTGGGTTTGTATCCGCTATCGTAAGGATGATGCGATTCTTCCCCTTTGTCGCAGGCCGTCAAACCGAATGACACCGCCAAAGCGCATGCCATGAATTTAAGTAGCTTTTTCATGCTTGAAAACTTATTTTATTTTGTCTTTCAACTTATTAACTAAAAAACCCAAAAATCGGGAACGTCAAAGATAATGTTTTTTCGGCTTATTCCAAAGTGCGTACCCCAAAATTATTGCATAACAAGGGTAAAGCAGCAGATAGGCATAGCCATAACCGGATATATCCACTATTCTGCCGAACAAGAGGGGCAGCAAGGCTCCCCCCACAATAGACATTACCAATAAAGACGAACCGGTGGAGGTGTGCTTTCCCAAACCCTCGATAGCCAACCCCCATACGGCAGGCCAAATCATAGCGTTGGTTAAGCCTAACCATACCAAGATATAAACCGAAAGGATGCCGGAGGTTAAGAGGCTTGCCGTAACCACTGCCATACAACCCAAAGCGGAAAAAATCAGTGCCGCACGCTGGCCGAACCACCGAGGAATACCGATAATTCCTATCAGGTAGCCTATTAAGAAAGCCACCATCGAGAAAGAAGGGAATATCTTTGCCGAATAGCTGGATATGCCCAAGGAGGAGGCATAGCTTATCAGACTGTCTACCCCGATTACCTCGGCTCCCACATAGAAAAACAACGCCATTACGCCACCCCACAGCCTACCGTAACCGAAAATGGAACGCTTGGTTTCAACTTCCAAGTATTCCGTTTCCGTTTTTTCTTCTTGAATATCGGGCAGGGAAACCCTGCGGATAAACACCGCCAGCAAGACTAAAACCGCCACAATGCAGAAATAGGGAATCAAACACTGCAAGGCAAGATTGTCTAAAATCTCCGCCTGCCGTGCCGCCGTTATGGCAGGATTCTGCACCTGCCGCAAGACAGCATCGGCATTCTTTAAGGTAATGGAACCTAAGATAAGCGGCGCCAAGATACCGGCAAACTTGTTGCAGACGCCCATAATGCCGATGCGTTTAGCCGCCGTTTCGGGAGAACCCAAGACTGCCGCGTAGGGATTGGCTGCCGTTTGCAACAGTGCCAAACCCGCTCCCATCAGGAACAGACCCGACAGGAAAAACATATAGAAACGGGTGTATGCCGCCGGAATAAACAAAGCCGCGCCTGCCGCCATAACGCCCAAGCCTACCGAAATGGATTTCTTGTAGCCTATTCTGTCGATAACCTTTGCCGAAGGAATGGCAAAGATGAAATAGGCAATGTAGAACATGAACGTAACGAAGTACGATTGAAAATTATCGAGCTCGCACGCTATCCTTAAGAACGGCACCAAGGCTGAGTTGAGCCATGTTACAAAGCCGAAAATAAAGAACAGTATGCCTATGACGGCAAGCGGAGATTTTTTAAGCATGGGCGAGGTTTTAGTATTCCCTGACCTGTAATTGGAAATATGCCTGCGGATGCTTGCAGACGGGGCATATTCCGGGAGCGTCTTCGCCGTAGTGGATATGTCCGCAGTTGCGGCAATACCAATACACTTTTTCTCCTTTTTTGAACACGGTACCGTTCTTAAGGTTTTCCAAGAGTTTGCGGTAACGTATTTCGTGTTCTTTTTCCACACCGGAAATCATGGTGAACATGGTGGCGATATCGTCGAAGCCTTCGTTCTTTGCCACTTCGGCAAAGGCGGGATAGAGTTCTGTCCATTCTTCGTTTTCGCCCATAACGGCAGCTTCCAG
The DNA here is from genome assembly GCA_022510485.1 of Lentimicrobiaceae bacterium. Lineage (GTDB taxonomy): Bacteria > Bacteroidota > Bacteroidia > Bacteroidales > P3 > Pullibacteroides. The sequence continues at coordinate 44,634 of JAFLTI010000006.1, read as the reverse complement.
ATTAGAAAGCGTATCTAAAATCTGCCCGGCGGGAAAGCTGGCGGTAATTTCTACGGTTCCACCTTGAAGAGCCTTAAAGAATAGTTTGGCGTGCTCTTCTTCCTGTTTCGCCGTTTCTTCAAAAATGGCGGCTATCTGTTCGTATCCGTCTTTTTTAGCCTGCTTGGCAAAAAAAGTGTAGCGGTTCTTTGCCTGCGATTCTCCGGCAAAAGATTTGAGAAGATTTTTCTCGGTCTGAGATCCTTTGAGGTTCATAGGTTTATCTTTTTAATGTTTGTTTTCGCATTATTGACGAAAGCAAATATACGAAAAGTTAAGAGCAGAATCCAAGTGTAATTTCGCGCTTTCCCGCCGGTCCGGGCAGGCGTTCCACATAGAAACCCGCCGCCTTGAGGTTGCGGCGGAATTGCCCCTGTGCGCAATAGGAACTCAAAAAACAAGGTGAGGTACAGGCTTGGCGGATTTTGATAAAAATTTCGGCTTGCCACAATTCCGGTTGAACCGATGGGGCAAAGGCATCGTAATAAACGGCATCGAAATGGTTTGGGGGCAGTGCGACCGTCTGCATATCGCCTTTGATTTTGGCAAGCGAGAAAAAGGGCGTGATTTCGTGCAACAGCCCATCGAAAGGCTGTGCGTGCATACTTTCAAAACAAGCGGAATCCATACCCAATATCTGCGGGTGATTGAGCTGCCGCCATATTTCTTCCGACAAGGGATAAGCCTCTATGGCGGTATATTCTATCTTGATTTTTTGCCGGTTGGCTTCCTGCATCGTAAGGCAGGCATCGAGCGCGGTGCCGAATCCCATTTCAAACACCCTCACTTTATCTTTCTTGGCGGCGATACAGGCTTGAATAGCGGGCAACAAGGCAGTTTCGACATAGACTTTACGCGCTTCCTGAACCGATCCGTGAACGGAATGGTAGTGTTCGTTTTTTTCTGCCCAATACAGCGTATGGCTGCCGTCTTGGGTCTGTTGGATTTCCAAGCTCATTATTTTTTGTACCTTTGTGAACTGCACTTTGTGCCGCAAAAATACAACAAGCCTGCGGATGTGGCGTAATTGGTAGCCGCGCCAGACTTAGGATCTGGTGCCGAAAGGCTTAAGGGTTCGAGTCCCTTCATCCGCACTATGGTCATAACCTTCCATAATGCGCTTCTGATTTTTTCTTTGCTGCTGTTTTTCGCCATCTTAGCAGGAAAGACCTCATCGAGAATAGGCGTTCCCGCCTTGATTCTGTTTTTGGGCATCGGTATGTTGGCAGGTTCGGAAGGCATAGGAAAAATCGAATTTGGTTACGAACAGGCGGAAATAGCTCAATTCATCGGCACGGCAGCTCTTTGCTTCATCTTGTTTTCGGGTGGTTTGGATACCAAATGGAGCGCCATAAAACCCGTTATCGGCAAGGGGGTTACACTTTCTACGCTCGGAGTATTGCTGACCGCCTTTTTTATAGGATTGTTCGTTAAATGCGTTACCAATTTTTCGTGGGCGGAATCGTTTTTGCTCGGTTCCATCGTATCTTCTACCGACGCGGCGGCAGTATTCAATATTCTCAATGCCCAAAACCTCTCGCTCAAAAACAATCTCAAACCTCTGCTTGAATTTGAAAGCGGAAGTAACGACCCGGTGGCGTTTCTGTTGACCATCTTTTTTGTGGGTATGGTAAAGAATGCGGATTTTTCCTTGCCGCTTGCCCTGTTGCACTTCCTTTTGCAGCTGTTTTTAGGTGCTTTTATGGGTTTTGCTATGGGTAAGTTTTCCACTATCGTCATCAACCGGATCCGTATCAGTTATTCCGGCTTATACCCGGTTTTAGCTATCGCGCTGATGATGTTTACCTATTCGTTTACCGATTTTATCGGCGGAAACGGCTTTCTTGCGGTTTATATCTCCGCTATCGTGCTGGGCAACAAAAGGCTCACGCGCCGCAGCGCTATCGTAAGCAGTTTTGACGGTTACGCATGGCTCATGCAGCTTATCCTTTTTCTTAGTCTTGGTTTGCTGGTGTTTCCCAGCGAAGTATGGAAAATCAAGTGGACAGGGCTTCTTATATCGGCATTTATCATTCTTTTAGGCAGACCCTTGGCGGTATTCCTCTGTTTGCTGTTCTTTAAGAAAACCCCTGCCAAAGATCAGATTTTCATCTCTTGGGTGGGCTTGCGCGGGGCGGCTCCTATCGTGTTCGCCACTTATCCTTTGGTTGCCGGACTTCAAAAATCGAATGCGATTTTCAGTATCGTATTCTTTATCTCGTTTTTGTCTATGGCATTGCAGGGAACCTCCATCCCTTGGGTGGCGCGGAAACTGCACTTGGCGATTATCCTGCCTTCGGGTCTGATGGCGCGCCGCAACATAGACAGCAAAACCGAAATGTTTGAAATCGAGATAGAGAAGAACTCTCCTTTGGTAGGTAAAACCTTGCTGGAAGCCGGGCTGCCCGAAAAAACGCGCATCACCATGATTCTGCGGCACGGCGACTATATCGTTCCAGTGGGAGATACCCGCTTGCAGCAGAAAGACTACCTCTACATTCTTTGTAAGGACCCCAAGGAAATCAAGCGTCTGCTTGCTACCGGAGAGGAAGAACCCAAACCGAAAAAGGCATAAAAATAAAAAGGCGGGAGTTTCCTCCCGCCTTTTCTGTATGCTCCGGCAATATTATTTGAGCGGAGTGTTTTCGAGCGTTGCCACCAGATAATCCCAGAATTTCTTTACCGAAGCGATGTTTACCTTTTCGTCGGGAGAGTGCGGGTGAACGATGGTGGGTCCGAAAGAAATCATATCCCAGTTTTTGTAAACGCCACCGAACAATCCACATTCCAAACCGGCGTGGATAGCCATAATCTTGGGGTCTTTGCCGTACATTTTCTGATATACGGCGCGCATTTCTTTCAGGATGGGCGAATCCATATTGGGTTTCCAGCCCGGATAGGCACCGGTAAATTCGGCTTTTGCACCGGGAGTAAGGTCTACAACCGCCTGCATATTCTGCGCCAAATCGTATTTTGCCGTGTCTACCGAAGAACGCAGGAGACACATGATGGTGGCTTGGCAGTTGCTGCCCTTGTCTTCGATTTTTACGATAGCCATATTGGTGGAGGTTTCCACCAAACCGGGCATGGAGTCGCTCATACGCATCACTCCGTCGGGAATACCGTAAACCAGATTGCACAGGCGCGCGGTGGCCTGCGCGCTCAGGGCTTGCGCGGGCAGTTCGGTGCTTTGGCAAGAAAGGGCGTAATCGGGTTCCACTGCCGAAAGTTCGGCTTTGGTATCGGCATAGAAAGTATCTACGATAGATTTGAGTTCACCTTCTTTGGCTTTGGGCAACACGATAACGGCAAAGGATTCACGCGGAATGGCGTTGCGCAGACTGCCGCCGTCGAGGCTCGCCAAGCGGGCATCCACCTTGCGTAAAGCCACCAAAAGACGATTCATAAGCTTGTTGGCGTTGCCCCTGCCCAGAATGATGTCCATACCCGAATGTCCGCCCTTAAGCCCGGTAAGGCTCAGCTTATAGGCTACACAGGAAGCGTCTACGGCTTCTTTTTCTAAGTCTGCGCGGATAGTGGCATCTAAGCCGCCGGCACAACCCACATAGAGTTCGCCTTCGGTTTCCGAGTCGAGGTTAAGCAGAATATCGCCTTTGAGCACGCCGCTTTCAAGACCGAAAGCCCCAGTCATACCGGTTTCTTCGTCGGTGGTGATAAGCACTTCGATAGGACCGTGCTTAAGGGTTTTGGATTCCAATACGCTCATAGCGGCAGCAACTCCCATACCGTTATCGGCACCCAAAGTGGTTCCGTTGGCGGTTACCCATTCGCCATCTATATAGGCTTCGATGGGGTCGTTGAGAAAATCGTGCTGCTTGTCGGCATTTTTTTGCGGAACCATATCCATGTGGGCTTGCAGAATCACGCCTTTGCGGTTCTCCATACCGGGAGTGGCAGGTTTGCGCATAATTACGTTTCCGGTTTTGTCGGTTTCTACTTCGATGCCGTGTTTTTTAGCGAAATCCACCAAAAAGGCACGCACTTTTTCTTCGTACTTGCTGGGGCGCGGCTGTTGGGTAAGCCCGTAAAAGTTTGCCCAAACGTTTTGAGGTTCGAGCGCGGAAATGTTTTTATCCATATCGCTTATGTTTTTATTTGTTTTTCACATCGGTAAAGTTACAAAAATTGAGCGCATAAGCAAAACTTGTTTGGCTTATGCCGAAACCGGGAACTTTTATACCCAAGCGGGCAAAACTGGCTGAAAATAGGCTTATGATAAATGAAATTGGGCTTATGATAAAAAAGATGCACGGGGGTGTTTTGTATTTCAAAAAATGTTTGTACCTTTGCAGTCCGATACGCGGAAGTAGCTCAGCTGGTAGAGCGCAACCTTGCCAAGGTTGAGGTCGCGAGTTCGAACCTCGTTTTCCGCTCCACAGAGAGCCGCCCAAGAACGAGCGGCTTTTTTGTTTGAGAGGCACGCCGCAAGGCAAGCCGTTGTGCCCCGATGGTGGAATCGGTAGACACGCAGGACTTAAAATCCTGTGACTGATGAAGTCGTGCGGGTTCAAGTCCCGCTCGGGGTACAGGAAACGAGATTAATGGTTTTCATTGGTCTCGTTTTTCTTTTTTGTCTACTAGACCAACAATCCTTATCTTTGCATAGTGAATTTGCCGATGACAAATGGTATACCTGAACCAATATCACAAAGAGAGTACGGAACGGAAACTGGCGCAAATAGCCGCTTGGCAGAAACAACCAATCGACTTCGAGACCGAATTGAAACGAGTAAAGGAAAGGGAAGAACTCTGCCGCCGCCTGTATCCGGACAAGGAAGATAGTCAGCATCAGACAAAGCTGTAGAATCTTTTGCCAAAGAAAACGGTCTATGGATTCCGTTGGAAGACACTTTTCATTGGAAAAGGCTTTTCCGGAGGAAACGAAAATGAGGTATTTGTATCTGACGGAAACCTCTTTAAGATAAATAATTTGATGAACGATGGGGGTATCTTATCCCTGTTAGAACGTATTCTATTACACATTCAATATTTCCCGGAAACAGCATACGAACTTGTCGGCTTTACCGGTATTGAGGGTGGAAGCATTTTACCTATTTTTAAGCAAAACTATATAAAAGATGCTCTGCGGCATCTCCTGCGGAAATAAATGCCTATATGTCCCGACTTGGTTTCCACAAAACAGAGGACTATACTTATAGCAATAATGAAATAACCATTGCAGATTTACGCCCCCGCAATGTATTGAAAGATTCCAACGGCGACATCTATGTAATTGATGCCGGTTTCAAACGGAATGATCCTAACAAGGAAGCATCTCATAAGATCTATTAGGTATTTGGCAAACAAAACCAATGTAATAAGCTGATACCTTTATATTTGAATAGTTTATTGTGTAGCAAAAGCTGGATGGCATCTTCTCGAAGATCAAGACCAAGCTGAGGGTTTATGGCGGACTGGCTTGGGAGTATCGAATAAAGATCATTAACGAGTGCCCCTGTCACTATTACTGCCCCTCCTGCCACACAAAAAGTCTAATGGCTACTTTTCGATGTAAATTCATCACTCAAAATATATAATAGACCCTATATTTTATTACATTTGTTCCAGTTTATACGTACTATGAATAAAAGCCAGAAGATATATATTGGGTTAGTGGACGCAGATCTTATGAATGGTGGAACCCGTCACCCTAATCTTGCGTTGCTCAAACTTGCTGGTTTTTTATATGATAACAATATAAAATTCAGACTAATACTCGATAATAATGAAGATGTAGGGATATATTCAAAAATATATATATCGAAAGTTTTCTCTTTTACCCCCACTCCTCAACTTTATATCAAATCTGTCGGCACAAAAAACGAATCTAAATTTAACATAGGAGGTACAGGAGATTATGCTGTAGAGAGGAGTATCTCCCGATTTAAATGTGCACGAGATAAAGATATGACTCAACTTGAAAACGATCCGTTCCTTTGTCGCTTCCTCAACAAACGTGGTGGCGCAAAAATAAGAGGTATAGATATGGCTCGACAAATGCCATATTATCATCTCTATGATGAATATATACAAAGTAAAATCGCTGAAGGCCGTAAAGAATCATACTTTAAAGATTATCGATATTTTTCCATTGGTTTTTTAACTCGTGGTTGTATTCGTCATTGCCCTTTTTGCATTAACAAACTAGAAAATACTGTTTACGCATACTCTGAATTAGAGTGGTTTTTAGATGACGAGAAAGACGATAAAGGCAAATTGATAAGACCTTACGTTTATTTGTGGGATGACAATTTTTTAGCTGCAGCTCCAGAGATATGGAGACCTATGTTGCAGCAACTTATAGATTCCAAACGACCATTTCAATTTAGACAGGGTTTAGATGAGCGCATTTTAGCAGAAAGTCCATATGGAGAGGAGATTGCTGAAAAATTGTCTAAATGCAAATACTATGGTGATTACATTTTTGCTTTTGATAATTGGCGAGATAAAGATATTATAATCAAAGCCTTGAAAATATGGAAATCATATAATCCTAAAAAAGAGACCAAATTCTATCTCTTTTGCGGTTATATGATGACAAACAATGATGAACGATTGTATAAAGATATAAAAGAACTATTTTTGCGAATTAAAGTCTTGATGCAGTTCGGATGCTTTGGTTACGTGATGCGACACGAAGATTATAAGAAACATGAGTTATCTAATATTTATGTTCAAATAGCGAGATGGTGCAATCAACCACAGTTTTATAGGTATATGTCTTTTTGGGAGTATTCATATCGAAATCAATCCTATTGGGAGCAGACTGTATTAAAACGTTCGGATATTCCAAATCTAAAATCATACGATGAATTTCTTGTGGACAAGGCTAATGGATATTATGATAATATAAAGATATGTAAACCATTACAAACATGCCTCAATATGCTTAACCGCTTTGATTCTCATCGGGATGAACTGCTTAAATTGTTTAATCTTAGATTGAAAGATTTGATAAATCCTTCTCTTTGGGAACGAAGATAATGTAAGACTATGATTACGGATGATTTCATAAAATTGACAACCACGGAATCCATAGTATTCCCTGCTCTTCTTGAAACTATGACACATATCAAAAAGGAAGAAGGCAGAAAATATCTATGTCTTGTAAACAATATTATTGACCATCTTTGTTCGTATAAACAGGAAGGTGTCGTATACCATACCATACACATACCTGACGTTCCTCAATGGGGGCGCGAGTTGCTTGTACGCTTTGTGTTACATAAAGTTGCTTTAACTTTTAGTCAAACTCGACTAAAATCATTGTATTCTGAGATTACTCCACAGTTTACTATCGGATCAAATATATCAGGAAAAAGTAGAAAATTTCAACAATTGAGAGCTGAGCGAGAGTGGCTAAAGCAAATTAAAGAACGTTTCTCGCAATATGTTATTCCCGAATTCGACAATAAGTATCTCTTTATTGTAAAGGAGGAAGATGTAATTAACCGCAAGGAAGACCGAAATCTTTGGCTGGAAAAATTATACACTAATGAATTTGATAATTCAAAATACAACGTAATCCTTCGATCAGATTTGACGGGTTATTCTATAGAAGAATATGCACGACAAATGCGGCAATCGGGAGAGGCGATACCTCAAATAACGGATGTATGCATCTTTCATTCTCGAAATAGATATTCGATATTGAATTCATACAATATCAGCCAAGTTGAACGGTTGAATAAATATGGGTTTGGTATCAATAGAGTATTTGTATTCTATTTCGATAAGACACCTTTAAGGTTATACCAAACCATTTCAATCAAACACCGAATAGCGTCTGCGCTTCTGCATAAGGAAATTAAGAGATTTGATGAATACAACGGATTCATCACATTTACTCCACAAGAAACAGACTATTTATTCGACAGGGTTAATCTCCAGAAACACTTTATTGTGGATTCTAATGAACGAGAGGTTTTCACATATCCAGTAGAGGATTATCTAAGCCAACTCCCTCGCGGATATCGTTACAAGAACGCTCTTGCCATAGCAGGAACACCAGAACTTTTGAAGATTGTATTTTCTAATTTGGAACAACAAGGGATTCCTTTTCCTGATTTTTCAGACTACCAAAACTACTATTTGAAGATTTGGGATGAGATGATTATACAAAAAATTAATAAATTTATAGGTGATGACAAAGATATAGCACTAATTATCCCACCAGATATAGAAAAAAGTGCTCGAAAGTTACTTCGAGCACTTTTTTGCAAAGAGGAACGGTCAATCAAGTTCTATGATATAAATGCCATTGAAGAAGGTATCAAAGAAACGGTCATTATTGTATTACAATATCGATATACAGACCGTAGATATCCGGCTTATCCTAATTCATTCGACCGTTTGCCGTTGAAAAACGGGCAGCGTGGATTGATTATAATAAATCTATTCACACACAATGATCTATATTCATGGAATAAATGGTATTACGATAAGTATTTCAATGAGTTGTTATTCTCTGAGTTTCGTCAACGTATCTTGAGATGGAAAAAGCATAATCATGCGAAGCCATCACTTATAAGTGTCGATAATATGATGGCGGAAGAAGAACTCGCGTCGAACTATAAAGGTGCAGAAAGATGCATTATAGAATATGAAAATGAATCTCGTCGTTATTTCGCACATCAACGAGCACTTTGCAAAACAGATGAAGCAATCATTACTGTAAGATTGAAAGATCTATACGGAGAGACTGGTTTCGAGATACAAGTACTTGATGAGATTGGTAGCAAGATTAGAAACACATTGCTTGACAAAGCTCAGATCTCAACAGAAGCCGAGAAAGCGATAAGAAGTAATGAAAAATATGGTTTGACAGAGGATGAAATCAACAATGAGTCGATCGAGTTATGGAGATATCTGTTAAAGCAGAAGATCACCAGATTAGGTGCAGAGAATGTATATAAGGAGATCGTCAACGATGAATCAGAGCTTTCGATGCATAGTTTTATGCAATGGGTAAATTTTGATAAGATAATGATATTGCCTCGCAGTCGAAAACATCAACTTCGAATGTTGGCATATCTTGGTTTTGAACCACGCAGTCCATATCACATTGTAGTTCTACGCAAAAAAATGCTCAGTACAAACGAGACAAGAAACATAAACACCCAAATTGAATCTCTGCTGGAAGACGTGCTGACAACATCTATCAAAACTCAGGAAGACTTTGACAATTTACTTGAAGATCATCAGGATATACTCTTTTTGCTTGAAGTAAACAATATTACTGATTTAGAGATGTTTATATCTTTATTGGATATATCATTCAAACGCGTGAAATCGATTAGCCATGATACAAACTAAACGAAACGAACTGGAAGAATTTATCCGTGCACAAATTGTCGGCCCAAATGCACTTAATGAACGTTATGCGTATGCTGGAACATTGAATGGAGAAGATATAGATGTGGTAGAAGTCTTGAACACAACACCCGGCTCTATTTACAGCTCAGCCATTCTATTTCCTAAGCGAGAGGTTTCCGAAAGCAAAGACGATGAATCCAGCGGGCTGGTTGCATTAGAAAATGACCAAAATAACGAGAGTGGGTCTGCTGAGGATAGCAATGAGTATCTTGAAGAACAAAGAACTATCGATGAAGAACGCTCCTCAATGGATGAGGAAGACCAGTATGCCATAAGTCAGAGATTTCCGTCGATGATAGGTCTTTCTTGTTGTCTTGACGGAAAAGGCAGGATTGATGGCAGCGAGATAAAGATAACAGTATGTGGGCGATATTACAGCAAAGTGTCCAAAAGTGATTACACAAAGATATCTGTAACAACAACCGGATATAATGAACAACTTACGACTTTCTTTAATCGTTTCAATGAATTATTGTCTGACCACTTTGAATTGGATAATACAGGATTGCGTATCAAAAAAGATTTTACCAATGAGTATTCATCTGTAAAAAGTAATCTTAGGGAGATCAACAAAACCTTGTGCCGTGAAGTTGCTGCCAATACTAATGATGACTATAAGTTTAATGATGAGAATGCACAATTTTTGAAATCATATAAAGAGGTTTTGTGGAGAAAACTAAAAAGTGTTCAAGGAGGCGCATACTTAACCGATGATCAAAAGTCTGCAATATTAGAGCGTATCCGCTTGGTTGAAGAGAATGAAACTCTTCTATCTTTTTTTGAGGACGCAACTAATATATGTAAGCCACAAGATTTCGGATTTTGGGTCGCACGTCACTTTAGCAAAACGATTGACTTATCTAATGTGGATTTTAACAACATACCTAATAGTAAGAAAATTATTAAATCAAGTGAACTAGTCCCGGGTAGATTAGTTTCCTATCACATTAAACACCCTAAAAAAGGCGATATAGAAGCCGCATTATCTTTATTACTTCAAATTACCAAAGGCAGGAGCAAATCAAATAAGAATAAGCGGTATCTTAAGGTTCAGTTGCAAAATGTATCAACTCCATTCAAAGAGAACGCGAGTCGTTATTTTTCGATTGTGAATGAAGATGTTAACGAACTCAGTTTCTTTGGCGTTGAAATAAAAGTTGAAAGCAGGTATTTAGTGCCATATCAATCACAAAATGATACCATAAATGATAACGAACTCAAACGACTGAATTATATCTATCGGTCGATTGAAGATTATGGCATTGGACACTTATGTTCCGTGAAATGGGATAGTAACGGTGCAAATAAATGGATAAAAACAGAATTTTTGCCAGCATACGAGACTCCAGATGTCGAGCCTGTACCACGAGATAAATATGCAGAGTATATTGATTCAAAAGATGGCTTAATTCCACCTCCACTCCTTTCGGATTCACAGGTTTTGGAGTTCAAATGGTTGTCTCACTTTTCGGATGCTACAGATAGTGATATCATAGAGAAACTCTATGAATATACAGATACATATAAGGAGTGGATCGAGACAATTAAAATCAAAGCCAAGGAAGAGTTGGTTAACATAGAACTGGCAGAACAAAATATCAGCAAATGCGAAAGTGATTATTTGCGGATGCGCAGTAATATTGAATTGCTGCTTGCCGGTGAAAATAATGCCGGCAATATGCGTTCATTCAGAATAATGAATTCCGCGATGTTTATACAGCTAATCCACAGCAAAAAAAACATCAAAGAACATACGGATTTCAATTATTACAAATCGGAATCAGACTATATCTTTGGGGACTATCCAGCAACATGGCGTCCATTCCAGCTGGCCTTTATTATATTAAATCTTGATGGTCTTATTCAACGTCCTGATGACCCGATGTGGAAAGCCAGAAACGAGGTGGTTGACCTTGTTTGGTTTCCAACAGGCGGAGGTAAAACAGAGGCTTATTTGGGAATCATTGCTCTTGCAATAATCTTGCGTAGACGTAAAGACTCATCCGGGAAAGATGATGGAACTGTTGCAATAATGCGATATACTTTGAGATTGTTGGCAAACCAACAGTTCAAGAGGGCTATGCACGTAATAATGGCCCTTGAACAAATACGCAGATGGCAGGATCTCAATATGGGAGAGTCTGAAATTTCAATCGGATTATTTGTTGGAGAATCATCATTGCCAAATTCCTCTGAAAATCTATTAAAAGAGTGTCAAAAATGGAGTTCTAGTGTGAGTGACAAAAAACGTCCAGAGTCTAAGATTCCGTTAGACCGCTGTCCTTGGTGTGGTGAATTATTGGAATATCAAAATAGAGGGACGCCGGCAGATCCAGATATCATTTTCAGATGTTCAAATATAAATTGTGCTTTTGGCGATGTCCTCCCTGTAAGGTTATGTGATGATGACATATATCGCAAACCTCCAACATTGCTATTTGGAACGGTAGATAAATTTGCTGCCATAGGTTACAAGGTCGAAAAAGACGAAAGGCGAGATTCCCGAAGATTATTTGGTTATAGAGGCAATAATGACTATACTTTACCGCCATCCTTAATAATTCAAGACGAGCTACATCTGCTACTCGGTCCGTTGGGTTCTGCCGTAGGCTTGTTTGAATGCGCAATTGATCAATTATGCTCATATAAAGACTCTTTGCAGGACGGAACATCTCTGACTGTACGCCCGAAAATCATATCATCGACGGCGACGACTCGGAATACAGACCTTCAAATACGTGCATTGTACGACCGAGATGTAAACATCTTCCCTAAAAACGGAATCGATTACGATGACTCATTTTTTGCTTTTCACAAGCGGACAAAGATTAATGGTGAGCCTCAGTTCTGCGCTAAAAGAAAGTATATTGGAGTTTTGCCTATGGGGAGAACTCAAATGACAACTCAAATGCGATTAGTGGCAACAATGTTTGTGCATAGAGCCCTATTTGAACAGAAATACGCAGATAGATTAGAGGATGTTGAAAAAGCAATGGACTACTATCACTCGATTATTGTATATTTCAATAGTCTCAAAGATGTGGGCAAAACAGATGCCCAATTTTATACTGAGTTTACAAAATATACTCGTCGTTTATTCAAACGCCTTTTGAGATATGATCACATGTTAGAGTGTCTATATTGCTACGACAGTTCTTTCTCGAAGGCTGAACTGACCGGTCGTTTGTCGGGTTCTGAGATCAATGATGCACAGGCAAAAGTAGAGAAGAAATGGACAGCAAGAAAAAGACTGCCATATCAATATGGAGAAACTTACAACTATGGGGAGACCCCACCTGATATTATTCTTGCTACCAATATGATATCGGTCGGCATTGATGTGTCGCGATTTAATACAATAATTATGAACTCTATGCCTCGTAATATCGCGGAATATATTCAGGCAAGTTCCCGTGTTGCAAGAGAAGAGTGTGGATTGGTGGTCACGCTACATAATCCGTTCCGATCTCGTGACTTGTCTCACTTCGAGCGTTTTATAGAGTTTCACGAAAAGATGTACTACTATGTCGAACCCATATCAATAACTCCATTCTCCAAGAAATCAATAGAGAAGTATATGCCGTTATACTTAGCAACAATGATTCGTCATAATTATCCCAAGCTGGCGGCAAGAAAAGACGCTGCAAATATCTCAAAGGAACTGAAAGAACAACTTACATACGAGCTATTACAATATTTTAAAGAACGTTATTGCAGAACAAATAAACAGAGTACAGAGCCTTTACGCAACCTATTATCAGAGGATCTAAAAATATATATTGAAACATATATCCAAAGAGCATTTGAAAATTGGTTGACTCTGAGCAATGAAAATCAACTGGTGTATTCTGTAATCAAGTATAATAAAAAAGAAGTGCCATTATTTAAAGATAATCGTGTCTACTCGGAAATTGCAAATCTTCAGTGGGATGTCGCGTCATCATTGAGAAATGTAGAACCAGAAGCAGTAATTCACGTAAAAGAATCATCGTTATGGAAATCTCTAGCGAAAAACAATATAATCAAAGCATAGGGAAATTTAAGGTTCTCTCATCAAATGCAGGGGTTGGTTCAATCATCACAACCAAGTCCGGTTTTTTTGTGATGCCCTTATCGGTATCTGAATGGGCATATATCGACAAAGTGAACAAGCAACTTAGGAATGACAATACCAAGACTCCAGAAATGATTGCAAATGAGGCAGGCGTAGACACCATCAATGACCCTCGTTTTGTGGATTTTCTTAAACGTGAGCAAAGAGTGGAGAATTTGAAAGTGCTTGTTGAGGTTATAGATGTAGCCTTGTCAGATTATAATACCTTTGATCATGAAAAACATCTGTTATATAAACGAACTAAAGAATCAACAGGACATGATTTAAAACCAGAACATTTTATTATCCCGGCAGTTCATTTTCCCCGTTGGTTTTATAGTCGTGAAAAAAAAATATTCAAACATATAGATGACTGGATTGTAGATTGGAAAAACATTTCTAGAGATAAAAACCTATACCTATTTGCTCCTCCACGAGATCCGTACACAAAGCGTACATATAAAGACAAAGATATCTACGACACTCTGGTACAAATACCGATGCTTCTTATTTGTAAGCAAGGGCATATATCGGATATTCCATGGTATGAATTGTTTTGTGCCGGACTTGATAACGGTGGCAAACTAAATGCTTTGTCTGTTGATCACGGTGTTGACCTATTTAACTATGAATGTAAAAAATGTCCGAATGGAGGCAGACATGAATTACAGTGGATCGAGAATCGCAATAGTTCAGAAAGTTGGGGAATCTTGAAATGTAAAAAATGCAATGAAGTCGTCAGCCTTGAAGGTATAATGAACATTAAGCCACTGTGCCCTGCAGAGACCCCGTGGAATGGGTTGGGTTCATCAGAGAACAAATGTATAGATGTTTTAGGCAATAAGGGGGTAATGCAGATGGCTCTTGCAACCAGTAATAGCATATATTACGCCGACTCGTTTAGTAGCTTGTATCTGCCGACAGGCTATTCAGAAGATATCTCGACGATGTCTCGCGATATTCAGGAGGTATTCAAACTACTATCTGAGAAATGGTATTATAAAGCGTTAGATAAAAATCCAGAATTATCTAAAGAAGACTTTTGTAGACAGACGGACATAGCAGATAAGGCCGATGACTCAGGATTCAATATTACTGATAAAGAAGTTAAAGCTATAATTAATGCATTCTTGAACCAAGAAGAGACAGCGGCTACGGGGGATTCACACGAGCAGTATAGATATGAGGAGTTTAAAGTTTTTTCAAACCATTCCGAGTCTTTGACTGATTCCAATAGTTTGGAATTTAAGGATGTCGTTATAGATGGACGATTGAAACCTTATTTCAAAAAAATCCAACAAGTTGAGACCCTATCGGTAACACTCACACAACTTGGCTTTAACCGAGTAATGATTCCTATTCCTATCCGACGAGACGATGGAATAATAGTTTATCCTGAAGGGCAGCATATTTATCGTGAGCCCGCGGGTGATGTATATGCTCTTCCTGCCAATCGAAGTCTTGGAGAAGGGTTATTCTTCGAGCTTGACAGAAATAAAGTGCGTGTATGGGTACAATCTCTGGGGGAGAATGCACAACGCTACAACCGACCGGAATACGAACTTGGAAAGTCTTTAAAACAGAAAATGGATATGTATGGTGCTCCAGAATTCTATTTGTTGCATACATTCGCACACATAATTATAAAAGAGTTGGAATTTAGCTGTGGATATCCATCTGCAAGCCTTCAAGAACGTTTATATTATTCTGATAGAATGCTTGGAGTTCTTATATATACAACAGATGGTGCTGAAGGAAGTATGGGTGGCCTCGTATGGCAGGGACAATCTGCACTTATTTCCAATATTATTAAGTCTGCGTTGCAACGTGCTACGGACTGTTCTTCTGATCCATTGTGCTGGGAAAATGAAGGACAATTGAATCTTGCATCCTGCTTTTCGTGCAGTATGGTATCTGAGACCTCGTGCGAGCAACGAAATCTTGGATTAGATCGTCGTGCATTGGTAGATGATACCTTCGGATATTTTCGAGATCTTTTATAGTGTTTAGAAAGACTGTTAATTAGTTAAGTATTCGGTTATGATCCATACTCAACAATATTGAGAAAATCTTTCAAAGTTTAGCAGAAACAAAAAAGCTCCGGAAGAGATATCTTTCGGAGCTTTTAATACTTAGAGGTTAAGGTGGTTTTAGAACGCCAACTTTTTGGATTTTTGTTGAAAGGTGTAGCCGATGCCGATGGTCAGAAATTCGCGGAACTGCACCTTGGGACCGCCTAAGGTTCCGTCTTTCCGTATGGATTTAACCTTGTCGTCGTATTTGAGCGAAGTGCCGATACTTGCCGAGAAATAGCTGTTGATAGCCATTTCAAGACCCACGTTCCAATCTACTACGATGTTGCCGAAATCGCGGTTGTAGGGCGTAAAGAAGTTGGCGTCCGTCTTTAATGTAAAGTTCTTCCAAAAAGTCCATGCAAAGTTTATCTGCAAAGACATACCGGCATTGAACAATACGTGCTTGCCCGAATCTACCCCAAAAAGCCCTTGGTTAGCCAAAAAGTCGTCCATAACAAAGGTGGTGCGGGAGCTGGCGGGCGAAAAATAAACCGAAAGCATATTCTTGAGCCGATATTCGATACCGACCGAAGCGTTCAGATAACCGGGAGCGAAGATAGCCGAGATATAATCATCGTGGTTTTTTCTACCGTTGGCATTGGCAAAACCCAAGTCGTACTGCGTTTGAACATCTACGTATGCCTTGGCAAAGAAATGATCGCCGGGAAAAGCATAACCGTAGCTGGTAGAAACCAAAAGGTTGTCGACCGTTTTGTTCAAACCGTTGGTTTTTGTATAAGCCATACCGTAGTTGGTTTTGAGTTTGGATTCCCAAATATGCCCCTGATAGGTATAGAGCAGGGTCATATCCAATTTAGCCGCACCTGCCAAGGAACTTTCGCCCCCTGCCGCCCAGTTCTGCAAATAGTTTTGAGAAAAGTTAATACCGCCGGCAAAATCAAAAAGCCAACGGGTTTTAGAAGAATCCACCGGACGGACCCATTTTTCTTTCTTTTCTTTGGCTGCTGCCATTTCGGCATTGTCCGAAAATTCAGGAAAAGCCTGCACAGAAGCGGTAGACAGCAAAGAAAACGCGGCAACCCAAGAGAGCAGGATGCAAAGTTTTTTCAAGGTATTCATTATCAATTAGTGTTTATCCAAAAAATAGAGGCGCAAAGGTATAAAAAATTTGTAATTTCGCGTGGTTAAAAAACTTACATCATGGCTTTTATCCTCTCACCCTCTTTGCTTTCGGCAGATTTTGCCAATTTGCAACAGGCTATAGAATTGATTAACAAAACGCAGGCAGATTGGTTTCACATAGATGTGATGGACGGTATGTTCGTGCCCAACATCACGATAGGGCAGCCGGTGGTAAAAGCCATTAAAAAACACGCTAAAAAGCCCTTGGATGTGCATCTGATGATTATGGATCCCGACCGCTACATTCGTGGATTTAAGGAAGCCGGAGCCGATATCCTTACCGTACACGAAGAAGCCTGCCGGCATCTGAACCGCAGTTTGAGCAATATCCGCGAAGAAGGCATGAAAGCCGGGGTTTCCATCAATCCGCATACTCCCGTTGCGGCTTTGGAAAACATTATCGAATATGCCGACCTTGTTTTGATTATGAGCGTAAATCCCGGTTTCGGAGGGCAAAAGTTTATCGAAAATTCTTACCGCAAGATAGAGGAACTGAACCGCCTCAAACAGAAATACAATCCCAATCTGATTATAGAGGTAGACGGCGGCGTGAGCCTCGAAAACGCTCCTGCCCTGCTGTCTGCCGGAGCAGATGCCTTGGTGGCGGGCAACGCCATATTCTCCGCTAATGATATGGCTCAGCGTATCGCCGAGTTCAAGAAATTATAGAACAACTACCGTATAAGGACCTACGGTGTAGCGTTCTTTCTGTTGCAGGTATTGTTTGAGTTCGTTGCTGGCTCTGCGTTCAAATTTTTTCTGCAACACGATAAGTACCGTACCCGAAAGTTTTTGTACCCGCTCGCTTATTATTTCCGGAGTTTCCGTTTTGTCGTCGGTCGAAATCTGAATAATATCCTCTCCCAAAAACGTATCCATATTTTCGGCGCGGCGCAGATAGAGCGAATGGTATTGGTCGAGGTCTTTCAAAATGCTTATTTCAACCGCCTTTTGGCACACATCGCGGTAGCCTATATAAGGATTTACCGCCGGTATGGACCAACCGCCGGCAAAAACGGCAGCCAAGAGAGAAAAGCCCAATACATTTACCGCCTTGCGCACTCCCTGCTGTTTATGGTTGGTTTTCTTATAAAGCACACACAAAGCCCATATTCCTCCTACCGAAAGAATTGCGGCGGCAATGTAGAAAAACAACTGCCCTGCATACGACAGTTCAGTATAATTAGCCAAATAAAACAAGGCAGGCAAGGCTGCCACATAAAATACGGCGGGCAGTGCAAGTGAGGCTTGAATCCAAGGGTTACGCTGAAATTTTCGCAAGAGCGAAACAACAAGAAACACCAAAAAGGGAATAATCGGAGCCAGATAAACCGCCAGTTTGCCGCTTACTGCCGAAAGCATCACAAAAGTGGTCAAAACGGTTATGCTCCAAAAATGTTCGGTATCGGAAGTAAAGCGGTGTTTGATCATAGCTGCCAGCCAAACCCCCACCAACAACAGGCTGTAGGGCGCAAGGCAGTGCCAAATCTGTATCAAATAGTAGTAGAACGGTTTTTTATGATGAAAAGCGTTTATGGCGCGGTCGCGGGTCTGATGAAAAAGCAGGTTGTTCAGATAATCGGTGCCGCCTTCTATATAGACCATCAGGAACCAAAGCCCGCAGAGAATCAGCAGAACTGCCCAAACCCTGAGATTCCAATAATGAAAGAAAGTGCGCCCCTCGCGTTTGAAAAGCAGAAAAACCAAGGGACAGAGCAAGGGCATAAGGATTCCCACCGGACCTTTGGTAAAGACGGCTAAAAACACCCACAAACCGAATAAAAGGCTTTGGCGGTTAAAGTTTCCGCGCCCTTGGTACATTCGGTAAAAGGTACGCAGGGCAAGCAGGATAAAAAGGCACATAAGCGTGTCCATACGCACAAAGATGTTCAAGCCCAAGAACATTCCGCAAGTAATGAGCATAAGTTGGGAAGTGAGCCGCCATTCTTTTTCGGGCAGGGTGCAGTCTGCCACTATCCAGTTGCGCATAATACGCATGATGATTAGGGCAGGAACCAGCGAAAAAAGCCCGATAAACCACATATAATGCGTGCCGAAAATCAGTTTTCCGAGCATCACTATCCAAAGGTACAAAGGCGGTTTGTCGGCATAGGGCAAGCCGTTGTTGGTAAAGGTAAAGATGTTGCCGTTGCGCAAGGCTTCGTCGGCAATGCTGAGGTAGCGCAGTTCGTTGGAAATGGAAAAATCGCGTAGAATCAGGATAGGCAGAAAGGCTATCAATACAAGTAGGGGCAGATATTTTTCGAGCTTTTTCATTTCCAAACGGTGCTTGATTAGTTCAGATTGGTGTCGTTTACCTTGTAGTTGATATAGTTGCGGCGCATCCAGTGCAGCGCCATACAGTCTAAGAACGGACCCACCAAACGGTTCCACATACTGTATTTGGAAACCCCGGCGATACGGGCGTAAGAAGGCACGCGAATCTGGGTTGCCGTGCCGCCGTCCTGAAGCAAGATCAAGGCTTGGATAAAGCGGTGCATACCGGTAAAAAACGGCATCTTCCTTGCGTTTTCGGTACGGATTATCTTGAGCGGGCAACCGGTGTCTATTGCTCCGTCGTGAGTAATGGCGCGCCTAAAGGCATTGCCTATTTTCGATTGTATTTTCTTTGACCACGTATCCTGACGGTTCATGCGGATGCCGGCTACCAATGTGTAGTTCCTGCGTTCTGCCAAAAGCGTGTTGAAGTCTTGGGGCAGGGTCTGCAAGTCGGCATCTATATAACCCAAATACTCGGAGTGTGTATAGTCGAATCCGGCTTTGAGAGCCGCACTCTTTTTAGCGTTTTTGGGATAGGACAGATAGAAAAAGTCCGGGTTTTGGGCGCAAAGTTCTTTAATGATAGCCAAACTGTTGTCGGTAGAACCGTCGTTTACGAACAGCACGCACGACTTGCAAAGGGCAGAGGACAGGTATTCCGCCAGTTTTTTTCCGCACAGGGGAAGGCAGTCTTGTTCGTTATAGACTGGAACGATAATCGTAAACTCGTAGTTGGCAGTGGGATTCATAGTATAAAACGTATTATAATACTGCATTGGATGGCAAAGGTAAGGATAAGTATCTTTTCTGCCACATCGAATTTTAATACTTTTGCGCTGTTGAATGTTAATAGCCTTTTATGCTCTGCCCCAAGAATTTTGCCCAAAAGATAGGTTTCGGTTCGGTTGCTGAACTCTTGCAGGAGTTTTGCATTACAAGAGGAGCGGCTGAATTGGCTGGCAGAATGTACCCGATAGACGACTTTGACAAACTGATGCTATTTTTGCGTCAGACCGCCGAGTTTAAGAGGGTGCTGGATTTGGAAAAGCCTTTCCCGGCGCAGGATTACTATCCTATGGGCGAGGAGCTGGCGCGGCTGCGGGTGCAGGGAGCCTATATCACCCTACCCGGATTGCAGCAGTTCAGGGCTTCTTACAACACGCTCTGCCAAATCAAGGCGTATTTTGGGCAATTAGATGCAGAAACCTATCCGCATCTATTAGAATTTTCGGCTTTTCTCGAAATAGACGAAAGCATACTGCCCGAAACGAACCGTATTCTGACCCAAACAGGCGAGATACGCGATAACGCTTCGGAAAACCTGCTGCGGATCCGTAACCTTATACGCCATAAATCTTCGCAGACCCAAAGCTATATCGGGCGTTACATGAGCACCGCCAAACAACAGGGCTGGGTAGAAGAAAACGCCGAAGTTACGGTGCGCAACGAGCGTCTTGTAATACCCATAGGCGCGGCGTACAAAAAGAGTTTGCGCGGTTTTATCCACGATGTTTCTTCTACCGGGCAAACGGTTTTTATGGAACCTGAAGAAATCTTTAACCTCAACAACGAAATTGTTGAACTCAAGAACGAAGAACGGCTCGAAATTATAGCGATACTTAAAAATTTCAGCGATTTTCTGCGACCCAAAACCGAAAACCTGCTGCGTTCCTACCGTTTTCTTACTTCCGTAGATTTTTTGCGTGCCAAGGCGCAATTGGCACAACTGCTGCAAGCCAATCTGCCGGTGGTGGTGAACCAACCCTGCCTCAAATGGATTAAGGCAAAACACCCGCTGCTCTATCTTTCGCTCAAAAAACAAGGTGTAGAAGACAAGTTGGTGCCATTGGACATACGTTTGGATAAAGACGAGCGCATCGTGATTATTTCAGGCCCTAACGCAGGTGGAAAATCGGTATGCCTCAAAACGGTGGGGTTGCTGCAATATATGCTGCAATGCGGGCTGTTGATACCGGTAAACGAAGATTCGCAAGCCGGCTTTTTCCGAAACATCTTTGTGGATATAGGCGACGAACAATCTATAGAAAATGACCTGTCTACGTATAGTTCCCACCTTACCAACATGAAGTTTTGGGTAGAACACGCCAATGCCAAGACTTTATTTCTCTGCGATGAATTGGGCGGCGGAACCGAACCCAATGTGGGCGGCGCCATTGCCGAAGCCTTGATTGAAACCTTGCTTCGTAAAGGGGCATACGGCATCGTTACCACGCATTATACCAACTTGAAACTCCTTGCCAAACGGCATACGGGCATTGTAAACGGCGCCATGCTTTTTGATCAGGAGGCGCTGCGTCCGCTCTACGTTTTTCAGAAAGGTCTGCCGGGCAGTTCCTTCGCTTTTGAAATAGCCCGAAAGATTGGTTTACCCGAAAGTCTGTTGGCTTCGGCATCTAAAAAAGTGGGGCGGCAACAAATGCACTTTGAACAGGAGTTGCAGCAAATTGAGGTGCAGAAGCATGAATTATCTCGCAAAAAACAGCAGATAGACCTTGCCGATAACCTGCTTTCGGAAACCGTAACCAAATACACGGCATTGCTTTCGGATTTGGAGAAAAACAAGAAAGATCTGATGCGCCGCGCCCAAGAGGAGGCAAAAAACGTGGTAAAGAACGCTAATGCGGAAATAGAGCGTGTAATTAGAGAAATCCGCGAGGCGCAGGCAGAGAAAGAGGCTACGGCAAAACTGAGGCGGGAACTGCGCGAAAAGGTAGAAAAACCAGTAGAGGAAAAGCCTCTTGAAGAAAAGAAAGCAAAGACCGCCAAGGCAACGCCCAGACGAAACGCCGCCACCAATCAAGAGCAACTCCCGCTCCAAGAGGGGGCTTTCGTGCGCATAGACGGCACAGGGAGCGTGGCTCAGATAGAAAAGATAAAGGGGGCTACGGCGCGTGTGAACTTTGATTTCCTGCATATGCAGGTGCCGCTTGCCCGCTTGGTGCCGCTAAGCAAGGCGGAGACGGAACAGTATGTCAAGAACCTGCCCAAATCGCAAGTGAGTGTAAAGGGCATCAACAATGGCGGAGCAAACTTTAAGCCCTATGCCGATATTCGGGGTCTAAGGGCTGACGAAGCGCAGGCTGTTATTGCCAAACTCTTGGATGAAGCCTTGCTCTACGGGCATAAGCATATAGAAATTTTGCATGGAAAGGGTAATGGCGTGCTGCGGCAGTTAACCCGCGCTACAGCAGCCAAAAATCCGCACGTAGCATCATTTGCCGACCAAAGCGAAGAATTCGGCGGCACCGGCATCACCCTTATCGAATTGGAATAGATTGCGCTTAAAGCAGGGGAAGAAACACCCCTAAGCAGCTGATTATAAAACAAAAGCGGGTTGTTTTTACCCGCTTGTTTGTGGTCACGCTGGGATTCGAACCCAGGGCCCCATCCTTAAAAGGGATGTGCTCTACCGGCTGAGCTACGTGACCTCCGGAATATGTTTGTTCTGTGAGTGCTTTCCGCTTTACCGGCTCTAGGTCCGGGTTCGGGCGGAAAGGGCTGCAAAGGTAGGCTTTTTTTTTCAAAAATAAAAGTACAAGTTAACACCACAGGTAAAGGGTGTGTAAAAACGAGAATTTGCGTAACTTCGCGTCTTATGCCGGACTTATTCTTGGCATAAGATTTCGAAGATGAAAAAACACGTTGATTTTCTGATTATCGGAACGGGCATAGCCGGATTGAGCTATGCGCTCAAGGTTGCCTCCAAAGGCAGCGTCTGCATTATTACCAAGGCAAAAGCCGACGAAACTTCTACCAATTACGCCCAAGGCGGTATCGCCACCGTAATGGACGCCCTCGACTCGCACGAAGAGCATATCAAAGATACCTTGATTGCCGGCGACGGGCTTTGCGATGAAGAAGTGGTACGGCTCACCATCGGGGAGTCGAACGACCGTATTGACGAACTGATTGAATGGGGAGCGGAATTTGACCGCAAGCAGAGCGGAGAGTTTGATTTGGGGCGCGAGGGCGGACACTCCGCCCACCGAATCCTGCACCATAAGGATCAGACCGGTGCCGAAATAGAACGAGCCTTGCTCAAGGCGGTAAAGGAACATCCCGCCATAGAACTCTTGGAAGGCTATTTTGCCATAGACATCATTACCCAGCACCATTTAGGTGTGGAAGTAACCCGCCGTACACCCGACACCGAATGTTTCGGGGCATACGTGCTCAACCCCAAGACCAACAAGATAGACACCATACTGGCAAAGACCACCATGCTTGCCACCGGCGGTAACGGCAACGTCTACAACACCACCACCAATCCTGTGGTTGCCACCGGCGACGGCGTGGCTATGGTTTATCGCGCCAAGGGCAAGGTAAAGAATATGGAATTTATCCAGTTTCACCCCACCGGGCTTTACAATCCTTCTGAAAAACCCTGCTTTTTGATTTCGGAAGCCGTGCGCGGCGCCGGTGCTAAACTGTGTTCCATACGCGGCGACTACTTTATGGAACGCTACGATTCACGTCTGGAACTGGCGCCGCGCGACGTGGTGGCACGCGCTATCGACAGCGAAATGAAGATTACCGGCGATGACCACGTTTTTCTCGATTGCCGGCCCATCTCAAAAACCGAGATATTTCACCATTTTCCCACCATTTACGCCAAGTGCCTTTCTATCGGCATAGATATTACCAAAGATATGCTGCCGGTAGTTCCCGTAGCGCATTACAGCTGCGGCGGTATCGTGGTAGACCACAACGGCTGCACGAGCATCAAGAACCTCTATGCTTCGGGCGAATGTTCCTGCACGGGGCTGCACGGAGCCAACCGTTTGGCATCCAATTCGTTGTTAGAAGCCCTTGTATTCTCCCACCGCGCCGCGCAACATGCCGCCGCCCGCATTTCGGGCATCTCGTTCTGCGAGGAAGTTCCCGACTGGAACGACGAAGGTATGGTACTCAACGAAGAAATGATTCTTATAACCCAAAGCCTCAAGGAAGTGCAGTCTATCATGTCGAGCTACGTGGGCATAGTGCGTTCCAACCTGCGCCTCAAGCGCGCTTGGGACAGACTCGGCATCATCTATAAGGAAACCGAAGAACTGTATAACAAATCGGTTCACTCGGTAAAGCTTGCCGAACTGCGCAACCTTATCAACATCGGCTATCTGATTATTAAAATGTCGATGGAAAGAAAAGAAAACTGCGGGCTTTACTATAACCTCGACAACATTAAAAAATAATGGACAATCCTGCTTTTTTTGCCCTGCACGCCACTTCGCCTGTTGACGGACGTTATGCCGACAAGACAGCCCCCATGCAAGCCTATTTTTCGGAATATGCGCTGATGCGGTACCGGGTGCGCGTGGAAGTGGAGTATTTTATTGCGCTCTGCCAATCGGGAATCCCTGCCCTGAAAGGTTTTCCAAAAGAAAAGTTTGAAGATTTGCGCGGGCTTTACCTTGCATTTTCTGACCAAGATGCCTTGCAGATAAAGCAAACCGAAAAAACCACCAACCACGATGTAAAGGCGGTGGAATACTTTATCAAATCGCGCTTTGAGCAATGGGGATTGCAGGCTTTTGAAGAATTTGTGCATTTTGGGCTTACCTCGCAGGATATAAACAATACCGCCCAGCCGCTTATGCTCAAGGAGGCTTTGGAAAACGTGATGATTCCAGCCATTAAGGGCATTATGGCACAAATCGGGCAGAAAGCCGCCGACTGGGCGCAGGTGGGAATGTTGGCACGCACGCACGGACAGCCGGCTTCCCCCACCGTATTGGGTAAAGAAATGCTGGTGTTTGTGGAACGCCTCCACAACCAACTGCAACTGCTGCAACAAACGCCTCACGGAGCCAAATTCGGCGGTGCCACAGGCAACCTCAACGCACATTACGTGGCTTTTCCCGATATGGACTGGGTAGATTTCGCCAACCGTTTTGTAAACCGCACCTTGGGTCTTACCCGTTATCAGACCACCACGCAGATAGAGCATTACGACAATGCCGCCGCCATTTTCGACGCCATACGGCGCATCAACACTATACTGATAGACTTTTGCCGCGATGTGTGGACCTATATCTCGATGGACTACTTTAAGCAGCAAATCAAGGCAGGAGAAGTGGGTTCGTCGGCAATGCCGCACAAGGTAAATCCCATCGACTTTGAAAACGCGGAAGGCAATCTCGGTATGGCAAACGCAATTTTTGAACATCTGGCGTCTAAACTGCCTGTTTCCCGGCTGCAACGCGACCTTACCGACTCTACCGTCTGCCGCAACATAGGCGTGCCTTTGGCGCACAGCCTTATTGCCTACAAATCGCTCGAAAAAGGTATAGGAAAGCTGCTTTTGAACGCTCAGCGCATCGAAGACGACTTAAACGACAATATCGCCGTTTTGGCGGAAGCCATACAGACTATCTTGCGCTCGGTGGGATTTGCCAAACCTTACGAAGCCCTCAAAGCGCTTACCCGCACCGGAAACAAGATAGACAAAAAGAGCCTGCATGACTTTGTGCAGGCTTTGGAGGTGGATGCCGATACCAAAGCCCGCCTCTTGAAATTAGAACCTCAGACCTATACAGGCATCTACGGTATCGAGCCTCAACGAATACGCGAATGTTTGGCGCAATGCGGCATTGAGGTTCTTTCACAAAGCTCCGGCGCATGAAAAGCGGACTGTTGCTCAAATATCTTAAACCCTATACCGGGCGGTTGCTGTTCAATGTTTTTTTGAGAACACTTTCGGCAATCTTTACGGTGGTGCTTATCGTTGCCGTAGCCCCCTTGCTCTATGTGCTTTTCGACACAGGCAACGCCACCGGAGTACAAGCCACCGGAGGTATTGCCAACGCCGGCATAGAGGTTTTGGAAAACTGGGTAAACCTTTCCATTCTCCGCTTTGGCAAAGCCGCCACCTTGATGATGATTGCCGGCTGCCTTACCCTTGCCTATTTTCTCAAGAACCTTTGCGCTTACTTGGGCTTGTATATGTTTTCGCCTATCCGCAACCGTATGGTGGCGCAGATGCGCAACGATCTTTTTTACAAATTCATGACCCTGCCGCTATCCTATTACGCCAAGCAGCAAAAGGGCGATTTGATTTCGCGCATTACCGACAACACACAAGAGGTCGACAACCAGATGTTGAACCAAATACAGGAAGTGCTGGTGGATATAGTTACTTTCATTTGCTTGGTAGCGACCCTGTTTTTTATCAGTGTTCCCTTGAGCCTGTTCGTATTGGTGATACTGCCGGTTATCGGTGCGATTACCAGCCTTATTTCGCGCTCGTTGAAACGTAAGTCGCGCCGTTTGCAGAACCTCAAGGGAACTATCGCCGCCCAAGTTGCCGAGAGCCTCGACGGAATCAAGACCATCCGCAGTTACAACACCACAGCCTACGCCCTCGGTAAATTCAAAGAAGACAACAACAAATTTTACAAGCTCAACAACCGCGTGCTGCACCGCATAAACCTCAGTTCTCCCGTAAGCGAGGTGCTGGGCACCATAGCCATTGTAACCATTCTCATTACCGGTGGCTATTTAATCTTATCTGAACACAGCCTCAAACCGGAAGCGTTCATTACCTATCTATTGGCTATGATTCAGATTCTGCCTTCGTCTAAAAACATCACTACGGCATATTTTACATGGCAGTCGGGAAAAGGCTCCTTGGCGCGCATCAAAGAAGTGTTCGATGCCGACGAAGTAATCGTGCAGAAAGAAAACGCCGAAAACCTGCATTGCCTCGAACACGAAATCGTTTTAGAAAACGTAGGTTTTACCTATGGGGAGAAACAGACCCTTAAGAATATCAATCTGCGTATAGAAAAAGGCAAGTTCGTGGCTTTGGTGGGTCCTTCGGGGGGAGGAAAATCCACTATCATCAATCTTATTCCGCGTTTTTACGACCCTGTTTCGGGCAGAATCACCATAGACGGACACAACATTGCCGATTGCCGGATAGACCAGTTGCGCAGCCTCTCTTCTCTTGTTTCGCAAGACACGGTGCTGTTTAACGATACGCTCTACAACAATATTCTTGTGGGCAACCCGCAAGCCACAAGCCAAGAAGTGGAACATGCCGCAAAAATGGCAGACGCCCACAATTTTATTATGCAGTGCGAAAACGGCTACAACAGCCTTATAGGCGACAGCGGCACCAAACTTTCGGGCGGACAGCGGCAACGAATCAGCATTGCGCGCGCCCTGCTAAAAAAAGCACCCATACTGTTGTTTGACGAAGCCACCTCCGCGCTCGACACCGAAGCCGAAAACCGCATTATGGAAGCTATCCGTAAGGAAGGCAAAAAGAACAGCCAGACCATTATTTCGGTGGCTCACCGCCTGTCGAGCATACGCCATGCCGATGAAATTATCGTAATTGAAGAAGGGTCTATCGTAGAACGCGGCACGCACGAACAGCTTTACGCGCAACAAGGGCTGTATCACAAGCTCTGCCAGATGCAAAACACCGCAAAGTCAGAAATATGACACAGGGAAGAGTAATTGCAAGCACAGGCAAGGAATATGTGGTAGAAGACAACAGCCAAACACTGCATACCTGCAAGGTAAAGGGTAACTTTCGCCTTAAGGGCGTAAAGACCACCAACCCTGTGGCAGTGGGCGATATGGTTGAAATTTCTGACGACGGCTGGATAGTGAGCATAGGCGAAAGGCGCAACTGCATTATCCGCAAATCGGTAAACCTTTCCAAACAGACCCACATCATAGCCGCCAATATCGATTTGGCTTTTTTGGTGGCAGGATTGAACCAGCCGCGCACACCCCAAGGTTTTATAGACCGTTTTTTGGTAACCGCCGAAGCCTATCACGTGCCGGTTTGCATCGTATTTAACAAAAGCGACCTCTTTACGCCCCAAAATCTGGCGGAACTCGAAGAATACAGGCATATCTACGCCCGGGCAGGCTACGAAGTAATAGATACCAGCACACGCTCCGGCAAAGGAATGGAGCAACTCAAAGAGCGTATGCAGAACCGCATCTGCCTTTTTTCGGGCAATTCGGGCGTGGGCAAATCGGCACTCATACGGTATCTGCAACCGGATTTAGACATTCGGGTGGGCGAGATTTCAGAGACCCACCTCAAGGGCAAGCATACCACCACATACGCCCGTATGTATCCGCTTTCGTTTGGCGGATATATCGTAGACACCCCTGGCATCAAGGAATTTGGTATGGTGCGTTTCACCACCGACGAACTGTCGCGCTATTTTCCCGAAATGCAACGCATTATGGGCAACTGCCGTTTTAACAACTGCACCCACGAACACGAACCCGACTGTGCCGTAAAGCAAGCCGTGCAGGAGGGAGAAATATCCAAGCTGCGCTACGACAGCTACCTCAACATACTGCACGGAGAGGAAGTACCCCAGCCCGGACTCATCGTAAACAAAAACGACCAGAAATAATATGGAAAAGAGAAAAATCTTGGGTATCATATTAGGCATACTGCTGCTTTTGGCAGTATTTTATTGGTTGTCGGATTTGGTAATCTACACCTTGGTGGCTTTCTTGATTTCCATGCTGGGACGACCCTTGGTAAAGCTCCTACACGAAAAGGTAAAGATACCGGCAGCCTTGAGCAGCCTCATTGTAATTTTTTTCTTTATCGGCATACTGAGCCTTATCATCTGGCTTATTTTTCCTCTCTTTGTAAAACAGGCTCAGCAGATAGCCGAACTCGACTACACTACCCTTTCTTCGCAAACCACCTTATTGGGAAACGAGGTGGTTTCTTGGCTCAACCAAAAAGGCGTAGAGATTACCGAAGAAGAGATTGCGGGCTATTTTTCGCACAGCCTGAGCGAGGTATGGCAACACATCAACCTCCAAAGCATTGTATCTTCCCTTGCCAGCAAACTCACCTCCTTGGCTATCGGTCTGTTCTCGGTTATCTTTCTTTCATTTTTCTTTTTGCGAGACGAACGCATATTCAAGAAAATGCTGTTTCTCTTTGTTCCCGACCGTTTGGTGGAACGCACCGAAAAGGTATTGAAATCGGTAGAACACCTGTTGAGCCGCTATTTTGTAGGACTTTCGCTCGAAGTTTTCTGTATGATGACCCTCCTTTCGCTCGGCTTATGGCTTTGCGGTATCGAAAACGCCCTGCTGTACGGCTGTCTTGGAGGATTATTCAATGTTATTCCCTATCTGGGTCCCGTTATCGGAGCCGCACTCACCTGCCTGTTCACTATCGTCAACAGCCTGCAGGCGGGCATCTCAATGGATTTGGTGTGGGCTCTTGTCAAGGTAATCGGCGTATTTACCGCCTGCAACCTCATCGACAATTTCGTGTTGCAGGTAACCATTTATTCCAATTCGGTAAAGGCTCACCCGCTCGAAATATTCTTCGTTATCCTGATTGCCGGCACGCTGACCGGTATCTGGGGTATGATTCTTGCCATTCCCTGCTATACGGTGCTGCGCATCCTCGCCAAGGAATTTTTTAAGGATGCCAAATTGGTACGCGAACTTACCAAGCGGATTTAGACCGTTTTAGCAAAAAAAATTTCGATAAAACCGAATTTTGGGGTTTATATTGGTAAAGCACTGTTGTTATGAGCATCTTTACCGACCGCCCCGATTTTGTTTTGGAAAACAAACATTTTCTGCCTATCCACCGATGGAACACCCAAGACCGTCCGCGCGAAAAATTCCTGTCCGGCAACGCCCAAAACATGAAAGACGAAGAACTGCTCGCCATTCTTATCGGCAGCGGAACCGAAAGCTATTCGGCATTAGACATAGCCCAAAAAATCCTCAAATATTTTAACGGAAGCCTGTATGAACTCAGTTGCCGTTCTGCCAAGGAGCTGGCGCGTAAATTCTCCGGCATAGGGCAGGCCAAGGCGGTGGGCATACTGGCGGGTATCGAATTGGGAAAACGCAGTTTGGTAATTCCGTCAGATACGGAAACCAAAATATGTAGCAGTTCGGAGGCTTTTCGGCTTCTCTGCGGCGATTTTGCCTCTTCTCCCTACGAAAAGTTCTATGCCCTGCTTCTATCGCAATCCGGCAGGCTGCTGCGAAAAGTCCTTATCAGCGAAGGGGGCTTGGCTTCTACGGTGGTGGATGCGCGGAAGATCTTCAAGTTTGCCATAGACGAACACGCCAGCGGGCTTATCTTGGCGCACAACCACCCATCGGGCAACACCCGCCCCAGCGCGGAAGATATTTCCATTACCGAAAAAATTCAGAAAGGAGCCAAACTGCTCGACCTATACCTCTTTGACCACATTATCGTTTGCGGAAACCGCTATTTCAGCTTCAGTGACGAAAACCTCGTGATAGAACCAATCAAGAGCAACGAAGCCAACAAGATGTTCGGATAACCCACATATAATTAATACTAATTTTGACAACTTTTGCAACTTACGAAAATTTTTGTATCTTTGTAAATACTTAGCTGATTTATTCACTAAAACATACCATCGGAAACACGCACCAGCAGTACAAATCCAATAGAAAAAAAAGGTTAACTAAAACGACCATTATTCACCAAAAACTAAATAGCCATGAAAACGATACGCTACCTTATACCAGTATTTTTTACGCTTTTGGTTTCTTCGTGCTGTTTGCCCTCGAAAACATTCCGCGTGGCGTTTACGAAAGCACAGGAACAATGGTTTCCCCCTTATAAACAAGACTCCATTGTCAGTTTTATAGACAGGGAGGGAAAAATCATTGATTTCAAGGTGACAGAACGGTCAAAATATTGGCAAGAGCTGGAGACAAGCGAATCAACCATGTGTACCGATTATGCCCGAATCGGAAAAGAAGATATAAGATTAGAATCTTTGTCCAATGCCTATGATGATATTTCTATTCCGATATACATAAATACTTACGAATGGGATCCCAAAGGAAATTATCTGCTGTATTGGGATGGCTCTTGCTCGATTGATATAAACATAGGGACTGTTCGGGCTGTGCGCAATATGACCATACAGTTAGAAATTGATAAAGATGGAGTTGTTTCTCCCCGGCACTTTCCTAAACCCCTTGAAACAAACGATCTTATTTATCATGAAACCATCGAAATAAACAATCATGTTTACCATGAAGTTATCGAAATAGACAAAACTGTAGAAAATCCTTTCGGACGGCATATCCACGTACAGTTTTTCTACAATAAAGACTACGGAATATTGCAGATAATGATAGATGATAACAACTATCTTTCTTTGTTTCAATAAAGTAAAATAGCCATGAAAACGATACGCTACCTTATACCGGTATTTTTTGAATTTGGCTTTTGCCGCATCATTTGACGGTTCATGTACATACGAGTTCGGGCGTTATCCAAGTTTGTATGGGCAAGGCATTCCCAACGGTGAAACCAGCACCCATTATTTTCGCCGTAATCCGTATGGAATCTTCCTTTTGCAGGGTCGCTTTTCCATTGGCTTGACCTACGAGATAAAAAATGTCTTGATTTCTGTCGGCTGTTCTACCTATGTAGGGGAAAAAGAAAAAGGCAGGGACCGCTTAAACTGGAAAACAGGAATACAACCCAAAACTTCGTGGATTCTGTTGGGTCTTGGGTATCACTTTTGAAAAATTAATATTGTGAATTAAACGGTGAGAAAAGAGGAGGGGGGAGCGCATTCGCGCTCCCCCCTCTCCTCTTTTTTTCCGGTAAGACTATCGGATTATATTCTGAATTTCGGCATCATCGCGGAAGTTGATGAACTCAACGTCTTTCTGAGCCTGTGCCTTCAAAGCGGATTTTCCTTCAACAGCCTGACGCAAGGCGTTTGCCAAATCGGCTTTGTTGTTCTGACGGGCTGCGATTACAGCCAAGAGATAATAAGCATCGGGGGTAATGGTTTCCATGCAGTTGAGCGTAGCCTTAGCTTCGTCAAGCTGACCGTTCATCAACTGAGCCAAAGCCAAGTTGTAAACGCATTTTTCTCCGCCCATAGCACTTACTCCCTTAGCGTAGTTGCCGTCTTTGATGTCGAGCATACCCATATTGAAGCCGGCTTCGGCATTGCCGGTCTTGAGGGCGTTTTCAAAGTTGGCGCGGGCGTTTTCCATATCGCCTCTTGCCATAGCAATAGCACCCATGTTGTTGAGAACCGCACCGTCTTCGGGTTGCAGACCGAGAGCGGTTTCAAGCAAGGCTTGAGCCTGATCGTATTCGTGCTTTTCGATATACAAAGCGGCGGCGTTGTTGAATCCGCGATATTCTTCGGGATAAACTTCGGTGGCGGACAAGTAAATCTTAAGTTGGTTTTCCTTGTCTTCGGTAAGGGTGGCGGCATAGAGCAGCTCTTCCACCTTCAGTTCCGACGGTTCGGTAAGCGAAAGCTGGGCTATTTCTTCGTCGGTTTTCTTGGGTTCGAGGAAGTTTACCTGCATTTCGGCACGACGCAGCGGAGGCAGGATATTGTCTTCAATCTGCTTGTAGATAACGGTCATGTTGCGGATTTCCTGTTCTCTGGCTTCACGGTCGGGGTGAGAGGAAATCACGTTGATAATCGTATTTCTTTCGGCAATATCAGAAGCGCGGAGGTCGGCAATGAACTTATCCCAGTCTTCTCCCATCGACTGAACCTGAGGTTCGATGTTCTGTTTGATGGAAGCGGGTTTTACCTTTTGCTGACGAGCCAATTTCTTTACCGCATTGTCGTAAGCGGTATTGAAGTATTTAACGGCGGTCTTGGCACGGTTGTCAGAAAGGTTTTGGTTGCGGCTTTCTTCGCCTTCGGGAGATGCCCAAGCCTTGATTTCAACCGATTTCATTTCCATACCGGTATTGAACAGGCTATCCAATGCCTTGATTGCCGCTTTGGCTTCGGCTTTCTTGTTCAAGGCAAAATTCCAGTTCAAGTTGTAGGTATCTACCAAATAGTAGATATATGCCAAGTGAGGAATAACGGTTTCTTTTTCGTATTTGTCGGGAACGATGGCAGGTTTGGCACCTTCCTTGTCGATACGGGTGGAGGTAATCATCATACCTTCAGCCATCTGACGGTCGCCCAACTTGAGGTTCTTTGCCAATTGCGTAGCGGCAGCGGCATCAGCCACTTCTTTTCCGGCGGCACTCTTTTCGGGAAATCCCACCGGGTTCACCACCAAACGGCTCTGTTCCATCTGAGGAACAAAAGGCACTTCATCGCTATAAGAGAATTTTCCTCCGGTCTTGTTGTCGATAACCGTTCCCTGACCCTGAGTCTTTACACCGCGCAACACAAAAGGCTTGAGATCCTGCTGACCTCCTTCGTACACGATAGAGGGTTGGAAAACCACCATAGCCTTGTTCCAGAAATACTTGCCGGGAATGGTTCCGTTGATTTCTACCTTTACCTTGTCGCCGTGCATTTCAAGCGGGTTCGGCTTTACTTCGTACTTAACGGTGGCATGCTGTTTAGCCATGTTCTTAAGGCTCTCGCAGGATGAAAAAAGAACACCCAAACCAAGAACCAACGAGATACTGAGGAATTGTATTTTCTTCATTGCTTCTGTATTTTTTCTTTTGATTCTCTCCCTTTTCGGGCGACCGGAACAACCGCCTGAACATAAGGGCATCAAAAGGCAAATATAACACTTTTTCCTATAATATTACTTGAAAACTTTACGTCTTTTCGCCACATAAGCCTGCAAGACGGGTACGAAGCCCTCCGCCACATCGGCTTCTGCCAAATCTATCCTGTATTGATTGCAGCGGTTAACAAGCTCCTGCCGGAAGGCGGCGTATTTTTGGGCATAAGCCTGCCTGTATTGCGCCGGACTAAGCTTGATTTCCTGTCCGCTTTCCATATCCACCATACAGTAGCGTTTTTCGGGAAACTCCAAAGCGGCTTCCTTGCCGTGATGGGTAACGTGAAACAAAAGCACCTCGTTGTTGCGGTATTTTAGATGCTGCAAGGCTCCCCAAAGAGCCTCCGGGTCGGATTCCCCTTGAAACATATCGGAAAACAGCACGATTAAGGAACGCTTGTGAATCCTTTCGGCTGCCAAATGTAAGGTTTCCGCCATATCCGAATCCACATTGAGTTTGGGTTTTTCGAGCGATTTGCGAAAACGCCCCTCCAATTCGGAAAGCAGGTACTTAAGGTGTGTCTGATTGGATTTCACTTCGGTTTTGAAATCTTCCTGCGAAGAAAAAAAGTGCAGCCCCACCGCATCGCGCTGCCGAATCAGCATAGTGGCAAGCACTGCCGCCGAACAAAGCGAAAAGCCCAGTTTATGGAGTGTTTTCTCTCCCGAATCCGGAGAGGGAAAATACATCGAAGAAGACGTATCCACAAAAATATGGCAACGCAGATTGGTTTCTTCCTGATATTTCTTTACATACAGGCGGTCGGTGCGCCCATAGAGCTTCCAGTCCACGTGCCGCACCGATTCTCCCCTATTGTATTGACGATGTTCGGCAAATTCCACCGAAAAACCGTGAAAGGGGCTTTGGTGCAGACCGGTAATAAAACCCTCCACCACCTGCGAAGCCAACAGCTCCAAGGAGGAAAAAGGTTCGGTAACCTGCCTGTAAAAATCTTCTGTCATCTAAACCGGCTTCTTGCCTTGATAAAAGAAAGGTCGGTCAAGAACAGTAAATTCCCAACCGACCTCCTGCAACGGACGGAAAACCGCCCTGAGAAATTAAAGCATGGCGTCGAGTTTCTTTCTCAAATCGCCTTCGTTGGTGCTGCCCACGTGCTTGTCTACCAATTCTCCGTTTTTGAGGAAAAGAATGGTGGGAATGTTGCGCACCTTATACTTTTTGGTTACTTCGGGGCAGGCGTCTACATCGATTTTACCGATAACCACCTTGCCTGCATATTCTTCCGCCAATTTATCCACTACGGGAGCAATCGCGTTGCAGGGTCCGCACCAAGCGGCACCGAAATCAACCATAACGGGCGTGGCTGCCTTGAGCGCCAGTTCTTCAAAATTAGCATCAGTGAATGTTGTTGCCATAGTATTTTGTCTTTTTAAGTTCAGACGGCTAATTTACGCGAAAAAAATCAAACCCGCTCAATCTATTTTTATCCCAAGGTCTAACTTTTCCCGCTGCAAATCTGCCAAAAAGTCCGACGGCTTTACTTTTGCCGGAAGAACCATATTGAGGGTCAAAGAATTGATATGATCCGCCACATGAAACTCAACTACGGCACCACCATTTTGGGCTGCGGTCTTGTTCAGCGCGTTGTCGTTGCAGATTTTAAGAATCTTTGCCGTAAAATCGGGCGTTATTTCGCCAAGACGGACACTCAGACGGAGTTTTTTTGCCCTCTTGTCCAACAATTCATCCAAAAGTTCTATGGTGCGTATCTGTAATTCATATTCGGGAGCGGTATCCTTTTCCTTAGCCCAGCGCTGGCGCAACTCGGCGGTGATAAAGACAAGACGCCCCGGCGTTTCAACATAGTTCTTAAAGTTTATGTAGTCTTTGCCGAATAGGGCAAACTCTATCGAAGCCTCGTAGTCGGCAAGGGTAAAGCGTCCGTAATCCTTGCCGGTTTTGGTTTTCCGGTTCATCGAAGCTTCGGTAACGATACCGCCAAAATGCAATGACTTGCCCTTAAATGTTTCGAGCGGTGTGTTTTTGATTTTTTCTATATTAATATTGGAGTAGGTCGTCAACTCTAATTTGTAGGCATCCAAGGGAAATCCGCTCAGATAAATGCCCACCACTTCTTTTTCGTTGCCAAGCTGCTCTATCTGCGACCAAGGTTCCACCTTGGGAATATCAATGGTAGACACCACCGATTCCATACTGTTACCGAACAAATCGGTCTGACTGGAAGTTTGGCGGCGCTGCACGCCTGCGCCGTATTGCAGCAATTTTTCGGTAAAGGTTTGGTTTTCGCCCGGCTTCTGATAAAAGAAAACGGAACGGGTCATATTAAAGCTGTCGAAAGCTCCCGCCATAACCAAGGCTTCCATACAACGGCGGTTCATGCTCCGCAGGTTCACCCGGGTAACGAAATCCAGCACATCCTTAAAAGGTCCGTTTTCTTCGCGTTCCTTAATTAGTTCGTCTACCACATTGGTTCCCACGTTTTTGATACCGCTCAAGCCAAAACGTATGGCGCCGTCTTTGTTTACCGTAAAAAAGCCCATACTTTCGTTTACATCGGGCGGCAAAAGTTTAATTCCCATACGTTTACACTCGTCCATAAAGAACGAAATCTCGCTGATGTCCGAAAGGTTGTTGGTAAGCACCGAAGCCATGTATTCTGCCGGATAATGGGCTTTGAGGTAGGCTGTCTGATAAGCGACCCAAGCATAGCAGGTGGAGTGCGATTTATTGAAGGCATACTCAGCGAAGGCTTCCCAATCTGTCCACACTTTTTCGCAAACGGTCGGGTCAAGCCCATTTGCCTTGCAGCCGTCCATATACTTTACCTTCATCTTGGCCATCACGTCTTTCTTTTTCTTACCCATCGCCTTACGGAGCGTGTCGGCATCAGCCTTGGTAAAGTTTGCCAATTTCTGGGAAAGCAACATCACCTGTTCCTGATACACGGTAATGCCGTAGGTATCGTGCAGGTATTCTTCCATTTCGGGAAGGTCGTATTCGATAGCCTCCTGGCCTTTCTTGCGGCGGATAAACTGCGGGATATATTCCATAGGACCGGGGCGGTAGAGGGCGTTCATAGCGATAATGTCTTCCAAGCGCGAGGGCTTGAGTTCCTTGAGGTATTTCTGCATTCCCTCCGATTCAAACTGAAAGATGCCATTGGTTTCTCCATTGCCGAAAATATCGTAGGTAGGCTGGTCGTCGAGCGGTATCTTTTCTATGTCGATTTCTATGCCGTGACGCAACTTTATATTGTCTAAGGCTCCCTTGATAATCGTAAGGGTCTTGAGCCCCAGAAAGTCCATCTTGAGCAAGCCCACTGATTCTACGTAGGTGCCTTCGTATTGGGTAACGGGCATCTCGGAATCCTTAGCCATACCGGTAGGCACGTATTCTATCAAATCTTCGGGGGCTATAATCATACCGCAGGCGTGAACGCCCACACTGCGGATACAGCCCTCCAACTTGATGGCGTAACGGAGAGTGTCCCTTATCAAAGGATCGG
>JAFLTI010000006.1:0-7476 GCA_022510485.1 Lentimicrobiaceae bacterium | reverse complement strand
TGTCGGGAACCAATTTTGCCAAGCGGTTCGATTCGTTCAAAGGCAAATCCAGCACCCGCGCCACGTCTTTGATTGCCGACTTTGCCGCCATAGTGCCGTAAGTAATGATTTGCGATACCCTTTCGGAACCATACTTTTCCTTTACATAATCTATTACCTTGCCTCTGCCGGCATCATCAAAATCCACATCTATATCGGGCATGGAGATACGCCCCGGATTGAGAAAACGCTCAAACAGCAAATCGTATTTAATCGGGTCCACATTGGTAATGCCCAGACAGTAGGCGATGGCGGAACCTGCCGCAGAACCACGTCCGGGACCCACCAATACGCCCATCTGCCGCGCCTGACGGATAAAATCCCATACAATCAGAAAATATCCCGGAAATCCCATTCTTTCTATCGTATCCAGCTCAAAGCCGATACGCTCGGACACCTGCGCGTTTTCCCTGAAATTCTCTCCATAGCGTTCTTTGGCTCCCTCGTAGGTGATGTGTCTCAGATATTCCATTTCGGAGGTAAAGGGTTCGGGCAGCGTAAAGACGGGCAGAAGAATGTCGTGCGTAAGTTCGTAGTCTTCTATCTTGTTTACGATTTCGCGCGTGTTTTCGAGGTATTCGGGATGATTCGGAAACAACTCCGCCATTTCGTCGGCACTCTTAAAGTATTCCTGACCGGTATACAGCATCTTGGTTTCCTCGTGGAGCTTCTTGCCGGTATTGAGACAGATAAGAATCTTGTGTGCCTCGTAGTCGTCGGCATTTACAAAATGTACGTCGTTGGTAGCGATACACTTAATGCCGTATTCGGCGGCAAGTTCTTCCAAGCGGGCGTTTACCACCAACTGTTCGTCGTGACCGTGCCGCTGCATCTCAAAATAGTAATCTTCGCCGAACAAGGATTTATAAAAGGCGATATGCTCCTTGAGCTGGTTGTCTTGACCCGAAAGAATAGCCTGCGGCACTTCGCCCGCCAAACAAGCCGAACAGCAGATAAGCCCTTCGTGATATTGCGACAGCAGTTCGTGGTCGATACGCGGTTTGTAGTAAAAGGCTTCCTTGCGCTGGGCATAGGAGCAGAGCTTTACCAAATTGTGGTAGCCGGTGGGGTTCTTTGCCAACAGGATAAGGTGGTAGTTGGTTCTTTCCTCGTCTTTGCCCTTCTTTTCAAAACGGCTTTGGGGAGCCACATAAACCTCGCAACCCACAATGGGCTTGATGCCTGCCTTGTGCGCTTCGTTTACAAACTCCATAACGCCGTACATATTGCCGTGATCGGTAATCGCCATAGCGTCCATACCGAAATCTTTTGCCTTTGCCATCAAGGCTGGAATCTTGCAGGCTCCGTCGAGCACGGAATAGAGTGTATGCAGGTGCAGGTGGGTAAAGTAAGCCATATCGTGTGTTGTTATTTCGTTATTTTTCTAAGGGTAAGAAAGATCACTCTGAAATATTCCCTTACCGAGCGGTTTTCGATATATTTCATATTGCAGCGAATCTTGTCGGGCATAATCTGTTCGATATATACCTTGTCGGAATCTTCGGCTTCTCCCAAAAGCCTGTTTTCGTCAAAGTATTCTATAGAGGCGTAGTCGGTAATGCCGGGGCGAACCTCAAGAACCTTTCTCTGGGCGGGTGTGTAAAGCGCTACGTAACGGCTTACCTCCGGGCGTGGCCCTACAAGACTCATATCGCCTCTCAGCACGTTGAAAAGCTGGGGCAATTCGTCTAATTTGTACTTACGGATAAACGCGCCCACCTTGGTTACCCTCGGGTCGTTTCCGCCTACCGTAAGCAAGCCCTTTTTATCGGCTCCGGTATACATGGAACGGAACTTATAGAGCGTAAACTCATTTCCGTCTTTTCCCACCCGCTTCTGACGGTAAAAACCGCCGCCACGACTTTCTATGCACACCGCCGCATACAGGCACGCGAACAGTGGCAAAAGCAGCACTATTCCCAAAAACGAAAATACTATGTCTAAAAACCGGATCATATTATTTTACGGCTTCGTACGCCTCTTTTACGGTGCGTATTACAAAATCTACCTGTTCATCGCTCAACTGCGGATAAACCGGCAGGGATATTTCCGAACAATAGTTGCGGTAAGCCTGCGGATAATCCTCTATTCTATAGCCTAATCCCTTGAAGAAAGAAAGCATGGGCATAGGAATGAAATGCACGTTTACGGCAACTTCTCTCTCGCTTATCTTTTCTATCATACGGTCGCGCTGTTCTTCGGTAAAGTTTTTGATGCGCAGCGCGTAGATATGCCGCGAACTTTCCTTGCCGTCTTTTACCGAAGGCGGACAAACTGCCCAATCGCAAGCCGAAAAAGCTTTGTCGTAAGCGGCAAAAACACGTTTTCTTTCTTGCAGCAGGCGGTTGTATTGCCTTATCTGCGCCAAACCGACAGCGGCGTTTATATCTGCCATATTTACCTTCATACCCATACCCACGATATCGTAACGCCAACCGCCTGCCTTGGTTTTGGTAAAGGCATCTTTGGTCTGGCAATTGAGCGACATCATACGCAGTTCCTTATACAGCTGCGCGTTGTCAAAAGGTTGGGGCAGGTTAAGGCAGATGGCTCCGCCCTCGGCGGTGGTAACATTCTTTACCGCATGAAGGGAAAATATCGCCACATCGGTTTCGCAACCGGTTCTCTTGCCCTTATCGTACCACGCGCCCAGCGAATGGGCGGCATCATTAAGCACCATCACACGCCCCAACTTCCGCTGAACATCAGATTCTGCCTTGAACAAAGAGCGCGCCTGAGGCGATACCACAATCTGGTTTATGGCTTCGTAGTTGCAGGGGAAACCGGCTATATCCACCGGAATAATGGCTTTGGTGCGTGGTGTTATCGCCTTTTGTACCGCCTCCGCCGAAATATTAAAGTCCTCGCCCGAATCCACCATAATCGGCTTGGCTCCGGCGTGCAGCACCGCCAAAGCCGTAGCACTGTAGGTGTAGGCAGGCACTATAACCTCATCGCCTGCCTTTACGCCCAACCAACGCAACATCAGAATCGCGCCCGAAGTCCACGAATTAACGCAGAGTACCTCGCCCGCGCCGCAGAGCGTGCGTATTTCTTCTTCCAACGCCCGCGTCTTGGGTCCAGTGGTAATCCAGCCCGAGCGCAAAGTGTCTGTTACTTCGGCAATTACTGCCTCGTCAATGTAAGGAGGAGAAAAAGGTATTTTCATAACTCTAATCAATTGCAAACATAAAACAGAGGTGGCTCATTTTTTGCAACAGATTTTACCGGCTGTCTTTAACCCTAAAATCGCTGCCGGCAACCACTTTCCACAGTCCTTTCCAATAACCGCAGCCATAGCTGAAGTGTACCAAAAAGAAAACCAAAGGCATAAGAAAAACCAAGGCAGGTTTTTTATGCTTAAACGCCTGTTGTATACCTATACATAAACCTATTGCGAAATAAAGAGCGAGAAAGCCTGTATAAATCCAACGTATCGGCTTAAAGAACAGCGAAAGCGGCAAGCCCGCCAACAAGCCCGCCACAAAAAGCACCGGCACGAACTGCCGCCAACTTGCCGGAACTCTTATCTTTTTATTTACAAGGGGTTTGAATAAGCCGTATTGAAAGTAGGTTTTGGATATTTTGGAAAAACTGCCACGCGGCGTATAAACGATTTCTAATTCAGGCAACAAAAAGATTTTGCCTCCGGAACGGATAATCCGCGCATTGAGTTCATCATCTTGATTGCGAATCAATTGTTCGTCAAACAGCCCTATCCTATCGAACAGTTCGCGACGGAAACAGCCAAAAGGCACCGTATCTACCTCACGGATTTGCCGAACACCGGTTTTATGAAAGGAATTGCCCACCCCGAAACTATGGGAGGAGGCGATAGCAACAGCCCAAGCAACGTTTGAATCATCCGCCGGAACCGTTTTCCAGACACCGCCCACGTTATCCGCCCCAAGCTCAAACAGTTTTTCTACCAACACGCTGAAATAATTAGACGGATACAGGCAATGGGCATCCAAACGGACAATAACCTCTCCTTTTGATTTTGCAATACCTATATTCAAGGCGTAAGGCGAATACCGCTTAGGATTATCATACAGATAGATAAACGGATAATTGTGAACGTATGCCGCTATCTTATCCCGGGTTTTATCCTTGCTCTGTCCATCTACAATCAGAACTTCCATCCGGTCTTTCGGATAGTCTTGATTCAAAATGGATTGCACTAATCCATCAATAAATCTTTCCTCGTTATAAACAGGGCAGACAATTGATATGTAAGGTTTTGTATTCACGTCTTAGCATATTGCCGAACTTTTTCCGGCAAGGCATAAAGATAAAGAATTTTGCTATATTCGCAACCGCTGAAAAGGGGGCGAAAGCCCTCTAAACAGACACAAAAACAACAATTATTAACCTTAAAATTCTGCTTAACAATGAACAAATTGATGAGCCAAATCAACGAACAACTCGAAGCTTTCAAAACCAACGCCGAAGCTTACACCGAAAAGGGAAACAAGGCTGCTGCCGCCCGCGCCCGCAAAGCATCCTTGGAATTGACCAAACTGTTCAAGGAATTCCGCAAGGCTTCGATTGAAGACAGCAAGAAATAATTGCCGAAAAAGACAATAAAAAGGGGGCGGCGGGCTAAAGCCCGCCGCCCCCTTTTATCTGCGCGCGCTGCGCGCGCACGGACCAATAAACTTACACCGTCATAATGTCCTTTTCTTTCTCGGCTAAAATCCCGTCTACCCGGGCAACAAACTTATCGGTTTGGTCCTGAATGTCTTTTTCGGCTTGCTTAGCCATATCTTCGGGCAACACCTTGTCTTTAGACAGTTTTTTGATTTCTTCGTTGGCATCGCGACGGATATTGCGCATAGCCACCTTGGCGTTTTCACCCTCGGCACGGCAGCTTTTCATCATTTCCTTACGGCGTTCCTCGCTCAAAGGAGGAATGGTAATGCGCACCACTTCACCGTTGTTCTGAGGCGTAAAGCCGAGATTGGCTGCCAAAATAGCCTTTTCGATAACAGGCAGCATATTTTTTTCCCACGGCTGAACCACAATCTGGCGGGCATCGGGGGTGTTGATAGCCGCCACTTGCGAAAGCGGCGTCATATTGCCGTAATATTCCACTTTTACGCCCTCCAGCATCTGCGGGCTGGCTTTGCCGGCGCGGATTCGCGACAATTCTTTTTCCAAATGCACCAAAACGGCTTCCATCTGGTCTTTCTGCTTGCTCATGCAAGTTTTTACTTCTTCGGTCATGGTTTATATGTTTTTCTTTTATGCGGAATTGCTATTTTTTGTGCACCAAAGTGCCGATTTCTTCTCCTTGCACCACTTTGGCAAGGTTGCCCGGGGTATCCATATCGAATACATAGATGGGCACATTGTTTTCCTCGCACAGGGTAAATGCCGTCAAGTCCATAATCTTGAGCTTCTTTTCGTAAGCTTCGGCAAAACTGAGGGTGGTGTATTTGGTGGCTGTCTTGTCTTTTTCGGGATCGGCGGTATAAACACCGTCTACACGTGTGCCTTTGAGCAATACATCCGCCCTGATTTCAACCGCCCTGAGCGCCGCGCCCGAATCGGTGGTAAAGAACGGATTGCCCGTTCCTGCCGCCATAATTACGGTATAGCCGCGTTCCAAATAATCAATGGCGCGGCGGCTGCTCATCTTTTCGCAAACAGGATCTACCGAAAGCCCCGACAGCAACACGGCTTTTATGCCCTCCTTCTCCAAGGCGGACTGCAATGCCATAGAATTGATAACGGTAGCCATCATACCCATATAATCTCCCTGTATGCGGTCCATGCCCTTTGCCGCTCCCTGCAAACCGCGAAAGATATTGCCGCCTCCAATTACGATACCTATCTGGCATCCTGTCTTTACCACAGAGGCTATCTGTGCCGCATATTCGGCAAGCCTACCGGGGTCGATGCCGTAAGACTGGCTTCCCATCAGCGATTCCCCGCTAAGTTTTAACAACACACGATTGTATTTCATATTCCTCTTTTCTCTTTTTCGGAATTGGTAAAAGTACAAAAATTATTCCTGACGGACTTGGATATCGAGAAACATAACATTGTAAACCGGCATATACAGCACCTTGCCCTTTTGTTTTATCTGCTGTTCGTTAGAAAGAACGTAAGCCGTTTTTACAGGATAGTCCCCATTGTTTACAAAATGGTTCAGCGCACTGTGTACCGTATAGTCTTTTCCCGATTTTACCTCGATAGGCATTACAGAAAGCGTGTTGAAATCGTCTATCAGATAATCCACCTCTCCTTTTGTCTTGTTGTCGTAGTAAAAAAGATTGAAACCGTGCGCCCTCAGTTCGCAAGCCACCGCACATTCGTACACCGAACCTAAATTCACGCTGTTTTGCGTATCCAAAACCGCGCGGATATTGGTTCCATAGAGTATCTGTGTCAAAAGCCCCACATCGTTCAGATAAAGTTTAAGGAGATTCTTGCCGCTCGTTTCCGTAAGCGGAAAAACAGGATTGCTTACCGCCCTTACCTCCAAGGCGATACCGGCATTTACCAAATAGTCGAATTCTTCCTGATAATTGCTGAACCGTTTGCCCTGCTTATTCTCTATATCTTTTACCACCACCCGCTTCTTCTTGTTTTCGAGCGTGGAGGGAATCATCTCAAAGATGCGTTTGATTTTCAGTTTGTGTTCAAAATCGTATTTAGCGGCATCCAAAGCGTAATAATGGTGTATCTCTTTTTGAATATCGCGTACCTTAACAATATTCTGCGTTTGAACAAACGCCTTTACCGCAGCCGGTAAGCCACCTGTCAGCAGGTATTTCTTAAAGAAATCCATCATCTGCAAATGCGTGGGTTCATCAAGGCTCTCCCTGTTTTCAAACTTTTGGCGCAAAATGCCCACAGATTCCTCGCCTACTCCGTTTGCCCACAGGAACTCTTCAAAGTCCATAGGGTACATGTGTTTTACCTCGATGCTTCCAATTGGAATGGAAACGGTCTGCGCTAAAGTTACCCCCAAGAGCGAACCGCTGGCGATATAGGTAAACCTGTTTTCCTGCCGTAAGAACTTAAGCAGGGTGAGCAGGTGGGGATATTCCTGTATCTCGTCAAGAAAAACCAAGGTGTTTTCCTTGTTTCCCATCTTGTTTCCCGCCAGCATACCTAATTGCAGATAAAAATCCTGAACGGTTTTGGCTTGTTCAAACAAACCGGCACCTTGCCTGTCTTGCAACAGGTTTATTTCCAAATAATTCTTGAACATGGCTTTGCCCACATACCGAATCGCATACGATTTTCCAATCTGTCTGGCACCGTCAATAATAAGCACTCGTTCCGAGCCTTGTTCAAAATATTTCTTAATATAATTGTATATCTTTCTGTTAAGCATACAATATTACACTTTTCCTATAAATTTCATGGGTCAAATATACACTTTTCCTATAAATTTTACCAAGAAAAAATACACTTTTCCGATAA
>JAFLTI010000059.1 GCA_022510485.1 Lentimicrobiaceae bacterium | reverse complement strand
GTGGCTGTTCCCTTGTCTTTGCCACAAGTAAAGGCAAGGGAGACCACGAATATACGAAAAACCAAACATAGAGTACCCTTATTTATTAACAATCAAATATTTTTAACATGAAGAAACTATTCTATCTGGGCTTGACTGCCCTACTGATGTTCTTCGCTTTTGGCAGTGCCAATGCGCAAACGTCGCCGACGTTGACCTTTGATCCTCCAGCAGGCGAAGTAACAGCCGGACAGGAAATTACAATCACCTGTAGCGATGAAGAACTTCAAGATTATATTGTCTTCAAGTTCTATGCTGATAAGGCGACTGCTGAGGCAAAGGCTGAGGAGGAGCTTGAAGACGATGGAGATGGCGTTTATTG
Organism: Lentimicrobiaceae bacterium; assembly: GCA_022510485.1. Lineage (GTDB taxonomy): Bacteria > Bacteroidota > Bacteroidia > Bacteroidales > P3 > Pullibacteroides. Next base: position 4,067 of record JAFLTI010000059.1, on the reverse strand, counting down.
GCAGGATACCGAAACTCCGACCGTTACAGCAGAAGCGCCGGTACTCGCTGCCGCAACTTGGAACTCTTCGTTCGATGCAATTGTTGCCCTTACCTACGCTGAATATACCGTTAAGGCAGCCGAAGAAGATGCAAAGAAGGACATAACGGTTACGTTCAGTGCCGAGACGTGGGAAATAGGTAAAGAAATACCTACCGTTACCGTTAATCTTGGCGAATCCGGATTGACCTTAGAAGACCAACAACTTGCCGTAAGGGTTTCCTTGCAAAGCAACGGTGGCGGTATGGGAGGTTTGGAGGATCCTTTGATTTGGGACGAGTGGGATGGTTTTCTTACTTATATTACCTCAACGGATGCCACACCCATTGATGTTGACGGTATTGTGGATGCAGGGAGTTATAACGTAAGGCTGAGTTTGGTTTCTTGGACCGAGAATTATGGTGGTTATTGGCAACCGTATGAAAATGCCGAACAGTATAAGCTTACCACCACTACCCAAACTTTTACGGTTACAAAACCCGAATCTAAAGGTACGATAAACGTTACGTGGGCTGGCACTGAATGGTTTTATGGAGGAACAGTTCCCGCTATTACCGTTAGTCTTGCTGAAGCCCAAGATGCAACCTTGGGAACAGGAAGTGACAATATTGCGATAGAAGTTATATTCACCAAAGGCTCTGAAACCAAGAGTATTTTCCTTACCCAAGAAACAACAACCGACTGGGAATCAGAACCTTTTTTGACTCCAACAAATAAAAAATATGCAGGCCAATATCAGGTAACCTATAAAGTGGTAACCGGAGACAACCACCAAGTGCTTTATACCTACGACGTAAAGGATAATCTTCTTTTTACCACCAGCGGTATAGTTAAGGTTAATCCCCCGATAGTAACCGTATCCTTGAGTGCGACCGAATGGACTATCGGCTCTGAAGAACCTCTTTATTTCAACATTGCAATTGAACCCGAAAATGCTTTAACGCTGGAAGGCGAGGGTGGCGATCTAGCGGTAGAATATACTTGGAATGGTCAACAGAAGTATCTTACCCAAAAACAAACTGCCATCAACACCGAAGATTTCACAACGGAAGGCAACCAACAATTTACCGCATTCAAATTGGTAAATAGCAGCAACCACGAAGAGGCATATAGCGGAGACGGTATAATAAAAACGAATAATACTAACAATACGACTTCGCTCGTTCTTAAGGTAAATCCCGCCGCTCAATCCTCCGACAAAGCCAAGGTGGCTGTTACCCTGACTCCGCAAGACTATACCGTTGGTGATGGCGACATTACCTTTACGGTTACCGTTACTCCCTCAGACAAGGTTACATTGGGAAACCAAACCGGCAATATGGCGGTAAAAGTTACCCTTACCGATCCGTGGAGCGATACAAAAGAAATGGTACTGACCCAAGCTACCACGACGGGCTGGGGTACATGGTTCAGCGAAGATAACGAATGGACCTTGAGCTACGAATTGGTAAAAGGTGATGATGACGAAGCGGCTTTTGAAGGCGAAGCCGAAATGGATTTGGCAAATTCTACCCAAACGTGGACTGTTAAAGCGGCTTCACAAGGCGGAGAACTTACCTCGTTGAAAGCTCCCAAGATTATGACTACACGTTACAGCGAAAGTCTGATTTTTGAAGGAGATTTGATTATGATTTCTTCGGAAGACGATGATGAGGATATAGAATTTTGGTACACGCTCGACGAAAGCACCCCTGAAAAAGACGGCGCTACTTCAGAACTATACGATGCTCCGATTACTCCGGAGATAAGCGAAGGCACCCTGACGGTAAAGGCTATCGCTGTAAAAGACGAATTGACCTCTGCCGTAACTACGGTTACGTTCTCTTTCCCGGAAAAACCCGACTTTGTATTGCACCCGATAACTAACCCCGAACAGGAAGTTACGAGCACCTACGGAAAATACGTGGATTTGTTAGTTGGTGTTTCCCAGAATAACCGACCGGTTCGCGAAACCGAAGTGTATTATACAACCGACGGAGAAACCGAACCGAGCATGAGCGGATATAATGAATACAACCCCGAATGTAAGGTAAAGAGAGCCGGATTCAATGAAGGCTATGAGCTTCCTACTATTGTGCTTACCGAAGACGCAGTAAGCCTTAAGGTTATAGCTTATGTAATAACGGACGAAGTTGTGATGGCTTCCGATGTTAAATCTTTTGAATTGACCGCCCGTACTATCGAAGGTAATCCCGATCCTATTCTCGACCCTGCTGCCGGTGCAACAGCCGAAAAGGTAACGGTTACGAATGCCGATAAGTTCAGCATGATTCTTTATACCACAGACGGCTCCATACCCACCTATGGAAGGCTTGTGAGCATGGATGAAAACGTGTTTACGTACAACGATGGCATCAATATCGAAGCCAATGTAACCCTCCATGTGGTTGGTTTTGCAAAAATCGGCACTGAGGAAGAAGAGGATGATCCTATGGCAGGAAGTACGGCAGACCTTTACGGTTCCAATATGGTAACCGGTTCGTACAAGGCTGTTCAACCCGAAGACGATGAAGACGCTCCTGTGCTTACCTTTACTCCCGACAACTCGAAGCCTGTTGGCTACAATACCGAAATTTTGATATCCGGAGCTGACGGATATATGATGGAATACGCTACGTGTGCCACCATGAAAGAAGCCAAAAGCAAGAATTGGGGAGATTTATACCAAGCTGGTAACTATCCTACGGTTACCACCGAAGAGCCGATTCTGGTGGTATGGGTATTTGACGAATTCTATACGGAAGACTACAAGTACTACAGAATTTACGATGTAAATCCTGCCAGCGATGTTGAAAAGCCAGTGATTCTGTATCAGGGCAATACTACGGCTCCTGAAATAGGTCTGTACAGCAAGGGTCAAAAGGTAAGCATTACGGCTCCTAATGATGATTATACGATTTGGTACACAATCGACGGCAGCCAGCCTGAAATAGATGGAGCTACCTCTATCGAGGGCGAAGGCGTTGTTGAACACACGCTCGAACATTCGGTTATCATCAAAGCCATCGCCGTAAAGAGCGGCAAGGCTTCGGATGTGGTTACCGGTCATTTCCCGATATACGAAGAAGCAACCGCCACCTTGGGATTGATAGACGGGATGAGGAAGGTAGAAGGTATCGTAGGAAAGAATAGCGCCATAAAGGTTACTTTCGAGTGCAAGGAAAGTAATGTGGCACGCAGGTTACCGTTTGATGTATATTACACTACCGATGGAGAAACCGAACCTACTGCGGAAGCGTATGTGGAAGGCGGTGCAATCAAGAAAGTTGTCGGTACGTTTAACGAGTATGGTTCTCCCGCCGACGCCAACATCATTGTTTCCGATGAAACGGCTACGCTTTTGAAAGTTAAGGCATATCTGGAAGTGGATTTGGGCGATGAAGTGAACACCTTGGTATCACAGACTCTCAACCATCAGTTAGAGAGAGTTATATCCGGACTTGAAGTTCCCGAATTCAGCATAGAGGCAGGCAAAGTAAAGGTAGGCGACACCTTGCGTATCACCAACCCCAATCCCTATGAAAGCGACGGTGATGACGATGATTTCTTCGACCCGTGGGGATCAACGGCTCCTGTACCGCAGATATATTTCAGCCTTAATGGAGAACTTCCCACCAACGACAAGTATGGAGACGTAGGCGTTTTCCACACGGACAATATGGACTATGAAGACGAAGTTCTGATTATTATCCAAGAAGACGAAAAGGGTATGTATGCCTATGTTCCCCTTGCAGCCGCCTATAGATATCAGCAAGCGGATATAGACACTATCCGTTTTGAAAACGGTCGTCTGTATATTCAGGCTATCTGCTATGGTTCCGAAAGTATAGGTGAGGACGAATATGGCTTAGAAACTTATGTATCGTATGGTTCTGATTTTGTAGGAAAATATTACGTTACAGGCGATGAAGTAGCCGCACCTACTTTCAATCCGGCTGCCGGTGAAGTGGAAAAAGGCACGAAAGTAGCCATAACCTGCGCTACCGAAGGTGCTACGATTTACTACACCGTAAACGGTGAAGAACCTA
>JAFLTI010000058.1 GCA_022510485.1 Lentimicrobiaceae bacterium | reverse complement strand
AAAAAAAGAGATGCAGAATGGAAAAATTCTGCATCTCAATGAAGTTTGTCACTCGATTCTGAATGGTACTTAACCGAGACTCCTGAAAACCAAGAGCGACCGGACCTTGTTCCTACATCTGACAACCTCGACAGCAAAGTTACGCAGGTTTCCGAAGCAAAACAAATACACTACCTTTGCACAATCAACGAAACCTTAATGTGATGATATGAAACGTTTATATTCGGTATTATTATGTGTATTGACTTGTTTCTTTATTAGCTGTGCTCCTGTACTTATGGCACCCCTTATTACTAATCATGGAGGCGATACGATACACAATTATCGTTACTTTTATATTACACCAACAGGTGATTATACATCAAAGTCTGCAAGTTTAGCTGTACCTATTGGATTTGGTATGTATGTGGGGTCAGATAATACAAGAACCACAACACCTTCTCATATTATAGCTGGAACTCTCATCAAAAATGGTTATATCCAAGTTAATGAGGTCAATCCGGAAAATGCACAGAAAACCATGATTGTGAATTTTGGAGAAACGGGGCGACATGATCAATCTATTGGCTACTCCATTGAAGTCACTATTCAATTTGTATCAGCTGCCACACAACGGATAATATGCACTTGCACGGCAGATGGAATAGGTGAAACCGAGGCTGATGATATTCGGAATGCGATAGAACGAGCCCTCAAACCTCTTTTCTCCAATTAAATTCGGGACAATAACCAATAAACGCGATAAGTCCCGAAAAAAGAAAACCCCACCGGAGAGTGGGGTTTGGGGTATCTTTTGTGGAGTATAGGGGAGTCGAACCCCTGACCTCTTGACTGCCAGTCAAACGCTCTAGCCAACTGAGCTAATACCCCGAAAGAGACGGCAAAGGTACACTTTATTTTTTAATTGGCAAAATGCGCCCTTATAAAGCGAGCACCCGCGCCACCTCTAACATTTCCGTGTCTATCTGCTGATGCTGTTTGGTAGCCTTTTCTAAAGGCACATACACAATCTTGTTGTTTACCTGCCCTACCATCACGCAGTTCTTGCCCTCCAAGAGAGCCTTAACGCTATAATAACCCAAGCGGGAAGCCAGCACGCGATCGGCGTAAGAAGGTGTTCCGCCGCGCTGTATATGCCCCAAAATGGTAACCCTCGTTTCGTAATGCGGCAGACGCTCCTTAACCAACTTTGCCACCTGCGTGGCACCGCCCAATTCCTCCCCTTCCGCCACGATAATGATACCCCAAGTCTTTTGCTTGCGTTGGTCGTATTCGAGTTTGGCAATCAAGTTGTCTATATCCGTTTGGGTTTCGGGAATCAAAATATCTTCGCTACCGGTAGCAATGCCGCCGTTGAGCGCGATAAAACCGGCATCCCTGCCCATCACTTCTACAAAGAACAAAGTGCCGTGAGAACCCGCCGTGTCGCGAATCTTGTCTACCGCGTCTACCACCGTGTTCACCGCCGTATCGTAACCTATGGTAAAGTCGGTGCCGTACAAATCGTTGTCGATAGTACCGGGCAAGCCTATAATCTGCACGTCGGGATGCCGTTTGTGCAAGGCTAACGCACCGCGAAAGGTACCGTCTCCACCAATCACCACCAAGGCGTCGATACCCTCGTCAACCAAGTTCTGATAGGCTGTGTCCAAGCCCTCGTCGGTCTTGAACTCCGGGCAGCGCGAGGTTTTGAGAATTGTGCCGCCACGATGTATTATGTCTGCCACCGAGTAGCCGAACATAGGTTTGAACTCCTTGTTCACAAGCCCTTTGTAACCATGGCTGATGCCTTCTACCAGCAATTTTTCGGACATCGCGGTACGAACCACCGCACGGATGGCGGCGTTCATTCCGGGGGCATCGCCCCCGGAGGTCAAAACACCGATTTTGCGGATTATTTTTTTATTATTAAAATGATTCATCGTGCGTATGTTTATTTCTTGCCTTTGCCGGAGGGTTTTGACGCGCCCGCCGAAGCCTTTGCTTTGGTCGCGGTCTTGCCGGATGCTTTTTTGGCGGTACCGCTGCTTTTGGCTATGGCGGCGGCACGGCGGGCAGAACGCCCCGAGGGTTTTTCTTCGGCAATAATCCGTCGGCAGTCTTCCAACGTAAGCAAAGCGGCATCCGTACCCTTTTCTATCTTGTAGTTCTTATTCTCAAAACTGATGTAAGGACCGTAACGACCGTTGAGAACCTGCAAGGCAGGTTCTTCGGCAAAAGTGCGGATTACCTTCTGCTTTTCGGCAGCCGCCTTGCCCTCTATCAGTGCTACGGCGCGTTCAAGCGAAATGCTGACCGGGTCGTCGGTCTTGGGAATAGACACGAACTGACCGTCAAAGCGCAGATAAGGACCGAAACGACCCACCGCCGCAGTGATTTCCTTGCCTTGGTACTGCCCCACCAAGCGCGGCAACTTAAACATTTCCAAAGCCTGTTCCAATGTAACATCGTCCATCGAAACGCCCTTCTTCAAACCGGCGAACATAGGCTTTTCGTCGCCCTTGCTGTCGCCTTTCTGCACCACAGGACCAAAGCGACCCAACTTTACGTAAATAGGCAGACCGCTTGCCGGATCCTTGCCCAAGAGCCTTTCTCCGCTCACCTTTTCGGAATTCTGCGCGGTGGTTTCCACCTGTTTGTGGAACGCCTTGTAAAAGCCGGCTATCATCTTGTTCCACTTAATCTGCCCTTGCGCAATCTCGTCAAACTGTTTTTCAACATCGGCGGTAAAGCCGTAATCCACAATGTCTGAAAAGTATCTTATCAGAAACTGGTTTACCAGCACGCCCGTATCGGTGGGGAACAGCTTTGCCTTTTCAACGCCTGTGTTTTCTTGCAGGCTGCGTTCTTCCACCTTGCCTTTTTGCAGTTCAAAGGCGCAATAGGTTCGCGTATGACCCGGGCGGTCTTCCTTAACCACATATTCGCGCTTGAGAATGGTAGAAATCGTGGGCGCGTAGGTAGAAGGACGACCTATGCCCAATTCTTCCAGCTTCTTTACCAAAGAGGCTTCCGAATAGCGCGGCGGATGCTGGCTGAATATTTCGCGGGCACCCATGCGCTTAAGTTCCAGAACTTCGCCTTTTTTTAAGGCAGGCAGGCGGTTTTCGCCGTTTTCTTCTTCCTCGTCGTCTTTGCCCTCGGCATACACTTTGAGAAAACCGTCAAAGAGCACCACTTCGCCTTTTGCCACAAAGTATTCGGGTCTTCCCTGCACGGCTATGTTTATCTGGGTACGTTCTATCTCGGCATCCGCCATCTGCGAAGCCACCGCGCGTTTCCAAATCAGGTCGTACAGCCGAACCTGAGAGGCATCTCCCGTAATGGAAGTTCTATCCATATAGGTGGGGCGTATGGCTTCGTGGGCTTCCTGCGCTCCCTTGGTTTTGGTATTAAAGTTGTGGGGTCTGCTGTATTTTTCTCCGTAGGCTTTTACAATCTGTTCTTTTGCCATATTGATAGCCAAAGAAGAGAGGTTTACCGAGTCGGTACGCATATAGGTAATAAGCCCTTCTTCGTAGAGCTGCTGCGCCACCATCATGGTTTTAGACACCGAAAAGCCCAACTTGCGGGAGGCTTCCTGCTGCAAGGTGGAGGTGGTAAAGGGAGGTGCCGGAGCGCGTTTGGCTGGCTTTACGTCCATGCCTGCCACGCTAAAAGATGCCGCGCCGCAAGATTCCAGAAATGCCTTGGCTTCCTGCTTGGTCTTGAAGCGGTTGTTGAGTTCGGCGGTAAAATTGCCGAAAGATGCCGTTACCTTATAAGACGATTCTTCCTTAAAATTCTTAATCTCTTCTTCGCGTTCCACCACCAAGCGCACGGCTACCGACTGCACGCGCCCCGCCGACAGGCTGGGTCTTACCTTGCGCCACAACAAGGGCGATATTTCGTAGCCCACCAAACGGTCGAGCACCCGCCTTGCCTGCTGGGCATCCACCAAGTCGTAGTCTAACTGCCGGGGATTTTCTATGGCGTGCAATATGGCGGTTTTGGTAATTTCGTTAAAGACAATGCGCCTTGTCTTGTCGGGATTGAGTTTGAGCACCTGTTCCAAATGCCATGCAATCGCTTCTCCTTCGCGGTCCTCATCGGATGCCAGCCATACGCAATCGGCAGCCTTGGCGGCTTTAGAAAGCTGGCTTATCAAGGCTTTCTTGTCGGGCTGCACAATATATTCGGGCTTAAAATCGTGGGCGGTATCTATGCTCAGATTGTTCTTGGGCAGGTCGCGTATATGCCCGAAACAAGACACCACGTGGTAGTCTTTTCCCAAAAACTTTTCTATGGTCTTGGCTTTTGCCGGTGATTCAACAATGACTAAATTTTTCGACATTCTGATTCTTTTTGCAAGCACAAAGATAGTTTTTTTTCATTTTTACATTTTTTGAAAGACCAAAAGCCACTGCAAACCCAACTTCAAGCATATTTATTGTATACCTTTCGCCTCTTTCAAATCTATCCGTGCTTTTTTAGCTTGCAGATTGAGTGAACAGTCCCATACAAGCGACAGCGCGTATGGGGGATTAGGCTACCCCCCCGACCATTGTCGGGTCGTACAACAGGCAAGTTTGCAACAAATATATGACTGGCAAAAAAATCAGTCGGAAAATTTGCAGGAATGGGATATTGTTTGTAATTTTACGAACAACAAAGAAACACAAAATATGGCAAAGAAAGGATATACAACTGACCAAGAACGGGTTGCCCGATATGCAAAGGCACTGGGACATCCGACTCGTGTTGCGATTATGTGTTTCCTTGCCCGTCTGGAGCAATGCTACTTCGGCGATATTCACGAAGAACTGCCAATCGCCAAAGCCACC
>JAFLTI010000057.1 GCA_022510485.1 Lentimicrobiaceae bacterium | reverse complement strand
TGCCGCGCCGGAGCGTATCGCCAAGCAAGCTTGGCTTTTGCCGTTCCAAAGACCCTAACCCAAACAAGTTTGGCTTTTGCGCTCGGCTTTTGTATCTTTGTCAGTTATGGAGAAGGATAAAAGGAAAGACGGCAATGCCCGCATTCAGGCGAAAGACCGTGCGCGTTGTTCGTTTTGCGGAAAGGAACTCGATGGCAAAGAACCTGCCGTGCAGGGCGGCGACGGGGCTATCCTCTGCCGGGAATGTGCCCGGATTGCCCAACGCTACTTTGCCGAGATAGAAAAGGAATTTCCGTCAAAGGGCAATACGCTCGATCCGATAAAACTCAAGAAACCGCAAGAGATAAAACTCTTCCTCGACCAATATGTCATTGGGCAAGACGAAGCCAAGAAGATACTTTCGGTAGCAGTCTACAACCATTACAAGCGGCTTAATTATTCCTCAGAACGCCACGAAGCCGACCAAACGGAAATAGAAAAGTCGAATATCCTTATGGTGGGTCCCACCGGTACGGGCAAGACCCTTTTGGTGCGCAGTATCGCCCGATTGTTGGATGTTCCTTTCTGCATAGCCGATGCTACGGTGCTTACCGAAGCCGGCTATGTGGGCGAAGACGTAGACTCTATTCTGAGCCGTCTGCTTCAGGCGGCGGATTTCGATGTGGCGCAAGCGGAGCGCGGCATCATCTTTATAGACGAGATAGACAAGATAGCGCGTAAAAGCAGCAATCCGTCAATTACCCGCGATGTTTCGGGCGAAGGCGTGCAGCAGGCGCTTCTCAAACTTTTGGAGGGCACCGATGCCTTGGTTCCGCCACAGGGAGGCCGCAAGCACCCCAATGCCGAAATGGTTAAGATAAACACCCGCCATATCCTTTTTATCGGCGGCGGCTCTTTTGACGGTATCGAAAGGCATATCGCTTCCCGAATGAACCGCACGGCTATCGGTTACAAAAAAGACAAAGAACGCCGTTCCGCCGACGAAGACGGAAGTGTGTTGAAATATATTTCTCCGCAGGATTTGCGTTCTTACGGAATGATACCCGAATTGGTGGGGCGTTTTCCGGTATTGACTTGGCTCGCCGAACTGGATCACGCGGCTTTGCGCAATATCCTCACCGAACCCAAAAACGCGCTGGTGCGGCAGTATAAGCAATTGTTCGCCATAGACGGTGTGAATTTGGAATTTGATGCGGAGGTGTATGATTTTGTGGTGGAAAAAGCCTTGGAGTTCAACATCGGGGCGCGGGGGCTACGCAGCATTATGGAAGCGATGATGAACGAACTGATGTACGAGATACCTTCTTTAGGTGTCAAGGAATACAGGGTAACTTTAGATTACGTCAAGTCTCATTTCGGCAAGGATTTGTCGGAAAAACTAAAAAACAGTAGGTGATGTTCAGGCTACGGATTATAGGCTTGTTTTTGCTGATGCTTTCTTCCGGCGTAATGGCTCAGGAAGATTGGTTCATAAAAGCTTTTCCTCAAAGCGATGTTGCAAACGCGGCGAACTTGTCTGCGGCGTCGGGATCTCCCGTAAAAATCTCGTATGACGCCAATGTGATTTGTGTGGGCGGAACGGCGAAACTGAGCGCGGATTGTTCTTCGTGCGGCTCGTCGGCAAACCTTGCTTTCGGGTGGTTTAAGCTGGGAGATACCGATACGCTTGGCAAAAGCAAGACGTTTACCTACACTTCTTCTGAGGAAGAAGAAGCCTGCCTTTTTGTAAATGTTACCGAAAATGGGGTGTTGGTAGGAGCCGATACGCTTTGGATTTATACCACTTCCGTACCGGACTATACTATGGTTCACGATACGATTTGCCCGGGTCTGGAAGCTACTGTGGGGGCTGACGGGGGAGAATATTGGGCTTGGAGCACTTCCGGTACGGCTTCGTTTATCAATATCCGTCCGGCGCAGACCACCGTTTACAAGGTGCGTATTTCTAATTATCCCATTCTACAGTTGGGTTATATCAATACCTGCTATGCCGAAGACTCGGCTATCGTTACCGTAAAGGATACCGCCTCGTTTAAGATTTCGGGCAATGGGGAAGTGTGTGACGGATTGGATGCGACGGTAAGGGTGGAAGAAGGTACGGATGTGCTTTGGAACGGCGTTCCGGGCGAAACATCGCAACAGTTTGCCGTAACGGAAGATATGCTGCTCAATGTAACTGCCACCGACCGTTTCGGATGCCGGGGAACCAAACAGTGGTCTATCAGGGTGGTTGAAAATCCGGATGGCAGGATTGTTGCCTATGTGAACGATGAACCTACCGATACGGTTTGTATAGGTGCCGCTGTACGTTTGGAGATAGAAAGCGAACTGGGAGATTTTCAATGCCGTTGGTTTACCCGCGATACCGTTGAATATATCGAATTATATCCACAGTCGGATTTTACGGCTTATTGTGATGTGGCGGCTGGCGGCAGTATGCAGGAAGGCTTGTGTAAAGCCCGCTTTGAAAAAAACATAATGATAAAGAACTGCCATAATGTGTATTTTGCCAGCGGCTATGTGTTAGACGGATTCAATAAGACGTATGGACCTATAGGAGAGGAAGACACCACCCGTACCTACGAGTTTCGGATTTTTAACCATAACGGCACGATGGTGTTCCAGACTACCAAGTTTACCGAGGGTTGGGACGGCAGATACAAAGGCAAGCAAGTGCCTCCGGGCGTTTACGTATATACATATCGCGAAACGTATCGCCAGCTGTCGTGGGAACGTCGCGGCACATTCGCCGTTATCAAATAAAGGTTTTCTTGAAAAAATAGGTTCGGTCTACTTGCCTAAGAGGCGGAACATATTCTGTTTGTAAGCCTCCACGCCGGGTTGGTCAAAGGGATTTACATCCATAGAATATCCGCTCAAGCCGCAGGCAAATTCAAAGAAATAGATAAGTTCTCCTATATGGAGGGCGGTCAGTTGGGGAACCACGATGCGCAACACCGGTACGTTCCCTTGTTCGGAATGAGCCATCAGCGTGCCTTCTTCCGCCTTTTGGTTTACATACGCCATTTCTTTGCCGGCAACGAAATTCATGCCGTCTAAGTTACGTTTCTCTTGCGGAATAATAATGCTTGTGTGCTGTTTTTCAAGACTTAACACACTTTCAAAGAACAGGCGTTCACCCTCTTGTATATATTGACCTAAAGAGTGCAGGTCTGTGGTAAAACCGGCATTGGATGGGAACAGCCCCTTGCCTTGCTTTCCTTCGCTTTCGCCGTAAAGTTGTTTCCACCATTCGCTCAGGTAGTAGAAACGCGGTTCAAAATTAACCAACAGTTCTACTTTCTTGCCTTTTTCCACATACTGAATCTGACGGAAAAGGGCGTACTGAGCGGCGATATTGCTTGCCCAGTCGAGATGAGGTGTGATAAGCCGCGCCTGCATCTGCGCCGCGCCTGCCACAAGGGCCTTGATGTCAACGCCTGCCACTGCCAGCGGAAAAAGACCCACCGGGCTTAAAACCGAATAACGACCGCCTATGTTGTCGGGAACAACATAGGTAGTGTATCCCTCTTCGGTAGCCAAAGTCCGCAAAGCGCCTTTGGCGCGGTCGGTAATGGCAACGATGCGCTGCCGGGCTTCTTCCTTGCCGTATTTCTTTTCGAGATGGTTTCTCAGCAGGCGGAAAGCGATGGCGGGTTCTGTGGTAGTACCCGACTTGGAGATTACGCAGAGCGTATAATCGTGTTTGTCGAGCAGTTCAAGCAGCTCGTTCATATAGTCCTGCCCCAATTGATGACCGGCATAAACAATGGCGGGACAGCCGGGCATAGCGGCAGCTAACTGCGGTTTGAGCGCTTCGGTAACGGCACGTGTTCCCAAGTAAGAACCGCCGATGCCGATACACACAAACAATTCCGATTTCTTTTTGAACTCCTCCGCCTTGGCTATCATAGCCTCCGTTTCCGCTTCGGAAATCTGTTCCGGCAAACGGACCCAGCCTAAAAAATCATTGCCTGCGCCCGTACCGTCTAAAAGGGTACGGTATGCTTTGGCTATGCGTTCTTGCAATGCGGCAACGGCAGAACCGTCTTGTTGTTCGGTAAGCTTGCGCAGCGCGTTGCCGGCTTCTAAACCATAGGTAAAATCAAGGCGGAGTGAGTTCATAAAAGTTGGTTTTTATTTGAACAGGCGGCAAGCCAAGTCGGCAACGCGCTTGGAATAACCGAATTCGTTATCGTACCATGCCACCACCTTAATAAAGTTGCCTCCCATCACCTTGGTGAGTTTGGCGTCGAAGATGGAGGAGTGGGGATTGCCCACGATGTCGATGCTTACAATCGGGTCTTCGGTATATTCTATGATGTTTTTCATTGAACCTTGAGCGGCTTCCTTAATGGCGGCATTGATTTCTTCTGCCGTAACGTCGCGTTCCAATTCTGCCGAAAGGTCAACAACCGAACCGTCGGGAGTGGGCACGCGCATGGCAAAGCCGTCCATCTTGCCTTTGAGTTCGGGCAATACCAAACCTACCGCTTTGGCTGCACCGGTGCTGGTGGGAATAATCGAAACGGCAGCGGCGCGGGCACGGCGCAAATCTTTGTGATTTCCGTCTAAGATAATCTGGTCGTTGGTATAAGAGTGAATGGTATTCATAAAACCACGACGGATGCCGAATTTGTCGTTGAGCACCTTGGCAACGGGAGCAAGACAGTTGGTGGTGCAAGAAGCGTTAGATATCAATTTGAGGTCGGGAGTGATAACCTGTTCGTTAACCCCCATTACTATCGTGGCGTCTACATCGTCTGCCTTGTCGGCAGGAGCGGTAAGCAATACTTTCTTTGCGCCGGATGCCAAATGTTTTTCCATACCTTCGCGGCTACGGAAAACACCGGAAGATTCAATAACAACGTCTACATCGTGTTGCGCCCAAGGAATCAAAGCGGGATCTCTTTGCAGATAGAGGGGAATGGAATGACCATTTACCACGAGGTGATCGTTTTCCAAGTGTGCTTCTCCGTTAAAACGCCCGTGAACCGAATCGTATTTGAGCAGGTGCAGACGGGTTTCAAAGGGCAGCGTACCGTTAATGGCTACGATTTCCACTTCGGGTTTTTCTAAAAGGTTTCTGAACGTAATGCGGCCGATACGACCAAAACCATTGATGGATACTTTAATCTTGGACATGATGCAAAGTTGTTTTATTTCACAATATGGCTGTAAAGTTACGTATTTTGTAGCAATTTATGAAGCCATTGCCGCATTT
>JAFLTI010000056.1 GCA_022510485.1 Lentimicrobiaceae bacterium | reverse complement strand
AGGTTTTCCGTTACCGCAAACTTATATACGGCTTCCTTGCTGAACTCCGTACCGTTGTTAGTCCAGTTTACGAAACGATAACCCTCGTTGGCAGTGGCGGTAATCGTTACCTCCGCGCCATCTTCGTAAAGCCCCTCTCCCGTTACGGTAGCCGTGCCCCATTCGGGATTGTTGGATTTCACCTGCACCGTATAATACCCCTCGGGGATTTCTACCGAGATATAATAAGTGAAAGTAAGCGCGATGCCATTTAATTCACGGTCGTACGGTATATGATTCCTGATGCCTGAATTTTCTATGGTCAGCGTATAGGGCTGCACTTTCTTAAATTGGAATGTAAAGTTGTTTTCCGTATAAGCATCGGGCGTTATTTCAAAAGTGGAAAGACTTTCACCCAACAGTCTTTCCGAAGATAAATCCAAAACTTGGTTGATAGGCAAGGTAAGGCTATCAGATTGCCCGTAAGCTACAAAATACTCCCAATCGGGATTTTGGATATATGCCTTATACAGATCGGATAACGGAATATGATTGTTGTAGCACTCCAAAGACGTCAAGGTGGTGTTATGGCTTAGGTCTAAACTCGTCAATTCATTGCCTCTGCAAGACAAAGTTATCAAGGCGGTGTTATGGCTTAGGTCTAAACTCGTCAATTGATTGGAGTGGCAATTCAAAAACATCAAGGCGGTGTTATGGCTTACGTCTAAACTCCTCAATTGATTGTTGTAGCAAGCCAACCCCTCCAATTTGGTGTTCTTACTTACGTCTAAACTCGTCAATTCATTGTCTCCGCAAGACAAAGTCGTCAAGGCAGTGTTATGGCTTAGGTCCAAACTCGTCAATTCATTGCCTCCGCACTCCAAATACTCCAAGGCGGTGTTATGGCTTACGTCTAAACTCGTCAATTGATTGGAGGAGCAATTCAAATCCTTCAAGGCGGTGTGCTTGCTTATGTCTAAACTTGTCAATTGATTGGAGGAGCAAATCAAAGACGTCAAGGCGGTGTTCTTACTTACGTCTAAACTCGTCAATGGATTGGAGTGGCACCACAACCTCTCCAATGCGGTGTTATGGCTTACGTCTAAACTCGTCAATCGATTGCCTCCGCAATCCAACCCCGTCAAGGCGGTGTTATGGCTTAGGTCTAAACTCGTCAATTGATTGTCGTAGCACTCCAACGCCATCAAGGCGGTGTTATGGTTTAGGTCTAAACTCGTCAATCGATTGGCTCCGCAATCCAACGCCATCAAGGCGGTGTTATGGCTTAGGTCTAAACTCGTCAATTGATTGCGGTAGCAATACAACCACGTCAGGGCAGAGTTCTTGCTTACGTCTAAACTCGTCAATTGATTGTGGTAGCAAGACAAACTCTCCAAGGCGGTGCAGCCGCTTAGGTCTAAACTCCTCAATTGATTGTTGGAGCACCACAACCTCTCCAACGCGGTGCAGCCGCTTACGTTTAAGGAGGTAATACCTGCATTGGCACGCTCAACCTTTATATCGTAGACACTTGTAGTAGGACTACCGATATAAGCCGTATAGCCGGAGGATTGTTCGTGGGTGTAATAAATATATACTTTTCCGCTGCCGGTTATGGTTTGGGTGTATTTGCCGTCGGCATCGGGGGTGAACTTGCCGTTCTCCGTGCCATTGGAGGAAACCCATTCTATTTCTATACCGTTTCTTACCTGTTCCCAAAACTCATATTCCAAAATGGAGGATTCTCCCTCGGGCATTACATCAAACTTGATGGTGTCGGTTTTGGTTTGGGCATGGTTGGGGATGGCAAAGGCTAAGAATAGCCCTAATAGTGATAAAAGGCGTTTCATAATGTTTGTTTTTGTATTATTATAATGTGCTTCCCTAAATATGTTTCATTAGTTCCATAAAAACACAAAGATAACATATATTTTGACGAGCAAAAATGTAAACTTACAATGCAACCTCAAATTTACATTATTATAATTTTCAATACATTAGAAAAGCAAACACATTACAATCACATTTTCAGACCATTGCACAACACATCGCCCTATTATAATAATATAAATTTCACGGCAAAAAAATTATTTAGTTTTTTCCAACAAGGCGATAAACTCCTCTTTTTTTATGCCGATATTCCGCAAGCAATTTTGAACGACAAGCTCCGGCATCGGATTCACATGGGTTTGAATAATAACAGGGCGTGTCATACCCGCTTTCATCCAAGCCTCGTGACCTCCTTTAGTACGAATCTTTCTAAGCTCAAGCAAGGTCAGTACCGCACGAAATTCTTTTACGGAGATATTCGACAACTTTTTCATGCGAATGCAGGTATTCTTACCGAACCAACCACTTTTTCAAATCCGAAACTGCCATTCAGCAGTCTTTGCAACTCTTTTTTTCTCACTAAGGAAGAAAACTTAGGCGGAAATACATCCTCTTTATCCAACACCCAGCCATGCGCCAGCAAATCGTCATGCAAGGTATTGTTTTCGATACAGCACTCTATATGCAATTGAAACATTTCGTAAAAGTTACCAATCGCTTCATTAAAACTTTTTCCCGATGAGGAAATATCCAATGCCGGGCAATAAGAAACATATACGCCGTTTTCTTGAAAAACAAGAAACTCTATCTGAAAACGATATTCGCTTCTATTATCTTCGTCTTGGGCACGGGCTTTGAGCCTGATAGCCGCTCCGGATTGTTGTTTTTTGCTGTTGGTAATTTTCATGGTTTCAAAGATACAAAAGTCGAGCGCAAAAGCCAAACGCAAGTTTGGCGATACTCTCCGGCACGGCAGAAACAAAGCTCGCTTTTGCCGAGGCGAAAATTAAGTGTAACTGAATGGCAAGATGCGAGGCGCAGTCCGCAGAGCGGTGGGATGCAAAGCGCGTGCAACAGGCAGTGAGGGGTATATCAATCGAAGGTAAAAAGCGTTTGGAATGGCAAGATGCAAGGCGCAGTCCCGCAGGGTGGCGAGCTACAAAGCGCGTGCAGCAGGGCGGCGAGGGGTATATCAATCGAAGGTAAAAAGCGTTTGGAATGGCAAGATGCAAGGCGTAAGGTGAAGGTGACGAAGGAGCGTACTTCGGTACGTGACTGAGGATGCCGAACCTTACAACGCCGTAGATTGCCGTTCCAAACGCCTTTTATATACGGGTTACAGAACCAGAATTAAACCAATACCTCTGCCCCGTCTCAGGGCAAACAGCCTCCCCTGCCTCGTTAAAATGCAGTTTATGACCGTATTCGCTGACCCAGCCGGTCTGGCGGGCGGGATTACCTGTTACCAAGGCGTAGTCGGGAACGTCTTTGGTTACCACGCTGCCGGCGCCTACCATAGCGTATCTGCCGATGGTGTGTCCGCACAAAATCGTGGCGTTTGCCCCGATGCTCGCCCCCTGCTTTACCAAGGTAGGCTTGAACTGGTCTTTGCGTTCCACCGCCGCACGCGGATTGATTACGTTGGTAAACACGCAGGAAGGCCCTAAGAACACATCGTCTTGGCAAACCACGCCGGTATATACCGAAACATTGTTCTGCACCTTGACGCCATTGCCCAGCCTTACCTGCGGAGAAATCACCACGTTCTGACCGATGTTGCAGTTGCAGCCGAGTTCACAGCCCGACATGATATGGCTGAAATGCCATATTTTGGTACCTGCCCCTATTTTGCAGGGGGAATCCACCACTGCGGTGGGATGCTGAAAGTAATCGGACATAGCGCGTTGTTTTAGAAAGCGAAGATAGTATAAAACGAAAAAAACCGCTACTTTTGTTGAGGCAGTTTTTGCCTTGCGCATAAAACTTGCGCATAAAAATCAAGACTATGGAAAACTTTAAGGCTACCCGATACCAACTTAAGACTATTGCCGGCGGTCGTGTTTTTAATGACGGGGGCTGGGTTCTCGACGACCCTCAGTGCGAATTGCCCTCTTTGGTCCGCGCCCTATACGAAAAGAAACAGTTAGATACCAAAGACTTGAGCTACGGCATCTACCGTTTTGCCGACTGGCTTCCCATAAACCGTTGCCTAAAGGGTTCGTGCGCTCCCATTACTTACAAAAGCGAAAAGCTGGCGCAAAAACTGGGCTTGGAAAATCTGTATATCACCTTTAACGGCTATTTTCCTAAAATCGGAGCCACAATGAACACCTGTTCCTTTAAGGAAACGGAGGCTTATTCGGTATGCGGCCGTCTGGATGCCCAAAGCGGCAAGGTGCTTGTGGTGGCTTCGGCGGGAAATACAGCGCGGGCTTTTGCCAAGGTTTGTTCCGAAAACAATATTCCGCTGCTGCTGAGCGTTCCCGAAGACAACCTTTCCGCCCTTTGGTTCGACGCTCCGCTAAATGATTGCGTAAAACTTATTTCCTGCTGCAAGGGGGGCGATTATTTCGATGCCATTCACCTGAGCAATCTGGTTTTGAAATCCGACAGGTTCTTGGCTGAGGGCGGTGCTAAAAATATTGCCCGCCGCGACGGTATGGGAACAACCGTGCTGTCGGCAGTTACCTTTATCGGACAGATTCCCGACTTTTATTTTCAGGCGGTGGGAAGCGGAACCGGGGCTATCGCAGCTTGGGAAGCCAATCTCCGCCTTATTGAAGACGGTCGTTTCGGCAATAAGAAAATGCGTTTGATGGTATCGCAGAACAATCCTTTCCTGCCTATGTACACGGCTTGGAAAGCCGGTTCCCGTGCCTTGCCCGACTATGATGACGGTGTGGCGCGCCGCGATGCGGAAACCATACTCGCCAAGGTACTTTCTAACCGCAAACCGCCTTATGGTCTGGCGGGCGGGCTGTTCGACGCGCTCAAAGATACCGATGGGGATATACTTAAGGTTACCAACGCCCAGCTGGAGGCGGCGCAGCAGTTGTTTGAGCAAACCGAAGGGGTGGATATCCATCCGGCGGCGGGGGTTGCCCTCCATTCGCTCATAGAATCGGTGCAGAACGGCACGGTAAAGCCGCAAGATACGGTAATGCTCAATATTACCGGCGGGGGCGAAAAATTATATAAGCAGAACAGGCAGCCGTGGATGCTTAAACCTCAGCTTGTTTTTCCGCTGGATCCCGATCCTGACGTGGTTTTGGACAAGGTTTCTGCCTTGTTTGCGTAGGTTGGGGTTGTTTGTGTCGCAAATATCCAGTATTTTTGCGGACTGGTTGGGCGATGCCCGACCAATGCTCAATTGGTTCCGTAGCTCAGTTGGATAGAGCAACAGCCTTCTAAGCTGTGGGTCGAGCGTTCGAATCGCTCCGGAA
>JAFLTI010000055.1 GCA_022510485.1 Lentimicrobiaceae bacterium | reverse complement strand
ACCTTTGGAATCAATAGCCGTCGATACGGTGAGCGAAGACGGCATCCGCGTTAAAATTTCGGGGGCAACGAACTATCTCCTCGGTTTTTCCAACAGAAAGATAATAGCCTACAATAACAAACCTGTAAGCAATATCTTGCAGCAAGGAAAAAAATACCAAGCGGGCGACACCATCCATTTCATAGACACGCACACGATGGAAACATACGAGGCGGATATCCTTGTGGTTGCCGTGAACCAAAGCGATGCAAGCTATACGCTTAAAAACCCCAAGGCGGGAACCGACTATTATCTGTACGCATGGGCAATGAGCGAAGAAGAGGATTACGCCAACTATTCTTCCAATTATGTTGAAACCGCCTGCAGAACGGTAACCGAGGCACCGGGCACCATCGACTTCAAGGGACTGGAATGGGAAACCTCTCCCGTAGGCTGGGAAATCGAACAAGGGCAGGAAGGCGGCTCGACCGGACCGTTCAAACCGAAGTTTGCAATAAACAGATATGAGGCGTGGCAAGAACCGGTGCTTGCCGGGGAAAGTTTCTTCCAAGAAAAGTCGAGCGGAACGGCATCCATGTGGGCAATCTCACCCTGGTTCAAGGGTTCGGGCAGGCTGCAAGCCGTATTTAACGGAGCATTCTATAAAATTAAGAGCGACTTCCTAAACGGAAACTCACCGGTATTCCAAGCGGCGGTAGACGCATCGGACTCCATCGTGTTCGAGGTGCAGGAAAGAGGGGATACGGCATGGCAGAGGATAGGGCTGATCGACAGCAGAACCAGCTGGACGGCGGATTTCAACGACTACATCACCGACTTCTTTACGCCGGAGGAAGAATTCCGATTCAGAATGACCTTCTATCAAGACGGCAAGACGGCGGTAAGACCGGAAAGCGGACGATTCTACGCGCTGAGGAGCCTCAGGGTAGAAGCCGCCTCAAACTGCCTCTATCCTGTAAACATTATGGTGCCGAAAGACAGCATGGGATACAGGACAGCCAAAGTGATGTGGACGGACCCCAACGAGCGGAGCAATGAAATATCGTACGTGGTAAGATACCGCATGGCGGGAGAAAGCGAATGGATGATAGGCGGCAGACCGAAGACACCCGAAATGGTGCTGGAGGGCTTGCGTCCGGGCACGGATTACGTAGCGGAAGTAAACACGGTATGCTCCGCGGAGGAAAGCTCCTCGGCAAGGGAGGTAACGTTCACCACCGCGCGGAACGTAGTGTACCAAGAAGAGTTCAATCAAGACCTGCCGGAGCTGGACTACCAATCGCTGAGAGGCGAGGCGGGAGAGCTGCTGGAATTGGGCAACCAAGGCGAGGGCTGGATTGTATATACCGATGAGAGCGCGCCGGGCAAACCAAAGGTGGCAGGCTTAGACAAAAGCCTTGCCAAGGTAAGCGACCGTTGGCTGCTCACTCCGGTGCTGTATTCGGGCTTTGACGGCAAGGTAAAAATGAGGGTGAGCATGGCAGTATGGCTCGACGAGTCAAACGAAAGGAAAGCCGCCACCGGCATAGAAAACGACACACTCTATATCTACCGAGCCGCCGAGCGGAGCTTTGCCCAGCCCGAAACGGTAGGGAAGGTAGTGATAGACGACCTCACGCCCGAATACCGCACGCTTGAATTCGAGTTCGATGTAAAGGCAGCGGCTCCCAATGTGTTTGCATTCTATCTGAGCAAAGTAAAAGATTACGGCTCCGAAAGCAACAAAAGCAGTCTGGCAATCAACGAGGTAGAATTAGGATACAGCGAAGACAACGACTTTCCGGCTGTAAGCTCGCTGCAGGTGTACAACCTAAGCATGAAGAGCTTCACCATAAGCTGGAAAGGGGAAGCAGAAAGCTATGCGGTGGTAAGCCGAAAGATGAGCGGAGAAGAATACGACACGGCATACACGGAAAAGAACGAATACGATTTCAGCGGACTGGAAGCCGGCACGAGATACGGGGTACAGGTTTTGGGCTACTACGGCAAGAACCGCACACTGGCAGGACCTGCAAGCAAGGAACAGTCGGTCAATACGCTGGAAGACCCCAATTCCTGCGGAAAGCCCAGCAGCCTGATGGCGGAATACACCAAAGGCACGGACTCAGCCATTTTGCGGTGGATAACAGGAAGGAACAACAGAAGCTCGATCGTTCATCTAAAGGTAAACGAGGCGCCGACCTACGATACGGTAAAGGTAAACGTGAACTACCATACGCTGCTGCAACTGCAACCCAATGCGGTGTACCACTGGCGGGTGCAGGGGGTGTGCGACACGGCGTTGAGCGCACTCAGCGAGGAATCGGAATTTGAAACCGAATACGAGACGAAAGCGGAAAGGGAGTTTGCCCAAGGCCTGAACATCCGTGTAAACGGCAAGCAGATAGTGGTAGAAAACAAAGGCGACCGCTTTATCAAGGCGTTGAAAGTATATAGCCCCTCGGGTATTCTGCTGAGAACCTACCGGGCAAACACGGCAGACAACCTGTTCATACAGACCGATCTGCGCCAAGGCGTGGTCATCATAAAAGCCGAAGGACAGGGCGGAGAAAGCCATGCCGTGAAAGCGGTTATTATGTAAGTACACAATTGGTAATAAACAAAATAAAACCAAAGAAAAATGAAAAGTATCAGAACAGTAATTCTTGCCGCCTGCCTTTTAGGAATGGCAGGCTGGGGGCTTAAGGCGCAAACGCCCGACGGGCCCGATGTCCTTATGGGACAAAAGGGGAAGATGACCGTTTTCAAACAGATGCCGGGTGTGGGCGTTTGCCGTCTGTCGTGGAACGAAAAGTACCTTTACGGGGAAATAGGCGACGATGAAGGCGGCTATATCTACGAAATTGCCACCGGAGCGATGAAATTCATCGACGGCGCCGCCGTGATAGGCGTAAATGACACGAACAACTACGCCACCACGCAATACCTTGTAAAAAACGGCGAAAAGATCGAATACGATGTAAGAGATCTTAAGATGGGAACCAGACAAGATTATGCCTATGCCAGTATGGTGTCGGCAGATATGAACACCATCACCTACAATGTCTATATCGGATCGAACTATTCTACGGTGATATTAGACGGCAACGGCAAGAAAGTAGACACCATTCCCCAGTATGAACCGGGGCTTGGCGGTAGCTACGGAACCAAAGCCGAATGTATGACTCCCGACGGCAAGATACTGGGTCTTAGAACCTCGATGGAGAGTGCTTTCTATAACATTACGCCCGGTGTCTACAACAGGGAAACCGACTCGATTTTCGTTACCATTAAGCCTCACGACCCTGCAAATCCCAAAATGGGCAAGAACGGTATGATGAACAGCATAAGGGAAGACGGTAAAGCCGGAGCCTGCGACATAGACGACTATTCCTACTGGGTAGAATTTGACGGTGGCGGTAATTACACATTACATTCCATTCCCGTTGAAAGAGGTTTTGAAAAGTCTGCTAACACAGATATCAAGGGAGACTGGGTTATAGGCTTTGAACAGCCTACCGCTCCGGATGTTTTTGGACGTATAGTATATCTGTATAATACCAAGACCGAAGAAAGAGTTCTCCTGCGCGACCACCTGCGCTACCGCTACGGTCTTATAGAAAGCGCACGCTATCCCCTGTTTACGGTTTACAACATGTCGCAAGACCATAGAACCTTTGCGGGCTATACCTACGACGACGGAATGTGGATGCCCTTTATGATTCAGCTCGACGAACACCAAATACATCCCATGGTGCGCAACATGGTGGCACACCAGCCCTTCGGACAGAAGTACGTGCAGCTTCAGTGGGAAGCCCCCCTCAGCGGCGAATACACGCTGAAAGGCTATGAAATTTACCGCGACAGCGCGCTCATCGCCACCATCGACAATACCGCCACCCTGAGGTATGAAGACAACGACGCCCAGATAGACACGATACACGGATATATGGTAAAGGCTCTTTATACCGATGAACAGACCTCCGACTACACCGAAGAACAAAGACTGTTCGTAGTGGGAGACAACAGCTGTCTGCCGGTAATCAGCATAGAATCTTCCATCAGCTACAACCGCACGGTAAACCTCTCTTGGGGACTTCCCTCCGCCGCCGTTAAGACCAATGCCTTTACCGCCCCCGCAGCAAAGAGAGCGGCAGAAGACCGAGTTTCCTTGGCTGAAAATTCCGGCGAAGCGGTTTCGGCACGCGAATCCAAATATATGGTAAACGACAAGCTCGACTTTGTGGAAATGAGAAGCTTGGGCACCTACTACTCCAGCTCGTCGGTGCGTGTGGGCAACTACCTGTATGTTGGCGACTGGCAAAAAAATATAATCTTCATCTTCGATGTGCTTTCGGGCGTTATAGTAGAAGGGGCAACGATAGAAGGTTTAGATGCGGGCATATATGATATGACCTATCACGGCGGTTTTATCTACTGCGTAAGCAACGACAGCAAGGTGGGCAAAATAAAGATAGACGACAACGACCCCCTGAAGCTTAGCCTGAGCGGTGTCTATACCGCCTCCTATACGGCTCTGACCCATATCGCCTATATGGAAGGCGCGGGAGAAGACGGCTCTGACCTCCTTCTGACCGGTAACTACAACAGCCTCATTTTCTTTGACCCCGATG
Organism: Lentimicrobiaceae bacterium; assembly: GCA_022510485.1. GTDB lineage: Bacteria > Bacteroidota > Bacteroidia > Bacteroidales > P3 > Pullibacteroides. The sequence goes on along the minus strand of JAFLTI010000055.1, from coordinate 1,165 downwards.
CCATAAGCTTGGACGATCAAATTAAACTTGACAAGACCATCGACATCAAGGGTTTGGTTATAAGCGGTAGTGCCTATCATAACGGCCGCCTCTATCTTGCCGACCAGCACGACGGCAACAGCGCTCTGATAAGAACCTACGACTGGGAAACCGGCGAGTATCTGTTCACCACCGACCTGCTTGAAATCCCCGCCGTAGACAGAATGTCGTATTTCTCTTCCCAAGGCTATGCTTCTTTGGCTTCCGGCTTGAGCTTAGGAGAACTCGAAGACGGAACGGTAATACTGGAAGCCACGATCCAGCCCATCGTAGACTATAACCACACGGTTACCCTCGAAGTGGAAAGCTCGCCCAAAGTAAAGGGCTACATCGTTTACCGCGACGGACAAAAGTTAAGCGACACCCTGAAGGCTCGCCATTACGCGGATGTGGTTTACGAACCGGGTACCTATACCTATACTGTAGAATACCTGTCGGAAGACGGCTGTTCGAGCAACTCGAAAGGTTTTGCAGAAGAAAAGGCAACCATCTATCCCACAGGCGAATGTAATCCTCCCACACAGGTAAAGGTTGTAGAATCGAACCAGATAGGCTTTTTAACTTGGGAGTTGCCCGAAGGAGCAGGACCCAGCTCCGGCTTTGTGGGCTTCAATGTGTACCGCAACGATGAGTTAGTGCTTGATAAAGCATTGGATCTCAAATACTACGATGAAACCATAGAAAAAGGCAAGGAATCGGTATATGTGGTAGAAGCTTTCTACGACAACTCCTGCGTGGCTTCCGACACGGTAAAGCTTGTGCCCTCCTTTGAAGGCTTTGCCGCCGCACCCTCGGCTGTAAGGGTAAAAGATCACAAAAACGGCGATAGCTGGGCTTCCACCACCACATGGGAACTGCCCTACTTTGAAGACCCGATGGCATTGGGTTACTGCGGTATGCTTCCCGGCGGCGCGGTTTCTCTTGAAGGTATAACTACCGCCTATGCCATTATCGGCTGGACCAGAGAAGACGGCGACCTTGATCCGTACGAAGACCTGTATGTGGTAGGGGTTGAATTTATGATAGGTATGGACGTAACCTCCATAGAAGGTATCGTTTATGTTGACGACAAACTGGTTCACAGCGAAAAGGCAGACCGTGTTAAAACGCTGGAATGGAATCAGGT
>JAFLTI010000054.1 GCA_022510485.1 Lentimicrobiaceae bacterium | reverse complement strand
CCGTTTTCGTTAAGCCGAGAGCAGAACCAAGCTTGCTTGGATTATGCCGAGGCGAAAAAACGTCGGCGCAGCCAACGTGACCGAGCCGCACAAGGGCTGTAACGAAGCGGATTGCCGTCTGGGTGAAAAAAAAGCGTTTTGGGTGGTGAGACGCGAGGCACAGCCCGCAGGGCGGCGAGGGAGCGTACTTAATGTACGTGACCGAGCCGCACAAGGGCTGTAACGAAGCGGATTGCCGCCCAAAACGCTTTTTTTCTTAAATGGTTTTTTGATATTGTATAGGAGTAAACCCCGTCTCCGTCTTAAACATCTTACTAAACGACGCCTGATCCGGATAGTTCAGTTCCTTAGCCGCAATAAGGGGGTTCTTACGCTGAGCAGCCAAAAGATGCTTGGCTTTGTCGCAGGCAACGATATGAACCCATTGATTGGCGGAATAGCCGGTAATCGCCTTGAGAATGGTGGTAAGATATTGAGGAGTGATACCCAAATTTTCGGCATAGTAACCGATCATGCGTTCGGAATCCACTTTTTGGTCGAGCAGATGGAGAAAACGCAGGATAATCATTTCGCGGGTGGCAGGGCTGTCGCTGTTGCGGCGCAAAGGAATATGCTTGCTGTATTGATTAAAGAGTTCGTAACAGAAAGACTTTGCCAGTTGCTGAACGATATGATTGTTAAAAATATCTTGGTTAAAGAAATCGGCTTTCTTATGGTGAGTGATTTTCTCACGCATGGTATCAAACATTTCAAACAAGCGGGCTGCCAATTTTTCGGGCAAAGACAAAACCGCCTTTTGCTGTATGAAATAATATAGGTCTATCGGGCGCGGAAAAACAGGAGAAAAGAGGAAAGATTTATTGGCGAGGATAGCCACCGCCTTGAAATCCTTACTTATCGAATCGCATTGCAAAAGAAAACCGGTATCTATCAACACTGCATCGTTTTTCTTGATTTTGCAGCGAGTAGAATCCATCTTAAACGTAGACTCCCCTTGAGTACAAAGCAGGCAGATGGTTCTTGTTCCATCCCAAAGGCGCGAAATTTTGGCAAGCCGGGCATCCAGTTCTACCGGAGCAAAGCCATATTGGTTTGAAATTTCATCTAAGTACAAGAGATTCTGAGGCAATTGAACGGATTCCAATTCCGCCATTTTTACAACCAGAGGTTTACGACCCCTCTTTTTGCTGTTTATCGTTCCTTGGATTGCCGAAGACTGCGCTTTGTTTACTTTGGTTTTCGATGTTTGATCTTCTTTTTTCAACGTTCTGCATTTTATTTTCAACGAAACACTCGCCGAAATGTTTATACACACGCAAATATAAGAAAAATAATTAAACTAAGAAACAGATGAGAAATAAAGGCGATAGAAAGTTGCCCTACCAGGGGTCGAACCTGGAGACTTCAGATCCAGAATCTGACGTGTTGCCAATTACACCATAGGGCAAGGTGTTTCTTCTGAAACCGGCTGCAAAGATAGAAAAAATTCTTGTAATACAAACTATCGACAGCAGTCCGCTTGGGAATCTTTTTTTCTTTATCTTTGCAGCTCAATTGGAAAAACTTATTGCAATGCAAAGAGACACGCAGATTTTCGACCTGATTCAACAGGAAAGAAAACGCCAGACTTCGGGTCTGGAACTGATTGCTTCCGAAAACTTTGTTTCTGATCAAGTAATGGAAGCTATGGGTTCGGTAATGACCAACAAATATGCCGAAGGCTATCCCGGACACCGCTACTATGGCGGCTGCCAGATTGTTGACCAAAGCGAACAGCTTGCCATTGAACGTATCAAAAAAGTATTCGGAGCCGAATATGCCAACGTACAGCCCCACTCCGGCGCACAAGCCAATATGGCTGTATTCGTTGCCTGCCTCAAGCCCGGCGATACCTTTATGGGCTTGGATTTGGCGCATGGCGGACACCTTTCTCACGGTTCTCCCGTTAACTTTTCGGGACTTACCTACCGTCAGGTGGCTTACCGCGTAGGCGAAGAAACCGGCACCATCGACTACGACCAGATGGAAAAGACCGCCCTTGAAGAAAAACCCAAATTGATTGTGGGCGGTGCTTCGGCATACTCCCGTGATTGGGATTGGAAACGCATGCGCGAAATCGCCGATAAAATCGGCGCTCTCCTTATGGCGGACATTGCCCACCCTGCCGGTCTTATCGCCTGCGGTTTGCTCAACAACCCGCTTCAATACTGCCACATCGTAACCAGCACCACCCACAAGACCCTTCGCGGTCCTCGCGGCGGTATCATCTTGATGGGTAAGGATTTTGAAAATCCTTGGGGTTTGAAAACTCCCAAAGGCGTGGTAAAGATGATGTCGCAGATTTTGGATTCCGCCGTGTTCCCCGGCGTTCAAGGCGGTCCGCTCGAACACGTTATCGCTGCCAAAGCGGTAGCTTTCGGCGAATGTCTTACCGACGACTACAAACGCTACATTCAACAGGTAAAAGCCAATGCCGCCGCTATGAGCAAGGCGTTTACCGACAAGGGTTACAAGGTTATCAGCGGCGGTACCGACAACCACTTGATGTTGATTGACCTGCGCACCAAATTCCCCGAACTGACCGGTAAGGTTGCCGAAAACACCTTGGTTCGCGCCGATATTACAATCAACAAGAACATGGTTCCTTTCGACAGCCGCACTCCGTTTACCACCAGCGGTATCCGCGTAGGTACGCCGGCTGCCACTACCCGAGGTCTTAAAGAAGCCGATATGCCGGTGGTGGTTGACTTGATTGACCAAGTTCTGTGCGATGTAAACAACGAAGCCGTTATTGAAAAGGTAAGGAAATCTGTCAATGACATGATGGGCAATCGCCCCTTGTTTGCGTGGTAATTTGACACCCTTACCCTAAATGTAAAAAAGAACAGCCAATCCGACATAGATTGGCTGTTTTTGTTAGTTGAACACAAAACAAAATACAAATGAAAGGCAATAAATTTTTACAGGATTTCAAGGCTTTCGCTTTGAAAGGGAACGTGATGGATTTGGCAGTGGGTGTGATTATCGGCGGTGCTTTCGGAAAAATCGTATCCTCTTTGGTGGCAGACGTCATTATGCCTCTGTTAGGCTTGCTTATTGGCGGTATCAACTTTTCGGACCTGCATTTTACCTTAAAGGCTGCCAAAGAAGTAGACGGTGTGATGCAACCTGCCGTATTGCTCAATTACGGCAATTTCTTGCAGAGCGCGTTCGATTTTCTGATTATCGCTTTCTCGATTTTCCTCTTTATCCGTTTGCTGACCAAGCTGCAAAGAAAGAGAGATAAGGCTGCTGCGGAAGTTCCCGCTCCAGAACCTCCCGCACCAAGCAAAGAAGAAGTTTTGCTTACCGAAATCCGCGACCTTTTGGCTGAATCGGCAAAGAAGAACTAAGCCTTAACGCGCAATTCATCTAAAGCCTTGCACCAAAGCTCGGCAGCTATGCGCACTTTTTCGCCACAGGGAGTAAGATGATAATTTCCCTCCCTGTCGGGATTGGGCGTTTGGGGCGCGGGGGCTTTGGGCAGGGCTAATAAATCGGCGCAGCGTAAGGCACCGTTGCGTTGCTTAAACTCCTCCGCCAATTTCTGAACCAAGCCGAAAGTCCGTTTTTTGCTTTCGGCATCACGCGGCAAATCCGAACCCGTTTCCAATCCGGCAAGAAGCACAACCCCTATCAAGGCTCCGCAGGTATCGCGCATACCGCCTATCCCACCCCCGAATGCAAACGACATCTTGAGGGATTGCCCTTTGGTATATCCGTAAAGATCTCCGAAAGCCGCCACCACCGACTGGCAGCAGTTATAGCCTTCTTGGTGCAGTTCTACGGCACGTTCTATTCTTTCTTCGTACATTTCTTTAGTTTTTCGGCTCTGAAACGGCAAAGTTAAGGCATTTTTAACGTGAAATTATGTAACTTTACAAATATGATTTATATCGAAGACCATATCGAAGCCTATACGCCTTCCCGGCTGGAAAACCTGCTTCGGGATATTTCGGAACAACGCAGGGCGCAGGTAAAAAAGTTTGCTCATTTCAGCGACCGCCTTACCTGTGCCTTGGCGTACAAATTGCTTAAAGATGCCCTGAAATCGGAATACGGTATGGAGCAGGTTCCGGAATTTTCGTACTCCGAACACGGAAAGCCTTTTTTTGCAATCCACCCGGATATTCATTTCAATCTGAGCCACTGCAAAAAGGCGGTTGCCTGCGCGCTAAGCCCCAAGCCTATCGGAATAGACGTAGAGAGAATCCGCCCATTTGACAAGGAATTGGCAGCATACGTGTGCGCTCCATCCGAATTGGAAACCCTGCTCAACAGCCCCGAACCCGAATTGGAATTTACCCTGCTGTGGACAAAAAAAGAGGCTTTGTGCAAACTACGGGGCGATGGCTTGCCCTCCCGCACAGACTTGCAGAATCTTCTTCTCCACTGCCCCTACGTGTTCTCCACAACAGTCAATCGCGAAAAGGGGTATGTGCTTACTTCCTGCGAAGAATAGACACCGATTGAACTATTACATTCTTTGCGATAGTTTTACAAAAAATGCAAACAAATTTGTTTGCATTTTGTATCTTTGCAGAAGATATTATGCCAAACCAAATAAACATACTCAAAGGGATTCATCCCGGCAAGATCATAAACCGGGATTTACAGAAGCGACATATCAGTCAACGAGCCTTTGCCGCTTCCATTGGCGAGCATAGTCAGACGCTCAATGCCGTTATTACCGGTCGCCGGGCACTTACGGTTGAAATGGCTCTTAAAATTGAGCAGGCTTTCGGTTACGAAGAAGGCAGTTTGCTGACCCTTCAAACATTCTACGAAATTGCCGTCTATAAAAACCGTATGGCACGCCTTTCCGTAAGCGGTGTTCCCAATATCCGCCGCTCGCTTTTTTGGGATACCGATTTCGACACCTTGGATTGGGGGCGTTACAAACAAGCCGTCATTGCACGGGTTGCAGAACGAGGAACGCTTCAAGAAAAGAAAGAGATAGCCCGTTTTTACGGCATCGCCCCATCAAGCCTCGAACATTACAAGCCTAATAACGCCTACCGTATAAAAGCCACCATAAACAATGGACAATAAGCGGTTACACTTTGAATCGGTTTCTACATTGCTAAAAGAAAGCCTGTATGTTTTGATGCAGGAACCCTTGTTTTCTCCATTCCGCTTAGTGGGAGGAACTAACCTAAGCTTGCGCTATGGACATCGGCTCTCGGTTGATATCGACCTCTTTACCGATACCGAATACGGCAGTTTAGATTTCCGCGTATTTGAAAGCTTTTTGAAGAAACATTTCACACACTATAATTGTCTTTCTGCAACTTCTATCGTTGGCGCAGGAAAAAGTTACTATATCGGAAAATCAGCTAATGACGCCATCAAGATAGATTTAATGTATGCCGACCCTTTTCTCGAACAAGCCGAAATAATCGACGGAATCCGAATGGCTGGTATAAAAGACATTATCGCTATGAAAATGAATGTTGTTTCTCGCGGTGGAAGAAAGAAGGATTTTTGGGATTTACATCTGCTGCTTAATGAATATCCTTTAAGGGAAATGTTGAACCTCCACGCTCAACGGCATCCATGGGAACATAATGAAAAGGAGCTGTTGGAAAAATTTACCGACTTTACCGAGGCAGAAAACTATCCTGACCCTATCTGTCTGTTGCAAAAAGACTGGGACGAAATTAAACTGGATCTAATCGATACGGTGGCTACTTTTTCTCAAATGTGAAGCGTTAAACACCTTTTTTCTTTTCCAGTGGTTTTTATTGCCTGAAATTTATATTATTATAATTGTTAAGAGGGATATAAGTCAATCAATGTGATTGATTTTCTGTTGTTTTTGTCTTTTTGAATGGTCGGCAATTATAATAATATAAATTTTATTTTAATTCCATAAATCGTATTTTTACTTGTTGAAAATATATTTATATTTGCTATATAATATAATTGCATTGACTTTGTGTAACAATATAAAAATCAGAACTCAACAAAATAAAACTATATGGCGATGAAAAAACTATGTATCGGATTGGCAATGTTTTTTGCCAGCCTTTTTACCCT
>JAFLTI010000053.1 GCA_022510485.1 Lentimicrobiaceae bacterium | reverse complement strand
TCTAGTCTGAACACGGTGTATGAATTATAGGACTAACAAATATACAAAAAAAAGGGATTTTACACTTTTTGTAATCCGCTTAGCACAAATCATGTACCAAAAATGTGATGGTTTTCACAAATTTCAGCACGGTTTGAACGGAAGTATAGTGCAAATCCGTTCTGCTTGTCGTCAGCGTGAAAAAATTTTCAACAGCAGGGATAGGCGAGGGCTGGGGTTTATCAACACCCGGCAGGGGAGTTGTTAACAAAAAAATCTTTATAACTCTTTGGGTTTTATCTTGCATTTGTTATTTTTGTGGAGCGGGTGAAGTGGTTTTTGGGGAGGCATCCCCCGAAAAGCCATGCGGGTATGCAAGGGCAAAAGAAGAAAAACAAACACTATAAAATATTACTTAAAATCCTAATACTATGAAAAACATCAAAACTTTGGTGCGCCTATTAGGTAGTTTCCTGATAGCCACCTTGTTCTTAAGCCTCGGAAGCCATTCGCTACAGGCACAAGACACTTACGAGAAAGTAATTTCGCAAAGCCAACTCGTTGCAGGAGAATATTTAATTGCAAATGCTGATGGAAGTTATTTACTCGGTTCTCAGAATTCTAACAACCGAAAAGGTATAGCTACCGGCACGACAAATCAAAGTACCCTTACAGTTACGACAGCAAATGCAACGTCTGATGTGGATCATGCCTATGTGATTGTAATAGAAGAAGTTTTGGAAGGAAATAATACTTTTTATACTTTGAAAGATAAAGTGGCTGGGCAATATCTGCAGAATAGTAGTTCCTCTAGCAATCAGCTCAAGTGTACAACTACAGCACAAAAATGGGCTATTACCATTGGGGCTTCTGGAACATCGATTGTGCAACAGTCCACGTCAACTAGCAGAAACGAGTTGAAATATAATCCCAATAGCGGCAATCCGATATTTGCTGCCTATGCCTCGACCACGACTGGAATGGTAGCAGTTTGCCTCTACAAAAAAGTCGAACCCGAACCGACTCCTTCGGAAAATCAGGTGGCAACCCCTACATTTACACCCGATGCAGGAAGCTACGTAACTCCACAAGAGATTAAAATTGAATGTGAAACCGAAGGGGCGACAATTCATTATGCACTTAACAGCGATAACTTTACTGAATACTCACAACCGATTTCATTAAGTACGAGCGGTGAATATACTATCAAGGCGTATGCTACCAAAACTGGAATGGATCAAAGTATCACGGCTACTAAAACCTATATAATCGATATTTTGGAAGGCGATGAGTACGAAAAAGTAACATCCGAAGATCAGCTTGTTTCGGGTGCGGAGTATTTGATTGCCAATAGTAACGGAAGTTATTTGCTCAGTTATCAAAAGTCAGGTAATCGTCATGCTGTTAACTCTAAACAAACCGGAAATACCCTTATTGTTACGCCAGCATCGGCAGTAAGCGACCAAACGCACGCTTATACGATTGTGATAGAGAAAGTGGGTAGTAACTATACCTTGAAAGATGAAATAGCAGGGCAATATTTGCAGAATGCTGCTGCGAGCAATGGTCTTAAACTCGGTGCTGCCGCACAAGAATGGGCTATTACTATCAGTAATGGTGCAACATCAATTGTACAGCAATCAGGTTCTAATAACTATTATAATTGTATGCAATATAATAGTGGTTCTACATTGTTTAATTGCTATTCTACTGCTAGTCAAGAGGCAGTTACCCTTTACAAAAAAGTTGGTTCTGAGCCGGAACCTACCTGCGATGCGGTAACCGATGTTGAGGTATCTGATATAACCACCACTACGGCTAAGATTACTTGGACTGCGCCGGCAACCGCGCCCCAAAACTATACCATTACGCTCTTGGGCGACGATGAAACGGACAAAGAAGAAACCGTAGAGGGAACGGCAACGGAATACACGTTCAGCGGTCTTTCGCCCTACACCGAATATGTATATTCCATTAAGGTCAACTGCTCCGAAACGCTTTCGAGCACAGAGGTAGACGGAGAATTTACCACCAAGTGCGAGCCGGTAAACGAACAAGAGGTAAAAGTAGAAAAGACCCACAATACAGTTAAGGTTTCTTGGACCGCTCCCCAATCCGCGCCTGCCAAATATACGGTTACGCTTAAGAAAAACGGTGAGCAGGTAGCAACCCACTCCGGGGCAGAAACGGAATACGAATTTACCAGTCTTGATCCTGAAACCGAATACTCTTGGCATATTGTTTCTAACTGCTCCGACGATGACGCAAGCGCGGAAATTATGGGTGAAGTTACCACCGACAAAGAACCCGTTTGCGACCCGGTAGAAAACCTTAGCGCAACACTTGAGGACGACAATTCAATAAAACTTACGTGGACCCGCACGGAAGATCCGGGCGAAGGCTTCCAGATTGAATGGTATGCCGAAGACGATGAACAAGAAGCTAAACAGAGCCATACGGCAGATGCTACAGCTCGCGACTATACCATAACCGGTCTTACGGCAGGTAAGAAATATATGATAACCGTAGTTGCACTTTGTGGCGGAACTCTGTCCGGATCGACAGCCGAATCGGCAGAAGTAGACATTCCCGAAGCAGACGAAAAGAGCATCATCATTAACCTGCCTGCTTCCGAAGGGGTGGTAATCAATAACCGGGCTAAGGTTACTTTCTCTTATCAGGTTACCAATTTTACACTCGGTACCGACGGTAAGGTAAAATACACCATTAGCGGCGACCGCTTGGAAGCCGATATCAAGGACGAAACCACCGAAACGAGCTTTACCCACACTTTTGAAAAGTCGGGCAGCTACAAGGTAGAACTCGAACTGGTAAATACGGAAGATGAAGCATTGGAACCCCCTGTAAAGGTAAGCCGTAACTTTACGGTTAATCTTCCTAATTTGGCTACGCCCAGACTTACGCCCGTACAGGAAACGCACACTGCCGCCATATCGGTAGAAATGTTCTGCGATACGGCAGGTGCCACCATCTACTATTCTTTATCCGAAACGGACTACAATACAAACAAGGCTGAATTTACCCAATATAATAACACAGCCATCAGTCTTGACAAGTCGGGTACCTATAAGTTTGTGCTCTTTGCCGTAAAGCAGTACTACGATACCAGTGCCTTGAAATACAAGACCTATACCTTGGATATACCTTTGGTTCCGGTAGCTAAACCTACCTTTGACCTTAATGGAACCACCGAGTACGAAGGCGAACAGACCCTGCATATAACCACCGCTACCGAAGGGGCTTCGATTTACTATACCCTTAACGGAGACGAACCTACCGCGCAAAGCACCCTCTACACCGAAGCGGGTGTCAAGCTTTCCGCCACCACTACGGTAAAAGCCATTGCCGTAAAAGAGGGTATGGCAAACAGCCAAGTGGCTACGGTTACGATAAAATTCAAGGCTCAGCCGCAAGAAAATACGGTGGCTACCATTGCCGAGTTGAGAGCCGGTACGGTAACCACAACCTATACGCTTAGCGGAAAGGTAGTGGTAACGGATATGCTGCGCACTACTGCCAATACCAGCGTTTGGGTACAAGATGAAACCGGCGGTATGCTGCTGTATGGTAAAAACGAATTCTTTACCCAAAACTATGCGGTGGGCGACGGCATTACCGGCGTTAATGGCGCGCTTACAGACTATAATGGATTGCTCGAACTTACAGCGGCAAAAGAACAGCCTGCCGCAAGTTCGCAAAACAACAAGGTAGACACCACGATTGTTACCATTGCCGAACTTACGGGAGCCAACAGAAGCCAGTATGAATCTAAGTTGGTAAGGATTAATAAAGTGAGCTTGGTTGACAAGAGCGGCAACTGGACTACCAATACCGATACGGTAGTGGATGAAGCCGGCAATAAACTGGCGGTTCGTCCTGCCAGCGGCAGGGATTATGTAGGCAATCCCAAGCCTACCGGCGATTTCGATATGGTGGCTTTGGTAGGATTTTACAAAACGCTGGTTCAAGTTACTCCGCGTTACCAAAGCGATATTATTCCTTTGCGCGAAGCGGCTGCCAAGCCTACCTTTAACCTTAGTGAAGAAACCGAGTACGAAACGGAACAGCAGTTGGAAATCAGCTGCGCTACCGCAGACGCCAAGATTTACTACACCATTAACGGTGACAATCCTACTACCGAAAGCACGGAGTACACCGGACCTATCACCTTGCACAAAACCTCTACCGTTAAGGCCATTGCCGTAAAAGAAGGTATCGACAACAGCCTTGTGGCAGAAATTACCGTACACTTTAAGGTTATTGTCCGTGGCGAATTGGTGTTCCACGAATACTTTGAAAATATAGGCGGTACGCCCAGCAACAGCACTCAGATTAAATGGGAACAGCTGCCCGGCTGGAGCGGCGATAAGGTTTATCCCGCCGGCAGTCGCCTTAAAATAGGAACCAGTAGTGCAAAAGGTACGGTTACCCTGCCCAACATCGACTTGAGCTACGATAACGGAACCTATTATGTATTGTTCACCGCGCAGGCTTGGAAAAACGACAAGACCGAAATCAATCTGATTGCCAACGGCGAAACAGCGGTGGTAACGGATATGAACAATATATCGGATGGAACGACGTTTGATCCCGATGCCGCCAAAGAATATGTGTTTATGTTTGAAAACGGTACGGAAGCCACCGAAATTACCTTTGAAGCTATCAATGCCAGCGGCAACCGCTTCTTCTTAGACAGCATCCGTATCTATCAGGTATTGCCCGATGATCCTATGTTGGTAGTTAGCAAGAAGGTGGAAATAAGCACGCTGCAAACCATTGAGGCATCTCAGACCATAACGGTTAATGGTAGAAAGATTAAAGAAGATGTTACCGTTACCTGCCCCGAAGGCAACTTTAGCGTATCGCCTGCCACGCTTTCTAAAGACGATGTGCTGAGCGAAGAAGGTGCCGAACTCACCATTACCTATAACGGTGCCCTGCTTAGCGACTCGGTTAAGATTACCTTAAAGAGCGATGATTTGACCGCTACCGTTAGCGTATATGCTACGGCAGAAGCATTGACTGAGGTGGCGGATATTGCCGCCCTGAGGGCAGGTACGCAAGGTGCTTACTATAAGGTTAAAGGCGAGGTAGTGCTTACCGCTATGGATACTTACCGCAACTACAAGTGGATTCAAGATGCTGCGGGCGCCATTCTGATTGACGACCCCAACGGCTATGTAACCAACACCTATGAGGTAGGCGACGGCATTACCGGCGTTTATGGTCAGCTGGGCGATTATAAGGGTCAGTTGCAGCTTGTTATGATTAAGAATCTGCCCGAAGCTTCGTCGCACAACAACGCGGTGGAACCGGTGATTCTTACGGTTAAGGAATTAGAAGCCAACAAGGATAAATACTGCTCGCAGTTAATCCGCATCAACGGACTGTCGTTAGACGATGAAAGCGGTGAATGGAAGAGCGATGCCGACCACTATGCGGCTGATGCCGACGGCAATGCAATCAATATCCGCACCTTTGTTCGTAACGGCAGCTTTGTGGGACAAGCCAAGCCGCAGGGCGATTTCGACCTGATTTGCCTTGCCGGTATCTATGACGGTAAAGTACAGGTTTCGCCCCGTACCGGAAACGATATTTTACCTGCCGGAGCTCCCGCTTGCTATGCGCCTACCGAATTAAAGATTACGGTATCGAATTTCAAGGCTACCGCTTCGTGGAAGGGTTATACCGATGAATATGAATTGGTATTGCTCTCGCAAGACGGTGCGGACACCTTGTTCAAGACCACGCTTACAGAAACCGAATACACCTTTGGCGAAGAAGTAAAACTGAATACGGAATACGCTTGGGCTGTAGCCTCGATTTGCGAAGACGGTTCTTTGCGTTGGGCTAAGGGTGCAAACTTTACGGTTACATCTACGGCTAACGTGGATATGGATCAGATTGTTCTGGGCGTTTATCCTAACCCCAACGACGGTATAGCCTATATCGAACTGGCTCAGGATGTGCGTATGGAAATCTTTACCGCAACCGGTACGCTCTTGCGCAGTGCGGAACTTACCGCCGGCAAGAACGAAATCCGCTTCAACCAAAGCGGTATCTACTTTATCCGCCTTGCCAATGCCCAAGGCGCTATCGTTAAGCGCATCATCGTGCGCTAAGCCTTGAGCCGTTTATGGCTTTGCAGCCATAAACGGCTATTCAAAAGTCGGCGAAGCGCCGCCGCAAAAAAAAAGCACCTGCGGAACGCAGGTGCTTTTTTTTATTACCCTATTCCTGAGAATTGCGTAAAATGAAACCGCGAATTGAGGGAGGGGGAGGCAAAGCAAAGGTTACGCCGATGCAGCGTGAGACTATCCGCACGCTGGCGGCCCGGTGCGGTATGACAGTCAGCGATTACCTGCTAACGCGAAGCCACGACTATGAGCCGAATCACCAACTGACTTCTCAACAAAACGAGCTACCGGGAACTCTTGACAACTGCCGTAGGGGTTATCGTACATCACAACAAATAATCAATAATCACTTTCCAATTAGGGAAACGATTGCTACCGAACAAAATCAGTTCGCCGTTGAATTTTATTGCTCCATTTTTAATACGGTCATCTATCAGATAGTCTCCTCGATTCAAATCTTTGTGATGTGACAGAATCAATCGCTTGTACATTTCCTCGCCGAGATACTTTTTCACCCAGTTAAGTTTATCGCTCC
>JAFLTI010000052.1 GCA_022510485.1 Lentimicrobiaceae bacterium | reverse complement strand
CAAACCCAAGTATCCGTATTTTTATCGTAGATAAAGATATGAGATTGATATTGATTTGATAAAGCATTAGTTACGACACAAAGACGGTAATGTTTTTTGTACTTTTTCATTTTTTCATATTCATTTCTTGAAATATGGATAACAGGAGAACTAGTGTTGCTTCCTTTTACTTCAAGGAATAATTTTGTATCTTTATTTTGAGCCTCCAGATCCCACCCGCAGTTTTGATTTTGAACATCCTTAATGGTATATCCAAGTCTTTCATACCTTTTCCATATAACTTTAATGGCTGATTTTTCTACTTTTTTCTTCGTTTCTGCATCAATTTGTATTTGTGTCCTAATGGGATTGAACAAGGGAGTTTTTTTTCTGGAGGATAAAGATTTCTCGTCAAAATTCCTGATATAGGTTATCACTTTTTTACAAAATCCTATATTGTTTGAGTCGATGTGCCGTATTTGTGCCCGACCGAAGAGACCAGATACATCAAAAATTCTTTCATCGTGTTCAAGTAGTTTGCAATCAGAATATTTTGCTTTTATATAATACCCATAATTATTTCGATATTTAGATAGTTTACTGTCTAAAGTTTGATACGTTCTATAAACAGTAGCGTTTTTGTACCAACCAACGATTTTGCTTCCAGCAGTACGTCTTGATACCCAAACGACTAATACGTTTTCGATGAAATTGTCAGTTTTTTTGAGTTGTTTGTTAATCCTACAAAGCTCTATATTGTTTCCGGGAGGCTGTACGTAACCATAGCAAAATCCATTAAGATTTTGAAAATTAAATACTTCATGCTTTTTTTCGTCTGGATATGCCCCACCACCGGTTATCTTGTCAAAGGAAGTATTTCCAGTGTAATGTATCATCCAACCGATTCTCGCAAATAGGATATTCATAGGATTAAGGTTTTATATTGCAAAGATAGAGTGAAATTGTTGATTGAGGTTTGGTCTCGGATATACTGGTGTAACTAGGCAACAGAAGCAATTTTCCCTCAATAAGGGACAAAAACATCAAATTTCCTCCCTCAATGGGGGATAAAATATTTGTTCCCTTTGTCAATCGCCGGCGAAATTTTTATCTTCGCGTTATGAAAAGAATACTTTTTACGGTTTTCTGTGTGTTGTTATTGTGCGCTTCCTCTTGGGCGCAGAGTCCGAAGCAAGGCAAGAAAACCGATTCGGAACAGACCGAATTTCCCCGCAATCACGCGGCTTTGGTAGAAAACAAGATGGGAACCCTCCTGCAGATGATCCGCTACGCCTATGTGGAAGACGTGGATTTATCGCCCATCGTGGAGAAAGGTATCAACGAGATACTCAAACAACTCGACCCCCATTCCGCTTATATTTCGGCAAAAGATGTAGAACGCACCAATGAACCCCTCGTGGGCAATTTTGACGGTATCGGCGTTTCCTTTCAGATTCACGACGACAGTGTAGTCGTTATCGAAGTGATTTCGGGAGGACCGGCACAAAAGGTAGGCTTGCAGGCAGGCGACCGCATCGTTACTATAGATACCTTAGACGCAACCGGCAAGAACGCCAATACTCAGTTTGTGTTTACCCACCTGCGCGGCAAAAAGGGCACCAAAGTGGAAATTGGCATTAAACGTAAAGATAAAGAAGGAATTATCCGCTTTGAGATTATCCGCGACAAGATACCCCTCCATAGCGTGGATACCTACTTTATGGTAGACAAAAGAACCGGCTATATCCGTTTGGACCGTTTTTCGCGCACCAGTGACGAAGAAGTGGCAGAAGCCCTGAAAGACCTCAAGAAGCAGGGAATGAAAAGCCTTATCTTAGACCTGCGCGGCAACGTGGGCGGTTACTTGGATATTGCCGTTGCGCTTGCCGACCAGTTTCTGCCCAAAGACCGGCTGGTGGTCTATATGCAGGGTAAGGCACAGGAACGCGAGGAATTTCGTACCACCGGAAAAGGGCTTTTTACCGAAGGACGTATGGTGGTGTTGATTGATGAAAATTCGGCATCCGCCAGCGAAATCCTTGCGGGAACCCTGCAAGATTGGGACCGAGCCATAGTGGTGGGCAGGCGTTCTTTCGGCAAAGGTCTTGTGCAACGCCCCTTCAACCTGCCCGACCACTCCAACGTGCGGCTGACGATAGCCCGCTACTACACCCCTTCGGGTCGTTGTATCCAAAAGCCCTACAAAGACGGTATGGAAGCCTATTATAAAGACATTATGAACCGTTACCGCCACGGAGAAATGGTGCATCCCGACTCGATACATATGCCCGATTCACTGCGTTATTACACGGCAGGCAAGCGCGTGGTATATGGCGGAGGCGGCATTATGCCCGATGTGTTCGTTCCTGCCGATACCCAGCGCGCCAGCGATTACTATATCGCCCTGCGGAGCAAGAACCTGCTCAACAAATTCGTGGTAGGCATCTTAGATAAAGAAAGAGAAACCTATCTAAAAAACTATCCTGATTTCAAGGCGTTTAACCGCAATTTTGAACCCGACGACGCCTTTATGCAGAAGTTTTATGCCTACGCCGAAGAAAAAGGCGTGCCACATACCAATTTCAAGACGGCTCAGGCTCAGAAATTTTTGCAGGAAATGCTAAAGGAAATGCAGGCAGACAGCACACTTGCCGATTCCAAGACCTACGGAGAATATATGGAAAAAGTATTGTGGAACGAGGATAGGATGAAAGAATATCTGCTGCAGAAAGCCGCACAGGAAGACGAAAACCAAAAGGCATACGCGGCATCTTCCGATAAATTTTTGCGAACCCAACTCAAAGCCTTGTTTGCGAGCAATCTGTATGGAACGCAATATTACTATCAGGTAACCAAAGATGTAGACGAAGCCTTTCTGCGGGCTTTGAAAGTGATAGAAGACAAGGAACTCTTCAACAGGCTGGGTATCCATGACTGATAGCATCGGGATATGGCAGGAGCGCACCGAACTTTTGCTGGGAGAGGAGGCGGTAAAAAGATTGGCGGCGGCTTCGGTGCTGGTGGTGGGCTTAGGTGGAGTGGGAGCCTACGCAGCCGAAATGA
Organism: Lentimicrobiaceae bacterium; assembly: GCA_022510485.1. Lineage (GTDB taxonomy): Bacteria > Bacteroidota > Bacteroidia > Bacteroidales > P3 > Pullibacteroides. The sequence continues at coordinate 4,029 of JAFLTI010000052.1, read as the reverse complement.
TTGTAAGGGCTGGGGTAGGCAAGATAACGATTGTAGACGGCGACCGTCTGCACGATACCAATCTGAACCGGCAGCTGCCCGCATTACATTCTACTTTGGGCAGGCTCAAGGCTGAGGTTATGGCGGAACGCCTGCGCGACATCAATCCCGAATTAGAGATAGAAGCCATTTCCGAATACGTCAAAGATGGGCGCATGATTCAGATTTTGGAAAGCAAAGCTTTTGATTATGTGGTAGATGCTATCGACACCCTCTCGCCCAAAATATATCTGCTCTATCATTGTGTAAACCGCCGCCTGCCGGTGGTGAGCGCTATGGGTTCGGGCGGAAAGATAGACCCGATGCAGTTGAAAATCTGCGATATAGCCCAAACCTACCAATGCCCCTTGGCGGATGTGTTACGCAAAAGACTGCATAAATTAGGGGTCTATACGGGAATTAAGGCGGTGTTCTCTCCCGAAGTTGTACCGGCGCATGCGGTAAGGGAGAGCGAGGGTGAACCCAACAAAAAATCAACCGTAGGCACGGTGTCTTATATGCCCTCCATTACGGGATGCCTTTGTGCCTCAGTGGTGATAAGGGAACTTTGCGGTCAAAAAATAGAGTCTGATTTGCCTGTTCCCGCCTCGGTTCGCAAAAAAATTAGACAGGGGTTCTAAAATATCTTTCGCTTTTTGTTTTGCCAATCGAAAAAAGATGTAATTTTACACCGCTTTTTTAGCCTTTTGGAAACAAGAAAAAGAAACAAATAACTTAAAATTTTTTAGTCATGGACGTAAACAAAATCTTGGCTGATCTGAAGGAAAAACATCCTGATGAACCCTTGTTCCTCCAAGCTGTAGAGGAAGTGTTGCACTCTATTAAGGATTACGTGGCTGCGAATCCTAAATACGATCAGCACAAAATTATCGAACGTATGGTTGAACCCGACCGTATCTTCACTTTCAAGGTAGAATGGGTTGACGACAAAGGTGAAATCCATGTAAACACCGGTTACCGCGTTCAGTTCAACAACGCGATTGGACCTTACAAAGGCGGTTTGCGTTTCCACCCCAGCGTTAAACTCGATACGCTCAAATTCTTGGGCTTTGAACAAACGTTCAAAAACAGCTTGACGACCCTGCCTATGGGCGGTGGCAAAGGTGGTTCCGACTTCAACGCCAAAGGTCGTTCCGACAATGAAATCATGCGTTTCTGCCAAGCTTTCATGATGGAACTCCAAAAGTATATCGGACCTGAAACCGACGTTCCCGCCGGCGATATAGGCGTAGGTGGTCGCGAAATCGGTTATATGTACGGTATGTATAAGAAACTCCGCAAAGAAAACACCGGTGTATTGACCGGAAAAGGCGCAGGCTGGGGTGGTTCTATCCTCCGTCCCGAAGCTACCGGTTTCGGTGCCGTTTACTTTGTAGAACACATGCTCAAGGCTCACAATATGGACATCAAGGGCAAAACCGTTGCCATCTCCGGTTTCGGTAATGTTGCTTGGGGTGCTGTAACCAAGGCTACCGAATTGGGTGCCAAAGTTGTTACTATCTCCGGTCCCGACGGCTATATCTACGACGAAGAAGGCTTCAACAAGGAAAAGATCGAATATATGCTCGAACTTCGTGCCAGCAACAACGACGTAGTAGCTCCTTTTGCCGACAAGTTCAAGAGCGCCAAGTTCTTTGCCGGTAAGAAACCTTGGGAACAGAAAGTAGACATCGCTATGCCTTGCGCTACGCAGAACGAATTGCGTTTGGAAGACGCTCAGGCTTTGATTGCCAACAAAGTTACCTTGGTGGCTGAAGTTTCCAATATGGGATGCCATGCCGATGCGGTTAACGCTTTCATCGCCAACAAGACCATCTTTGCTCCCGGTAAGGCGGTTAATGCCGGCGGTGTAGCCGTTTCCGGTCTTGAAATGAGCCAGAACTCCATGAAGTACAGCTGGACAGGTGCCGAAGTTGATGCCAAACTGCATCAGATTATGTCGAGCATCCACGAAAACTGCGTGAAGTACGGTAAAGACGGCAACTACATTAACTATGTTAAGGGTGCCAACGTTGCCGGCTTTATCAAAGTTGCCGACTCCATGATTGAACAAGGCGTTTGCTAATTCCTTTTTGAGGCTTTGCCTCGATATGTAAAAGGGCGGTCGTGCAACGACCGCCCTTTTTTTGTTTGAGCCCGAAAATCCTTAATTTTGGGCGGCGATTATATAAGAAGTCGGATTATGACCGAACAAGCCTACAGAGATACCATAGCGTTCTTTATCTCTTTTTGTGTGGAGATATATAAGAATGCCCATGCCTTAACAGGAGCGCAAGCCATAGAAAGGCTTTCATCCTCCGGTGTTTTGACCTATCTTGAAAAGCATTACGAAGCGATTCATACTCAAAGCGCACAATGGATTCTCGAAGAAATTGACGAATTTATGAACGCTCATAAAGCCGCCTGCCCATGAAAGTATATCACGGAAGCCTTGAAATCGTTAAGAAACCTGCTATTAGAGAATCGAACCGCACGCTCGATTACGGTGTAGGCTTTTACCTTACCTCTTCTTACGAGCAAGCCCAATCATGGGTGCATCGCAAACTCAACGCTACCACTATACGGCAGGGATATGTTAATGTATATGAATACAATCCTGAGGTAGAATCGGCTTTGAAAATCCTCAACTTTGAAGCCCCGACGGAACAGTGGCTCGACTTTGTGATGTCCAACCGCATGGATAGGGCATTTATACACGATTACGATATTGTAAAAGGACCCGTTGCCAACGACCGTGTGTATGCAGCCTTTGCAATTTACGAAGCGGGGCTTCTTGACAAAAGCGGATTGATAGCGGAGTTAAAGACTTATAAACTGGTTAATCAAATATTGCTTCATAGTGAGCAAGCCTTGTCTGCCATAAAATTTATTGAAGCTGAGGAGGTGCGGTTATGACACGTGAAATTACGGATAAAAACCTTTATCTTATCTTGCCGGGAAAAGTGAGCAAAATGGCGGTGATGTATGCTGCCGATGCCGGAATTTCCATTACGGAAGCCTTGATACGTATATATAAATCGACCACCTACCGCGAATTGGAAACCGAGAACAGCAAGTTATGGCACTATGGACCGGTAGCCCTGTACCAAATGTTTCGCGAAAATTACCAATAAAATATAGAAAACCGTTATATCTCTTTTTCGGTTTTTCGTTTCTCGTTCAGGGAGTAGAGCCTACCCAAGCAGGGAAAGATTCTTATTAAAGGATAAAGACAGGCAAAGAGACGTAAAGGATATACCTTTTTTCGGTTGCGCCGCAAACCCCGCAGAATGGCATCCGCCACCCGCTCCGGACTCTGAGACGGAAAAGGAACAGACGGATTCTCCTGCCCCGAAGCACGAGTAAAGAACGCAGTTTTGGTGGCAACCGGATAAACCCTCAGCACACGCAGCCAATCGGGTTTTTCATATTCAAAGGTGCGCAAAAAGCCGTCGATGCCGAATTTAGAGGCACAATACAGAGCATAATAAGGTAGGGGAATCATAGCCACCGCAGAGATAACGCTCACAAAATACTTTTTGCTGTTCCGGTCTTGGCAAAGCTGCATAAAATGTTGGAGCGTGTGAACCTGCCCCAAAGTGTTGAGGTTAAAAATCTGAGCGGTATGCTGCCAATCGGGAGCCGACACCCGCTCCTTATAGGCAAAGCCCGCGTTGGCGATACAAAGGTCTACGCCACCCCAATTTTCTTGCAGATAGGCAAAAGTGCGGTCTATTTCCTCAGGTTTGGAAAAATCGGCGGCAAAGGGAATAACCTCCTCGGCAACAGGAATGTTCTCTATATGCCGCGCTACTGCCAAGATACGGTTGCCCTTAGCCTGCGATAATTTTTTGGTTAACGCCAAGCCGATGCCCGACGAGGCACCGGTAATCAGGATTCTTTGATTCTCAAGTTTCATAATATATGCTGTTATTCAACCCAATAAATAGGGTATCCACATTCTTTATTTGTTTCGGTCAAAAAATATTAATACATTTGCAGTCCGTTTCG
>JAFLTI010000051.1 GCA_022510485.1 Lentimicrobiaceae bacterium | reverse complement strand
CAGGCGGGCGCCCCTCGCACTTAAACTATTTATGGCTCTATTTATTTCTGAATGTTGGGCAGTTCAAGACCGTAACCTTTCTTAAGGTCTTCGCGTTTAAGCCAAATACCCAAGAGGAATGCAGCCACACCAAAGCAGGCAAAGATAATCATAGGCACGGTGTAATCGTAGGCAGGCAGTTCAATACCGGCTTCCATAGCGGCAGAACGGGCGTCTGCCACACGGGGATTGGTGGCGTTGAGCACGTTGCCTATAATCTTGGGTACAAAGCAAAGACCTATGTTCTGAATCCAAAAGATAAGGGCGTAGGCACTGCCCAAAATCTTAGCGTCTATTACCTTGGGAACACTGGGCCAGAGGGCGGCGGGCACCAAGCTGAACGAAACGCCAAGCACCACAGTAATAAGCAGGGCAAGGAACTTGTAGGAGTATACGGGCAGCAAAAAGGCAAAAGAAAGGTGACATACAATCATAATGAGAGCGCCGTACATCAGCATGGAGGCTCCCTTTCCCTTATGGTCTATAAACGAACCTAAAACCGGGGTAAGCACCATAGCCAAAATGGGGAACCAGCGGAAAATATTGGCGGCTTCTACCGACTGAATGTTCAAGGTAGATTCGAGAAAGTTGGTAGCATAACGCTGAAAGGGGAAGATGGCGGAATAATACAGCACGCAAAGCAGGGCAATAAGCCAAAACATCTTGCTGCCGAAAATGTATTTGATGTCGCTGAACTTAAACTGGTCTTCTTCCGAAGCGGCTTCCGAACCCTCGCCTGTCTGACGGTCGAGCTTGCGGTCCATAAAGGTAAACACGATAAAGTTGATTAAACCGATAAGCAGCAGGGCGGTGCAGAACGCAATGGGAACAACTACCGAACCGTTGAATTTAGCGGCGAGGAAAGGGGAGAGCGAAAGCACGGCGAACACACCCAAGCGGGCGATAGCCATTTCCAAACCCATAGCCAATGCCATTTCTTTGCCGGAAAACCATTTGGCTATGGCGCGGGAAACGGTGATACCCGCCATTTCGCAGCCGCAACCAAAAATCATAAAGCCTAAACAAGCCAATTTAGCGTTGCCCGGCAGGGAGGTCCAAAACGAATTGAGCCAATTGCAGCACTCGGTAGCCTGAAACCAGTCGCTTACCGCCACATACTTGATAACGGCTCCAGCCACCATAAGCGATGCCGAAAGCGTACCGGTAAAGCGGATGCCGCATTTATCGAGAATGATACCTGCCAAGATAAGGAAACCGCATACGTTGAGTATATACTCCGAAGCGGCATAGGTGCCGAATACGCCGGGGGTCCAGCTGCGGCTCGATTCGATGAGCGACTGCAGTGGCGACATTACGTCTACGAACATATAGGCAAAGAACATCATCAGGGCGATGAGCGCCAAAGCGGTCCAGCGGGCGGCTTTGGAATCACGGAGCGTGTGTTGAATTTTTTCGACCATTGTTGTATAATTTTATATTAATATTTATTCATGTGCTTGAGATTGACGGCATAGCCTGCCACAAAAAGTCCTGTCCAGACAATGGCGCCGTAGGGAACGCCCGTTCCCGGTACGATAAGCATACCTAACAATATAATGAGGCATTGGGCAATGGTATAGACGTGAAAACCTGTGCGTCTCAACCGCCACATCAAGACAACCCCTGCAAAGGATGCCGCATACAGCAGACCGTTGAGCAGGAAATACCACTTTGGCAGGGAAAATGTGAGTTCCATAGAGGTTCTCATATTCGGAGCCATAGCAAAGTAGGCTTCGTAGGTGTCCGTTTCAAAAACTATATGGCGCAAGGTATTAAAGCTCAAGCCTACCGAAAGATAGGACAGGAGCGAACATCCGCTTCCGATAAAGCTGAGCACGCATAAGACGGTAAGGAAAGTCGGTCTTTTTTCAGATTCCATATACTTTTAAGTATTGTTCTAACTGTACTGTAAAATCCGCCACCGTTTTATCCAAGGAGGCGTAAGTTTTCATACGGCGGTTCATTTCGCTCAATATGCCAAGACATTCATCTTGTTCGTAGCGTACGCTGCGGGCAAAACGGGCGGGGAAACGTGCCATATACTGCAATCTTTCGGTATAGATTCGCTGCAGGTCGGCTGCCAGATCCAAGCCTTTTTGATAGGCTCCCGCCCTCAGGTATTCTTCTACCAGATACACCATAATGCCTTCGTAAGGCACTTTTCTGTCGGGGAAAAATTCCAAGCAGCGGTCAAGTGCCTTTACTGCCGAATCGTTCTTGCCTTCTCGGCTCAACACTCGCGCCAACAAAGCATATTGATAGCGGATAGTGCCGGCATAGCTCGCGCTTTCGGGGTCTACCGCCGTTTTGGGGTCTTGCAGATTGCCCCAGCGGAACTTATTGACGAACAAATCATAGGTTTTGTCGGTTTCCATACCGTTGGCTCCCACATAGGCGCGGTTGGCGTTGCGGTAAGGGTTTAGACGATACACATTGCCCTGTATGGAGGCAAGTTCGTTAACCGGAAGCACGCTTGCCTGCGCCCCGGTGCTGAGCACGTGAATGGGGCGGTCGAGCAGGTTGTTGGCGAAAATATCCAAAAACGCCAAATCGGCGCGATAGATTACCGAAGACCCGGGTTTTAAGGTGTAGCGGAGTTCGTAATCGGGAAGCCTTACCTTAAGCTTGCGGGTGGGAATGACCGATACCCACGAACCGTCGCGGCTGCGTTGCTTTACGGCGGGGTCGTTGGCTCCTATCAATTTCAATATGTCGGAAAGTTCTATGTTGTCGCCCAAGTTCCTGTCTCCTACATATACATAGTCGTTTACTCCCTGTCCGTAGTCTTTGCACGGAATGTTGAACTTAAGGGGTGCGGCATCGTACATGGCGCGGAAAAGCGGCTGGATATGCCAGAAACTGTTGGCGAGGGCACTGTTGATAATGCGCACGTCGGTGCGTATGCCTTCCATTTCCTGACAATACCAAAGGGGAAAGGTATCGTTGTCGCCGTTGGCTATGAGTATGCCGTTTTCGGAGCAGGATTCCAAGGTGTTCTTGGCAAAATCGTAGGCGGCGGTGCGGTGGGAGCGGTTGTGGTCGTCCCATCCTTGCTGCGCCATAAGTCCCGGCACGAACACCAAAGAAAGAACGCCTACTCCTGCCAATGCCGCATTGCGGTTAAGTTTTTTACTGAGCCAATCGGTAAGTGCCATAACGCCCAAGCCTATCCATATTGCAAAGGCGTAGAAAGAGCCGGCATAGGCGTAGTCTCTCTCGCGGGGTTCGGTGCTGGGTTGGTTCAGATAGAGAATAATGGCAAGCCCTGTCATAAAGAACAGCAGAAATACTACAAAAGCTCCCTGTTTGTGTTTTTTGCAGTGGTAGAGCAGACCGCATAATCCCAGCAGGAGCGGCAGCATAAAAAAGGTGTTGCGCCCCTGATTGTTCTTGAGGTAGCCGGGCAGATTGTCCTGTGGTCCGAGCCGCATCGCATCCAAAGGCTTGATGCCGCTTATCCAGTTGCCGTGCAATACATCGCGGCTGCCGTCGTGGTTATAGCCCAAGCCTTGAATATTGTTCTGCCTGCCGGCAAAGTTCCACATAAAGTAACGGAAATACATCCAGCCAAAATGGTATCTTACCAAAAACCGCATATTTTCCAATGCCGTTGGCTTGGGTGTTCCCTCCTTGGCATCGGTTCCGCTCCAAAAACGATAGTAGTCTACGTGACGGCGACCGTTGTCGTTGGAATACATACGCGGAAAAAGACCGCAGTGTGCCTTGTCGTAGATATATTCTATGTTGCGCCCCACTTCTTTGTATCGTCCCGATTCTACGTCTTTTACATACTGCGCCGAGGTTTCTTTCATATCTATCGGCTTGGCGTTGAAATACTGCCCGTAAAACAAGGGGCGGCTGCCGTATTGCTCCCGGTTCAGGTACGCAAGCAGGCTCAGGGCGTCTTTTGGTTCGTTTTCGTTGATGGGCACCTGCGCGTTGGAACGGATTACGAGCGTAAAGAAGGTGGAATAGCCTATGAGCATAAAGCAAAGGCAGAGCAATGCCGTATGCAGCACCACGCGGTTTGCCCTATGGGCGTACACAAGCCCGCCTACCAAGGCGGCAAGCAGTACGATAAAGTAGATAATCGTGCCCGAATTAAACGGCAAACCTACGGTATTGACAAAGAATATCTCGAAATAGCCTGCCAATTTTACCGTCCAAGGTACGATGCCCCAAAGGATGGCTGCCAACAGAAACACAGAAATGCCCAAGGACAGCCAGAATCCTTTTTTGCCCTGCTTGAATTTCTTGTAGTAGATGATGAACACTATGGCTGGAATAACCAGCAGGTTAAGCAGGTGAACTCCGATGGCAAGCCCTATCATAAAGGCGATAAAGATAATCCAGCGCAGGTTGTGCGGTTTGTCTGCCACCGTTTCCCACTTAAGGATAGCCCAAAAGGTAATGGCGGTAAAGAAAGAGGACATGGCGTACACTTCGCCCTCTGCCGAGGAGAACCAAAAAGAATCGCTGAAGGTATATGCCAAGGCTCCTATCGCGCCGCTTACGTAAATCAGTATCTGATGAAACACGCCCTCCTGCCCAGCTTTAAGCGAAACGGCAAGAATCTTGCGCGCCAGCATCGTAATGGTCCAAAACAGGAACAGTATTGTAAAACTGCTGCAAAGTGCCGAAAGCACATTGACGGCAAAGGCGGCATATTGGTGGTTGCCGAAAGTAAAGATCTGCGCTATGCAGCCTAAAATCTGAAAGGTAGGTGCTCCGGGGGGATGCCCTACCATAAGCTTGCCGGCAGTGCTGATATATTCTCCGCAATCCCACCAGCTTACCGTGCGCTCGGCGGCGGCAACAAACACTACGGTGGCTATTGCCCACACAATCCAGCCGATGATGTTATTCCATTTGGCGTAGTTCTTCATCTTAATCTTCTTGGATATTGTAGATACGGAACACTTCCGTAACCTGCTCGCTCACTTGCGGAAAGCCATAGGTATCGGCAAGGTATCTTACCGAGCCAAGCACATCTACGGCTTCTTGGGTCTCGGATTGCAGGCTACGGCGGTATCTGGCAGGAAATTTCATATAATAGCGCAGGTTGTGTTCGTAACTGTCGGCAATGTTCTGCAAAATATCCAGAGCCTTTTCGTTTTGACCGCACAAAGCGTATGCCTGCACGTAAATCAAGGTATTGCGGTTATAGGCAAACACCTTGTCGGGAAAGAAAAACAGACCTTTGTCGAGGGCGTTTACCGCCGAATCCTTTTTGTTTTCGGCTATCAAGGTCATAGCAAGCGTGGCGTACTGGTGGCGCGCCTGTTCAGTCCACGAGCGGGTTTCGGGGTCGAGTTTTGATTTTCCCGTATTGATTTCTCCCCATTGGAACTGGTTTACGAGCAAATCGTAGGTTCTGTCGGTATTCATACCGTTGCCGCGAGAATCGAGGGCAAAGCGGTTTTCGTTGCGGAAAGGCACAAAGCGGTAAACCGTACCTTCTATCTGCGACTGCGCCAAACCGGGAATGTAGTCTTGGTGTCCGTACGGGCTGACAAAGCAAACCGGGCGGTCTTGCAGGTTATTGGCGATAATATCCAGCATTACCAACTGCGACTTGCTGATGTTCCTGCCGTTAAGTTTCCATGTAAGCTGTTCGGGCATACGGTCTATCTCTTCTTGGGTAAAGGCGGTGCCCCGGCGCATCTTTTCTTTGTCTATCGTCATCTTTACCGAAGAGGAAGGGATATACGAAATTCTTTCGCCCGACTGGTCCAGCAACTTGGTGGAGGCTTGGTCTGAATTGATGAAAGAGAGCATCTGTTGCAGCTCGATTGCCTGCGGAAGTCTGTTGTCGATATACACGCCCTCGTTCTTTCCTCCTCCATAATTCTTGGCATCCAAGGTAAAGCTGAAGGGTTCGGATTCGTACACCTTGCGGTATAATGGCTGAATAAGCCATGAACTGTTGGCGAGAATACTGTTTACCAAACGCACGTCGGGGCGGATGCCTTCCACGTGCTGGCAGTACCACATGGGATAGGTGTCGTTGTCGCCGTCGGAAACCAAAACCGCGTTGGGCGGACAGGAAAGCATCATATTGCGCCCGAAGTCGCGGGCGGAGGTGCGGTGGGAGCGGTCGTGGTCGTCCCAACCTTGCTGCCCCATCAGTACCGGAACGGCAAAAAGGCATACTGTTCCAACTGCCGTATAGGCGATACTCCTTATGGTTTTATTCTTGAGCCAGCGGTTCAGCCCCTGCCCTATACCTGCCACGCCCAAGCCTATCCAAATGGCAAAGGCATAGAAAGAGCCTACCGAGGCGTAATCCCTTTCGCGGGGTTCGGTACTGGGCTGGTTCAGGTAAAGAATAATGGCAAGCCCTGTCATAAAGAACAGCAGGAATACCACAAAGGTGTCTTTGGAGGCGTAACGCCATTGGCAGATTAAGCCGATAAGCCCCAAAATCAGAGGCAGGAAGAAAAAGGTGTTGCGGGCGGGATTTTCCGCCAAGTGGCGCGGCAGGTCGTCTTGGGGTCCGAGCCGCATTTCATCTATGAACTTGATACCGCTGATCCAGTTGCCGTGAAGCACATCTACCGAGCCGTCGATATTGAAGCCTCGCCCCATAACGTCGTTTTGGCGGCCTACGAAGTTCCACATAAAATAACGTCCGTACATCCAGCCCATCTGGTATTTCCACAAAAAGCGGATGTTTTCTGCCAATGTGGGACGGCGTTTGCCGTCGGTGCCGCTCCAAATCTTGTTGTAAGTTACGCAGGGGCGACCTCCGCTTTCCATATTGGAGTGGATTCGCGGAAAAAGACCGCAAAATTCGGGGTCGTAGGTAAGTTTTTGCGAGGAATAGCCGGCTTGTTCGTATCTGCCCGTGCTGTCGTTGCGCACATATTGGGGATTTGCCGATTCCACCGCAGTGAGGCGGGCATTGTAATACTGACCGTAAACCAAAGGTACAGAACCGTATTGGTCGCGGTTAAGGTAAGAAAGCAGGCTGATGGCGTTCTTTACCTCGCCTTGGTTGAGGGGTACGTTGGCATTGGCGCGGATTACCAAAATAAGGAATGTGGAATAGCCTATAAGCAGAAAGCAGAGGCAGAGGAATGCCGTATGCAGCACCACCCTTTGGTGCCTTGCGGCGTACCAAAGCCCGTAAACCAAGCCAGAAGCAAGCAATACAAAGAAGAATATGGTTCCTACATTGAAAGGCAGATGCAGAGCGTTAACGAAAAAGAGTTCAAAATAGCCTGCCAGCTTTACCGTCCAAGGAATGACACCCCAAAGGGTAAGCCCCAGCAATACAAACGAAAGCAGAAGCGAAATCCAAAAACGCTTTCCGGTAGGCTTGAATTTTTTGTAGTAGACTACAAACACTATGGCGGGAATAACCAGCAGGTTCAATAGGTGAACCCCGATAGCAAGCCCTATCATAAAGGCTATCAACACTATCCAACGTAAGTTATGCGGCTTGTCAGCCACAGCTTCCCATTTGAGGATACACCAGAAAGTAACGGCGGTAAAGAAAGAAGACATGGCGTACACTTCGCCCTCTACGGCACTGAACCAAAACGAATCGCTGAACGTATATGCCAATGCGCCCACTATACCGGAAGCAAAAATCAAGATACATTGGGGCAGGTCGGGATGCCAAGTGCCGTAATCGGGCGCATCGGGCAATTTTTCCATACGGAAACCTTTGTTCTTTACGGAAAAACTAAAGGCATACACCAATTTACGACACAGCATGGTAATAGACCAATACAAAAACAGTATCGTAAAACTGCTGCAAAGGGCAGACATCACGTTTACCATAAAGCCTATCTTAGTGGGATCGCCGAATGCCAACAGTCCGAAAAGGCATCCTATCAACTGAAAGGTGGGGGCTCCGGGAGGGTGTCCTACCATAAGCTTGCTGGCGGTGGATATATATTCACCGCAGTCCCACCAGCTGCCCGCTCTCTCGGCAGTTCCTACAAAAACCCAAGTAGCAACTGCCCATACCACCCAGCCTAAAAGATTGTTCCAAAACTTGTAACTACGCATATCTTCCTGCGATTTTCGATAAAACGGCAAATATACAAAAGTTGAGAGCAGAAGCCAAACGCAAGTTTGGCATAGGGTTGCGGTTTT
>JAFLTI010000050.1 GCA_022510485.1 Lentimicrobiaceae bacterium | reverse complement strand
CGCATTCTTACACTGAACCGTGCGCAAGAACTGAATTCGTTAAATTCCGAACTGCTTTCTGAATTGGATATGGCAGTAGCGGATGCCGCCGCAGACCAAGAGGTCAAAGCCTTGATTATAACCGGAGCGGGCAAAGCCTTTGCCGCCGGTGCCGACATAGGGCAGATGGCTGCGATGAACGCTGCCGAGGGTAAGGATTTCGGAACATTCGGCTCGGAGGTCTTTAGGCGTATCGAAACCTTGAACAAGCCGGTTATCGCCGCTGTAAACGGCTATGCCTTGGGCGGCGGCTGCGAACTGGCTATGGCTTGCGATATACGTATCGGTTCAGTCAAGGCAAAGGTAGGGCAGCCCGAAACCAAACTCGGCATCACCCCCGGTTTTTCGGGAACCCAACGCTTGGCGCGTATCGTGGGCATTGGCAGAGCCAAAGAAATGATTTTTACCGGCGAGCCTATCGACGCACAGGAGGCGTACAGAATAGGGCTGTTCAATAAGGTATGCGAAGCCGAACAGCTGTTGGAAACCGCCTTGCAGATGGCTCAAAAGATAGCCGCACAGGCTCCTTTGGCGGTAACTTATGCCAAAGAAGCGATTAACCGGGGCACGGAAACCGATATGGAAACCGGTATAGCCATAGAAGCCGGACTTTTCGGGCTGTGCTTTGCCACGCACGACCAAAAAGAGGGTATGCAGGCATTTTTGGAACGCCGCCCCCCGGTGTTCAGGGGCGAATAAGAAAACGCAAAACAAGAAAAACAAAATATTATGAAAATCTGTGTAATAGGAACTGGCACAATGGGGCATGGCATTGTTCAGACATTTGCGCAAGCCGGCTATGATGTATTGATGAAAGGGCGTTCCGACGCTTCGGTAAACAAAGCCTTGCAGACCATCGAAAAGAGCCTGAACCGTCTGGTGGAAAAAGGCAAGATGGAACAAGCCGCCAAGGATGCCGCTATGGGACACATTTCCACTACCTTGCAATATCAGGATTGCAAAGACTACGATTTGGTAATCGAAGCCATTGCCGAAGATATGGCGGTAAAACTTGAAATCTTTAAGGAATTGGATGCGGTCTGCAAGCCCGATGCCATCTTGGCAACCAATACTTCTTCGCTTTCTATCACACAGGTGGCTACCGCCACTTCCCGCCCACAGCAGGTAATCGGAATGCACTTTTTCAATCCGGTGCCGGTAATGAAACTGGTGGAAGTAATCAAAGGGCAGCTTACCGACCAAAAGGTGTACGAAACCGTAGTGGAAACCTGCAAACAGGTAGGTAAAACGCCAGTGGGTGTAAACGAAGCCCCCGGTTTTGTGGTAAACCGAATCCTTATCCCGATGATAAACGAAGGGGTAGGCATTTTGGCAGACGGAGTGGCTTCACGCGAAGAAATAGATACCGCCATGAAGTTGGGCGCCAACCATCCGATGGGTCCTCTGGAACTGGCGGACCTTATCGGTCTGGATGTATGCCTTTCCATTATGGAAGTGCTCTACAGCGAGTTCGGTGATACCAAATATCGTCCGCATCCGCTCTTGCGCAAAATGGTTCGAGCCGGTTTGCTCGGACGTAAGACCGGTATAGGATTTTATGATTACCGCAAATAATACCAAAACACAAATACAACTATGAAAATCAAATCAATCGGGATCGGGTTGGCTTTCCTCTTTATCCTGTCGGGATTGACCGCTGCCCCCATTACCTTGGAAAAGGCGCAAAAGACAGCCGAAAAATTCTATGGCGTGCAAATACAGAAAGCTGCCGCCAAGTCGCTGCCCGTTCTTTCGTGCATCTATCCGAAAGAAACAAAATCAAACGAGTTTGTTCCTTTCTATATCTTTAACGCCGGGCAGGAACAGGGCTTTGTTATCGTGGCGGGAGATGACAATGCTGCCCGTCTTGTGCTGGGCTATTCAGACCAAGGTTCTTTCCAAACCGAGGATATGCCGGACAACCTTAAGTATTGGTTGGAATATTATGCCGAGGGTGTAAGGAACGCCGCCATATACGGCGGAAGCGGCAACTTGCAGGCAAAAGCCGATTTTGCCAAGGCTGAAACGGTAAAGGAACCCCTTTTGGGAGAGATCAATTACAACCAAGGCGCGCCTTACAACGATTTATGCCCCGTAGATCCTACTACCAACAGACTATCGTACACCGGTTGCGTTGCCACTGCCTTGACCTCGGTTGCCCGTTATTACGGTTACCCCAAACAAGGCAGAGGCCGTATCAGTTATACTACATCTACCCGGAAGATACCCCTTTCGATGGATTTTTCGGAAAACACCTACGATTGGGACAATATGCTCGATACGTATAGAGGCAACCTGTCGCAATATACCGAAGTTCAGCGCACGGCGGTAGCCACCTTGATGCGCGATATGGGGTATGCGGTAAGAATGGACTACACCAGCAATGCCAGCGGAGCCCTCCGGGATCCTACCACTACCGGTATGTATGACTTTATGGGCTTCGACAGTATTCTTGAGTATAGGGAACGTATGTATTACGACAACGATGAGGAATGGATTGCCGTGCTTAAAGAAAATCTCGACAACGATCTTCCTGTTTATTATTCCGGTACGGGAGATGGCGGCGGTCATGCCTTTGTTTGCGACGGATATGATGAAGACAACTTTTTCCATATCAACTGGGGCTGGGGAGGTATGTCCAACGGTTATTTTACGGTTCAGAACTTAGATCCCGACAATACATCGGGAATCGGTGCCGGTACAGGTGGCGGCTATAGTTCAAATCAGTCAATCCTGCATAACTTGGTGCCTCCCGGTCATAAGCACAGCGATGATTTGTTCGTACTCACCACCAGCAGTAGCAACATCACTTTAGCACAAACAAAAGAAGACAGCATCTATTCCATTGAGGAAACGCCCATGTCAGTTGCTTTCCGCGCGCTCCAGAACCATTCCATGTCTTATTTCAAGGGCACTATTGCTATGGCAGCTTACCAGAACGGTGAACTCATTAAAGTTATTTCCAATAAGGTTCCTCTTGAAATAGACAAGCAGAAATCAAGCTCGGGAACATTTTACCTTTTCCCTGTCTTAGACTCCTTGGAAGAAGGCGAATATGAATTGTGGATAGTTGCCGCAACGGATGCCTCCAGCGAAAAATGGCATAAGGTGTATATAAATAAATCAAACAGGTTGAACACCATCAGCTATATTCCCGTGCGTGTAGGGCAGGGCACCTACCAGTTGGTGAAGTATACGGCAACATTGACGGTAAACGTAGACTGCGCGGACACGAGAAACATCAGTATGTTTATTTTTTCCAACAATGAACATATAGGAACGGGACAGGTTTCGGCTTTGCAGACAAAGATTTTCAATTATAGGTACGGACACTATGACCTGCAGTTTTGGACCCGGGGCTATGACACTACATACGTCAGCTTAGATCTTACAAAAGACACTGCCATCGAGATTTATATGCAGGAAAGATATGTCAATCCTTATTTGCGCGGTGTGCGGGTTGAGGGTAACAAAGCCACTGTAATGTGGTATAAGAACGCCTCCTACGGAGAAACGGCTTATCCTACCGGCTTTGCGGTATTTCTCGATGATGTGGAAGTGGCACAGCTTGCCTCCACTGCTACGGAATACACCATTACCGATGTTCCGCTCGGCGAGCATTGGGCAGGATTGACTTCCATCTACAAAACAGGCCGCTCCGATACGCTTCTCAGATCCTTTACCATTAGGGAAACAGCCAACGAAAAGGCGTGGAACGGACTTTGCCGCATCTCTCCCAATCCTTCCGCCACCGGCTATTTTATGGTGGAAACCGACAGGGATTGCCGTTTACAGGTATCTGACTTGTCGGGCAGGGTAGTGCTGGAACGCGAATTGGCTGCCGGTTCACAACAAGTGGATATGAACGGCTATGGTGCAGGCGTATATCTGTTCCGTCTTAGCGGCAAAGACGGAGAGAGCGCGGTTCTGAAAGCTGTACTGAAATAAGGCTCGGAACAAGGTTCAACCTCCGTAGGAGGCGCCGATTAATAGGAGCATATCGTTTTGCTGTAAAACGGTATGCTCCCATTTTTCTTTAGGCACTACACTGTTGTTTACCGCTACGGCTACCCCTGTTTTTTCGTGCAGCTGCTTGGAACGCATCACTTCCATAAGGGTAGATCCGTTTTTTACCGAGATACGGTTATTATTGAGAGAGATTTCCATACTATTGTTTTTTAAGGGCCTTGGGATTGAAAAAATGATTTACCGGACCTTTGCCTTGCCCCACCTGCATATTTTTTCCTGTTTTAATGGCGCGGTAAATGTATTCTTTTGCCGAAATAACCGACTGGGTCGTATCGAAACCTGATGCCAAGAAAAAGGCGATGGCTGCCGAAAGGGTGCAGCCCGTACCGTGCAGGTTCTTGCTGTCGCTTTTGGGAGAGGAGACCACCAGCGGGGCAAAATGGGTATCGGCACAGAGCAGGTAATCCGAAGAACGGCGGGCAGAACCCGCATGACCGCCTTTAATCAGCACCGCCTTAGGTCCCATATCTAAAATCATCTTGGCAGCCCGCTCGTATTCCTGTTTCTTTACCGGGAATATTCCGGTAAGGGCGCGTACCTCCTCTAAATTCGGGGTAACAATCTGAGCCAAGGGAAAAAGTTCCTTTACAATAAGCTGCATCGCCTCCTCCTTTACCAAAGTATCGCCTGAGGTTGCCACCATTACCGGGTCTATCACGATATGGGCTTGGCGGCGCAAAAGTTCCGCTATGGGGGCGGCGGCTTGCGGGTCGGGCAGCATACTGATTTTTACTGCCTGCGGCTTAAGGTCCTGCAATACTGCCTGCACTTGGTCGCGCACCGTGCCGGCAGGCACGGGCAGTAAGTGCCGTACCCCGAGGGTATTCTGCACGGTTACGGCACTTACTGCAGTGGCGGCGTAGCCGCCCAGCGCGGAAACGGTCTTGATGTCGGCTTGCAGCCCGGCGCCGCCGCCGCTGTCGGAGCCGGCTATACTGAGCACGCATACCGGTTTCCATGTGGCGTTGGATGCTTTTGCGCTTGTTGTCATAAAGCTTATTCAAGAATGGATTGCAAGCCCGAAGATAAGCATTTTTGGGATTTTTGTGTTACCTTTGCACGAATGTGCCTTTTGGGGCATGCTTTGAGTTTTGCATAACCGTTAAATAAACCGATATGAGTTTTAGAATCGTAGTCTTGGCCAAGCAGGTGCCCGACACCCGCAACGTAGGCAAAGACGCCATGAAAGAAGACGGTACCATCAACAGGGCTGCGCTTCCGGCAATCTATAATCCGGAAGACCTGAACGCCCTTGAAATGGCTATCCAAATGAAAGAAAAGATTGAAGGTGCGGAAATCATCGTTTTGACGATGGGTCCCGGCAGGGCTGCCGAAATCGTGCGCGAATCCATGTATCGCGGTGCCGACGGCGGTTTTGTGGTAAGCGATATGAAGTTTGCCGGTGCCGATACGCTGGCTACCTCTTATACCTTGTCGATGGCTTTACGCAAGCTCGCTCCGTTCAACGTGGTGCTCTGCGGCCGTCAGGCAATAGACGGAGATACCGCGCAGGTAGGTCCTCAAACGGCAGAAAAACTCAACTTGCCGCAAATTACCTATGCCGAAAGTCTGGTAAGCATAGACACCGCTTCGGTAAGCATACGCCGCCGTTTAGAAAGAGGGGTGGAAACCGTGAAGGCTCCGCTGCCTTGCCTCATTACGGTGGGCAGCTCCGCCAAGGAATGCCGTCCCCGCCACGCGGTAAGGGTCATGACCTATAAATATGCCGCCACGCCTACCGAAATGGCGTCTGCCGACGAAAAACGCAAAGCCAAGGTAACTGCCGACAAACGCTTGCAGATAGGCGAATGGACAGCCAACGACCTTGCCGCCGAACCGGAACGTCTCGGCTTGGCAGGCTCTCCCACCAAGGTAAAGAAAATCGACAACGTGGTGCTGGTTCACAAGGAGGCAAAGAAAATGGATACCTCCGACAATTCGATAAACGAACTGATGCAGGAACTTTTGGCATCGCACATCATAGGTTAGGTTCCTCAACTAAAATCTCAGAAAGAAATGAACAACGTATTCGTATATTGTGAAGTAACCGAAGAACGCGGTATTGCCGACGTGAGTTTGGAATTGCTTTCCAAAGGCCGCCGTCTGGCAGATACGCTCGGTAAACAGCTCGAAGCTATCGTAATCGGGCATAATGTGGTAGATTTGGAAAAGACGCTCTATCCCTACGGCGTGGATATGATTCACTATGCCGACGATGCCCGTCTGTTTCCCTTTACCACCTTGCCCCATACCTCCATCGTGGTGAACCTTGCCAAGGAACTCCAGCCCGAAATCCTTTTGTTCGGAGCCACCTCGGTAGGGCGCGATATGGCACCCCGCGTGGCATCCAGCCTCCTGTGCGGACTTACCGCCGACTGTACCAGCCTTGAAATCGGCGATCACGAAGAAAACAAGACCGGCACGGTTTACAAAAACCTGCTCTATCAAATCCGACCCGCTTTCGGGGGCAATATCATCGCCACCATTGTCAACCCCAAGACCCGCCCGCAAATGGCTACGGTTCGCGAAGGGGTTATGAAAAAAGAAATCTACAAGGCAGACTACCAAGGCTCTATCCGTCGCTTGGAGGTGGCTAAATATGTGGATCCTGCCGATTTTGCCTGCCAGATTATAGACCGCGCCATAGAGGCACAGAAGGTCAATATCAAAGGCGCGCAGATTATCGTAGCCGGCGGTTACGGCGTAGGCAGCCGCGAAAACTTTAAGCTGCTTTACGAACTGGCTGACCTTTTGGGCGGTGAAGTAGGGGCTACCCGTGCGGCTGTAGACGGCGGTTTCATAGAACATGAACGCCAGATCGGTCAGACCGGGGTAACGGTACGCCCCAAGCTGTATATCGCCTGCGGTATCTCCGGTTCGGTTCAGCACCGCGCCGGTATGGACCAGTCGGGTAAGATCATCAGCATCAACACCGACCCCAACGCGCCTATGAACGCCATAGCCGATTATGTAATAACCGGCTCGTTGATGGACGTGCTGCCCAAAATGATTAAGTATTACAAGGAAAATTCAAAATAAGAGCCATGAACTTTTACAGCGATAACGAGGCGTTGAAATTCCATCTTCATCATCCGCAGATGAAGAAATGCGTGGATATGAAAGAGCGGGATTACGCCGATAAGGATAAATACGATTACGCTCCTCAGGATTTTGAAGACGCGATGGACAGTTATGAAAAGGTAATGGAAATTATCGGAGACATTTCTGCCAACGTGTTGGACGTAAACGCCGAGGGGGTAGACCACGAAGGGCCTCAGGTAATTGACGGACACGTTAAGTACGCTCGCGGAACGCAGGAAAACCACGATGTGCTGACCCGCGCCGGGGTGTACGGACTGGCTTTGCCGCGCAAGTACGACGGCTTGAACTTTTCGATTGTGCCTTATGTAATGGCTGCCGAAATCGTTTCTCGAGGAGATGCAGGATTTGCCAATATATGGGGTTTGCAGGACTGCGCCGAAACCATAGCCGAATTTGCTTCGGAAGAAATCAAGGCGGAATTTCTGCCTATGATTCACCAAGGCAAGACTTGCAGTATGGACCTTACCGAACCCGATGCCGGTTCCGACTTGCAGGCGGTTCAGCTTAAGGCTACCTACGACGAAGCCAAGGGTATGTGGCTGCTCAACGGTGTAAAACGCTTTATCACCAATGGGGATGCCGACATCAAGCTGGTTTTGGCACGCTCGGAAGAAGGCACCAACGACGGCCGGGGCCTGTCGTATTTCGTGCACGACCGCCGCTGGGGTGGCTTTGTGGTAAGGCGTATCGAAAACAAATTGGGTATCAAGGGTTCGCCCACCTGCGAATTGGTGTTTACCAACGCCCCTGCCAAATTGGTGGGAGAACGCAAGTTGGGGCTTATCAAATATGTAATGGCATTGATGAACGGCGCCCGCTTGGGCGTTGGCGCGCAATCGGTAGGGCTTTCCGAAGCCGCTTACCGCGCTGCCCTTAAGTATGCCAACGAGCGCGAACAGTTCGGCAAAAAAATCATTCAATTCCCGGCTGTTTACCAAATGCTGGCTCTGATGAAAGCCAAGTTAGACGCCGCACGCTCGGTTCTCTACGAGACCTCGCGTGCCGTAGACTTGAGCAAGTCGTATGCCTCCTTGGTAAACGAAGGCGAAAAACTTACGCCCGAACAGCGCGCCGAAATGAAGCTCTATCAGCGTAATGCCGATATGCTCACGCCCATCCTCAAGATGTTTGCCAGCGAATACGCCAACCAGAATACCTACGATGCCATACAGGTACACGGCGGAACTGGCTTTATGAAAGATTTTCCGGTAGAACGCATGTACCGCGATGCCCGTATCCTTACCATTTACGAAGGCACCTCGCAGTTGCAGGTGGTGGCGGCTATCCGTCACGTGCTCAACGGCAACGCTTCCAAGTTGATTGAAAGTTACGAAGCCGAAACACCCGCTGCCGGATATGCCGAATTGCGCAGCAAGCTCAACGAAATGCACGCTTTGCTCAACAAGGCGGTAGAAGACGTGAAAGCCGCTTCCAACGAAGAATTGGTGGATTTCCACGCCCGCCGTTTAGTAGAAATGGCAGGCTATACGATTTTGGGCAATTTGGTGCTTGCCGATGCCTGTCGTAATGCCGAAATGTTTGCCAAGAGCGCGGAAGTGTTTATCCGTCACGGAGAAAGCATCGTAAAGGGACACGCCGGCTTTATCGCCGCCTTCGACGCTCAGAAGATAAGTTGTTACAAAGACTAACCCTCATCCTACACGAATGAGCAAACAGAGTATTATCGGCTTAGTGCTGATGTTCTTGGTCCTCTTGGGCTTTTCCTATTGGCAGACCAACAAGATGGACAAACAGCGCAAGCAGCAGCTTGCCGAAATGCAGGCAGAAGAAGCGGGGGG
>JAFLTI010000005.1 GCA_022510485.1 Lentimicrobiaceae bacterium | reverse complement strand
TCATCGTCTCCTTTTTTGGGCGGCAAAGATAGCGGTAAGTGTGGAAATGCGGTTGGATTACTCTAAATTTTGCCAAATGTGGAAGCTTTTTTGCAAATAATTGTTTTTGGTGTTAGTTAGTTTGCTGTTCTGAGATATCTTTGCAGAAGAATTTAGGTGTGAGTGCCATGCTATGCTGCATCGGAAAGAAAACGGGGTCTATTCCATTGCTGAATTGAGAAAAAAGATGCGTCGATAGAGTTAAAGAAACAGATTGTTGCGGGTTTTGCATTTGGTAACAGTGCCGACCGGATTTTTTGCAGACAATGAATTTCAAGGGTTTGCTAAGTTCGGGAAAAAACGCTACCTTTGCAGCCCTTAAAACGGATGTGCCTTGCTTGAGGCAGCCGTAGGGAAGTAACTAAAACCTAATTAAGATGTCAGTAAGAATCAGACTGCAAAGATTCGGTAAGAAGGGCGCTCCTTTCTACCACATTGTAGTAGCGGATGGTCGTGCACCTCGTGATGGGAAATTTATCGAGAAGTTAGGCACGTACAACCCTATGACCGATCCCGCCAAGATTGAATTGGATGTGGACAAAGCCGTAAAATGGCTCAGAAACGGTGCTCAACCCACCGACACCGCCCGTAACCTTATGTCGGTTAAGGGTGCCATGTTGAAACATCACTTGCTCAGAGGCGTAGACAAAGGCGCAATCTCGATGGAAGAAGCCGAAAAACGCTTTCAGGCATGGGTTGCCGAAAAAGAAGCCAAAATCAACAAGGCAAACCAAGAAAGATTGAGCAAGCTCGAAGCCGGCAGAAACAGCCGCTTGGCAGAAGAAAAGAAAGTGCGTGAAGCGATTGCCAACAAAGTAGCCGAAAAGAAGGCTGCCGCCTTGGCTGCACAGCAAGCCGCACAGGCAGAAGCCGCCGCTCCCGCTGAGGAAGTTCCCGCAGCAGAACCGGAAGCCGCCGCAGAAGCACCTGCCGAAGCATAATTAGCCTGATGTAAAACCAAAAAGGCGTGAATCCGACGGATTCGCGCCTTTTTCGTATAGACAACCGTTTTATGAAAAGAATGCCCATACAGATACGCTTTACCGATATAGATATATTCGGTCATATCAACAACGCCCGCTATCCGGAGCTTTTTGACACTTCGCGCTATCTGTATCTGAACGACTTGATTTCCGATTTCGACCCCCAAGGTAAGTCGATGGTGCTGGTTCACTTGGAAACCAATTTCCGCAAGCAGATAGTTTTTGAAGACAGGGTGTTTGTGGAAACCCGCGTAGAAAAGGTAGGGGAGCGCAGCATAGGAATGAGGCAGTATATCATTAACGAAAAAGACGGTGCCATTCATGCCGATTCCTACGGCATTCTCTCTACTTACGACGCTGTTTTGCAGCAGTCTTTTCCTATGCCCGAAGCGTGGCGCAGGCGTTTCGAGGCGGCAAAATCCGAAGATGAAAACCCTCAAAAACACTGATTATGGTTGTTGATAAGGATTCCTGTTATTTTTTAGGAAAAATCGTGCGCGTTTCCGGGCTTAAGGGCGATGTGTTTGCATTTTTGGATGTGGATAATCTCTCGGACTATGAGGAGTTAGACTCGGTTTTTGTAGAGATAAAGGGCAAATTGGTGCCTTATTTTATACAAAGCGTGCAGATTCGGCATAACGGGGCGGTGCTTCATTTTGAGGATACCGACTTGGACTCTGCGCAAGGATTGGTGGGCAGCGCGCTTTACCTGCCTTTGGATTCCCTGCCTCCCTTAAGCGGCAACAAGTTCTATTACCACGAGGTAAGAGGCTTTGAGGTGGTGGATAAGAATATGGGTTCTTTGGGTAGGCTCAGAGAAGTGATGGATAATGCCGCGCAGGCGGTTCTCTGCATAGATCACCCTTCGGGAAAGGAGGTCTTGATTCCTTTGGTGGATGAATTTCTGTTGAGTGTGGATAGGGAACGCAAGGTGCTGAATGTGCAGGCTCCTGAGGGCTTGGTGGATTTCTATCTCGACTTATAGTATTTCCGATGCGGGATTTTGCGTTCAGGCGTTTTTCGGTTTCCCATTCCCGATCTACGATGAAAGTGGGTACGGATGCGGTATTGTTGGGCGCATGGACTCGTCTGCCTATGGCAGAAAAAGGCGCGGAATCTTTGGAGGTATTGGAAATTGGCTGTGGCTGCGGAATTATATCCTTAATGCTTGCCCAGCGTTTGCAGCAAGGTGAGGCACAGCAAAATTTCGGAATCACGGCTATTGATATTCACGAATCCTCTTGCCAAGAAGCCTTGGAGAACGCGCAGAAGTCCCCTTGGAACAAGCATATCTCCGTACAGCATCTCAACTTTTTGCAATTGGATGCGCAGGCGCGGTTTTCGCTTGTGGTTTCCAATCCGCCTTTTTTTGCCGAATCTTTGAAATCGCCCGATGCGGCGCGGAATTTGGCACGGCATAACGATACCTTGCCGTTTGGAGATTTGTTGCAAAAAAGCCAGCAGGTGTTGTGCGAAGGGGGCATTTTATCTTTGGTGTTGCCGCCCCTTGCGTTTGAAAAAATATGCGCCCTGCAAGCGGAAGTTTCGCCCCTGCTTGCATTGAACCGCATTACCCGTGTCTATTCCAAAGCGGGAAAGCCTTGTGGACGCTTGTTGTGTGAATGGCAGAAAACAGCCACAGCCCAAACGCTTCAAGTGCAGGAATCGCAACTTTTTATCTATGACGCCCAAGGCGGCTACGATGCGGAATACCGCCGTATGGTAAAGGATTTCTATCTCTGGGCGTGAGCCTGCGCCACCTCTTCTACCTTTACATCTTTGCCCAAGTACACTAAAAATCCTTTGTCGCAGTTCAAGCCTGTATCCTGCAAGAGTTTCATATAGCGGCGCACTTGTTCGGCGTGGCTCTTGTGCGGGCTTCCGGTCTTGTAGTCTAACACAACGGCGGTGTTGTCCTTTATAGCCACCCGGTCGGGAATGTGAATCGTTTCGTCTTCGGAGGCTATTCCTGTTTCGCTCTTAATAAGGCAGTCTGAACCGAAGTAGGCGCGTAGCTGTTCGTGTTCCAGCACTTTCCGTATAAATTCAAGGGCTTGTTTTTTGCGCTCCTTAAAGCGCGGATAGGCGTTGAGTCCGGCGGTCAGGGCGTGTTGCAGGCTCTGTTCGCTGGCGGTATGTATCTTAGAAAGCACTTGATGTATAAAGTTGCCCCATTCCCTTTCGGGCGTGGATTCTTCGGTGGAGATGCGGGCAGACGGCAGCCGTTCACGCCAAGGTCTTGCCGTAGGGGTGGCTGCCGGCTTGGGAAGTGTCTGCGGCTGCGGTTTTTCCGATACGGGAGTTTGCTCCGCCATTTCTTGTGTGTTCTCCAAAACAGAACCGTCTTCTATCTTTTCTATGTATTCGGGATGTTCTTCTGCAAACTGGCAGAGCAGATAGGGCGAGCTGAATTTTTTAGGCGTGGAGGAGGGTTGGGCGCAGAGCATAAACAGCTGCTGCCTTGCGCGGGTGGTTGCCACGTACAGCACGTTGATTTTGTCTATGTCGGTAAGCTCCCTTTCGTGTTCTATCGATTCTCCTGTCTTGCCTGAACATACGGCGTTTACATGGCGTATCAAGGCGGCGGGCAACCCGATTTCGTGGGGAATGGTGTTGGGGGCGGTCCAAAAAAGTTCCTGCGGGTGGTCGTTGGCATCGCTCACAAAAGGCATCACCACCACCTTGAATTCAAGTCCTTTCGACTTGTGAACCGTCATTACGTTTACGTAACTTTGGTCTTGAACCGGGCTTACCGGCGTGGTGTCGGCATAGTCGTCCCACCATTGGATAAGTTCGGCAAGGCTGCCGAATCGCCCGTTCTGCACGGTATCGAGAAAGGTAAGCAGATATTGGTCGGTCAGGCGGTCCATATTCCAAAAGCGCAAAACGGCTTCTACCGTATCATACACATCTGCCTGTTCCCGATTGAGGGCGGCTAATTCATCAAAGCGTTTTTGAGTCAAGGGGTTTTTCCATTCTTCGTAAAAATTGCCTTGCGCGGTGGTGTTTTGCCACAAGCCCATTTGGAATGCCAAGCCAAGGCACATTCCCTTGTAAAACGCCTGATGGTTGTCGATATAGCGCAGGGAGTGCATAGCGAGGTTAAGCCCCGTATGGGCAGAAAGCACCAACGAATCGGGGGTAGACACCGCAATGCCGTTTGCCAGCAGATAATTCGCCACTTCTGTACATTGGGCTTTGGTGCGGCAAAGCACGGTAACGTCGCCGGGTGTAAAGCGTTTTACAATTTGCAGGGTTTCTTTCAGATTCCATTCGTGCAGGGCATCTCCCGCCATTTCTTTGGCTATATAAAGGCGCACCGCCTGCGAATCTGCCTTGGGAAGTTCTTGGGTATGCTGTTTGAAGAATTGCTCGTGGTCTTCAAAAACGGTGCGCATCAAGGGGGTTGCCTTTTGCATTGCAAAGCGGTAAAAAGCGTTGTTAAAGGCTATGATGCCCGCTTCGGAACGCCAGTTGCTTTGCAGGTTGTGCAGCGCAACAGCCATACCGCCTTTGCCTTGGCACAGTTCTACAAACTGTTCCATATCGGCATTGCGGAAACGGTAAATAGACTGCTTGGGGTCGCCTACAATAAGACATTCGTTGCCTTGCGCGAGGTTTTCTTCCAAAAGCGGCTTGAGGTTCTTCCACTGCAGGTGGGAGGTATCTTGAAATTCGTCTATGAATACGTGCCGGTAGCGTGCTCCGCTCCGTTCAAAAATAAAGTTGTTGTTTTCGGAAGAAAGGGCTTTGTCGATACGCTTGTTAAATTCCGAAATGGGAATCACTGCGGTGGTGTCCTTTATTTCTTGCAGAATTTCTTCGGCACGGTTCACCAGCGAAAGGGCATATACGGAGTTGAGGATTTCGTTGAGCAGAAAATAAGAACCGGTGTCTATGCTTTCAAATTGGTGGTAAAGTTGCAGGAACGCATCGGCGGCGGGATGGTCTTTTTTAAGTATGCCTTTTTCAATGCAGTTCAGTACGCTTGAACTCGGACTACCGATAGATTGCAGCAGTTTCGGGAGCTGTTTTTCCTTTTCATCCATAGGGTTGAACCAAGCGAAAAGCCCCCGGCTGCCTTCGTGAAAATCGGAAGACTTTAGCCCGTTTTCGTCAATGATTTTCCTGCCTTGTCCGTTCAGGGCTAAAGCGGCATTTTCCACCTCCCCGCGTTTTGCCTTGATGTTGGCGATAATGGTTTTGAACTGTTCGGCTTGGATGTGGCGTATGCTTTCGATGGCTTCAAAACTGCCCTCCGAAAAGAGCAGGTTTACTACCTGTTGCAGGTTTTGAACAATGTTGAGGCTTTTTCCGCTTTCGTTCTTGTGTTCCAAAAAACGGCGCAGGAATTCGGTTTGCAGCTCCATACCCGGCAGCCCGAAATCGTCTATGATTCTTTGGGTAATTTCTTCGCCCAGCTTAATTTCTTCGATATTGGGCGTGTAGTTTTGCGGCAGACCCAGTTCAAAGGCGAAAGGCTTGATGAGGTTCTGCACAAAGCTGTCGATGGTCTTTACCGAAAAGTCCTGCCATGTGTGCAGCAGCACCCGCAGCACCTCGCGGGCGCGGCGGCGCAAGGTTTTTTCGTCTGTAGAGGCATCTTCCAGAAGGTTTTGCCAGCCGGGATAGTTTCCGTTTGCCAAATCGGCAAGCGTTTCCACGATTTTACGCTTCATATCGGCGGTGGCGGCATTGGTAAAGGTAATGGCAAGGATATGGCGCGGCTTCGTATTGGGTCGCAGCACCAAACGCAGGTATTCCTGTGTAAGGGTGTAGGTTTTTCCGCTACCGGCGGAAGCCTTATAAATACTGAGCAGATTAGAGGGCATGGTTACGGCATAATTGAATAAAGGTGCAATATTGGCAGGTCTGTTCATCTCCTGTGCATTGCAAAGGAATCTGAGGGTCGAGGATCTCTTTGGCAAAATCGCGCAAAAAGTCTTCCATCCGTTCTAAATACTCCTGTTCGTTTTGATGGGAGAGTAACAGGCTGTCGCCTAAAGAAAAGATTTTTCCGTGATTCTTGATGCCGCAGATACAGGCCTGCAAGGGGCGTTTTTCTTTAGGGAACGCACGGCGATGCAAAAAGATATAGAGCGAAAGCTGCAAGGCTTGCTTAAAGTCTTTTTCGCTTAACTCGTTCCATGCGGAGGGATCAAGAAAGGCTTCTTGCACGGCTCCTGTCTTATAGTCTACAATGCGCAAGACTTCTTTGTCTCCGGCATCGTAACGGTCTATGCGGTCGGCAAAACCTATTATGCACAGGTTTAATCCCGGCAGCAGGTCGTTTATAACCGTGCGGAGATACATTTCGCAGCTTTGAACACTCAGCTTGGCGTGGCTTATCTCCTCCTGTAAAGAGGAGGCGCAGCGTTCCATAAATATCTTCAGTTTTTCGCACGCCATAAGGTTGGCGCCGTGTTGCACCTCTCCGCCCGAAAAATCTTTTTCTAAGGCAAGTTGTATGAGGCGGGGCGTATGCTTGCGCAATAGGTCTATATCCGCTTGCACTAAGGTCTTGCCCAAGAGATTGCTGCCTCCCTCGTAAGTGCCCTCAAAAAAGAACTGCATTGCCCTATGAAAAACCTTTCCTAAGATTCCGTAATCCACTTCTTCCTGTACTTGAGACGGTTCTTTCCATTGCAGCACGTACTGTAGGTAAAACTGCATAGGGCACTGCAAATAGGAGAACAAAGACGAAAACGAGATGCCTCCCCCGCATAGACGATCTTTGATGGATTCAAGTACCGGAGCGGTTTTTTCAATAGTCAGGCTCTGGCTTCTAAAGCCCTCGTGCATCAGATTAAAGGCTGGCGAGGGCAGTTGACGTACCTGTTTAGGCAGTTCATGTTGCAGTTGCAGCACGAACCGGCTTTTTTCCGCCGCCTTATCCCCGGCGGAATTTACATAAACCAAAGTTACCTCGGAACACTCCTGAAGCAGACTGTAAAAATGGTAAGCCTGCATAGCGGCTTCTTCTTCCTGTGTGGGCAGGTTGTAGTATCGGCGCAAGCCGTGCAGCAAAAAGCTTTCGGGATTGGGCGTGGAGGGTAGTATGCCTTCGTTCAAGGATAGCAATACGGCGTGCTTGAAATTCAATCCCCGGGTTTCCAGCATACCCATAATATTGAGGCTCGTTTCAGGATTGCCGGTATAGCTCAGCTGCGCGCCGGAAATAAGCTCGCACAGCAGATTGTGCAAGGACATCTCGCCCAAGGGCAGCTGCGGATAGCGTGCCAGAGCCTCTACATTCGCCCTGCAATTTTCTTCCACCTGTAATAGGTATGCCTGTTCAAGGTTGTTGACAGGATCCGAAAAGAGGGAGGTTTGCGTGCCCGGTTTTTGAGAAAAGTCGAGCCAATACCGCGCCATCTTTTGCAGGCATAGAATTGCCTGTATGGGAGCGGCGTTTTTTGGGGGCGATAGAAAACAAGACACCTCTTGGCAAAAAGGATTTTCGGCAAAGAGTTCTATCCATTCCTGTACGGAGTAGTAAGAACGGTGCGAAGCCAGTATGATGGATTCTTTTTCGTGCAGATTTTTTTTGTCTTTTGCCAAGAGTTCCAACAAGGGATTGCGCAACAGTTGCACAAATTGCCCGGCTTTTATGCTCTTGCTGCCGTTCTGCTGCATAAAGCGGCGAATCTCCACAAGCTGAGCCAAGAGGTTTGCGGAAAAAGTACCCGAAAGGGGAGCGGCTATGGTGGCATTGAAAGGCAGGGTGTCGGGCAGGGCGTTCATAACGGGAGCAAACAGGCTTTCGTCGTTCAACACCAAGGCACAGCCTGCCACATCCTTTTCTTTACCAAACCATTGTGCCGCCCACTTTGCCTGCGCGCTCCGCTGGGCACATTCTACAAGGTTTATATGCAGTTTTTTTATGTTGTCTGCAATGTCTTCGTCTTTCAAAAAACGGTTCAGGTCGGAATCCTGACGGTAGCGGCGCAAGAACAGACCGGCTTCCTGCAAGGGGTCGTCTAAGTAGTAACGGTCGGCGTTCCAGATAATCTCGGCTTTCTTGGCGCGTATAAGGGTTCGTATAATCTGTTCTTCGGCTTTGGTAAGGGCGTTGAAGCCCGCAAAGAGATAAAAAGTATCGTCGGGCAGGGCGTTATGTTGCAGGAGTTGAGGCAGTTTTTCGCAGGCGGTGCGCCCGGCAAGCCCCGTATAGGCAAGGTTTTCTTGCTGTAATTTTTGGCAAAATCTTTCGTAAAGCGGCAGGAGCAGGTTGTAAAATGCCAAGTAGGCACTTTGCAGCTTACCTTGCGAAGAACCCAAGTCTAAATGCCAGCTGCCGATACTCTTTTCGTCTGCCAAATATTGCAGTATTTCTTTTGCCGGAGCCAGCTGGTTGTCGATTTGGTTAAAGTCGGAAATCAACATGCGCCCCCATTCCCAAAAGCGGTCGAGGCTCCGCGCCGGTGTGCCTTCTGCCTTGCAGCTTTCTTCATACGAAAGATACAGCAATGCCAACAATTCCATAGGTTCCGCCTTGCCTAAACCCGAAAAAGACGAAATAACTTGGTCTATGGTAACGAACTTGGGCAGCCAGCAGGGTAGGCGCTTATCCTTTTTTGCCAAAGCGGTAAACCGACGGCTGAGTACGCGCCCCAAACGCAAGCTTGGTAAAACCACTTGCAGATTGGTCTTTTGCAGGTCAAAGCGGTTTATATGGCTGCATACGTAATCGATAAAGGTAGATTCTCTTGGCATGGAAGTAATCTTTAACGGCGGCGTTTGGGTTGTAGGGCAGGGGCTTTGTTTGGCGCTATGGTAGAAAGCCTGCCATTTTCTATCATCTGCACTATGGCTTCTATATCGCGGTCGCGGTCTTGGGGACGGTAGGTTTCCTTGAGGTTATAACCCCAAAGCCGAGCCACAGTCTGATAGGCTATGGCTCGTGCGCTCCCCCGGAAATCCTTGAGCAGAAAATAGGCGGTGGTGTCGGTTTGCCGAGCCAAAAGTTTGATAAGGATAGCCCCCTGACTGCGGGTCATATTTTTAAGATCTTCTAAAAAATCATTCCTGATGGCGGTTTCTTCGTCTTTCAGATACTTGCGTTGGTCTTTCTTTTTTGACGTTTCGGCTTTCATTGCGTTGTACAGGTCCATGCGTTCTTTTGCCATTACCGCATAGGGGTAGGTTCGGCGCACGTTATAGACCAAGCGCAAAAAATCGCGCTTTTCGGAATCCGAAAGGGGGCGGCCGTGAATCTCCACCGGGTCGAGGATGAACACGGGCAAAACTTCCTTGTTCTGTGCCTGAACCGGGCTAAAAACACCCGGTAAGATGCAAAACAATATGAAAAACATATAAAAAAGAAAGTTTCTCCGCATAACAGCATTCCGATTAACTCTTCAAATATAGCATAAAAAAACGGGGTATCCGCATCTTGCGGATACCCCGTGAATCGGGAGGAAAATTCCTTATTTTTTCTCCTTTTTGTTGTAGAGTACGTATTTGCCTTCAAACACATCCATACAGACCGGGCTTTCCTTGTGGATATTGCCTGCCAAGATGGTCTTGGACAGTTCGTTTACTATGTTCTGCTGCACAAAGCGTTTGATAGGACGGGCGCCGTATTGCGGGTCGTATGCCTGACGGGCTATATCCTTATACACTTCGTCGCTTATTTCCAGTTCATAGCCGTTTTTCTTCATCAACTGCCTTACCTGCTGCATTTGCAGTTTCACAATATCGAGAATCTGCTCCCTGTCCAAAGGCTTGAACACGATGGTTTCATCCACGCGGTTCAGAAATTCGGGGCGCATACAGCGGCGCAGTTCGTCTAAAACCTGTTCCTTGCTCTTTTGGTAGGCTTGTTCTTCCTCGCCCGGCTTCATATCCTCAAAAGCCTGACGGATATAGTCCGCCCCAAGGTTGGAGGTCATAATGACGATAGTGTTCTTAAAGTCTGCCACACGGCCTTTGTTGTCGGTAAGCCGCCCGTCGTCGAGCACCTGCAGCAGAATGTTGAACACATCGGGGTGAGCCTTTTCTATCTCGTCTAACAGCACCACCGAATAGGGGCGGCGGCGCACGGCTTCGGTAAGCTGCCCGCTTTCTTCATAACCCACATAACCCGGAGGAGCCCCCACCAAGCGCGATACCGTATGCTTTTCCTGATATTCCGACATATCGATGCGCACCATCGCCTTTTCGTCGTTAAAGAGGTAATCCGCCAAGGCTTTAGCCAATTCGGTCTTACCCACGCCGGTAGTTCCTAAAAAGATGAACGAACCTATGGGACGGTTTTCATCGCCCAATCCGGCACGGCTGCGGCGGATAGCGTCGGAAATGGCACGGATAGCCTCGTCTTGTCCGACTACGCGCTGATGCAGCTCGTCTTCGATATGCAGAAGTTTTTCGCGTTCACTCTGCAACATACGGCTCAAAGGAATACCGGTCCAGCGCGACACCACATCGGCAATCTCCTCGCTGCCCACTTCTTCCTTAATCATCGAACCCTCTTTCTGTTCCTCTTGCAGTTTGGCCTTGAGTTCTTCCACCTTTTTTTCGGCTTCCTTGATACGCCCGTAGCGCAGCTCCGCCACTTTTTCATAGTTGCCCAAACGCTCCGCCTGCTGGGCTTCAAACTTGTAGCCCTCAATGGCATCCAATTGCGACTGGATGGCGTCTACGGTTTCCTTTTCGGTTTTCCATTTGGCTTTCATACTGTCGCGTTCTACCGAAAGGTTGGCTATCTCTTCTTTAAGAGCCTGCAATTTAACAGGGTCGTTCTCCCGCTTGATAGCTTCCCTTTCGATTTCCAGCTGGCGGATCTTACGTTCCGCCTCGTCTAACTTTTCGGGAACCGAATCAATTTCCAAGCGCAGTTTGGCAGCGGCTTCGTCAACCAAGTCGATGGCTTTGTCGGGCAGAAAGCGGTCTGCTATATAGCGGTGTGAAAGTTCTACGGCGGCAATCAGGGCTTCGTCTTTGATACGCACGTGATGATGGGTTTCGTAGCGTTCCTTAAGACCGCGCAAGATAGAAATGCTGTCTTCCACATTGGGTTCGCCCACATAAACGGTTTGAAAACGACGCTCCAAAGCCTTGTCCTTTTCAAAATACTTCTGATACTCGCCCAAAGTGGTGGCACCTATGGCGCGCAATTCGCCCCTTGCAAGGGCGGGCTTAAGGATATTGGCGGCATCCATAGCGCCTTCTCCGCCGCCGGCTCCCACCAAAGTGTGGATTTCATCTATAAACAGAATGATTTCACCCTCCGCCTGTATCACTTCCTTCACTACGCTTTTCAAGCGTTCTTCAAATTCTCCCTTGTACTTTGCACCGGCAATGAGCGCGCCCATATCGAGCGAAAAAATCTGCTTGCTTTTTAATCCCTCCGAAACGTCGCCGCTCACGATGCGTTGCGCCAAGCCTTCGGCAATAGCGGTCTTACCCACACCGGGTTCTCCGATTAACAGCGGGTTGTTCTTGGTGCGCCGGCTCAAAATCTGCAACACGCGGCGTATTTCTTCGTCGCGCCCGATAACGGGGTCGAGTTTGCCGTGCCGCGCCATATCGTTGAGGTTGCGGGCGTATTTTTCCAACGCCTGATAAGTGCTTTCCGCATTGGAATCCTTTGCGGCGGAACCTTTCCGCATTTCCTTTACGGCAGCTTTGATTTGGTCGGTTTGTATGCCGGCGTTCTTCAAAAGCTGCGCCGCCTGCGAGTTTTGTTCCAACAAGGCGAGTAAAATCACTTCGATAGTAACATATTCGTCTTGAAAGTCTTTGAGTAGGTTTTGCGCCTTGAGCAGGCATTGCTCGGCGTGGGGAGTAAGGTAGGGTGTGGCATTGCCGCTCACTTTGGGCAAACTGTCTATTTTGGCGTCGAGATCTCGGTTTATAAGTACCGGATCGGCACCGGCTTTCTTGAACAGAAAAGGCAAAACGTGTTCATCGGCCAAAAGGAGGCCTTTCAACAGGTGAAGGTCATCCACGGCCTGATTACGGTTGCCGGCAGCCAGTTCCACTGCTTTTTGGATGGCTTCCTGTGCTTTAATGGTAAAGTTGTTAAAGGTCATGGTTTTGTTGTTTAAGTTTTGCCCCACATAAACAAAAACTTTGCCGAAGTGTTTTATGTGAAATTTTGTCAGAATCAAGGGTTTACGTAATGTAAAATACCGACAGAACGGCAGAAAGGCATGATTTTTTGACTTGAAAATACCTACTTTTGTGTATGAACAAGAAAGCATCCAATAAACCCGAGGCAGGCTTACTTCAGCAAATACGCAATGAAATGCTGCAACTTGCCGCACAAAACGGAGGGGAAAAACGGCGGATTCTGCAATCTTTTTTCAAGACGGGCAAAGGCGAATACGGAGAGGGCGATTTGTTTTACGGTATAACCGTGCCGCAGATAAGGGCGTTGGCAAAGCGATACCGCAAAGACTTGGAAGCAGACGAGGGGGCGGTTTTGGAGGGCTTGATGTGCGATGCCTATCATGAATGTCGTATGCTTGCCTTGTTGTTCTTGGTTGAGCAGATGCAAAAGGCAGAGGGTGCGCAAGCCGGATTCATTTTCCGTTTCTATATGGAACACGCCGCCCATATCAATAACTGGGATTTGGTGGATTTGAGCGCGCCGCAGATTGTAGGGGCATTTCTTCTCCGGCGCAAGAATTGGAAAATCCTTAAGGAATATGCCCGAAGTTCCCATCTGTGGACCCAACGCATAGCGGTCGTGGCAACTTTTGCGTTTACAAAAGCCGGCGATACCGCGCCTGTTTACGCCATCAGCGACCTTTTGCTCCAGCACCCCCACGACTTGCTACAGAAAGCTACGGGTTGGATGCTGCGCGAGGCAGGCAAGCGGATTTCTCAAGAGGAAGAAGTACGCTATCTGAGCCAAAAGCGCAAGGCTTCCGAACCGCCCCGCTACCGGATTATGCCCCGCACCATGCTGCGTTACGCCATAGAACGCTTTCCCGAAGCCCTCCGGAAAGATTTTCTGCAAGGGCGGATATGATTCTAAACAAGGCAGAAAACCACTAAATGGAAAAAATCGTATATTTGCGCCCGTTTGAAATAGGATAGGGCGGACTGAGGGTTCGCGGAATCCGAAAGAAAACGATTAAAAAACTAAAAAAATGAAAAAGTTTGTTTGTGGATTTATGTTGGTTTCGGCTTTGCTTTTGGCAGGCGTTGTTGTAGCCTCTCCGGTATCGGGTAAAGAAGACCCTACTGAACAAGTGGAAGGCCCCGGCATCAAATTTGAAAAGACCGTGCACGACTACGGTACTATCGAACAGGGAGCCGACGGAAACTGCGAGTTTGTTTTTGAAAACAACGGAACTGAACCCCTGATTCTGTCCGATGTACGTTCTTCCTGCGGTTGCACCGTACCTTCGTGGCCCCGTGAACCGATTATGCCCGGCAAGAAAAGCTCCATTAAGGTTCACTACGACACCAATCGTGTGGGCGGTATCAGCAAGTCAATAACCGTTTCTACCAATGGCAACCCCGAACGTGTGGTGCTTTCTATCCGTGGTACGGTAAATGCAAAAAACTAATTAGCAAGAACAATTACAATCCCCGATTTTAATACAGTCGGGGATTGCTTTTTTGAAAAGACAATCGAATTATGCCTTCAGTTTCAAAAAAAGGGCAGGAGATGCCAGCCTCTCCTATCCGTAAATTGGTGCCTTTCTCGGATGAAGCAAAAAAACGGGGCATCAAAGTTTACCACCTCAATATAGGTCAACCCGACATCGCCTCGCCCCAAGTGGCATTGGATGCGGTAAGGAACAACACCTTGCCTTTGGTGGAATACAGCCACTCGGCGGGTATCCTTTCGTTCCGTAAAAAATTGGCGGAATACTACAAGACTTTTAACATCCACGTGAACGAAAACGAGATTATCGTTACTAACGGCGGTTCCGAAGCCATTCTGTTCGCGTTTATGACCTGCCTCAATCCCGGCGATGAAGTAATCGTTACCGAACCTTTCTACGCCAATTATTCGGGATTCGGCAAACAGGCGGGCGTAAAGACGGTGCCTATCGTCTCCAAAATCGAAAACGGTTTTGCCCTGCCTCCTATCGAAGAATTTGAAAAGAAGATAACGCCCAATACCAAGGCGATTCTGATTTGCAATCCAAACAACCCCACCGGTTATCTGTATTCGGAAGAAGAACTGCGGGTATTGGCGCAAATTGTAAAGAAGCACGACCTTTTCCTGATGGCGGACGAAGTATATCGCGAATTTTGCTACGACAACTGCAAATACCATTCGGTAATGCAGCTCGAGGGTCTGGAAGAGCACGTAATCCTGCTCGATTCCATATCCAAGCGTTATTCGGCTTGCGGTTGCCGTATCGGTATGTTCGTAACCAAAAACAAAGAGGTATATGCCGCGGCAATGAAGCAGGCGCAGGCTCGTCTGAGCCCTCCCACCTACGGACAGATTTTCGGCGAGGCTGCCATCGACGCTCCCGAATCCTACTTTGCCCAAGTGTTGGCGGAATACACCAAACGCCGCAACATCGTGGTGGAATCCATCAACAAGATGGACGGCTGTTTCTGCCCTAATCCCAAGGGTGCGTTCTATGCCGTTGCCCGCTTGCCTATCGACAATGCCGACAAGTTCTGCCAGTGGTTGCTCGAAGAGTTCAGCACCGACGGAAAAACCGTAATGCTCGCTCCCGCCACAGGATTCTATTCCACTCCGGGTTCGGGTATGAACGAAGTGCGCATCAGTTATGTATTAAAAGAAGAAGACCTGCGGGAAGCCATGCACTGCCTCGAAGAAGCACTCAAGGTTTATCCGGGTTCTACACGCAGATAAAATAGTAATAACAATAAATAAAGAGAAGAAAAATGGCTGTAACAAAAACTAAGATGAGAAAAGAAGCCGACTTGCTGGGAACGCTCGAGATTCCCGCCGATGCCCTTTACGGTGTGCAAGCCGCCCGTGGTTTTGACAACTTCAAAATCAGCAATGTCCCCATGTCCCGCTACCCCAATTTCATCAAGGGGTTTGCCTATACCAAATGGGGTGCTGCCATTGCCAACAATCAGATCAACCCCAAACGTGTTGATAAAAAACAGTTGGATGCCATCGTAAAAGCCTGCAAGGAAATTATTGCCGGCAAGCACCACGACGCCTTTGCTTCCGATATGATTCAGGGCGGTGCCGGTACTACGATGAACATGAACGCCAACGAAGTAATCGCCAACCGTGCCCTTCAGATTATGGGACACAAACCGGGCGAATACCAGTACTGCAACCCCAACGACCACGTAAACTGCTCCCAGTCTACCAACGACGCTTATCCCACCGCCATGCACTTTGGCTTGTATTTTAGCCATGTGGAAATGGTGGCTGCCTTAAAGAAGCTTATCGCTTCGTTTGAAAAGAAAGGCAAGGAATTTGCCAAGATGGTAAAGATGGGTCGTACCCAGTTGCAGGATGCCGTTCCTATGACCCTCGGTCAGACTTTTAACGGTTTTGCCGAAGGTTTGAAACGCGAAGTTGCCGCTTTGGATGCCGCCGCTCAAGAGTTTCTTACGGTAAATATGGGTGCCACCGCTATCGGTACGGGTATCAATGCCGAACCGGGTTATGCCGATGCCTGCGCCAAGGCTTTGGCTTCGGTAATGAAACTCAAGATCAAATTAGACAAGAACCTCATTTTCGTTACCTCCGACAACGGTGCTGTAGTAAACTACTCCTCCGGCTTGAAACGTCTGGCTGTTCGCTTGGGAAAAATCTGCAACGACTTGCGTTTGATGGCGTCCGGTCCCCGCTGCGGTCTGCAAGAAGTGTTCCTTCCCGAAATGCAGCCCGGTTCCTCCATTATGCCCGGAAAGGTTAACCCCGTTATTCCCGAAGTGGTGAACCAAGTTTGCTTCCGCGTTATCGGTAACGACCTTACCGTTACGATGGCTGCCGATGCGGCTCAGTTGGAACTGAACGTAATGGAACCGGTAATGTGCTATGCGGTATTTGAATCTATCGAATTGCTGCAAAACGCATTCAATACCTTGCGTACCTTGTGTATCGACGGCTTGAAAGCCAACGAAAAACGCTGCCGCGAAATGGTAGAAAACAGCATCGGTATCATTACGATGTTGAACCCCTACATCGGTCACCACAAAGGCGACGAAATCGCCAAGGAAGCCAAGAAAACCGGCAAGAGCGTGATTGATTTGGTGCTCAAGCAGAAATTGATGTCCAAAGCCGATTTGGAAAAGATTATGAAGACCGAAAATATGGTCAACCCCGTTAAATTGGACATTAAACCTGCCAAGAAATAAGTTTTTTGACAGCAATAATCCGAAGGGGGGATTTGCCGTAAGGCAGCCCCCCTTTGTTTATCCAAAAAAAAATACTACTTTTGCACCCCTATTCAGAATACCTAAAATAGAAAGAAGCCATGGGAAAGAAGAACAAAGAGGCACGGGTTCAGGTGATTTTGGAATGCACCGAACACAAAGCCAGCGGTATGCCGGGCACTTCCCGTTATATTACCACCAAGAACAAGAAAAACACGCCCGATCGTTTGGAATTGAAAAAGTACAACCCCATTTTGAAAAAAATGACGGTTCACAAAGAAATAAAATAGTTTAGGCAATGGCAAAGAAAGTAGTTGCAACCCTGAAAACCAGTACTGGCAAGGACTATGCCAAGGTTGTAAAAGTAGTTAAGTCGCCCAAGACGGGTGCCTATACTTTTAAGGAAGAAATCATCGCTAACGACAAGGTAAAGGAATATTTTGCCAACAAGGCTTAATTTCGTTCCTTTCGTGGCTTTTTTACGGACGCTGGTTTGTCCGTGACGTGGAGGTTCATCGGTAAAACATCGGTGAACCTTTATGTGTTTCTACCGGAGACCTTAAATAATTAAAGAAAATGGGCTTTTTTTCGTTGTTTTCGCGCAATAAGACGGCAGAGCAGACAAGTGCCGAAAAGGCAGGTCTGGAACGCGGTTTGGATAAGACCAAAGAAAGCGTGCTCAAAAAGATAACGCGCGCCGTCGCAGGCAAATCAACCATAGACGAAGAGGTATTGGATAATCTTGAAGAAGTGTTGGTTACCAGCGATGTGGGCGTGGAGACCACGCTCGAAATCATAGAACGCATACAGGAGCGTGTAAAGCGCGATAAATATCTCGGCACGGCAGAACTGAACAAGGTTTTGCGCGAGGAAATCTGCGCTATGTTGGTGGAAAGCCCTCAGCAAGACCCTTGGCAACAAGAAGGTAACGGACCCTATGTAATTATGGTGGTGGGCGTTAACGGAGTGGGCAAGACCACCACTATCGGCAAGTTGGCGTATAAGTTCAAGCAAAACGGAGCCAAAGTGGTTTTGGGTGCGGCAGATACTTTTCGTGCGGCGGCGGTAGAGCAGTTGCAGGAATGGGGTCGGCGCACGGATGTTCCCGTAGTGGCTCAGGCTATGGGTTCCGACCCGGCTTCGGTGGCTTTCGATACCCTTAAATCCGCTGTGGCAAAAGAAGCCGATGTAGTGATTATAGATACCGCCGGCCGTCTGCACAACAAGATAGGCTTGATGAACGAGCTGTCTAAAATCAAAAACGTAATGAAGAAAGTAGTGCCCGAAGCCCCGCACGAAATCTTGTTGGTTTTGGATGCGTCAACAGGTCAGAACGCCATAGAACAGGCAAAGCAGTTTACCGCTGCCACCGAAGTAAATGCCTTGGCTCTTACCAAATTAGACGGTACTGCAAAAGGCGGTGTGGCTATCGGGATTTCGCGGCAGTTCAATATTCCCGTCAAATATATCGGCGTGGGCGAAAAAATAGACGATTTGCAGCTTTTCAACAAGATAAGCTTTGTAGAATCCTTGTTCGGAGAATAAATCAAAACAATCGGCTATGCCTTCCTTAAAAGTGGTCAGTTTGGGTTGTTCGAAAAACACGGTAGATTCGGAAGTTATTTCGGGCAATGTAAAGAAAGAGGGCTGGACTGTTATCGAAGAAGAAAGCCCGCGTTTGGCGGATGTGGTGCTTATAAACACTTGCGGCTTTATCTTGGATGCCAAACAGGAATCTATAGATGCCATCCTCTTGGAAACGACCCGCCGCAACAAACGCAAAAAAGGTAAGGTATTCGTGATGGGCTGCTTGGTGCAGCGGCACGGCGATGAACTCAAAAAAGAGATTTCCGGAGTAGACGGCTGGTTCGGCGTGAATAATCCGCAAGAGGTGGTAAACGCCATCTTGCAGAGCCAGAGCGGAACCGATGTCAAGATAAGAAGTCTCAGCACTCCGTCGCACTACGCATACCTTAAGGTTTCGGAAGGCTGCAACCGCCAATGCTCGTTTTGCGCCATACCGCTTATCCGGGGTAAGCATATTTCCCGTCCGCGTCAAGAAATTATAGAAGAAGCCCGCCTTTTGGCTCAAAAAGGCGTTAAGGAACTTATCCTCGTGGCGCAAGACCTTACCTATTACGGTATGGACTTGTACGGCAGCAGGGAAATCGCCTCCTTGGTGCGCAACTTGTGCCGGATAGACGGCATCCGTTGGATTAGGCTGCAATACCTCTATCCCCATGCTTTTCCGCAAGATTTAATCGAAGTGATGCGCACCGAGCCAAAAGTCTGCAATTACGTGGATATTCCCTTGCAGCATATCGACACTGACATCTTAAAGAGTATGCTGCGGAACACTACCGAGAACCAGACCCTCGCTCTCTTGCAAAACTTTCGGCAGGCTTTGCCCGATGCGGCTTTCCGCACTACGCTTATCGTGGGCTATCCGGGCGAAGACGAGGCGGCTTTTGAACGCTTGAA
This sequence comes from Lentimicrobiaceae bacterium, assembly GCA_022510485.1. Taxonomy (GTDB): domain Bacteria; phylum Bacteroidota; class Bacteroidia; order Bacteroidales; family P3; genus Pullibacteroides. The sequence goes on along the minus strand of JAFLTI010000005.1, from coordinate 71,854 downwards.
AGACTTTGTGCGGAGTTTTAAGTTCGACCGACTGGGCGTTTTTCCCTATTCCCGCGAAGAGGGAACTCCAGCCTACGCTTTAGGCGATACGGTGTCGGAATCCGAAAAAGAACGCCGGGCACAGGAAATTATGGATTTGCAGGAAGAAATATCCTACGGGGCGAACCGCGCCAAGATAGGCAAGACCTTTGAGGTCTTGATAGACCGCCTTGAAGGGGAGTTTTATGTGGGGCGCACCCGATACGATTCTCCCGAAGTGGATAACGAGGTCTTGATCCGTGCGGAAGATGCCCGCTTGGAACCCGGAAATTTCTATCAGGTAAAGATAACTTCATCCGAATCCTTTGACCTCTACGGTGAAGTGATAGGTTGAGAAAAGCATAAAGATGCGTTGGTTAAACCAAGCTTGCCTTTTGTCCGTGCTTTGGATAACGGGCGTTTTTTCGGGAACAGCCCTTGCCCAGATACCCGCCGGTGCGGTAGCCGAATATACCCGGGTTTCTTCGGACACTTTGGTCTTGTTTGTTCAGCAGAATTATTTCAACAGGGGCAATCAGACAGCCCAAATCATTAAAGAACTCTATTCCCGCGCCCAAACTACCGGTAATTTCAGACTCTTGGCTCAATGTGTCTATTTGGATGCACTCACCGAATATTCGCAAAGCAATGGGCACAGCCGCTTCGCTTCCCGTATCGATTCGTTGCTTCAAGAACCTCCAATGGTGCAGGATGCCACGAACCGCCTTTTGCTCAGTTATGCCAAAGCCTTAACCCAATTGTCGTCTGGCAATTTTACGATGGCTTTCCGATATATGTTGGATGCCAATCATTTAGCGGAAGAGATTAAAGATACCCCTTTGTTTGTAGAAACAGCGATCAGTTTGGGCAATATAAGCCCTTATCTGTATGAGTACGAACAAAGCAGATACTACTATCAGCTTGCCTTACGGTACTTGGAGCCGGGTTCTTTGGAATGGTATCGGGTGCAAATCAATTATTCCCGCCTGTTGTTTGTAGAAGAAAAATACGATTCGGCGATTGCCGTCTTGCATTGCCCCATAAACGATTTGCAGCGGAAAGACAACGACTATGGATTGCTGGCGGTGGCGTGGCTCAATATGGGTTCTTATTATTCCGCCTTGGAGCAACGCGATTCTGCCTATGCCTGTTATAAAAGGAGTCTGGAACTTTTAAGGGAAGACGGCAATAAGAATCTACGGGTTTTGCTATACGAAAATATAGGCAATTATTTCCGTTATAAGAAAGCCTATGCCCAAGCGTCTTCCTACTATCAAGATGCCCGGCGGATTGCTTTAGAAGATAGTAATTTAAGTTCTTATGCTTCACTTGCTTACGAACTGTCTATCTTGTTTGCTCGTCAGGATATGCTCGACAGCTCCTATTTCTATCTGATGGAATATAACCAGCTTAACTATAGGGTGCAGCAGCCTATGAATATGGAGGCGCAGAAAAATTACGTCAACGTGGTAATGGAACTCTCCCAAAGCCGCAGCCAGTTGGCGGAGCGCACGGTAAAGTTGAAAAACAAGCAGATGGTGATATTGGCAGTGGCTTCGGTGGGGCTTATCGTAACGGTTGTCTTGCTGTGGCTGGTGGCATTGGAACGCCGTCGCCGCTCCCGTCAGACCCTCCTGCTTAAGGAGATAGAACATCAAGAACTTACTAATCAATTAGAAAACGAAAAGGAAATCAGTAGGTTGCAGAAAGAGCAGACCGAACAGAAAATAAGGGAGTTAACATCCTATACCTTGTTGCTTTCCAATAAGAATAATGTATTGCGTACGGTAAAGGCAACCGCGCTTAAAGCCAAAGAAGAAAAAGACGAAAGCGGTTTTGATAAGATAAAACGACTTATAGACACCAACTTGAATATGGATAACGACTATTGGGAGCAGTTTGTGGGGCATTTTATCCAAGTGGCACCTCATTTCTTCGATAATCTCAAACAGTATTGTCCTCAGCTTACCCCAAACGAAACCAAACTTTGTGCATACATAAGAATTGGTTTGTCTTCCAAACAGATAGCGCAATTGTTAAACCTCTCTCAAGAGTCAGTAAACAAGAACCGTTACCGCCTGCGTAAAAAGTTGAACTTAGAAAAGGATATGGATTTAGACGAGCTTATTGCCGGCTTTTAAGCTGAAAAGGCTTTGGACAATGAATGGACAAGGGGTGGAAAAACAATGGACAAACAAGGAATTTAGGGTGCTTAAAAACGTATCTTGTATTTTAATGTTTTTATTTGATAAATAAATAGTTGTATTATTGTTGGATTGTTATAAAAACGTATTCTTGGTGGTGGAAATGCGGTAGGATGCCTATGTTTTTTCGAGGCTTTTTGCTTTTAATTTAGCGGCGTAAATAAAAACGCTTTTCGGCTTATTTCGAATGGCGTGAAAGTAACTAATAACTAAAAACAAAAAGCCATGTTAAAGAAAATGTTATTACTGCTCGGTTTGTTGGCTGGGATGCTTTCTGTTCAAGCCCAAACTTGGTATTTTGAGGATTTTGAGGATCTTAGTATTCTTGGACCTACTAAGCCCGATGGCTGGGAGGTAAGTGCGGGTACGTATGGTGGTGCTACTTTCAGTCCCGCTTGGCAGGGTATGGAAAGCGATATGGCGTTTGGGGCAACTAATATGAATGCCAACGGTGACTATTGGTTCTATACGCAATTGTGCGCTTTGGGCACCCAACCCATTGTGGAATTTTACTACAAAACCGCCGGTGTAATCGGCGATGCCCCCGACAACTGTATGAGCCTTGAATTGGCAGTTTCTACCGACGGTACGGAATGGACAACGGTAAAGAAAGTGGAAGCCTCAGACTTTGTTTCCTCTTCTGATTACAGGCTCTTTCGCGAAACTTTACCGGAAAGCTATGCCGACCAAAGTGCTCATATAAGAATTAAGGCTATTCCCGATGCGGACGCCGGTACGGTTAATCTCTATATCGACAACTTTGGCGTAGGTACGAAAGCCGAAACGAAAGCCAAAGACTTGATGATTCAGGGCGAAATCGCAGGAGCCGCCATGCCTACCGTAAATACCGAAGCCGAATATAAGTTTAGCGTTTTCAACAACGGCTCGGAAGCGCAGGCAGCGTACAGCGTACAGTTGCTCGACGGCACACTCAGCCTGCTGGCAAGCCAGAACATTACCGAAACAATAGAAGCCGGTGCGAGCGCGGAACATACTTTGAAATATACTCCCACCAAAGTTGGCGCAGATAAGCTATATGCCGTAGTGGTACTCTCCGGAGATGAAAACCCTGCCAACGATACAGCAACTATGAATATCGAAGTACAGGAAACAGGCAATATCATAGTGGAAGTGGGAAAAGGTTCATCGTTGACGGATGGAGTTCCGTTCCGTTTTTCGCAGAAAACCGGAGTCGACCTTACGCTTTATCTGCCTGAAGACCTCAATGCCGTAAAAGGAAGTATCAGTGCCTTGATATTTGAAGGAAAGTTTACCAAAGAAATTACTTGCGCCACGCAGGTATATATCGGAGAAACTGATTATGAAGCTATTCCCTATGACCCGGAAACATATGATTGGTTCTTTATTGATCCCTCCACGCTGACCAAGGTTTTCGACGGCGAGATGACTTTTCCCGAAGGAGACCGCCAAAGCGTTCGCTTTACCTTTACCCAACCTTTTGCCTATAGTGGCACCAAGACATTGGCGGTATATACCTATTCTAAAGTTGCCGAAGAAGATGTGCTGGAATGGGGAACTAACCAGTTTTACGCTATCAGTACTATGGGAGGGAATACTGTGGTGCTGTCCAATTCGGGAGATAACCTTGATCCAATGAAGCCGGATGAAGGAGAGTGGGGCGGATCCCCTGTATTCTATCGTCCCAATACCAAGTTTGTTTTTTCTTCGGTATCAGACGAAAAGTACAATCTTACTTTTGCGGTAAAGGATGCCGCCGGCAATGCGGTTTCTAACGCCGTCATCACGCTCAACGGCGAAAAACAGGAGGCAGGAAAGTATGTATTTGAGGATCTGACTGCCCGCTCATACAACTACATAGTTGAAAAAGAGGGATTTGTTCCGGCAAGAGGTACGCTTCGTTTGGTGTCGGATACCACGCTTGCCGTTACTTTGGTCAATATGGCGGATTATCCCGGATTATCGGGCTTTTTGTTCGAAGACTTTGAAAATATAGCTCAAAACAAAAGACCTCTCAACTGGACAGGGGATTTTTATGTGGATGAACAGGGCGGCAAAGACAACGGACAACGCCTTACGCACAGTTTCTGGTATATGGACGGTCCGCGTTCCATTACCACCAATCCTGTTTATATGGGCAGTGAGCCAGTATTCGAGTTGGAATATCGTGTAATGGACTATGAAACCTATCCTCAAAACGCTTTTGCCGGAGAAAATATGTCTTGGACTGTATCGGTATCGGAAGACTTTGGCGAAACATGGGAAACTCTTTATGAAGAAGATTACGGTAAGCACGTATCGAGCAAAGATTATAAGCCATTCAGTGTGGATGTAAGCGATTACGCCGGCAAAATCTGTCAGTTTATGATATATGTGAACCGGGATTACAGTTTGCCCGATGCATTTTATTTCGACATCGACAACCTCAAAATCGGTACGCAATTGACAAACGACTTGGCGGTGGTATCTAAAATAGAAGGCTTGCGGGTTTTAGGCTCGCAAAGCAAAACCTCCTATACCGTTTGCGTTCGTAACCAAGGAACGGCAGCTGCCGAAAACTACAGCATTAAGTTCTACGACGGAGAAACCGAGATAGGCAGTGTGGTGGGAACCAAGTTAGAAAGCGGTGCTTTTTCTAAGATGGTTTATGAACATACCTTTACTCAAGAGGGCGAACATAGCTTGACTGCCGTATGCGTGCTGGAAGAAGATGAACTGGCACTCAACAACGCCACTTCAGAATTGTATGTGTCGGTGCTGCCTCAAGACGTAAGGAGCCGTATGGTGGATGCTTACGAAGGAGAAGATATTACTTACTCCACTCCTTTGAGAGTGTATGATAAAAATTCTTTGAGTTGGATTCTCTACAACAAGAACGATTTGGATATGGAAGCCGGCAACAATATCAGCGGTATGGCGTTCCGTACCCGATTCAGCAGAAGTTCAGAACGTATGCATCTTGTTGTCTATATGGGAGAAGTCGAACAGGAAAATATTATGACCAGCGTTCCCAAGCCCACCTCCTTAACCAAGGTGTTCGATGGTGGCGTTATTGTTGAGGCAAAAGACGGCGGCAATTTGGTTCTCAACTTTGATCGCCCCTATCCCTATACGGGCAAGAATATCGTGGTGGCGGTATATAAGGAATCTTCCTCGGTTTATTCCTACAGCGATGATTGCGGTTTCTATGGCTATTATAGCTTGGGTGCTGTCTCGGTAATTTCTACCACTGATGATGAACCGATAGATTTGTCTGCCATAAATCTTACGGGGAACGAATTGCTTGCAATGGCTTCGTTTACCAAACCTTCCACCATCTTCTTGCTCAACGACAATGTTTCGTACTATTCGGTAAGCTTTGAGATTATCGATCAGAACGGCAATGCCGTAAACAATGCCACCGTAACTTTTGACGGCACGGTAATGCCTGCCGGACAATACAAGGTGGAAAACGTTCCCGACGGTACCTATGCCTATTCGGTAAGCCTCGGTGCAGAAACCGTAAACGGCGAAGTAAGCGTAGAGGGTGCGGATGTGGTAGAAAAAGTTCAGTTACAACATGTAGCAAACGAAAGCAATTTGGAACAAACTATGGTAAGAATTTATCCTAACCCAACGGAAGGCAAGCTGCATATCGATATGCCGGAAGGGGCAAAAGAAATCAATCTCTATGATATTTCGGGCCGTATGGTGCGTAAACTCAACCGCGTACCTGCCGGTGTCATCGAGTTGGATATGACCGACTGCCACAACGGCATCTATCTGCTCAAGATAGACAACCGGGCTTTTAAGGTAAGCAAACGCTAAAAGATAGAACGATTGTTATTAAAAAGGTACGGGGCGGTTTATAACCGCCCCGTTTTATTTTCTGCTAAAAAGGAAAACTGCCTACAATTTATTGAATTCCGCCTGAATCGCAGCGGCTATCGATTGCATTTCTTCGGCTTCTAATTTGAGCTTTTCGTGACCGAAATCCATATCGGTTCCTCCGTGAATAGGCATCAGGTGGATATGTGTATGCGGAACATCTAAACCCACCACCGACATACCGATTTTGGGCGCGGGAAATACTTTTTTGAGCGCAGTCGCCACCTTTTTGGCAAACAAGGTCAGCTGCGCCAAGTCTCCGTCTTCCATATCGAAAATATAATCGACTTCCTGCTTGGGTATCACCAACACATGACCTTTTACTACGGGCGCGATATCGAGAAAAGCAAGGTGTTTGGCGTCTTCGGCTACCTTGTAGCAGGGAATCTCGCCTGCCACGATTTTAGAAAAGATACTTGCCATAGCTTATCGGGATATTTCGGTAATCTCAAATTCGATAACGCCAGCCGGCACCTTCACCTCCACCTTGTCGCCCACTTTCTTTCCCAAAAGCCCCTGCGCGATAGGAGAGGTAACCGAAATCTTGCCTGTTTTCAAGTCGGCTTCGTTTTCAGAAACCAAAGTGTATTTCATCTGCGCCTTGGTCTTTACGTTGCGGATAGTTACAGTAGAAAGCAAGAGCACCTTGGAAGTATCCATCTTCGATTCGTCCAAGATGCGGGCGTTAGCCAGCTCCATCTGCAATTTAGAAATCTTTAGCTCGCACAAGCCTTGGGCTTCTTTGGCGGCATCGTATTCGGCGTTTTCCGACAAATCGCCCTTGTCGCGGGCTTCGGCTATCTGCTGCGAAATCCGGGGGCGTTCCACCTTGGTTAGGTGTTCCAATTCGTCTTTGAGTTTTTGCAAGCCTTCCTTGCTGTAGTATTTAATTTCTGCCATATCGCTTTTGATTTTGTGCTTTATACCCTCGGGATCGGGCATCTGCCGCGTACTGAAAACAAAAAGACCCTTAGGTGATAAGGGTCGTCAGATATTCCCGTGGTCAAGCGAATGTAAGGCAAAGGTAGAAAATTTTTTTTTATCAATATTTTCGCTCCAGAATAGTTTGAGCGATAATGGCTTTCCGTAAGGAAAACCCATCTTCCCCTTTGGAATCGGACTCCTTGGCTTTAGGTGCTGCATTAGATTCCGTTTCCGGTACAATTTGTTCAGGCGAACCTTCAGGAACAACTCCCAAGGTTTCGGAAATGGTTGCGGTTTTGCTCATAAGGCTTTGTTTTATCGGAGGCTAAATTACGATAAAATTGTACAAATTTTGTAACTTTAACTACGCTGCGCTTCCTTGAAGTTTCTCTGTCTCGGCATAAGCCAAGTAAACTTGGCTCTCTGATTGCTGTCTCGTCATCGCCCAAGCAAGCTTGGCTCTGCCGCAACAGCAAGCAGAAACCAAACGGGTTTGGTTTCTGCGCTCAACTTTTGTAACTTTGCTCCTATGCGTGGTTTATCTTCTACTATCGGCATGCTGTTGGGGCTGTTGCTTTGCGGTGGCATGCTATCGGGTTGCCAGCAGATTACCGAAGGAAATATCCCGGAACGAAGATTCAGTTTTATAGTCCGCCCCAACGATATGGATAATGTCTTGCTGCATGTAGGCGGTTTTAAGTATTTCAACTACGGTTATAGCGGCGTTTTCGTTTATCATATAGGCGATATGGAAGAAGAATACGTGGCGTTTGAGCAGGCATGCCCCTTGGATTGGGAAGACGGCTGTTATGTTGAATACGACGATCCGAATCTTGTGGGGAGGAAATGTGCAGGAGAATATAGTACATATCATGGATTTGGAAAGAGCAAGAATGTTTCCCGATATACCTTGCGTAAGTATCGCATTACCTACCTGAGTGGAGGAACTTTTCAAGTTTCCAATTAAAACCGACAGTTTTTAAAACAACATAGCCATGAAAACAAAAATCTCGATTCTGCTGTTGCTCGCCGTTTTGGTGTCGTTCTGCGCACAAGCCCAGAAAAAAATCACGATGGGCGATTTAAGCAAGGCACAGCAAGACAGTATCATGTTTGCTTTTCCTTACTGTACCAAAGGCACCGTTTACTTTACGGACGGCAGTATTTACAACGGTAAACTCAACTACAACTATTACGAACCTCAGGTTCTTTTCATCAACGATAAACCCACGACCCCCGAAGATACCCTGCGCCGGCTTGACGATCTTTCCAATGTAATCATGATTGAAATCGGCGACCGTCAGTTTGTGCCCGTTCTTTCGGGTTTGGGCGAAATTGTACTCAACAACAAAATCAAGTTGGTGCTTTCGCGCAAGGTCAATATAGAAGAAAAGAAAACGGGGGCTTACGGTACGGGCGGTTCCACTTCGTCTATCCGCAGCGTGTCGGGCTTCAGCAACAACGGAACAAGTTCGGGTTCGTACAGCGGTCAAACTACATTTACCAATGTAAACTACGATTTTGCCGCCAATTCCGAGCTGAGCGTCGACGATAGATTATTTCTTCTGAAAGACGGCAAAGTAAGCCCGCTTACCAAGAAAACACTGCTCAAGCACTTTCCTGCGGCAGCCGATTATATAAACCGCTATATAGCCGAACAGAATCCCGATTTGGACAATGTGGAGCAGATGCGGAACTTTGTAAATTTGATTTACGCTAATTTTTAGTTATCTTTGCGAGTTAAAATGTACGTTTGCGTACATTTTGCATAAGAGGATAGCTTGCTTATATGCCAGAAAGACAAGTGAATAAGAAAGCGTGGGCAGCACGGAGCAGGAGCCGGGTACGCCTGATTTGCTTGTTTTTGTTGTGCGGTGGTGCAAACGGTTTCCTTTTTGCCCAGCAGGAAGGCAACCAATTGACGCAATTCATGCACACCACCTACTCCTACAATGCGGGTTATGCAGGATTGTCGAACGGCATCAGCCTTTCGTTACTGCACCGTCAACAGTGGCTCGGCATGGGCAGGGGAGGCGGCAACGGAAAGAAAATAGCGCCTAACTCCACACTGCTGTTAGCCGATATGCCTTTGAAAGTGCTCAAAGGCGGGATAGGTTTGGAGTTTGCCTCGTTCAACACGGCTTATTTCCGTGATATCGTGGTAAAACTCGGTTACGCCTATCACTTGCAGACCTCTTTCGGCACCATCGGTATGGGCGTGCGTGCCCAGTTGGAGTCGAGAGGGCTTGACTACAGCAAGTTTGAACCTGAAAACACTGCCGACCGTATCCTTACCGGCAAACAGAAAGAAAACGGTATGTACGGCGATGTAGGAGTAGGGTTCTACCTTTTAGGAAACGCCAACTACTTTGTGGGCATAGCGGTCAACAACCTCGTTGCTCACCGGAGTTCAAAGATAGCCTACCGTCCTTCGCGGTATATCGCTGTAAACGGAGGTTATTCTTTCTCTTTCAAGTCTTTGCCAAAAGTGGAGTTTACACCTTCGGCATACCTTGAAACCGATTTTTCCTGTGTTAGTTGGAGTTTGGCTGTAATGGGAACGTTCAACAAACGCTTTTGGGCTGGGCTTTCCTATCGGTTCGAGGATGCCGTTTCCATTTTGGCGGGTGTCAATATCGCCAAATTGCAGATCGGAGCCTCCTACGACATTACGGCTTCCCGCTTTATAAAAGCCTCTACGATAGGCGGAGCTTTTGAGATTACCGTAAGATACTGCTTCGGCTTAGAGGGCGAGAGGGTAAACACGGAATACAAGAATGCAAGATACCTGTAGGTGTTTTGCGCAGAATAGAAAAACATTAACCATATATACAATGAGAAGAGTAGCGAATTTATGGGATGTTCGGAATTTGACCGTTGCCGTTTTTGTGGCGATTCTCCTTTGGGGATGTAACAATGCCGGTAGCGGAGAACTGGTCGGCGTGGCAGGGCGTAAAGCGCCCGGTACACAAGTTCCTTTCGGAATGGTGTATGTTCCCGGCGGCAGTTTTGTCTGGGGATCGGGCGGTTTTGACCCCTCTTACCAGATGCTCAATATCCGCACCGTAACCATCAGCGATTTTTTCATGGATGAAACGGAAATCACCAACAATGAGTACCGTCAGTTTGTGGAGTATGTAAAAGAATATCATATCCGCCGTTTGTTGGCTGAAAACGGTATCGACGGATTCCAGATTGAAAACGAAGACGACGAAGATGCCGAACCGGAAATCAACTGGAAGACCAAGATCAAAAGAACGCCCGAAGTGGAAGAAGCTTTGGCAGACCTCTATCTGCCGGTGGAAGAACGCTTTGCCCACCGCAAGGACATTGATGTGCGCAAGCTCAACTACGAATATTGGTCGTATGATTTCTATGCCGCTTCGCGTAAATCGTGGAATACCGAAGATAACGACATGCCAAACGACGGTGTTTACTACGGTTCTTTTGTAAGTCGTCCGCAGTCGATGCGCTCGCGTCAGCAGTTTATGCAGAAGCATGTGGTTAACGTTTATCCCGACACGCTTTGCTGGATATTCGACTGGTCGTATTCCTACAACGACCCTATGGTGGCGGGTTACTTTTCAAGCCCCTTGTATGACAACTATCCCGTTGTGGGCGTAAACTGGAAACAGGCGGAAGCTTTCTGCAAATGGCGCAGCAAACTCTATAACGATGCTATGATAGCCAAAGGTTATCCCGAAGCACAGGAGTTCCGCTTGCCCACCGAGGCTCAATGGGAATATGCGGCACGTGGCGGAATCGATGCCAGTCCGTATCCTTGGGGCGGTAACTATGCACGCAACATCAACGGTTGCCTCTTGGGTAACTTTAAGCCCGGTCGTGGCGACTATGCCGCCGATGGTTCGCTCTATCCCTGTATTGTAGGGCACTACGCCCCTAACGATTACGGTTTGTACGATATGATGGGCAATGTGGCGGAATGGTGTATCGATGCCTACGATGAATCGATTGCCAATAACCACGACTTTAACCCCGCCTTTACCTACGATGCCAAACCCGAAGATGGTGTCGGGCTTAAACGCAAGGTAGTGCGTGGCGGTTCGTTCAAGGACTTTGCCGATATATGCAAGGTTTATCACCGCTCTTTTGAATATCAGGATACCTGCAAATCGTATGTGGGATTCCGTTGCGTTCAGCCTCTGTTGGCAAGCGGTATGATGACCGGCGGAAGCGGTTCCAACGTGTACTAATATTTAGTCAAAACAGATATTAACCTTAAAAACAAACAACGAAAATCTAAGAAGAAATGGCCAGTTTTGCGAATAAACCGGGGTTTAAGAAGTTCATGAGCTACCTCTATGGTTATGGTGCCTCGATCGTTATTGTGGGAGCTCTTTTTAAAATCAATCACTATCCGGGTGCTAACCTGATGCTTATCGTAGGTATGAGTGTCGAGGCCATCATCTTTGTCTTTTCCACGATGGAAAAGCCGCATCCCGAATACGACTGGGATAGGGTTTATCCGGTTTTGAAAAACAATCCCGACGGAACTCCCATGTATCCCGAAGCCGAAGGCGTTGTGCCTACCGGCGGCAGGGCTTCTTCCGAATCGCAGAACTTGTTGTCGGATAAGCTGGATGAAATGTTGGCTAGGGCTAATGTTACGCCGGAAGTGTTCAACCGTCTCAGCAGCGGTTTGGAAAAACTTACCGAAACCACCAACAGTCTGAGCAATCTTACCAGCGTGGTAAGCGTCAACAAGACCTATGCCGACGAAATGGTTCAGATGACGAATAACATTAACCAATTGAATCAGTTCTACGTTAACCAATTAGAGGTTAGCAAGGCACAGACCGAAGCGGGAATAAAACTGCAGGATGACGTGAATAAGATTATGGCTGCATTGAGCAGCTCGCTCGAAAGTTCGCAAAAATACCGTCAGGAAATCGATGACCTTTCCGAAAAGGTATCCGCACTGAACCGTATGTACGGTCAGATGCTTGCCGCTATGCAGAACGCCCAACCGGCAGCTAAAAACTAATTCCGCGAGTAAAAATTTTTGAACCTATTCGGTTATGTCAGGAGGAGGAAAAGAAACACCAAGGCAAAAGATGATCGGGATGATGTACCTTGTGTACACCGCCCTGCTTGCTTTGAACGTGTCGGTTGCCGTATTGGATTCGTTCCTTACGATCAACGAGGCATTGGAAGTTACCAACCAGAGTTACGAGCAGAAAAACGCCGATTTATACAGCCGTTTTCAGGCATCTTATGTGGTTAATCCGGCAAAAGTGGGCAAGTATTGGGCAAAAGCCCAGATAGTACAGTCAGCCACGAAAGAACTGTTCGAATATTTGCAGAAAACCAAGATTGAACTTATAGCCGTTACCGAAGGTATTTCTTACGAAGAGGCGGCAAAACTCGACCCGAGGCATATCAGCCGTCAGGATAATTACGATGATCCTACCCGTTTTTTCCTTGGACTAGACGAAAAGAGCGGCAGAGCCCACGATTTGCACGAAAGATTGCACGAATACCGTCATACGCTGATAGAACAGGTAGAAGAAAGGGATCGTGTCAATATACCTTTGCGCACCTTGCACTTGGAAGGAAGTAAATGGTATAATGCCAATGGTGAAGAACAGAGTTGGGAAGTGTTCCACTTTTCGCACACGATTATCGTGGCGGACTTGGCTTTGCTCAACAAGTTTCAGAATGACGTGCTGAACGCCGAGAATGATGTTATTTCTTATCTCTATTCGTCTATCAGTGATGAAGACTTTAAGTTCGACACCATTTCGGCGCGCGTGGTTCCCGTTTCCAACAGTGTGTTGGTCGGCTCTAACTTCGAGGCGGACATTTTCGTGGCTGCTTTCGATTCGAGGGCGGAAATTACGGCTACCATCGACGGTAAGGAATATACCGGGGTCGGCGGTTCTATCAGGTATAAGGTGCCTGCCTCTACTATCGGAACACGTAGGGTAAACGGTTCTATCCACGTGCCGGCATCTTTCGGGGTAAAGAGCTATCCGTTCAGTTTTGAGTACGAAGTGCGCCAGTCTACCGCCACCGTGAGTGCGGACAAGATGAATGTGTTCTATGTTGGGGTTGATAATCCTGTTTCGGCGATTGCCGGCGGTATTACCGATGCCAATACGCGCGTTGAAATAACCAACGGTACGATAACCAAGACCAAGCCGGGCGAATATGTGGTGCGTGTAACCAAGCCCGGTGTGGAAGCTACCGTAAGGGTATATGCCAAGGAAAACGGCAAGGAAACCCTGATGGGCAGCAAGACTTTCCGTGTAAAACGTGTTCCCGACCCGGTAGCGCGTATCAACGGACAGGAAGAAGGTGTAAAACGTATCGACAAGAACACCCTTGCCAATGCGGGCGGTCTGTTGGTTTCGATGAAGGATTTCGAGTTTGAATTGAATCTGAAGATTGCCTCCTTTAATGTTCAGGTGTCGCGTAATGGCGAACTTTCGCCCATGATTCCATCCGATGGAAACCGGTTCACGCAAGGTATGATAGACAACTTTAAGCGTTGCAACCGAGGAGATAAAGTGTTTATTACCGATATATACGCTGCTATGCCGGAAGGCAAGCGTATGTTGGGGGATATGATTTTAACCATTAAGTAGTACATTCTCTCGGGAGAGAAAAAATAAACGATTATGAAACGATTTGCCTTTTCCGTTTTGATGCTTGCAGCACTTACCGCTTCGGTAGGTTCGCTTAAGGCGCAGGTTTTGGAAGACACTCCACCTTTGGATAACTTCTTTGTTAAGGAAAATACCGCCGACCGCTTGCCGCGCGAATACGTTTACGTGCGAGAAGCCGATGTGTATATCAAGTGGCGTGTTTGGCGTATGGTGGATTTTCGTATGAAAATGAACCAATACCTGTATTATCCGATGATTCCGGTTCAAGACCGTATCAGTTTGATGAGCTTGATTATGAAAGGAATGGAAGACGGCAGCATTGTAGCTTACGATGCCATTACCGACGATTTCCGCAAGCAGCTCACCTATGAGGAATTTATCCGTCAGAACACGCAGATTACCGAGTTGCAGAAAGAAGATTTGGATAATCCCGGTCAGTATATCACTTCGATGGATACGTCTTCTTTCCAGATACACAACGTAAAGATGATCCGTCTTAAAGAAGATTGGTTTATCGACAAACAGCGTTCGATTCGGGATATCCGTGTGTTGGGTATGGCTCCCGTTATTCAGGTGTTTGACGAAGAAAGCGGACAATTTAAGGGAAACCAAACTTTGTTCTGGCTCTATTATCCCTCTATCCGTCCTCTGTTTGCCAAAACCGAAACCTTTAACCGCCACAACAGTGCCATGCGGCAGTCTTACGATGATGTGTTTGCTTGGAACCGCTGGTTTCAGAGTTATATTACCAAAATCGACAACCAACAGGACAGGCAGATTCAGCAGTATGCCCAAGGGGCAAATATCATGCGTGAATCCGAACGCATCGAAGAAATGCTCTTTGAAATAGAACATGACTTGTGGGAGTATTAATCGTTTTATGATGGTTTGGAAAAGGAGCGCATCTTAAGATGCGCTCCTTTTTTTATTACGGCTTGCCTCTTCTTTCTTTTTCTTGAAAGGGTCTATGTTGAAACGGTAGCGGTAAGATGCCTGAACAAACAATTCCTGTCCCGGTTTGCGATTTGCGGCATCGAAACTTGAACGGAGTTTTCCGTTGAACTGCATCTCAAATTCATGCGATTTCTTGAGCATATAGGATGCCCGCAAAAGTAAGCCGGCAATTCCTCCCGCCGCTTTGGATCCATTCATTTCAAAATAATAGCTGAACCCTGCCGAAAGATTGAGGGTTTTGTCGAACAATGCCTTGGCGCAGTTTACAGAGGGGCCGATATAGTAGTTGAACAAAGATTTCTGCACGCCGGTCTTATCGATGCGTGTGCTGAAATTTACGGCACTCTGCAGGCGATAGCCTCCGTTGAGTTCAATGCCATGACGTGCCGCCGCATAAAAATAATCGCTGAATACTTTCTGAGATTTTTCTCGAGAATTTTGATAGGAAAGTTCCGCACCTCCATATTGTTTGTAACGTGCCTCAGGGCGGCTGCAAAAGTCAAAATTGAAAGATGCCTGCTGGGAAATCTGACGATAGGAAACCGTATCGGGGTCGTAAACCAACGGATCATCGGGGCGTCCCAAATCCACCGGTTTGAGTTGGGTGTGCATTGTAAAGTTAGAATAAGAGGCGGTAAGCGTAAAACGCTCGTCTATCTTGTAATTGATATAGGCGGAGCCTACAATGCGGTTCATCCGGCTCGATTTGGAGTTTTTAAGGTCATCGCGCTGCCAGCCTAATTCGGCGTTTACCGACACTTTTTTGAATACATGGGTAAATGCTACTACTGCGTTTTCAAAATCCCAGTTAAAATAGGCTGCCCCCAAACTCGCGTAATCGGGTCCGATTCTTTCGTAAGCCACGCTGATACCCTTATACGCCAACTGCACCTTATAAGCGGTGCTTAAGGAAGTGGAGGCGTGCTGAGTCAGGAAAGGCCGCATTACAACGCCCCATACGCCCTTTTTCTTCTCTTTTTGGGTGCGTGTATCTTCCGTCAAGGCACTTAATCCGGCTTGCCCTGTAAGGGTTAGTCCTTTGTAGAGTTCAAACGAAAAATCCAAGGCAAGAACCGCGTTCTGTTGCGGGGCTAACTGGCTGCGCCACTCTTCTGGCAAAGACTTGCGGTGGTCGCCGGCACTGAAAAAATGCAGGTTTAACTGTTGTTTCTTGTGCGTGAACCCAAGTTTGAAAGCGTAGGCGGTGCGCTTGTAGTTGGCAGGATTGTAGACTGGAAAAGCCTTGTCTCTCGTAAGGGTATCGGCGTGGCGGGCTTTGAGAAGACGTCCGTACATAGCAGAAAAATGCAGCGGAAAAGAGCCGGATTCCAACTCTATGCCTGCTCCGTCGAATTGATGCCCGGCAAGCCCGTAGGGGTGCATATCCATCGAAGTGCGCCCTAAATAGGCTTTTATCCATTTATACGAGGGGGTAAAAGAAAAGCGCGAGAACGGCTGGGCGTAAGAAAACCGGCTGTCGGCAAAACTCAACGACAGGGGTAGGGCAAAGCCGTAAATAACCGGGTTGAGCTGAGCCGACAGGATATAGGCAAAAGGGTCGGAATTGCCGTCTGAATTGAGGCGGGAGGAGGCTTGCGCGCCGGCGGTTCCCGAAAAAGAAAAGGGTTTTCGTTTGCCGATACCTGTAAAATCCTGTGCCGGCAGTTCTGCCTTGAGGCATAATAAAAGACTGAGGATGGGTAAAATAACCCGTTTACAAAATGTTTTCATATCCGATTTGATTCAAGGTTCTTTATATATAAACCCCGAAATCGGATTTTATCGAAGAAAAAAATATTTAAAAAGTGTTAAAACTTTTTCATACCTTTGCAATCCCTTACGGGAGAGTGCTTTTTGGCTTCCGTAAAAAAAGAGGTTCGTTTTTGCAAACGGACATTAAGCTGGAAAGATGGGTGAGTGGCTTAAACCAACAGTTTGCTAAACTGTCGTAGGGGTTTCCCTACCGGGGGTTCGAATCCCCCTCTTTCCGCCAAAACACCCGGTTCTATGTAGAATCGGGTGTTTCATTTTGTCGTTATGGGCATCAAATCTTGGCTCTCTAAACTTTCGTTCCGTACGGGTGTGATGGTGCTGCTGATGTGCGTGCCGTTCTACATTATATCGTTTGCACAGATGGCATTACCTATCAGTGCCTCGCTTAAAGGCGTGCTGTGGGTAATCTTTTTCGGACTGGCAAAAACTGCCCAATACGGAGGTTTGACGATTCTCGGAGCGGAGGGAATTAAACGGATAAAGGCTTATTGGAAAAAGAGCCGTAAACAAACGGCGAATTAGAAAACTACCGTAGCCGTTCCGGATGCGATTGAAGAAAATCCGCCCAATTGCTTTTCTTTCCCTTGGATGCCGTTTTGATGGCGGTTGCCGCTTTTGATGCAGAGGCACTTTGCGCTATGGCGTTGAACTTGCAATGAATGCCGTGACAGATGGCGGCTGCCATAGCATCGGTGGCGTCTAAAAAACGAGGCTGACCGTCGGGAAGCCCCAAGATGCGCAGCACCATGGCGCAGACCTGTTCTTTGGAGGCATTTCCGTTGCCTGTAAGTGACTGCTTGATTTTCAAAGGCGCGTATTCATGCACCTGCAATCCCTTAGACATAGCTGCGGCGATAGCCACTCCTTGGGCGCGTCCTAACTTGATGAGCGATTGTACGTTTTTGCCGTAAAAGGGGGTTTCGATAGAAAGGCAGTGGGGCGAAAAAGCGTCTATGATGCGTATCACTTCCTCGTGAATCTTTTCCAGTCTTACCAAAGGGTCTTCCGTTTTGGTAAGGTTGAGAACCCCCATCTCGATATACGAGAACTGCTGTCCGCAGGCGCGGATAAGTCCATATCCCATGATACGGGTGCCGGGGTCTATGCCCAAAATGATTTTTTCGTCGGCAGCCCCCATAAAGGTTTAGAGAATAAGCATCGCATCCCCGAAAGTAAGGAAGCGGTATTCTTTCTTGATGGCTTCTTCGTAGGCTTTCATAATAAGCTTGTACCCACCGAAAGCGCACACCGACATAAACAAGGAAGAAAGCGGCGCATGGAAGTTGCTTATCATGCAGTTGGGAATGGTAAATTCGTAGGGGGGGAAGATAAATTTATTGGTCCAGCCGTCAAAAGGCTTGAGTTTTCCGCCAAAAGAAACCGAAGATTCTATGCCTTTGAGCACCGAAGTACCCACCGCGCAGATTTTCTTGTGCGCGTCAATTCCTCGGTTCACGATTTGTGCCGCCTGTTCGGGAATGATAAGTTTTTCGGAATCCACCCTGTGTTTGGTAAGGTCTTCCACATCGATCTCGCGCACGTTGCCCAAGCCGCAGTGCAAGGTGATGAACGCCGTATCCACGCCTTTTATCTCCATACGTTTGAGCAGTGAACGGCTAAAATGTAAACCTGCCGTGGGCGCCATCACCGCACCTTCTTCGGTGGCGAACACGGTTTGGTAGCGTTCTTCGTCTTCGGGTTCCACACCGCGTACTTGCAGTATATGGTCGGGAATAGGGGTCTGCCCCAAACGATAGATAAGCGCCTTGAAGCTTTCGTAGCTTCCGTCGTAGAGAAAGCGGAGCGTGCGGCCACGCGAGGTGGTGTTGTCGATAACTTCCGCCACCAGTTCGTCGTTCTGCCCGAAGTACAGCTTGTTGCCGATACGTATCTTGCGAGCCGGATCCACATACACATCCCACAACAGGGATTCCCGGTTCAACTCCCGCAACAGGAAAACGGTAATCATAGCACCTGTCTTTTCCTTTTCGCCCGAAAGGCGTGCCGGAAAAACGCGGGTGTTGTTCATAACCAGCACATCTCCCTCGTCAAAATACTTGATAATGTCTTTGAAAAGCTTGTGTTCTATCTTCTGCTTCTTGCGGTCTACCACCATCAGCTTGCAGTCGTCGCGGTCGGGCGTAGGGTGGGTTGCCACCAACTTAGCAGGCAGGTTATAGTTGAATTGCGAGAGTTTCATTGCCAAAGACTTAATTTTTTGACGATTATGTTTTTTCTGAAAAGGGTGTACCTCTCCAAAAAGCGCGCGAATTTACAAAAAAATTGGGAAGAAGTCAATATTTAGCGTTACTTTGTACCCGCAAATCAAAAAAAATACAGCGCATGAGAAGCATTGCTTCATACGGATTGGTAACACTCAAGGGAATCGCTATGGGAGCCGCCGATGTGGTTCCGGGCGTTTCGGGTGGAACAATCGCTTTTATTACAGGTATTTACGATGAACTCCTCGAGTCTATAAAGAGTGTAAACCCTGCCAATCTCAAACTGCTGTTCAGAGGCAGGTTCCGTGAATTTTGGAAAGCCGTCAACGGAAATTTCCTGTTGAGCCTTATATTCGGTATAGGCTTGAGCATCTTTACACTGGCGCGGGTCATCACCTCTCTTTTGCAGAACTGTCCGGTATTGGTGTTCGCCTTTTTCTTCGGACTTATCCTCGCTTCGGCATGGTTCGTATCGAAAGACATCAGGGAATGGAACTATAAAACCTTGATAGGCTTGGTGGTAGGCATCGTTTTGGCGGTATGGGTAAGTTCGGTGACCGCCGCCCGGACTCCCGATGCTTTGTGGTTTATTTTCCTATGCGGCTTTGTGGCAATCTGCGCTATGATATTGCCCGGCATTTCGGGCAGCTTTATCCTGCTTTTGATGGGTAAGTACGAATATGTTTTGGGTGCCGTAAAGAACTTGGATGCCGCTGTTTTGGGTGTGTTCGCCGTAGGGGCGGTAGTGGGCATCACCACTTTTTCCCGTTTGCTTTCCTATGCGCTGCGGCGTTTTCGTGCGGTTACGCTCGCGGTACTTACTGGCTTTATTATCGGTTCACTCAAGAAAGTATGGCCTTGGAAAGAAGCCGTGCAGACTTATGTTGACAGTCACGGTGTGGAAAAGCCCTTGGTGGAAGTCAATGTAATGCCCGATGCCTTTGTATGGCAGGCAGTTGTGCTGATGCTGGTCGGTTTCTTTTTGGTATGGGGGCTTGAAAAACTCTCCAAACGCCCCGCCTAAGGCTGATTGAACCTGTAGCTATTTTCTGTTTTTTATTTTGCCGCTGAGGATTCCGATAGAGGCGGCAAGCAGCGCGATTAACAAGAAGGTTGTGCGGAGTCCTATCCATTGCGCTAAATGTCCGATAACGGGAGGTCCCATCACGAAACCGAAGAATCCTATGGTGGAAACGGCGTTGATGGCACGTCCTACCACCACGCCTTTATGTTTTGAAACGGTGCTGTAGCAGATAGGCACGATAGCCGAAACACCTAAGCCTACCAATGCCGAACCGATAACCGCCAGCGTAAAGTTGGCTCCGGCTGCCATAAGCAGAAAGCCGGCAGTGGTTATAAAACCGCAAAGCCGCAGCACGTTTGTCTGTCCGAGCCTGTTCACGATGCCGTCTGCCAAGAACCGGCAACTTGCCATAGCCAGCATACATACCGTGTAGCCGCTGCGGATATAGGCTTCGGGTGCTTGAATCACCTGCTTAAAATAGACCGCGCTCCAGTCGTATATCGTACCCTCGCACACCATACCCGCTCCGGCAAGGAATCCCAAAAGGAACACAAAGCGGTCCATGCCTTTGAAGATGTTGAAGGTGGGTTTTTCTTCTTTGTTTGTGGAGGCTATATCGTAGCGCAGGGTGTAGCGGTGCAGGAATATCACCGTTAAAATGCCTGCCGCCAAGATAAAGAGATAGTGGTAAAAGGGTATGATGTTACCGGCTGCCATAAACGAGCCTACGATGCCGGCGGCAAAGCCTGCCAAGCTCCAAAGCCCGTGAAAGGTTGCCATAATGCTTCGCCCGTAGATTTTTTCCACACCGGCTGCCTGCGTGTTTACCGAGAGGTTGTGCAGGTTTGCCATAATGCCTAAAACAAAAAGCACGGCGGCAAAGAGCCAGACTCCGTTTTGGGGATTGCCCGAAGCGCTGAAAGCAAAGGGTACAAAGCCAAGGAGGCTGAGGGTAAAGGGGTAGAGCAGGGCGGCGCAGAGCAGGGTTCGGCGGGAGGTAAAGCGTTCCACCCAGTAGCCGGCTATCGGTACACCTGCCAACTGTCCGAAAGGAAAGGCAAAGAGCAGACTGCCTAATTGACCGTCGTTTAGCTCAAAAAAGCTCTTGAAATCGGGAATCCGCGCTGCCCAGCTGGCAAAGGTGAATCCTTGCAGAAAAAAGAAAACACCGATAGCCAGTCGGTAATACCGTTTATCCGCCAACAATTGATTTTCCGCTTGCATAGGGAGAGGAATCTATTTGCATGAGTGAGACCATTTTGACAAAGATAAATGTTTTGGGTCTATTAGACAGTTGACGTGGATGATTTAGTATAAAAGAAATTTTTTTTGGTAAAGGAAATGGTTAAAAGAATATCTTACAGTCCCCGAATTATCTAATAAAGCGAAAGCCTTCGGTGGGATATTATATAAAACCGCTGTTTGACGATGCTACCCCAATATGACGATGCTGTTCAGGATACGTTATCTATATAGAATCTTCCGTTAATGATTTCAAAAATTCCCCTTTAGGATGATTGAATACGTTTATCATTAAATCAACGAGGACCCGAGCAGTATCCTTTTGACCAGCATTCAAGATTAGTGTATATCCACCACCGCCGTCGCCATGAAAAAAAGAATAGTACTGCGATTTTTTAAATCTTTCTAATTCGAGTTGCGATTTAAGGTCGCCCTGTTCAAACAACATATCTATCATAAAGTCAGCCTGCGAATTCGAGAGCAACTGTATATGGCAACCATCAACAGAGCTATCTTCTATATAGAAGATAGTGTATACATACGACGATTTAGGGTTTCTTTTCCGTAAGGATAGATGTGTATCGATTATCTCATAAATATTTGGGATAAGACGAGTATTTTCATCCACATAGTTATCATTGAAAGAATCACTGATAGTTTTCATCGCTTGTTTTTTTCGGTTTAATGGTATTGCAAAGGCAGATTGTTGCCATCATTATGGCAAATTTAATTAAACGGAGGATTGAAAAGTATAGTAGACCATTTATATCCGTATTATGGTGGCGCCCATACCACGGAATTGAGGCATACATTCGCCCACACCGGCGTGGATATAGGTGGGGTCGCAGATTACGTAACTGCCGTCCTCTAAAGGAAAATAACTTCCTGTCGGCATCGCTTCAGTAAACTTTACCGCCGTAGCGAGATGCTCCGGATAAAGTAGTAGAACCACATCTAAGCCTACCAATTCTCTTACTAAGATAGAGAACAGGATAGCCCGGTCCTCACAATCGCTGTAAGGGTAAAAGAATGTTTCATCTCCGAATAAGGGGCGTTCATAACCGAATTGCTCATCATCGGTTTTGTATTCGAATGCCGTTTGCACAAAATCCAATAAAATAGAAACTGATTCTTTCTGTGTTTTGCCTGCAAGTTGAGTTTGTAACATGGGATAAAGAACCTCTTTTATTTCATCGCTTAACGAGGCGGATACATAATACTGCCATTGACTGATTAGCGGATAATCGTTGAAAAAGTCAATTAGGTTGCGGTTGGGCGAAAGACTAATTTTTACCGCCGGATATTTGAATGAGGTAAAAGTACGGGATTTTGTGGGTTGATACATCAATACCGGTAAGTTCTCTTGTTGTAAAGACGGCATCATTTCATTGGGAAATGCGTAATCGAACATATAATATCCTGAATGAGGAGCATGGGTGTCGAGGATATAAAACCTATCGGAACCTTGGGCTATGAAACTGTATTCGTAGAATGTTTCTGAGAATGCCGCCAATAACACCAACTGATTCTCAACACGTGCTAAGCGAACCTTGTAACCTGAATGGGTCAATAAGTACATCTGCAGTAGAACGGCTTCGGAACATGGTTTCCCAAAAAACGATTCCGAGAGTATTCTCACTAAGGCGATATAGCCCCAATCTCCAAGCAAAAGATTGTTGCGCAGTACTAAACAGTCTAAGAGTGTTTCATCCATTTGGTCGGAGCCCATAGAACGCCATACATTCGCTACCGTTTCTTCGTTTACGTTTGGCAGACTGAATCTTTGGGAACCGGCAAGGCGAACCTTACAAGGCGTATTATAAAATTGAAAAGAAAAGGTAGGCGATTGCCGGAGCGAGGGTTCTATAATGGGTATAGGTGGCTCTGGTTGGGGCAACAGCGGCTCCAGCGGGTTGATGTTGGCGATAGGGAGGCTCTCTGTTTGTATGGGAGCGTTATCATCGGGGTCTTTTATTACCGGTACGGGAGGTTCGGGGATAGAGGGTGCGGGAATTGCCGGTTGGGTTTTGACCGCAGCCCATTTACGTTGCATAAAGTCTGCAAAATCGGCATTGGCTTTGTTCCGAAAGTCTTCATAGCGTTGCCGAGCCTCTGATTCGAACTTGGCGAACTTTTGGTTTCGTTCAGCTACGAATTTTTCAAAGTCGTTTTGTTGGGCAAAGCTCGCGCTAAAGGCGGTAAGCAAACTAAAAGAAACAACAGCATAAAATCTTTTATATGCTTCTGGAAGGTGCTGAATCGTTGGCATGGCGTTTTATAGGGTTACTTATCTATTATTATGAAATAAATATAGAATGCATCAACTTTATTTGATGGTGCGAACGGCACGGACATTCATATGTGCTGTTGAATTATAATCAGGGCAGAGCCAACCGGTTTCTCCAGTAATGAAATCTACAAATTCGCGTCTGTCATCATATAAGTCAGAGCTCCAGTAGCAACAAGGAGACGAAAGACCATCCACATTGCTTGTTGTTACAAAGTTTTCTATTGTGTAACGATAATTATACATTGCTTGTAATTTCTTCGTTTTTGGTTACCTCAACACAAATTGATTCCAAGTAGTTATCATCGAAAGAATCAAATCTTTTCCAAACCATTGCACTGGCAAAGTATCCCCCCGACTTCCTGCTTAAAGATAAAGCGGCATCCTTGCGTGCCATTTCCAAAGCGACATCTAAATTATTGGAAATGGTTTTCCCCATGTCTCGCAAGTACAAATAGTCGTCAAAAACTACACAAGGAATTGTAGGTGAATCTTTTTGTGAAGTGGCATTTCCCCCTTCCACTATTTTAGAAAATAGGAGTAAGAGTATTGAAACGAACAGAATCTTAGCAACTGTTGGATAGGATTTCCGAAAGACATTCAAAAGTATGGTTTTCATTATTGGTTGTTTCTGATTTGTTTCGGCATTTCTTCCTTATTCTGTTCGATCCTTTTCCAATCCTCCTTAAATATTAGAGATCTTTCCTTTTGAAACTTTTGCACAGGCATTTTGTATCATTGGTATGGAAAAAGTAGTTGCTTGTAGGGTTGTTTTTATGTTTACTGTATGTACGATACTTGGGGCAAAACGGTTTATCAATTCGTGTGGGGCATTTGAATAAGACTGTTCTCTGGCGATTTGCAGATTGGATGATTCTCCAACCCCCAGAGCGCGATAGTTCATTTCGTCATCCATCGCTTTTGTATAGTAGGGTAATTGAAAGGTTGTTTGTTTCATAGGGGTACAACGTATACTGAGGATCAAAATACAACTTAACAACAATAATGTACTTCGTATATTTAAATTTAAACTTTTCATGTTTTTATCTTTTAAGGTTATTCACACTCCGCCTTCCATCATCCGTTGAACTTTATCGGCAGGGACTTGTTCTGCTACACTTCTTGAATAACTTGTTGATACGCCGTTCACAAATGAATCGAGTTTTTCGTAAACGATAGTTTTGGCTGCTTGGTAAGCAGATAACTAGGTACTCTAAATGTTCACATGTAGGGCGGTTCCCGCAAAATATTCATCGGTGTCGAAACCTTCGATCCCACACAGTACCTCCATCTCTTGTCCGATCGGATTGGATTTTGAGTTATTGCCTTCATGATTCGAGGAGATTTGTTTACTTGATCCACAACTTGCCAATAACATGACCGTAACCGAAGCAAGGGATAAAGAAAGATTTGATTTTTATTTTGTTAAAGATTTAAGGTGTTAAACATTGTCTTAATGTTGGAAAATTCGAGTCATTTCGGATTTTTAATCCAACTGATGGCAACTGCAAAGGTAGTAATTTCTCTCCTAAAATTCTAATATATGCAGTTTCTAATATTAAGGTAGGTAAAATAAGTTTGTATATATGCAGTTTATCAAATTAAGGGGGCAAGGTATCTTTACATACATTTTGAACTCTATTTACCATGGAAAAAAAGCGTAAGCAAAAGAAGGTGGTACCGTTACTCCAAGATTCGCGCCTTAATGTTATCGGAGAGAAAATCAAATCCTTGCGTATCAATAGCGGTTATACGAGTGCGGAAATTTTCGCTTACGAACACGATTTGAACCGAATTAGTTATTGGCGGATGGAAAAAGGCAGCAATATCACGATGGCTTCGCTGTTCCGCATATTGGATATTCACAGGATTACCCTTGGCGAATTTTTTAAGGATATAGATTAAATCAACGTTCCTGCTTGAAATACTGCTAAAACATTTGAATTTTTTATAAAAGAAGTTGTTCTATTAAAATCCGTGCGAAAAATGTAAATTTGCCACCTTTAACTTCGTGCGATGAACAAATACAACGAATACCGGCAGCTCAATCTCCCGCAGATAGGAGAGAGCGTGCAGAAATACTGGGAAGAAACCCATTGCTTTGAACAGAGCCTTAAGAACCGCGAGGGCTATCCCGATTTTGTGTTTTACGAAGGACCTCCCTCCGCCAACGGCGTTCCGGGCATCCATCATGTAATGGCGCGAACCATCAAGGATATTTTTTGCCGTTACAAAACGCTCAAAGGCTTTAACGTGCAACGCAAAGCCGGCTGGGACACGCACGGGCTTCCTGTGGAACTGGGCGTGGAAAAGAACTTGGGCATCACCAAGGAAGACATAGGCAAAAAGATAAGCGTAGAAGACTACAATGCCGCCTGCCGCAAGGAGGTGATGAAATATAAGGACCTTTGGGACGACCTGACCCGCAGGATGGGTTATTGGGTCGACTTGGAACATCCGTACATCACCTTTACCAACAAATATATCGAAAGCGTTTGGTTCCTGCTTAAGGAACTCTACCAAAAGGACTTGCTTTACAAAGGCTATTCGATTCAGCCTTTTTCTCCTGCGGCGGGAACCGGGCTGAGCACCCACGAACTCAACCAGCCTGGCTGTTACCGCAATGTAAAGGACAACACACTTACGGCGCAGTTCAAGGTAATCCGCAACAAAGAGTCCGAGCCGTTTTTTGCCAAGGCGAAAAACCCGCTCTATATTATGGCATGGACCACCACGCCTTGGACACTTCCCTCCAATACCGCTCTTTGCGTGGGACCCGGCATCGACTATGTGGAGATAAATACCTTTAACCCCTATACGGGGCTGCCCATTACCGTAATTTTGGGTAAGGACAGGCTCAATGCCTATTTTCCCGAAAAGAACGCATCTTTGGCAATGGCGGATTATAAGGAGGGCGACAAAGACATTCCTTTTGAAATCGTAGCCGAGTTTAAGGGCAAGGATATGGTGGGTATGCGCTACGAACAGCTGATGCCGTACATACAGCCCGAAGATGGCGATGCTTTCCGCGTTATCGGCGGCGATTTCGTTACCACCGAAGACGGTACGGGCATTGTGCATATCGCACCCGCTTTCGGTGCCGACGACTTTAAGGTGGGCAGGCAGAACGGCATAGGTTCGCTCTGTTTAGTAGACCGTCAGGGTCGCTTTGTAGAGGGTATGGGCGAATTTTCGGGTCGTTTTGTAAAACCGCAGTACGAAGCCGATTACGACCCCAAGACCACGGTGCCGGTAGATGTAGACATTATTGTAAAACTCAAGAAAGAGAACCTTGCGTTCCGTGCCGAAAAGCACGAACACTCTTATCCGCACTGCTGGCGTACCGACAAGCCGATTATCTATTATCCTCTCGATTCGTGGTTTATCCGCACCACCGCCTGCAAAGACAGGATGATAGCCCTTAACCACACTATCGGCTGGAAACCGGAAGCCACCGGAACGGGGCGTTTCGGCAACTGGCTCGAAAATTTGCAGGACTGGAACCTTTCCCGCTCGCGTTATTGGGGAACGCCGCTGCCCATTTGGGTTTCGGAAGACCGCAGCGAACAAATCTGCATAGGTTCCGTAGCGGAACTCAAGGCGGAAATAGCCAAGTCGGTGCAGGCGGGATTTATGAGCAAGAATCCTTTTGAAGCCTACAAAGACGGTGATATGAGCGATGCCAATTACGAAAGTTTTGACCTGCACCGTCCCTACGTAGACGAAATTGTGTTGGTTTCTCCCACCGGCAAAAAGATGCTGCGCGAACCCGACCTTATCGACGTATGGTTCGACAGCGGTTCCATGCCCTACGCGCAGTTGCATTATCCATTTGAAAACAAAGACAGGTTCAGCCATAATTTCCCCGCCGACTTTATTGCCGAAGGGGTGGACCAGACCCGAGGCTGGTTCTTTACCCTGCACGCCATAGCGAGCATGGTGTTCGATTCGGTGGCGTACAGGAATGTGGTTTCAAACGGTTTGGTGCTCGACAAGAACGGCAACAAGATGTCTAAACGCTTAGGCAATGCCGTAGATCCGTTCAAGACCATCGAAAAATACGGTCCCGACGCCACGCGCTGGTATATGATTACCAATTCCCAGCCTTGGGATAACCTTAAGTTTGACGAAGAAGGCATTGCCGAGGTGCAGCGTAAGTTTTTCGGAACGCTCTACAATACCTACAGCTTTTTTGCCTTATATGCCAATATCGATGGCTTCTCGTACCAAGATGCCGAAATGGATTACGCTTCCCGCCCCGAAATAGACCGTTGGATTCTTTCGGAACTCAACACTTTGGTAACGGGAGTGGATAAGGCGCTGGAAGAATACGAACCCACCCGCGCCGGTCGTTTGGTGCAGACTTTTGTAGACGAAAGGCTCAGCAACTGGTACGTGCGCCTGAGCCGCCGCCGTTTTTGGAAAGGCGGACAGGGACAGGACAAGATTTCGGCATACCAGACGCTCTACACCTGCTTGGAAACGCTTTCCAAACTGATTGCGCCTATCGCACCGTTTTTTGCCGAAAGATTGTATCAGGACCTGAACGCGGTAACGGGCCGCGACAAGCACGCTTCGGTGCACCTCTGCGATTTTCCGGCGCTTCATCCCGAATGGGAAGACAAGGCATTGGAAGAACGTATGCAGCTGGCGCAGAAAATATGCTCCTTGGTGCTTTCCTTGCGCAAGAAACAGAACCTTAAGGTACGTCAGCCTCTGCAAAGGCTTATGATTCCGGCATTAGACGCCCGTTTTAAGGAACAGATAGAAAAGGTGCAGAACCTGATTCTTTCGGAAGTGAACGTAAAGACATTGGAATTCATTACCGATCCGCGCTTTTTGAGCAAGACGATCAAGCCCGATTTCAAGGTTTTGGGTCCCAAGTACGGCAAATTGATGAAGTCTATCGCCGCCTATATCACCGCTATGGATGCCGATGCCATCGCCGCTTTGGAACAGAACGGCAGAATGAAGGTGCAAATCGAGGGCGAAGAAGTGGAAATCGCGCTCGAAGATGTTGATATCTTTACCGAGGATATTCCCGGCTGGGCGGTGACCAACGAAGGCATGCTAACGGTGGCTCTCGATATTGCATTGACCGATAGTTTGATAGAAGAGGGCTTGGCTCGCGAAATCGTGAACCGTATTCAAAATATGCGCAAGGAAAAGGGTTTTGACGTTACCGACAAGATTCGTGTAACGGTTGAAAACAATGCCGCGCTTACGCCTGCTTTGCAACATCATAATGCGTATATTTGTTCCGAAACTTTGGCTTGCGAGCTTAGCCTTGCCGAAAGTGACCGGATGCAGGAAGACGCCGCTCAGGAGCTTTCTCCTGAAATTACGGTGCGTATCCGTATCGAAAAGGCATCTGTATAAGTGCTTAAAGAAGACAAACGAAACACTATGAAAACAAAAGAACCCGCCGAAAAAAACCGCTATTCCGACAAGGAATTGGAGGAATTCAAACAGATTATATTGGATAAGTTAGCCAAGGCTAAGCTGGATTTGGAAGCCTTGCGTGAAGCCTATACCAACAACGGAGAGAACGACATTAACGACACTTCGCCTACTTTCAAGGTGTTGGAAGAAGGCTATCAGGTTCTGTCGAAAGAGGAAAACGCCCGCTTGGCGAACCGTCAGCAAAAGTTTATCGCTTCTCTGGAAGCAGCTTTGGTGCGTATCGAAAACAAAACCTACGGTATCTGCCGTGAAACGGGCAAGCTTATCGACAAGGAACGCCTTAAGGTGGTGCCTCACGCCACTTTGAGCATCGATGCCAAGAACGATAGGTTCAAACGCCCGATGGTGCAGGAAGAGTCCGAAAATTTGTAAGAGTGTTCCTTGCATGAAAAGTTTTTTTGCCTGGTTTGGGCGGCATTTGCCGCTATGGGTGGTATTGCTTGTGCTGGTGCTGGATCAGGCGAGTAAGTTTTGGATAAAGCTTACTATGCGCATAGGCGATGAAATCAACGTTTTCAGTTGGTTCAAGATTCATTTTTTAGAAAACGAGGGCATGGCTTTCGGCTTCAGTTTCGGCGGAGAGGGCGGCAAGTTGTTGCTGAGCCTGATACGTTTGGCTGCCATAGGTCTTTTGATTTGGTATATAATCAAAAGCAACCGGAAAAAAAGAACAAACACCGCCCTAATCGTTTCGCTTTCGCTGATTTTGGCAGGAGCAATCGGCAATATGATAGACAGTGCCTTTTACGGGCTAATCTTTAGCGAAAGCTATTTTCATGTGGCGCAGCTCTTTCCGGCGGAGGGATATGCTCCGTTTTTGCAAGGCAGGGTAGTGGATATGCTCTATTTTCCGCTTGTGCACGGTTTCTACCCGGATTGGATGCCGGCAGTGGGCGGACAAGAGTTTCTGTTTTTCCGCCCGGTGTTCAATATAGCCGATTCCGCCATTACGGTAGGCTTTGTCGTGTTCTTTATATCCCAGCGCGATTTTTGGTTTTCATCCAAGAAAAAACAGCCCGAGCGAGTATGATTTCCGTTAACCGCCTTTCGGTTTCCTTTACCGGAAAAACGCTTTTCGACAATGTTTCCTTTATCATAAAAGACAAAGACCGCATAGGGCTTACCGGAAAAAACGGTGCGGGAAAATCCACTTTGCTTAAGATACTGGCGGGATTGCAGGCGTCCGAAAGCGGTAGCATCGTGCTTACCGGCGGGCATGAAGTGGGGTATCTGCCGCAGGAAATGATTCCCGACTCCACGCGCAGCGTTATGGACGAAACGCTGACTGCCTTTAACAAAAGCAACGCGCTCGAAAAGGAGATAGAAGAACTTACGCTCAAAATTTCGGAACGCACCGATTATGAATCGGAAGCCTATCATAAGCTGATTGAACGCCTTGCCGAAGCCAACGAGAGGTTTCATCTCTTAGGCGGAAGCGACCGTATGGGAATGGCGGAAAAAGTATTGCTCGGCTTGGGTTTCAAACGCAGCGATTTTACTCGTAAAATTACCGAATTCAGCTCCGGTTGGCAGATGCGTGTGGAGTTGGCGAAAATATTGCTCAAGAACCCGGAAGTAATGTTGCTCGACGAGCCTACCAACCACCTCGACATAGAGTCTATCGGATGGCTGGAAGAGTTCTTGCAGGGCTATCAGGGCGCGGTGGTGTTGGTTAGCCACGACCGCAAATTTTTGGATCACGTTACCAACCGCACCATAGAAATTGTGCTGGGTAAGATAGAAGACTACAGCGTATCGTATTCCGAATATGTGATTCAGCGGGAGGAACGCCGGCAGATACAGCAATCGGCATACGACAACCAGCAGAAAGAAATAGAGAACATAGAGCGTTTTATAGAACGCTTTCGATACAAGGCAACTAAGGCACGGCAGGCACAGTCGCGCCTTAAGATGTTGGAAAAAATGGAAAGGGTAGAGGTTGACGAAACCGATAAATCCGCCATTTCATTCCGTTTTCCGCCTGCTCCGCATTGCGGTAAAATCGTGATAAGGGCGCAGGATATAGGCAAACGTTACGGAGAAAAACAGATTTTTTCACATTTTGATTTCGTGCTCGAAAAAGGTGAGAAAGTGGCGCTGGTGGGGCGCAACGGCGAGGGAAAATCCACTTTTTCAAAGATTGCCGTAGGCGAGATTACCGATCACGAGGGCTTGCTGGAACTCGGCTCCGGCGTAAAGATAGGCTACTTTGCCCAGAATCAGGCAGCTTTGCTCAACGCAGACAAAACGGTGTTTGAAACCATAGACGATATAGCCGTAGGCGAAGTCCGCACCCGAATCCGCAATATTTTGGGCTGTTTCCTTTTTTCGGGCGAGGATATAGAAAAGAAAGTAAAGGTTCTTTCCGGGGGAGAAAAAGGCAGGCTTGCTTTGGCAAAACTCTTGCTGGAACCGGTAAACCTGCTCATTTTAGATGAACCTACCAACCATCTTGATATGCGTTCCAAGGATATTCTCAAGATGGCTCTGTTGCAATATGACGGCAGTTTGATTGTGGTGAGCCACGACCGCGACTTTTTGGAAGGACTTACCACCAAAACCTACGAATTCAGAGACGGAAAGGTAAAACCGCATATAGGCGATGTGGCTTCGTTTTTGGAAGACCGCAAGATGGAACGCCTGCAAGAGTTGGAACGCGCTTCGGCAGGGGCTAAACCAGCCGACAGGAACGCTTCTGTAAACGTGGTGTCCGCTCCCAAAACCAGCGCGGCACAGGAAAGGGAACAGAAAAAGCAGTTGGACAGGGAAACGCGCAAACTCAAGAACGCGATAGAAAAACTTGAAACCGAAATTGCGGCATTGGAAGCCGAATTGGCGGAAATGGACGGGATTTTTATTGCCGATGCCACGCAGTGTACCGTAGAAAACTGCAACCGATACGAAGAAAAGAAACGGCTCTCTGCCGCCAAAACCGATGAATGGGCGGCATTGCAGGAAAAATTGGAGGAATTGGGCTTATGAAAAACTATGCGCAACTCAGACAGGAAGTAGAGAAAACCTTGCGGGAATTGCAACTTTGGAAGGGCGAGCCTCAAGCCCTCTACCAACCTGCCGTGTATGCCTTGGGGCAGGGCGGAAAGCGCATACGTCCGGTATTGGCGTTGATGGCGTGTGGTTTGTTCGGCAAGGATTACCGCGAAGCCTTGATGCCCGCCGTGGGGCTGGAGGTGTTTCATAATTTTACCTTGCTGCACGATGATGTGATGGATAATGCCGCCATGCGGCACGGTATGGCTACGGTTCATGTAAAATGGAACGCCGACACGGCTATTCTTTCGGGCGATGCGATGTTTGCCGCCGCTTCTTGTTTGGTGGCAAAAGCCCCTAAAGATTGCCTGCCCGAAGTGCTGGATGCCTTTCACCGCTTGGCATTGGGCGTTTGCGAGGGGCAGCAATACGATATGAACTTTGAAACGCAGTCTGAGGTAAGCAAGAGCGAATATATGGAGATGATTCGCCTTAAAACGGCTGTGCTCATTGCAGGTTCCTTAGAAATAGGCGCATTGGTGGCAGGTGCTCCCCAAGAAGACGTAAAGCGTTTATACGCCTATGGCAACAAAATCGGGCTGGCTTTCCAGTTGCAAGACGATTGGCTGGATCTGTATGCGGATGAATCCAAATTCGGCAAACGCATAGGAGGCGATATCCGGGAGAATAAAAAAACGTATCTGTATGTCAGGGCAATAGAGAACTTAAAAGAAACGGATCGCAAGAAATTAGAGGCACTGTTTACTTCTACCGGCATGAATGAAGAAGAAAAGATAGCTACCGTAAAGGCTCTCTTTGAGAAGGCAAATGCCCACGAAGACTGCCGTGCTGCCGTGAACCAACTCTTTGCCGAAGCCGGAACAGAGATAGATGCGCTTGTTTCTTCGGTGGATTCAGACACGTTGCACGCCTTGAAAGCTTTTACTGCCGGCCTTTTGGGAAGAGAATACTAGCAATATTTGTCTAAAAAGAGGCTAATCCAAGCCTAAGGATATAAAATCCTCAGTATTTAGTAACGTATTAATACATAGAAATTTTTGTTTGGTTTTAAGGGTGGATTGAGTATATTTGCGGGCTTTCGGCAATAGTGTTGAGGGCACAACTATAAAACCAAAATCAAGAATGAAAAGACTGCTTTATGTATTGGCAGGTGTGGCGGTGCTTACCTGCCTGACGGGCTGTGAAAAAGATGAGGCTAAAAAAGCCTCCATACAAGGACAAGTAATAGATATAGAAACGGGTCAGACCCTTTCGGGTCTGACGGTTCGCTTAGAGGAATTGGATAAGGAAACCACTACGGCAGAAGACGGAACTTTTCAGTTTAACCGCTTGCGCAAGGGTAATTATACGATTAAGATACAGCAGGAAGGCTACGTTGACTATGTGAAAAAAGATATAGAACTTGCAGCAGGACAGAGCATGCGGATAGATATAGCGATGGCAAAGGGCTATATGGAAACGGAGCTTGATTTGGGAATGGTGTATGTGGAGGGTGGCTTTTTTGAGATGGGAGCCACGCCGGAGCAAGGGGAAGACGCCTATGAAAATGAAAAACCGGTGAGAAACATCAGATTGGATTCGTATTATATAGGAAAGTATGAGATTACGCAGGCGCAGTGGACGGCAGTGATGGGAACGAGTTTGGAGGAACAGATGATATTGGCGGATGAGTTTAATTATGGTATCTTAGGTTCGGGAAGTGAATACCCTATGTATTATATAAGTTGGGAAGACGCAAAGCAATTTTGCGATAAATTGAGCGAGGCGACGGGCAAGAAATATATGTTGCCTACCGAAGCGCAATGGGAATATGCAGCCAGAGGCGGCAACAAATCTCGGCATTTCAGGTATAGTGGAAGCGATAATGTGGATGAGGTGGCTTGGTACGAAAACAATAGCGGTATTCAATCCCATCCGGTAGGTCTGAAGGAAGCCAATGAGTTGGGAATCTATGATATGAGCGGTAACGTATGGGAATGGTGCTCGGATTGGTATGATGCTTCCTATAACGAAAAAGAAACCGAAAACCCGCAGGGCCCTGATAAAAGTATATATCCTACTGCCAACCATGTAACCCGGGGAGGCTGTTATATGTATAATGCCGAGAATTGCCGGGCGGCATTCCGCTTTTCCGAATATCCAAACCTCCGCAACTACTACATAGGCTTCCGCGTGGTGATGATGCCGTAGCTCCAAACGCCACCTTATTTTTGCAACAGCCAATCATAGGCAGGCACAACGTGTATCAACTTGCCGTCTATTTTCAGCTTCTCACGCTGAAAATAGACGGCAAAACGCATTATTTTATAGATTTAGCCGATTTCAAACGCACTATCTCGTACATTTTGTCGATTTCAAACGCACTATTCAAACTGCAAGACCAAATGTCTTGAAAGGTGGTAATTTTTGTAAAAATTTATATTATTATAATCGGGCAGATTTTTAATAAGCGAAATGCTATATGATTAAAAGCCAACACGTTTTGCTAATGTATTGAAAATTATAATAATATAAATTCCATATTTGGTGCATAAATAGCGTTTTTAGTTGTAAAAATATATTTTATCTTTGCGTTTTGCTAAACCGCCAACCTTTTCTGTAGGCTAAGAATAAGAGTTAGGTTTGTTTGGACTATGTTAAGGTAAAAAGATTGGATAAAAAACAACAAATAATGTTACGCACAGATTATATCACAAGTAGGGAAGATGTTGTAAAGAACATAAAAACACTTTATGCTTACGCAAAAAGTAGAAAGAAAGAAGAGAGGAAATGGGCACAGGAAAGGTATTCTCTAGGTAAGTGGGTTGTTGTTGAGAAAATCGATGATCAGTTGTATTTTGCGCCGAGTATGTTTGTGGGTTATAAAAATAACACATTGAAAAAGCATGAGGCGAATAAGGGGGATGGCAGGAAAACAAATGAACAATTAGATAGGAAACAGAAAATATATAGGCCTGAAAGAGAGAATGGGAGTCTATTGGTTCAGTATGAACGCTTCTTATCTTTACTTGGTTTTCCTAAAAAGTATAGTAAGGATTTGAAGTTCTATATTCCTCGTGAATTGGAGGTGTCCGATTTGCTTACATCTGTTGGACTTTTTGATGAAAAAGATAATACAACTTCATACGAAAAATATATTCAGTTATTGAAATCCAATAGAAATCTTATTCTGACGGGCGCACCTGGAACGGGAAAAACATATTTAGCCAAGGCGATAGCTAAAGCAATGGAGGCAAAAGTGGGGTTTGTACAATTTCATCCTTCATACGATTATACAGATTTTGTGGAAGGATTACGACCGACAAAGCCTGATAAAAACGGTAATATCGGTTTTGAAAGAAAGGATGGAGTATTTAAGGAGTTTTGTAAAAAAGCATTAGGATCTTCTCAGAACCGGATTCCTTTTACTCTGAATCATGGTAAATCATTTGAAGAAGCTTATCAAAATTTAATGCAGGATGTTGAGACAGGAAAGGCTGAATTATATTCGGACTTTCGGAAACATCGTAAACTGCAAGTGCGGATAGAATCATTTAAAGGTAGCCCAAGAATAGAATTTTTGAAAGGAGAAGACTTTCAAAATGCGCAAATCGAGTATTTGAAAAAACTTTATGATCACTATGTGTCGTTGGGTATATATGATATTAGGTATGAACGAAGACAGAATTTCATTGACGTTATTGGTAATACCTTGGACTACTCCTTGTACAGGGGAGTGGTTCAAGGTTTATTAGACAGAACAGAGAAGAAAACAGAGAATGTTGCATCTCAACAGGAAGCCCCAGTGGGTACGCTTCAAGTTGATGAAAAGCAGAACCCATATGTATTTATTATCGATGAAATCAATCGTGGGGAAATTTCAAAAATATTTGGGGAGTTGTTTTTTAGCATAGACCCTGGTTACCGCGGAGAGAAAGGGCGAGTAACAACCCAATATCAGAATTTGATACAGAATGAGTCGGATCCTTTCTATAAAGGTTTTTATGTACCCGAAAATGTTTATATCATAGGAACAATGAACGATATTGACCGTGGAGTGGAAAGTATGGATTTCGCTATGCGCCGCCGCTTTGCATGGCAGGAGATTAAAGCGGAAGAAAATATAGAAATGCTTGATGTGTTTGGTGGTATGAAAACTGAGATACAGCAAAAGATGCAACGTTTGAATGTTGAAATTGAATGTATCGAAGGACTTGGTTCCGCATACCATATCGGAGGAGCTTATTTTTGTCAGTTGGAACACTATTTGAACCAAGAACAAACCAACAAAATAGAGGCTTATGCACATCTTTGGGAAAAACACTTGTGTGGTGTGCTTTTTGAATATTTGCGTGGTATGCCGGATTCGTTGGAAAAACTTGAAAGATTGAAAAAGGCGTATTTTGAAGAAAATGAAGACAATCAATCTGAAAGATAATACGTCTTTTGATGTTCCCCAAAAAGATATTGAATCATATCTTTTCTTACGGAATATAGCTAATTACGATATAGCCACGTTATTAAGGGAAAATGGCGAAAGTCTGCTTGTCTATCCGCATTCTTTTGTGGACTGCAAGGATAATATGGATAAACAGACAATCGTATCGTTAAGAGAAACAGAAAAAGAGGGGAAGTGTACGCGTTTGGAGATTCAGACATCCAATGTGGTAGGATTTATCGGAATAGGAGGGCGGAATGTGTCAATCTGTTCTCGTTTCTCCGGACGAGAGGAAGATTGTTTTCTTCATTATATGCTTGAGGCGATATGTGGAGGCAATATGGTTAATTTGCCACACGGAACATCAATAGAACAAACATTTGATTTTTTGTTGTATCTGTTTCCTAAATTTTTGAATGAAGCATTGCAGCAAGGTATCTATCGGGAATATCAACGAAAAGAATATAATGATGTTCGGGTACGAGGATATATTGATATAAACAGGCAAATAAGGCAGAATATTCCCTTTAACGGACGGATTGCATACCGAACCCGAGAGTTCAGTCAAGACAATGCTATGACTGAATTGATTCGGCATACTATTGAATATATCCGTACACAAAAAATCGGAAAATCGTTGTTGGATAAAGACGCGGAAATACGGGCGAATGTAAATCAAATTATTGCTGTAACCCCATCTTATTGTCGTAATGATAGAGAAAAGACAATTCGAAACAACCAAAGATTAAGGAATCATCCGTATTTTACCCGCTATAATGCATTACAATTGTTATGTTTGAAGATATTACGACACGAAAAGGTAAAATATGGCA
The DNA here is from genome assembly GCA_022510485.1 of Lentimicrobiaceae bacterium. Lineage (GTDB taxonomy): Bacteria > Bacteroidota > Bacteroidia > Bacteroidales > P3 > Pullibacteroides. The sequence continues at coordinate 35,009 of JAFLTI010000005.1, read as the reverse complement.
ATTCTGATAACGAAATTTATGGGATTCTTATTGATGTGTCGTATTTGTGGGAAGAATATCTTGCAATCCTGCTTGCAGAACACGGTTTTAGGCATCCACAAAATAGAAGCGGCATAGGACGGATATATTTGGCAAAGGGAGGCAAGTTGCTCCGTTATCCTGATTATTATGATAAAGAACCTTTAGGAATCATTATTGATGCAAAATATAAACCAACAGTGGAAGATAGAAATGATATACATCAACTTATAGCCTATATGTACCGTTTGAGAGGTAAATATGGCGTTTTTATTCATCCTGCTGATAGGAGTTCGTGTAATGAAGAATTAACATATTCATTATCCGGTTATGGAGATGAGGATAATGCTGAAATCAAGATATATCCATTTCGTATACCGCAGGTTTCTGATTACGAAGAATTTAAGCGGCAAATAAAGGAATCTGAAGCACAATTGGCTTTCAACTGCGCTAAGTGGCGTGGGATGTCAGAGCGCGTTAATTAAGGATTAGTCATTGGAAGACAAAATATCCGTATTCCACGCCTGTATTTGTTGAAGTGCGGTTTGAATCTGAAGAAGTATTCCTTTGATTATAGTCTTATTGTATGATATAGACTCCATCGCGTTCGATTTCGGATTTCAAAAAAGGGTTAAGGTTTTTGCGAAAGCGTACAACATCAACAGTTGCTCCCAAGATGGATTCCAAAAAGCGTTTTAACTGGACTACCAAAACATTTTTGCCTCCATATCCACGCAAATATCTATATCACTGTCAGTTTTCTGTTCGTTACGCGCTACAGAACCGAATATACATAAAGACCGAATGCCGAATTTTTGTCGCAAAATCGGTGAATACCAGTCAATAATTTCAATGTATTCCTGTTTTGTTCGCATAAAACTTTCAATGTTTGCAAAGCAAAGTTAATTAAAATCCAGTCTATCGCCGCGTAGCTACTTTTCCAGCAGGCCTACCAAATACTGTCCGTAGCCGCTTTTCATAAGCGGTTCGGCGGCTTGGCGCAGTTGGTCTGCGTTGATAAAGCCCATGCGGAAGGCTACCTCTTCGATGCAGCCGATTTTAAGCCCTTGCCGCTGTTCGATAGTACCCACAAACTGGCTTGCCTGCAAAAGCGAGTCGAAAGTGCCGGTATCTAACCATGCCGTGCCCCTGCCTAACAGCCCTACCTTAAGTTTGCCCCTTTCCAGATAGTAGCGGTTCACATCGGTAATTTCGTATTCGCCCCGCGCGCTGGGCTTGAGGTTCTTGGCTACTTCCACCACCGAATTGTCGTAGTAGTATAGCCCCGGCACGGCATAATGCGATTTGGGCTTTGCCGGTTTTTCCTCAATCGAGATGGCGCGCATATTTTGGTCAAATTCCACCACGCCGTAACGTTCCGGATCCGACACGTGATAGGCAAATACCACACCGCCCTCAGGGTCGGTGTTGGATTGCAGCAAAGCCTGCATGCTGGTTCCGTAAAAGATATTGTCGCCCAATACAAGAGCCACCTTGTCGTTGCCTATAAATTCCTCGCCCAATACAAAAGCCTGCGCCAAACCGTTGGGCACTTCCTGTACCTTATAGGAAAAACGGCAGCCAATGCGGCTTCCGTCGCCTAAAAGCCGTTCAAAATTGGGCAAGTCTTGAGGGGTAGAGATAATCAAAATCTCGTTGATGCCCGACAGCATCAGGGTTGAAAGCGGATAATAAATCATCGGCTTATCGTAAACGGGCATCATCTGTTTGCTCATGGCCAAGGTGAGCGGGTGCAGGCGCGTTCCGGCGCCTCCTGCCAAAATTATACCTTTCATAGGGCTAAGTTACTATATTTTATCGAGGTTTTATTCGGTGCGGTCGGCTTTGAACTGAAAGCCGAGCCTTTTGCCGGTTGTCATCTTTTTATGGGCGAGTTCGTCTAACAAATCGCCTACCGTAACGTCTTTTATCTCATCGTAGGGCGGGGTGAGCAAATCAAAGTGGGCGCAATAATCCATGGCGTTGCGCAACAATAAGACGGCAGCCTCCTGATTGAATACCGCACGCCCGAATTGAGTGTGGAATCCGCCTAATTCCTGCTTGCCTTCTATAAAGTAATGGTTCTCTTTGTTGACAAAAAGCCTGCCGATAAGGTATCCCAAGTCGTTTTCCCGTCCGTAGCGTAGCGAGTCTGCCAAGAAATTGTAGATATGGATCACTCCGCAATAGGAACGTTCCCGGTCTTCCCTTATATAAGGATTGTTCTGCATAAGCGGATGCGTGCGGGAAAATTCAAACACATTGGAGTGCAGGCTGAATAAAAGCACGTCGCTCGAAAAGGCGATAGAAAATTCCGTCTCGCTTTTTTCGATGTAGTCAAGCTTAATCGGCGAGGTGGCGAAATCTTGCTCCTTGGTTTCCTTCAGGCAGTCAAAAACCCTTTTACATTCGTTTCTGAGCAGGTCAAAAGCTTGTTGGGTATTTGCATGGATGCCTTGTTTAAGGGCGTCTTTGGCAAAAATGTATCGGTAAAGTTCAGAATCCTGTTGGCTCATGCTTATTTTGATTTTTTGCAATTATAGCTGCGTTCTGCAATATTTTTTCGGCACAGTTGATGCCGTCTATGGCGGAGGAAGTAATGCCTCCCGCGTACCCGGCGCCTTCTCCGCAAGGGTATAAGCCCGGCATCTGCGGGTGTTCCAGCGTTTCGGGATTGCGCAAGATACGCACAGGCGAGGAAGTTCGCGATTCCAAACCCAGCAGGATAGCCTGTTCGGTAAGGAAAGCCGGCTTTTTTTGTGTTACCTTGCCTAATACATCGCGCAAGGCTTGGGCGATATAGGCGGGCAGATATTGGTGCATATCGGCGGCAAAAATACCGGGAGAATAAGAGGAGCGGGGCAGGCTGGCGGAGTTCTTGTGCTTTAGAAAATCGGTGAGCCGTTGAGCCGGAGCGGCAAATCCCTTGCCGGGTGTAAAAAAACGGCTTTCGGTCTGCTGTTGGAAGTCCAAAAGAGCCAAGGGGTGTTGAGGCAGGCGGATGCCGTTTGCCTCTAAAATCTCGCGGCTCACGCTCGCAACCCAGCCCGCATTTGCCCAAGGAGAACGCCTCCCCGAGTCCGACATTCCGTTTACCACCAAAGTGTTGTTGTCTGTGCTTGCAGGAACCACCACCCCTCCGGGGCACATACAGAAAGAAAAAACGCCGATATTACCCGATTGTTCGGCAAAGGAATATTCGGCAGGCGGCAAATCATAGCGTTTTTCCGCCCCCTTGTATTGCATAGCGTTAACGGTATCTTGCGGATGTTCAATGCGCACGCCCATAGCAAAAGGCTTTTCCTGCAAGGCGATTCCTTTTTGGTGCAGATAGCGGTAAAGGTCTGAGGCGGAGTTTCCGCAAGCCAAAATCAATGCGTTGCCCTTGTATTCTTTACCGTTTTGGTCGCTTAGGGCGGCAAAACGCCCTTTGGAATCGGTATGAATTTGGGTAATGCAGGTGTTGAAATGTATTTCTGCCCCGGCTTGCAATAGGCTTTCGCGCATCTTTTCTATCATGGCGGGCATCTTGTCGCTGCCTAAATGCGGGTGAGCCTGATAGAGGATTTCTTCTTTCGCTCCGTAATGCACAAAGGTGCGCAAGACCCGATGTATGTCGCCCCGTTTGTTGGAGCGGGTATAGAGTTTGCCATCCGAAAAGCAGCCCGCGCCGCCCTCACCGAAACTGTAGTTTGATTCGGGATTCAACAGACTTTCTCTGCCGAGTGCCGCCACATCGCGTTTGCGCTCCCGCACAGGCTTGCCCCTTTCAAAGATTATCGGTTTGATTCCGGCAGAAGCCAAGGTGAGGGCGGCGAACAATCCGGCGGGTCCCATACCGACAATCAATACTGTGGGGGCGTGTTTCGCTATCGGTGCTGAGGGAATGCCTTGGAGCGGTTCGGAAGTGTATTTTTCGGGAAGCACATATACCTCTACCATAGCGCGGTAGCAGGGTATGCGCCCTCTGGCATCCAGCGAAAGCTTCTGGATATGGATATAGGATATTTTTTTTGCAGGAACTTTCAATGCCGCTGCCGTCCGGGTATAGAGCAAGGTGCTGTTGCCCCATTCTTCGGGCTGGAAGTTTAGCGAAAGCGTTTGCGGCATGGCTATTCAAACGTAAAGTTGATTTGCAGCATACGGCTGGTAAGGCTGTTGATGCGGTCGGTATAGATGTTGTGTTCGGGAACCAAAAGGTCTAACAGTCCGAAATAGAGTTTTATTTCAAGTGCCAGTTTGTTGTTGTAGGGCAGAAAGAAATCCCAGCCAGCCCCTACGGTAACACCCACATCGTGCCTGCCTAATTTCATCTTATAGGCATTTCTTTCATCGTCTTCGGCATTCTTTTTCTTGTTCTTGCGCGAAGCCATATCGAGCGTGTACTGAAAGCCTGCCGTTACATAGGGACGGTTGTTGACCATACGTGCCGCTTTCCATTTTACTTCCAAGGGAAGCAACACCATAATACTCTCTATGTGCTTGTTTACATTACGGATATCTTGGTCGGGCAGGTGGGTTTTGTAGGTTATTGAACGCTGCCCCATACTGAAAGTGGGAATAAAGCGCAGGTTGAAATACTTGCCCATACGCAGGTCGGTAACCACACCCACTGAGAAACCGGGCAGGAATCCATGCCTCATCCCCAAAAGTGTGTCGCCCTCAAAACCTAAGTTATCGTCTGATTTTAGGGAAAAATTCATCAGGTTCATCCCCAACGAAAAACCGAAATGAAAAAGACGGCTGTCGTACAGCGGCGTGTTGGGAACTTTCGATCCGCGGAAACCGATGGCGTAAAGCGGACGCAATGCCACCAAGGCGAAAGTCAGAACAAAGGCTGTTTTGAGTATTGTGCTTCTCACGGGTCTGGTTTTGAATCGTGTAATGCTAATCGCGTATGATACTGAACATTCCGCTCTTTTCTAACCGGATAATGCGCGAGGGTTGCAGCTTTCGGGCGGAGGAGTCTTCTACAATAGCGATATGGTCTACCGAAGAAATCAATTGCGGCGAAATATCCGCCAGACAAAGAGGGGAGGGTTCGCCGGAAAGGTTTGCCGAAGTAGAAACAATCGGTTTTCCGAAACGGCTGATTAAGTCTGCGCAAAATATATTGTTTACCAAGCGGATGGCTATGCTTCCGTCTTCGGCCGTAACATTGTCGGGCAGGTTCGCGCTCTTGGGATAGATGATGGTGAGCGGCGTTTCGTTCATGGCATCTATCAGGTCGCAGGCCATAGGAGGCAGTTCTTCTACGTACTGCTTTAGCATATCCATCGAAGATACCAAAATGATAAAGCTTTTGTCTTCGCTTCTGCCCTTGATGCGGTAAACCTTAGAAACAGCCTCCTTGTTGGTGGCGTCGCAGCCCAATCCCCAAATGGTGTCGGTGGGATAGAGCAGGGTTTCGCCCCGTTCCAGCACCTTGACGCAATTGAGCATTTGCAGTTCTTGCAGTAATTTATCCGATTTCATGGCGGATGTTTTATCGGCGGATAAACCGCGAGGGGCAAATTTACAAAAAAAAGGCGGTCAAGCATTAAGCCGACCGCCTTTTTGTCTGCATGCGCGCAAAAACTATGCTAAAGAGATAGCTTCTTGGGGGCAGACACCGGCGCAGGTGCCACATTCGGTGCACTTGTCCGGATCTATGGTGTAGATGTCACCGGCGCTAATAGCTTCCATAGGGCATTCGTCGATGCAAGACCCGCAAGCTACGCAGCTGTCAGAAATTTTGTAAGCCATTTTTTTGAGTTTTTAAGGTTTTCTGAAGGCAAAAGTATAAAAACTAAATGAGCCTGCCAACAATTTTGCAAGAGGCTTTATACACAGAGTTCCGTTGAAAAGAAGACGGGGAAAGCTGTGAAAGGATTTTCTTTATAGTCTATTTTTGCCACCTGACGATGAAAATAGCCCTTTTTGCAGCCGATTACGAGTTGCGCCGCTATGCGCAAAGCCTTGCCTGTATTCCGGGTTCGGAGTGGGTGGGCTATTGCCTTACCTCCGAGTCGGGAGCCTTGAACAACGACGATATAGGCACGACGGAGGTTTTGCCGAGAGTCTATGATTCTCCGCAACAGTTGGCTCACGAAGCCGATTTGGTGGTGGTGGGCGGCAAACCCGAACAGAGGTTCGATTATATATCGTCTTTGTTGCGGCAGGGTAAATCGGTTTGGAGCGACTGGCCGTTGAGTACGGCAGGGGCTGAAGTGCGCAAACTGGCGGCTTTGGCGGAAGAGGCGCGGGTGTGTACCCAAGTGGCGCACGCCGGGCGCAAGCATCCGGTCTGGTTGGCGGCATTGCCCTATCTGCAACAGCTGCGTATGTTGAGGGTGGATATTTCCGTGCCTGATTCTCCGGGTTTGGAATATGCTTTGGAACGCGACTTGTTTCCGTATATAGACCGTGTGCTTTCGTTAGAAGGCTCGGAAGTAAAGACGGTAAGGGCGCGAAAGGTGGGAAAAGAAGACGACGGGGGCTTTTCGGCTCAAATGGAAATTGAGTTTTTTTCGGGTATGTTGGCGGAGTTTTGGCTAAGCAATGTATTGCCTGCGCCAAAAGGCAAAATGCGGTGCATCAACTCGCAGACCATTGTGGATTTGGATTTTATCGGCTTTGAGATAGAATGGCAGTATGCCCGCCGTTTTTCTGACCGTAAAAAAATAGCGGTGGAACGCAGGGAACGCATGGATGAGGTTTTCTTGACGCACGATTTGCAGGGCTTTACGCAAGCTTTTGAATGTGGCAGGCAGGGTAGTCTCAATTTTGCTGAAAGCGGACAGGTGCAGGAGGTTTTGTTTGAGATAAAGCGCATATTGTTGTGATATGAACGAGAGGATTTGGATATGGGGAAAATCGCAAGCCGCGCTTGATTTCTTTTACCGCATGCAGGCGCGTGGCAGGGAGGTCTTTTATGCCGAAACATGGAAAGACTGTCTTGGGGCTATGAACGAAAACGGCGGCAACGGTATGGTATATGGATTGCCTGACGAAGCGCAATGTGCGCAACTGCCCCGTTTTTTCAAAGTTCTTTCTTCCTGTTCCCAGTACAAGGTGGGTATTTCCTGTGCGCAAGCCCGCTTTTGGAATCTGCCCGAATATTGTTTTGAACAGGTGGAGGGCATTGAATTTGCCTGCTTTTCGTTCCGGCAGTTGCCCTTAGCTCAGAGGATAGTAAAACGTGCCTTTGATATGGTGGCTTGTGTTTTAGGCATGCTGCTGTGTTCCCCCTTGTTTTTGCTGTGCGCCGTTTTAGTCAAAGCCAGTTCCAAAGGTCCGGTCTTTTACAGTCAGGAGCGTATCGGAAAAGCCGGCAGAGCTTTCCGTATTTATAAATTTCGCTCTATGCGCGTGGGAGCAGAAGATTCCGTGCCTCAATTGTCGTTTGCCGGAGACAGCCGGATAACCCCTTGGGGCAATATCATGCGCAAGTTCCGTTTAGACGAACTGCCGCAACTGTACAATGCCTTAAGAGGAGATATGTCGGTGGTGGGCTATCGACCTGAACGCGATTATTTTATTGGAAAAATAGAGGAACAGGCACCGTATTATCCGCTCTTGTTCGCCATAAAACCCGGCATCAGTTCGTTGGGTATCACTACTTTCGGATATGCCGAGGATGTACGGCAGATGGTGGTGCGGCTTGCGTGCGATATGGATTACCTGCAACGGCTTTCCTTGCGGGAAGACATACGGATTTTGGGACGGACGGTGCGTGTGGTGTTTTATGGAGTTGGAAAATGATGAAACAACAGGATACATTTCGGCATCAGGGAATGCGGCAACGCATGGTAGATGAGTTGCGTAAGAAAGGCATTGATAACTCTGCGGTCTTAGATGCTATCGGAGCGGTGCCGCGCCATTGTTTTTTAGATTCGGTTTTCGATGCGCGTGCGTATCAGGATATAGCCATTCCGATAGGGGATGGGCAAACTATTTCGCGCCCGCTCACCGTAGCGAGCCAAAGCGCGCTCTTAGAGGTTTTTCCGGATGCGAGAATATTGGAAGTAGGTACGGGTTCGGGCTACCAGTCTATGGTTTTAGATAAAATGGGAGCCGAGGTTTATACGATAGAACGCCAACGTAACCTATATGTCAAGACTAAGGCTCTTTTTGATTCCTTTAAGAGCCGGATTCATTGTTATTACGGCGACGGCTACAAGGGATTGCCGCAGTTTGCGCCCTTTGACCGCATTTTGGTAACCTGCGGTGCGGCGGATTTTCCCAAAGAGCTGTTTTCCCAGTTGGCGATAGGGGGCATTATGGTGATACCTTTAGGTTTTCCCAAACAAGTTATGACCAAGGTGGTCCGTACCTCCGAAACCGATATGGAAACGAGCGAACACGGCGACTTTACTTTTGTGCCGATGCTGAGCAAAAAATCGGGATAGTCTTGAGAAGCCTACGGTATTGTTCTCAAACGGAAACGTCTACGCAGGATATAGCTAAGAATCTTGCGCCTTTGCCCGATGAAACCTGTATGGAAACGGTCTATACCTTTTGTCAGCGGCAGGGCAGGGGGCAGAGGGGAAACGCTTGGTTCTGCGGCGAAAACACAAATATTGCCGCCACCTTTGTATTCGACCCTGTGTTCTTATCGGCGGAGCATCTGTTTTTTCTTGATATGGCACTGAGTGTGGGGGTGTTGCGTTATGCCCGCTCCCAAGGGGAGGATTTTTTTCTCAAATGGCCCAACGACCTTTATTGGAAAAATAAGAAAGCCGCGGGTCTGCTGTTGGAAAACACCGTTGTTTCGGGCAAGGTGAAAAGAGTTTGTTTCGGCATAGGTCTTAATGTGAACCAAGCGGTTTTTCCGCCCGGTTTGCCGCGTCCGGTTTCTTTGTTTCAGATAGACGGAAAGAGGCGCGATTTACAGGTAGAGATAGAAAAATTGGCGGAGAGCATACACGCCGCATACGGAGAGTTCCGCAGGGAATATAAAGACGGCATCTTGCAGAACATAAAGGCAGAGTATTTAGAAAGCCTTTTGTTTAAGGACCAATGGCGAAATTTTGTTTATCTCGGGAACAGAATGGAAGCCTGCATCCGGAATGTGGATGATAACGGGCATTTAGAACTTGAAAAACGGAACGGAGGCAATATCCTTGCCGGCATCAAAGAATTGCAATATTGCTTTGATGAATAAAGTAAGACGAGGGAAATTGGTTAATCAAGGGCTTGTCTTGTTCCTTAAAAATTGCAAAAACCGCACTTCCGCTTCCGCTCAAAGAAGCATAGACGGCTCCTTTTGCATATAGTTTTTCCTTGATTTGCCCGATTTGCGGATAAAGTGGAGCGAGCGTTTTTTCAAAATCGTTTTCGATATGGTCTTTCCAAGTCTGAACGGGGGCGGACAAATATTCCGCCAAGGTGTGTCTTCCCTCTGCGGGCTGTGCGTTTCGGTATGCCTCCGCTGTAGAGACGGCAAAATCGGGAACGACGATTACGAGCTTAAAAGTTTGCTTGTGTCCGGTTTGCAATTCCTGCAATTCATCGCCTTTTCCGTAGCCTATGCAGGCGTGCTTTTGGGTAAAAAAAGCGCAGTCGGAACCTAAGGAACTTGCCATTTGGAACAAGTCGGTTTGCGAAAATCCCAAATTCAAGACACGGTTCATACCCAAGAGGGTGTAGGTGGCATCGGAAGAACCTCCGCCCAATCCCGAACCCATCGGGATTTTCTTAAGCAGATGAATACGGCAGGCAGGTCGTTTGAAAGGCAGTTTACAGTCGATGAGGTTCCGTGCCTTCAAAACGAGATTGTTATCGGCATATCCCGCTATGGGCAAGCCTTCGCAAAGAAATTCATCTTTTGGTGCGGGCGTTATTTCCAGCACATCGCAAAGCTCCGGAACGGCAAAAAAGGAAAGCTCCAGATCGTGGTAAGCATCAGGTCGCTTACGCAAAATCCGGAGCCCGATATTGATTTTTGCAGGAGGAAAAAACAGCATGACTAACTGTTCATCGATGCCAAGAACTCTTCGTTGTCGGTGGTCTGCGGCAATCGGGTGTTGAGGAATTCCATAGTTTCCACCGGAGTCATATCGGCAAAGTGGTTGCGTAAAATCCAAACTTTTTGGCGGATGTCTTTGTCTTGCAACAAATCGTCGCGGCGGGTGCTGGATGCCACGATGTCGATAGCCGGGAAGATGCGGCGGTTTGAAATCTTGCGGTCGAGCTGTATTTCCATATTGCCTGTACCCTTGAATTCTTCAAAGATCACTTCGTCCATACGCGAGTTGGTTTCGGTAAGGGCGGTGGCGATAATGGTGAGCGAGCCGCCGTTTTCTATCTTACGTGCCGCACCGAAAAAGCGTTTGGGCTTTTGCAGGGCGTTTGCTTCCACACCGCCGGAGAGCACCTTGCCCGAAGCGGGGCTTACGGTATTGTAGGCACGCGCCAAGCGGGTAATGGAGTCGAGCACGATAAGCACATCGTGTTTACATTCCACCAATCGTTTGGCTTTTTCAAGTACGATATTGGCAATCTTTACATGGCGTTCCGCCGGTTCGTCAAAGGTGGAGGCGATAACTTCCGCCTTGACACTGCGCTGCATATCGGTAACTTCTTCGGGTCGTTCGTCGATAAGAAGCACGATGATATATACTTCGGGATGATTGTGCGCAATTGCGTTGGCAAGCTGTTTGAGCAATACCGTCTTACCGGTTTTGGGCGGAGCTACGATAAGTCCGCGCTGCCCTTTGCCGATAGGCGTGAACATATCCATAAGCCGCATCGACATGGAGTTTTCGGGCGCATCGGTAAGCTTGAACTTTTGATTGGGGAAAAGCGGGGTAAGGTAGTCGAAAGCCACGCGGTCGCGGATTTCTTCGGGGGTGCAGCCGTTTACCGAAAGGATTTTTCCCAAAGGAAAGTATTTTTCGCCTTCGCGGGGCGGGCGTACCGTACATTGCACCGTATCGCCGGTCTTGAGTCCGAGAATACGGATCTGTTGAGGAGATACGTACACATCGTCGGGCGAGCTGAGGTAGTTGTAATCGGAAGACCTCAAAAAGCCGAAGCCGTCGGGCATGGTTTCCAATACGCCTTCGTAGGTAACGAAATCTTCAAAGTTATAGGCGGGCATATCCGGTGCAGCCTTGCTTGCCACATTCGGTTTATTGGTCTGCAACGCCTTGTACATCTGTTCTTCGTCAATGCGGTTGAGGCGGTCGTTTTCTATTTCTTTGGAATTGAGTTCCACTGCTGCCGGTTCGGGAACGGCTTCGGCTTGCGGAGCCTGATAGCGGGTATCTTGAAATTCATCGTAGGCAGCGGGGCTTTCCTGACGGTTCTTGAGTACGGGAGGCTGCACGGTATTGCGGTCGTAGCGGCTGCCGTATGCGTTGTTGTAACCGTTATTGTTGTAGCGGCTGTTGTAATTGTTGCCATACCGGTTGTTGTATGGAGCGCGGGCGGCGTAGCGTTGAATCGGCGCGCTTGCCGGTGCGGCGGGTGCGATTGGTTCTGCCGCCGGCGCGATTTCTCCTGCGATGGGTTGAACTTGGGCTTGAGGCGTTTCTTCTTCCTCGCGTATTTTCTTGGGACGCCCCCTTTTCTTAGGAGCCGGTGTGTCATCGGCATTGAGCGTGGCGGTAATCGTTTCCGCAGATTTTTCAGGATGCAGGCGGGGACGGCCCCGTTTACGTTTTATAGGTTCTTCGGTAGGATTCTCTACCGCGCTTTCTTGTGCGTTTGCGTTTGTTCCGGATACTTCCGCTTTAGCCCGGGCAGCGACCTGTTGTAATGCCTGAGCGTCGAGAATACGGTAAATCAAATCTTGCCGGCTGAGTTTTTCGTAACGTTTTACGGCAAATTCTTCCGCCAGTTGACGCAAACGAGCGTCGTCCATGGCATTGAGTTCAAGAATGTTCAGCATAGAAAAAATTAAAGGGAATTTAATGTGGAAACCCTTGGCTTCCTAGTTGCGATTCTTTAGAAAAGCGTTGCAAATATAAGTTCTTTTGAAAAAAAAACAAATGCTTTTCCTATTTTTCGCGGCAAGGCTGTAAATTTGCAGGTATTGTGTCACGATAGAAGCCGTAGCCATGATATATTTCAAGATAGTAGAGAAAAAGCCTTTTGGGTATTTTTTTCTCCGCAAGTGGTTGAGTCTGATTTTTTGCCACGCTTATTACAAGCGGGTTTACGTTTTTGGAAAAAAGAACCTGCCTGCTGCTGGCACGCCTTTTATGATGGTGAGCAATCATCAGAACGGTTTGTTGGATGCCTTGGCGATAGTGTTCACTATGCCATTACGCTACACAGTGGTGTTTTTGGCAAGGGCAGATGTGTTCAGAAAAAACATAGCGGCGAAAATCCTTAATTTTTGCAAGATTATGCCGATTTACCGCCAACGTGACGGTCGGGAAAATTTAGGCGAGAACACGGCTATTTTCGACGAATCGGCAAAATTGGTGGGTTTGGGTTTTCCTGTAACGCTTTTTCCCGAAGGCAGGCATCAGGAAGGACATTATTTGGGGCAGGTAAAGAAAGGCTTTGCGCGTATTGCCTTTGAAGCCGCAGAACGCAACGGCTATCCCGAAGATATGGTGATTGTGCCGGTGGGCAACCATTATTCGGATTATTTTGCCAAGCGTGCCAAGTTGTGCGTGCGTTTTGGAGAACCTATCCGCCTTAGTCCGTATTATGCGCTGTATAAGGAAAACCCGCCCAAGGCGATGACTTTGCTGGCTCAGGAAATACAGCTTGCGATACGTTCCTTGATGCTGGATATTCCCGATACGGAACATTATCCGACCTATGATTTCTTGCGCGAGGTGGTTCGCCCCTGCATCTGCAAGGAAGAGGGCTTGCGCAAGGCATATTTTCCACACCAGTGGCAGGCTGACCGTATTTTTGCCGAGCGTCTGCAAGCTATGGCGAATCAAGACAACGGCAGTTTTGATGCGGAGCCGATAAAAACGTTGAGACAGAAAACGGAAGATTACCGCAAGGCATTGGCAACTTTGCGCATAAAATCGGAAGATATTGAAAACCCGATGGGCTTTCTTGAGGCGTTCTTGCGTATAATCGCTTTGGCGGTAGGTTTGCCATTGGCTATTTACGGCATCTGTTTTACAGGCTTACCCATACTCATAGGCAGGCGTAAGTCCGCCGCCATAGCCACGCGCATAAAAAACAAGATGTTGCAATCCAGTTTCGATTTTGTCATTACGCAATTGATATGTACGGGATTGTTCTATCTGCTGTACATCATCGCGTATTGGGTCTGCGTGGCTTGCATAGGCATTGGCGTGGCTTGGGCGTGGGGCGGATTCTTCCTGCTTTTGGCAAGCTGGGTACTCACGCGGGCATTCTGGCAAGACTATATGCGTTATGCCTGCCGCAGTTTGCAGCGGTTGCGTGCGCCGGTTCATAAAAAACAGTGCCGTGCCTTGCAAAAACTCAAAGACGGCATTACAGCCCCTTTTTGTCGCTTTCGGCAGTAAATGTTCCTGAAACAAGTTCGTAATCTTTGTTTACGAAAATATTCTTGAACTTAACCTTTACTCCTGTGTTTGCTAGCAGCGGGATATGGGTATAGCCGCTTCCGCTAAAAATTCCGTCTTGTCCCTCGGCTTCTTCTATTTCAAAAATAAAGCCGTTGGAATTGCGTACCTGATCAAAGCGCATCAGCTTTTTAAGGGGCGTCTGGTCTTTGGTTTCACCTTGCGCGCTTTCGTGCTTTCCGCATTTTAGCCCGGCATTGTCGCTTGCCAAGGTGGTAAAGCGGTAAACGGCATCGTTCTCACTATGAGAATAGTCGCATTGCACGCTCAGTTTACATTCGTAGCCGGTGGCGGGAGTAAGATCGGTAAGTTTGAGCATACTCGTTCCGGCAGGCAATTCTTCTTGAAATTTGAACCAGCGGGCATCGGGTTTGCCGTTTTTTCGGTATAGCAGGGTATAGGAATTGGCTTCTACCGGTTCACTCCATTCAATAGTGGCGGTAGTGGCGCGTATGTTGGTAATGCGCAGTTGGGGCACGACAGGGCAGTCTTCTTCGTAGTAGAGCAGAAATACTTCGCTGTATCCGTCGTTCTTGATGTAAAGCTGTTCGTTTTCGGCATTGGAACACTTGGCGTGCACCCGAAACGCATAGCGTTTTCCGGGAATAAGCTGGGTGTATTCCTGCCCGTAGTCGAAAAAGGTTTGCGAAGTGGTGGTGCGTAGAATCAAGGGCAGGGTATGGAAATATTCTTTCCAGCTTTCGGCTCCTTGCGGAATTTCCGCAAGTTCAAAAGTGTATTCGGTAAGAAAGAAGCCTGCCACGTGCAGATGCCGGGGTGTCCATTGAAAACGTATGGAGGTCTGTTTGCCGTAATATTGCGTGCTGCCGTAGACAGGCGTATTGATAAGCGGCGGTTCTCCCGCCACCAACTTAAAGATGGCAGGGCTTTCCTGAATGGAAACCTTGTTGCCCGACTTGGCTTCATATACCTCGAAATACAGTCGGTAAACACCATCGGGCAGCATACCTCCCGATTGCAGGAAGGCTTGTTTTCCGTTGCCGCCGTAAGAGAGGTTGGAGGGTAGAAAATACGTGCTTAGAGCATCGGCATCCAACAGTAATTCTTCTCCTCCTGATAACGAAAACGGAATAGGTATGGGTGCCGGATTTTCTAAAGAAAGGCTTTCGCAGACCATACGCATCCTAAGCAATAAAGATGCCTGTTCTACGCGGGTGTCGAGCAGTCGCAGCCGTAATTGCAGCCGGTTGCCTGTCATACGCGACCAATTGTTGATGTTGTAATGATAAGGCGATTGCAGAAAGGTTTGCGAGCTTACGGGAGAAACGGTCTGCCCGAAGAGGCTGCCCGCCGGTACGGCGGGCAGCAGAAACAGCAAACGGAGCAGTTTAGCAAAAATGGCGTGCTTTTTCATAATATGTAGCATTAAAGTTTAACGATTTTGAAACTCTGTTTTTCGTTGCCGTATTCCAAGAGCAGGATATACATACCTGCCGCTTCCTGTCCTTTGAATAGGCTCTTGTCGATTTTATCACCTTTTTCTACGGAGAAAGTTCCGTAGTCGACAATATGTCCTGTAGAGGCTCTT
This sequence comes from Lentimicrobiaceae bacterium, assembly GCA_022510485.1. Classification (GTDB taxonomy): domain Bacteria; phylum Bacteroidota; class Bacteroidia; order Bacteroidales; family P3; genus Pullibacteroides. Next base: position 19,934 of record JAFLTI010000005.1, on the reverse strand, counting down.
ACAAGACGGTATCGAACCAACAGATTGCGGTCGCTTTCCCCATACAGCCGGCAATTGTTAAGGGTCGGGTTGGGGGCGATATGCCAACGGAGGCGTGTTCGGGAAGAATTGTCGGCAAAGAGTTGCCGTTCATCAAATACTTCCACTTGACGGAAAGTAGATTCCGAACAGGAGCCTTTGAAAGAAGTCATGCCTACGGTATAAGTGCCGGCGGTCGGGAACTGAATTTCCAGATAGTTGCCGTCTTGACTGAGTATGTTCACGTTTTGGGGAACGTGCCAAGCGATACTGTCGGGAAAATACTCGGAAAGGTTTACCAACAGGCAGCTTTGGCGGGCGGTAATCTGGCTGCTTACCCAAAATTCGGCATGAATGCTGTCGTCAAAAGCCGTTACATTCACACTGTCGCGGTAAAGACAGCGGAGGTTCTGGATTATGATAAGTTTGTGCAAACCAGTCATATCGGTCTGAATTTCAAAGTTTCCGGAAGCGCTTCCGTCGGGATAGAACCAAAGGAATTGCAGGTTTGAAGCCGTATCGCAATCCTCGGGTTTAAGGCTTAAGGTCTGTCCGATGCAAAGGCTGCGTTCATTCTCAAGTTGGTAGGATGGCGGTGTGGGATTGGCAAGGAATATACCGGTATCGAACACGCAACGCTTGCTGTCGGTAAGGTACAGGTTGTACCAACCGGCTTCGGCAGGGTCTATCAAGGCTTCGTTGCCGCTTTTGATTACCTCCGTCTTTCTTGGATGTTGCAAGTACCAACGATAACTGTACGGAGCCGTGCCGCCTTGGGCAAAACATTCGATACGCCCTTGTTCGTCGGGGCAGAAGATAGAGTCGATGCGCAGTTCACACAGCAATTTTTCAGGTTCGCGCAGCACGATGGTATCGGTACGGGTGCATTGCAGGCGATCCGATGTCCGAACAATATATGTTCCTTGCAAAAGATGCGAAATGCTTGAAGTGTAATCGCCGGTGTTCCATGCATAGGTATAGGAACCGTTACCCCCTGTGCCCGACACGCTTATACTTCCGTCTGAGAAGCCCTTGCAAGAAGGTGTTTCAACAATAATCCTGTTTGTCAGTTCTTCCGGCTGGCGGATAAGGAAACTGCCCGAATCGCTTTTGCCATAGGCATCCCTTACCCATACGGTGTATAAACCGGCAGAAAGATTTTCGTTCTCTTGACTCGTGGCTCCGTTTGACCATCGTATGCTGAAAGGCGGTTTCCCATTGGTAATATCTACCCGTAAAGCCCCCGACTTTTCTCCGAAGCACAATATATCGGAAGTTTGGTGTAAACTGATTTTCAGCTTCTGCGAGATAACCGAATCCAAGTTGATATGGGCGGAGCAGCCCTCGGCATCCGTAACGGTGGCAGCGTAGGTTTCATTACGCGAGAAATATTGTATCGAAGATCTGTTTCCGTTGCTCCACCGATAGGTATAGGGAGGGCGTCCCCCTTGCGGTCTTAGTATAAAATAGCCGTCGAGCGTATCTAAATTGTCGGCAGGGTAGAGGTCGGCAAGGAGATTGAGGGCAGGGGCTTGACCTACGGTAAGTTGCACTGAACAAGTGTCTCCGTCAGCATCTTGTACACGCAAACGGTAGGTGCCTGCCGGCAGGTTTTCCAAGCGGGTAGGGTCGTCATTTGGGAGAATATGGGTTTGTTGACTGTCGGAAATAGCATACCAAGTGCAGTTGTATGGCTCCTTACCGCCCCGAATCCACGCCTGTATGGTGGCGGTTCGTTCTCCGTAGCAATGTATCGGGTTTTCGAGCAAAAGAGCGGCTTCTAATTTGAGTAGCGTGGTGATTTCAAACAGCCGCTCTATTTCCGCTCCGCCCGAATCCATAAGGTAAAAATGGTAGGAACCAGCCCTGAGGGAGTTCAGTTCCGTCCGTTTTTCAGAACCCGAATCGGTGTGGATAATCGCGCCGACGGCATCTTTCCAGTGGTAACGATAGGGGGCTAATCCTCCCTGTATGCTGAGTTTGATTGAACCGTCGTTTTGTTCGGCTCGGCAGTTTTGTATAGCCAAAGACGAGATGAAGAGTGAATCGGGGCTGCCCACCCAATAGCTGTTTTGAGCCGGGCAATGATTGGCATCGTATAGATTCAGCGTATAAGAGCCCCGTTTGAGATTATGCAAATCGTTCTGGTGGCTTCCGTTGCTCCATAAAAGCTCATAGGGGGCAATTCCGCCGCTCACCTCCACGTGAATACTACCGTTGGCTATAGTCCATGCGCTGGCATCGTGTATCTGAGCCGATACCGAGATTCTTTCCGGTTCGCTGATTACAAGGCTGTCTTGGCTTATTGTACCGTTGGCATCGCGCAGGATAAGCTTGTAAACTCCCGCCCCCATGCCACTGTGCAGGTACACCGAATCATTACTGATCCATTTTCCGTCTTTATACCAATCGAAGGTATAAGGCTTAACACCGCCTTGCAACCACAGACTGAACGCCCCTGTGAGCGAGTCGGCGCAAAGGGGATTTTGCAATACGTCGAGCCGGCTAAGCAGGTTGGGGGTGCGCTCCAAACGGATATTTGTATCGAGCCGGCAATGGTTGGCATCCTGTATGCTGATACGGTATGTGCCGCTGTCTAAGCCCTCTTTTCGGCTGCCTTCTTCAACTTCATTCCAAAAGAAACGGTAAGGTTGCGTACCGCCTTGCGCAAAGAGTTCTATACTGCCGTCGAGGGCATCGGATACTGGTTTGTTCCAATAACTGCCTGAGTAAGACGGATCTATGGCGGTATATTCCAATTTCAAAGTCTTAGGTGCGGTAATGGTGGTAGAGGCAAAGGCGGTGCAGCCCCTATGGTCAACTACACTCAGTTCTACGGTAGCGTTTTCGAGTTGCGAAAGCAGCGAATCTTCCTCGGCGGATTCTTCTCCGTTTACAGTCCAGTGGTAACGGTAAGGCAAGGTGCCGCCTTGTACGGAAGCCAAGGCAAATCCGCCCGAATCCTGCGCGCAAAGCCCATTCTGTGCGGTAAGTTGCAGATTGAGGCTGTCCGGCTGGGGCAAATGCAGGCTAAATGATGCCTCTACGCCCCCGCTGTCAGTTACCAGCAAAATATAGTCCGCACACGCCCGTTCTTCAAGCAACATTCCATTACCTACCGAATCGATACCGTTCTGTATCCATTGTATGCGGTAAGGTGTCTTTCCCCCTTGAATATGCGCCTGCAATGCGGCATCGGAAAATCCGAAACACGATACCGGTTTTTCAATACCGATAGAACATAACAAGGCTTCGGTGCGCGGTAGTTCAAACAAAGTATCGGCAAGGCAGCCCGCCCTGTCGCTCAGGCGCAGGCGGTAAATACCCTCAGAAAGACCTTGCAGATTGGCTTGATTGCCGATAAGGGAATCCGATTTGTTTCTCCATTCAAAACGATAGGCTGCGCTTCCCCCTGCGGCGGAAACCCGAATCTGACCGTCTGCCATACGCTCAAAAACTATGCCGTCTTTGCTGCCGGGATAAGAGGGCGGTATCACTTCGTCTACGAGAATACGCAAAGGTTCGGGTTCATTCAGGAATAAAGAAGCGGAAGCGGTTACACCCAATGCATCCGTTACAGATACTTTATAAGTACCGCTTGTCAATTGCCCTATTTCCGCAAGGGTGTCGGGTATGTTTTCCCAAGCATAACGATAAGGCGGCGTACCTCCCAAAACTTTAGCCTGCAAGATTCCGTTATTGTTGCCGGAGCAGTCTATAGGCTGCAAAACCTCGATTTGGACACGCAGAGGAGGAATATCGGCAAGATTGAATGTTTGATACGCTTCGCAGCCGTTGTTGTCGGTAATATGCAGTTCGTATTTTCCCGCGTCCAAGTTCGGCATATCGGGCAAAACCTCCGAGATGGCGATACCGTCTTTTTTCCATTGCTGGCTATAGGGAGCGGTACCGCCCCTTATGGCAAAATTGACCTTTCCGTCGGTACCGTTGGGCTGGCAGTTATCTTCAATACAACCGTAATAAGTAGGATTCTTAACCGAGAGGGAATCTATAACGAGCGGATCCGGTGTTAGGATAAGCAGGCTCTGGCTTTGAACCACTCCCACAGCATCTGTAACCCTTACTTCGTAGGAGCCTGCCTGAAGCCCCTCTATAGAACTTTGCCGCTTGCCGTTGCTCCATTGAATGTCGAAAGGAGGAACACCGCCCACAATTTCTACATGACAAGCAGCGGTTTTGTCGCCCGCGCACAGATTCTGCCGGTCTTGCACGATGCGGATTTCCATTTTCTCATAAAACGAAACCTGCACTTCTTTTTCGTCAATACATTGTTTTGCATCGTATTGCACGAACCGGTAAGTGCCTGCATCAAGCTTAGAAAGGTCTGCCGCATCGCTTTGCAAGGTTTTATAAGGCTTTGTTCCTCCTTGAGAATGTAAGGCTATCCGCCCCGGCACATACTCTCCGTTTATGCCGTAATGGGCGTGGATAACCGAGTCGATAATGATTTCGAACTTTTCGGGCTGTTGGATTGTATAGGATTGCGTAAGTTCGCAACTGTTGTGGTCTATCAACTTTACCTGATAAGTGCCTGCAGGCAGGTCACGGCGCAGACTGCCGTAGTCCACCCCGTCCCATAAATAAAGGTAGGGAGAAATACCGCCCGAACCCTTTAATGCAAGTACCCCGCTCCGATTGCCAAAACAATCCACATCCTCCTGCTGTTGTACGCTCAAGTTCAGTTGGCTCGGTTGAGTCAGTTTTATTTCATCGCTTGATGCCATGCCTGTCTCGGTGTCGGTCAACACCACCTTGTAGGTACCGGGCCCCAAGTCATAGAGTATCGGGCTTATTTTTCCCTGCAACAGCACACCGTCTTTATACCACGAATAACTTAAGGGATTTTCTGTTTTCTTTACCACAGTGGCTTTCAAGATACCGTCGTTGGCGTTGTAACAGCTAATTTCGCGTTCAGTGTCGAGTTGCACATACAGCATTCCGTTGAGGGTTCCCACCGGTACGGTTTTGGTCAGGGAACAGCCCTTGGAATCCTTTATCGTAATATAGCGTTTGCCTATGTTGGGAGCAGACAGTACATCGCTTGTCAATGGCTTGTCGCTTAAATTGGTAAGTTCATCGCGGAAAAAGAAAGAGTAGGGAGGCGTGCCGCCGCTTGCTTCGTTTCTAAAAACGGTAATTTGTCCGTCATCTTCCATCTTCATCTGACGGTTCACATAATAATAGCCGCTGTTATGCTTTACCTCTACGGGAAAATCAAGTGCATCGGGTTGGGTAAAATCTATTTGGAAATATGCTGTCTGGCTCTCGTAGACATCTGTTGCCGAAGCTATGGTTGCTATGTTGGATGAAAGCGTTTCCCCTAAGATGCCGCCTGTACTAGGTTTGGTTTGTACCAGAGGAGGGATTTCTATTTTGAAATGGGTTTGGTGAGAACTGATATGATCACATTCAAAGGTAGATTGCGGATCGCCCGGCAAGCCGGAGTAGGTGCAGCGAAAATTGATGGTGTCATAAGTGAATCCGCCATTGGGGTCTTCTCCCGTGCGGTAATAGAAATTGGGATATTTCGATATTCCGGGTAAGAAATAAGACCCGAGTGTCAGTTTGATTTTCCCTTTTTCTCCATAACATAAAGGCGGAATGAATTCTATGTTTTTTATGTTGATGCTGTTGGTTCCCACCGTTATCGGAACTATTTGAAACATGGCGGTCTTTATCTCTCCCGGTAGAGAGGGGTTCTTGTCAGGGTGATTGCTTTTACCCCGTACCGTGCCCTCTACCGTAACATAATAGTTGCCGGCAGAAATGAAGCTGCTGGATACACCCTTGGTGGAATAGACCAGTCCATCTAACTTCGACGTATCCATTTGTTCCTGATAAACTACAATCGATTCGTTCGGCAGGGGGCTGCCGTCTGCTGCCTTGCCTACCGAAGAATAAACGGTAAGTACGGTGGGTCTTTCTTCCATATCGGAATTAAAGGACCGGTTGAATTTGAGTTTGAGTTCCGGCAATTGTAGCTGCCCTTCGGGAATCTGTTGAAAGCCGGTATTGGTGGGTTGCGGAAGATCGGGATAGAAGCAGACCACCCTTGAGTTTTTTGAATTGCCTTCCCTGCCGTCAACAACTTTTACAACAATATTCTCTCCAATAGGCATATCGGGGCTTTCTGTGGCGATAATCCGCGTGTTTTGCCCTTTCCGGGACAGAAGTTTGTAGCCGGTAAGACCGCTGTGGGTATATTCCCACCTGAATATTCCAGAAGTGTAGACAAAGTCCATCTCTGCCGGATAAGAATTCGGAGTGGCAAGAAAAGAGTTGCTGTTGCAGGACGCTTGGGCGCCAAGGGCAATATAGTAAGGACTGCCTAAATAAATGGTTTTGGTATCATTGATGGTAAACTCGCATTTTGATTGTAAATGGAATTCCACTGTTTCACAACTTGGATTTGATGAATTAGCTATCAGTTTATTTTGTAATAAGTCGGTAAGTTTTATCAATACGGGATTGCTGTAATCAAAAGTGGCTGAACCCCCGATAGGTTGTACCGCTATGGGCGATTGCAGCAATTGGTTGAGATTGGTTGCGGCATCTTCGTATAGTGGAGCGTTTGAACTGCTTCCTGATTTCTTTTGGGTTGTGCAGATGATCACATAGTAGTCTTCGATGTCAACATTCATATAATCAAGATAATAAACTTCCACCAAAAAGTCATCCACGAGCGGAAGATCAAGAAAAGAGCTGGAGCCGCTTTGCAGGCGTGCCATGTAAAAGTTTATAATGTCAGGACTAGACTTTGCCTCATCCAATATTTTTTTGCTGACTATCGCAGCCCTATAGTGCGTAAAAAAATGAGGAAGGTCCTCGTTTTTTTTGCTGCAACCCGCCGTATTGTGCGTGAGTGTGGCGGAAAGGGTAAAAACGTTGTAGTAGTTACAGGGCTGCTCGGTAAAATTATTACCGGATGCGGTATGCGTTCCGATAAGGAGCAGAAGAAAAAGGAATACCTGCCGAAGGCGGATTTTTAGGGATAGGATTGTTTTCATTTTCGTATATTTTTTTGTTTCCGATTGACGCAAAAGTAGGTTTCTATGTGTTTGAAGAATAATATTTTAAGTTAATAAAACTTAATTTTAACATTTGTTAACTTAAAAGGCAGCCTCATTTTTTTTAGATGATTTGAAATCTTTTACTTAAATTCGCGTCTGCCATTTCTGAAAAATGGGCATGTTACGATGAGAGGCTTGCTTTTGAAAATATTTTTGATTTTAGCCTGCGCTTTTGCAGCTATGGGATCGCTTTCCGCTCAGCGGAATACAGAGGAAGCTGTTGCTGAACACGAAAGTTTCAATGCCGGGGAACTGATTTTAGACCACGTTACCGACAAACATTCGTGGCATATCTGCGATTGGAAAGGGAAAAAGATAGAACTGCATCTCCCCGTTATTCTTATCTATCAAGGTAAACTGCACGTCTTCTCTTCGGCAAGGTTTGAAAATCCGCAGCATACCTATAAAAATTTCCAACTTCGCAAGGAAGATCCGCATAAAGGCAAAATCATTGTTTTAGAAGCCGATGAAGCTGGAATTACCCATATCGCAGCCAAGAAACCTTTGGATTTTTCCATTACCAAAACCGTTTTCGGCTTGATGGTTTCCTGTGTCATTATATTGATTCTCTTCTTTTTTATTGTGCGTTCCTACAAAAAGAACGGAGAAAATGCGCCCAAGGGGGTTGCCGCCTTGTTTGAACCGATATACCTTTTTGTACGCAACGATGTGATATATGCCAGTTTAGGTAAGAAACAAGGCGACAAGTTCCTGCCGTATATGGCAACCTTGTTTTTCTTTATCCTGCTGGGTAATCTGCTCGGTATCGTGCCTTTCTTTCCTTTTGGAGCCAATGTAACCGGCAACATATCGGTAACATTTGTATTGGCATTCTTGACCTATCTCATTACTATGGGATATTCCACCAAGAAATTCTGGGCGCATGCGTTCAACAACCCTGCCATTCCGATGTGGATGAAATTTCCTTTGCCCTTGATGCCGCTTATCGAAGCTATGGAGATTATTACAAAGCCTTTCGTCTTGATGATACGGCTTTTTGCCAATATGACGGCAGGGCATATCATTATTTTGGGTTTTGTTTCCCTTGTGTTGATTTTTGGAGCGATAGGCACGGCTTTAGGTTTTATGGTGTCGCCGCTCACGATAGTTTTCGGCTTGTTCGCCGATGCCCTTGAACTCTTGGTTTCGTTTATTCAGGCATATATTTTTACCACTTTGTCCTGTTCCTATCTGGCCGATGCCTTGGGACATCCGGCAGAAGAAACACATAGCCATTGATTAGTTAACACATAAAAACCATAAAATTATGTTGTCCTTATCCATTCTTTTAGATGCAATGAACAATGCTTTACCCGCTGTTACGGATTTGAGTGCCTTGGCTAAAATGGGCGGTGCCATCGGTGCCGGTCTTGCCGCCATCGCCGCCGCTATCGGTATCGGTAACATCGGAAAAGGTGCGGTAGATGCCCTTGCCCGTCAGCCCGAAGCCGGAAACGACATTCGTACCAACATGATTCTTACCGCCGCTTTCGTAGAAGGGGTTGCCCTGTTCGGCGTTGTAGTAGGTCTGTTGGCAGTGGTTATGTAAGGCGTAAACCTTAAACCTTAGCTGTTATGGAATTGGTAATGCCGGGAATCGGCGTGTTGTTCTGGACGTGCCTTATTTTCTTGCTGCTCTTCTTTATGCTCAAGAAGTGGGCATTCCCCGTTATTAACGGAATGCTTAAAAAGCGGGAAGAAAAAATCAGCACGGCTTTGAACCAAGCTGAAGCCACGCGAGCCGAGATGGAGCGTATTCAGGAGGAAAACAAAACGATGATGGCGCAGGCTCGTACCGAACGCGAAAAGATTTTGGAAGAAGCCGTTCAGATCAGACGCCAGATTGAAGAAGAAAGCCGCGATAAAGCCAAAGCCGAGTATGAACGTATGATGCTCTCCGCCAAGAACGATATAGAAAGAGAAAGGCGTATGGCGGTAGAGGAAATCAAGAATCAAGTGGCATCGGTGGCATTGGATGTGGCGGAAAAGGTGCTGGGAACCGAACTTTCCGACCAAGAACGCCGGCAGGCTTTGATAGAAAAGGAATTGAAAAACGTAAAGCTCTAAGCCATGCAACACTCAAAGGCGAACATACGCTATGCCCGCGCCCTCTACGATTTGGCTGAAGAATACGGTCAAGGCGAGCAGGTATATGAGCAGATGCGTGTGTTGATGGATTTCTTTGCCGAAGCCAAGCAGGTTAGGGTATGGATGTCTAATCCGGTAATTCCGGTCGCCCTTAAGAAACAGACCTTGGCAGGCTTGTTCAAGGACTGCATAGACGGACTTTCGGCGCGGTTTCTCAATCTGATTGTGGAGAAGAACAGAAGTGCGGATGTGTATGGTATAGTCCACGACTTTGTTGATTTATACCGTAAAAAGAAAGGAATCGCAAGGGTGGTGGTAGGCAGTGCGCAGCCTCTGTCCCCAACCGAAATCAAAACTTTTGAAAATTGGTTGGAAAAGAATCTGCCCGATACGGAGGTGGAGATGACCAATAAGGTTGTGTCCCGGCTTTTAGGCGGTTTTACCATGCGTGTGGGCTGGCAGTTTGTAGATTGCAGTGTGGCGGGGCGTTTACATGCACTCCGCAGGGAACTGCTTACCGACAAAACGTTGACGCGCACTTTTTAAGATTTATTAAGAATTTTACAAAAACGACAAGATGACAGGTATCAAGGCATCGGAAGTAACGGAAATTTTGAAGCGGCAGCTGGCGGGTTTGAACCTGAATGAGAACATGGAGGAAGTCGGCACCGTGCTTAAAGCCGGCGACGGCATTGCCCGTGTGTTCGGATTAGACAAGGCTGAATCCGGAGAGTTGGTGGAATTTACGGCTGCCGGAATAGACGGCATCGTGCTCAATCTTGAAGAAGACAATGTGGGCGTGGTAATGTTGGGTAACTCTGCGGAAGTGCAGGAAGGCGACAAGGTAAAACGCACTCACCGTATCGCTTCTATCGGTGTTGGCGAACAGATGTTGGGTCGTGTGGTCAATACCTTGGGGCAGCCCATAGACGGCAAAGGACCTATCGAAGGCGAACTTTTGGAGATGCCCTTGGAACGCAAGGCTCCCGGCGTAATCTATCGTGAACCGGTGGCACAGCCCTTGCAGACAGGCTTAAAGAGCGTGGACGCCATGATTCCTATCGGACGTGGTCAGCGTGAGTTGATTATCGGCGACCGTCAGACAGGAAAGACCGCCATTGCCGTTGATACCATATTGAACCAAAAAGCCCGTTACGAAGCGGGAGATCCCATATATTGCGTGTATGTTGCCATAGGACAGAAAGGCTCTACGGTGGCGGCGGTGGTAAAGACCCTGCAAGACAACGGAGCCATGCCCTATACGATTGTAGTGGCGTCTATGGCAGCAGACCCGGCGGCAATGCAGTTCTACGCCCCCTTTGCGGGCGCGGCGATAGGCGAATATTTCCGCGATACAGGACGTCATGCACTTGTGGTTTACGACGACTTGTCGAAACAGGCGGTGGCTTACCGCGAAGTGTCCTTGCTTCTGCGCCGTCCCCCCGGACGGGAAGCCTATCCGGGCGATGTGTTCTATCTGCACTCCCGCCTATTGGAACGCGCCGCCAAGATTATCCGTTCCGATGAAGTGGCTCAGAAAATGAACGACGTTCCCGAATGTCTCAAAGGTAAGGTAAAGGGTGGAGGTTCGCTTACGGCATTGCCCATTATCGAAACGCAGGAAGGCGATGTTTCGGCATATATCCCCACCAACGTAATTTCTATCACCGACGGACAGATTTTCTTGGAAACCGGGCTGTTCAACGCCGGGGTGCGCCCTGCCATCAATGTGGGTATCTCCGTTTCGCGTGTGGGAGGTGCCGCCCAGATCAAGTCGATGAAAAAGGTAGTGGGAACGCTCAAGCTCGACCAAGCGCAGTTCCGCGAACTGGAATCTTTCTCCAAGTTCGGTTCCGATTTGGATCCGGCTACCAAATTGGCATTGGATAAAGGCTACCGTAATATGGAATTGCTCAAACAGCAGCAATATTCGCCTATGAATGTAGAAGATCAGGTGGCGGTGCTGTATTGCGGAGTAAAGGGTTTGTTGCTTAAACTGCCGGTAGAAAAGGTAGAGGAGTTTGAACAGGAATACCTGCGTCTGCTTAAGAAAGACCATGCCGATGTGCTTGCGCGTATCGCTTCGGGTGCGATAGATGCCGATATGGAAGAAGTGCTCAAGAAAACGGCGGCAGCGGCGATAGAGAATATCCTTCCCCCAACCGTAGAATAAAACAGGCATGGCAGGCTTAAAGGAACTCAGAATCCGTTTGGAATCGGCGCGGTCCACGCAGCAGCTTACCTCTGCGATGAAGATGGTATCGGTTTCAAAGTTGCGTAAGGCGCAGGCAAAGGCAGCCCATGTGCGTGCCTTGTGTTTCCGTCTGTTCGAGATATACCGGAATGTGGCGGAAAATAATGTGCCTGCCGGCAGCAACAGCCTTTTGCATCACGGTTACGATAAGGTAAACCGGGTTTTGGTTATTGTTCTGGCATCCGACAAGGGAATGTGCGGCAGTTTCAATTCCAATGTATGTAAGGAAACCGAGCAATATATCGGGCGCACTTACGCTCATCTGCCGGCAAGCGACATAGAGGTATTGCCAATAGGAAACCGTGCTGTGGTGTATTTTTCAGGAAAAAAATACAAGCTTGGCGATATACCGGGATTTTCTCCCACCGAAGCCGACTACGCACAGGTTGCCGCCTTTATGCAGCGGGTTATGGATAAGTACAGTCAGGGTGTTTATCAGCGGGTCGATGTGGTGTGTGAAAAGCCGATAAACGCCGCCACGCAGGTGGTAAGGGCGCGCAAACTGTTGCCCATAGGCGAGATTTTGGAAGCCGGCAGCAGATTGTTTGACGACGAACGACCCAATGCGGCTTCTGCGGCAGTGCTCGACGATGTTACTTCTGCGGCGGATTTCGGTTCTCTCTTTGCGGATAAGGTAGAAATCCTGCCCGATGCGCACACCCTTATCGACACTATGGTACCTATGGTGGCGGTGCAGTATTTTTATCTGACCCTATGTCTGTCTTTAGTGGCTGAACACGGAGCCCGCATGACCGCCATGAGTCAGGCTTCAGATAATGCCGATGCCTTGATAAAAGAACTCAATCTGAGGTATAACAAGCTGCGGCAGTCTGCCATTACGAACGAACTTTTGGAAATTGTAAGCGGGGCAAACGCTTTGGCGGAAGACGCTTAGGAAACTTTTGTCTGAGACTGCAAATTTTTTGTTTGGAGATTTCAAAAATATGCGTATCTTTGCAGCCTCAATTCAAGAGAGCAGGTCCGGTAGTTCAGTTGGTTAGAATACATGCCTGTCACGCATGGGGTCGCGAGTTCGAGTCTCGTCCGGACCGCCAACAGAGGAGGAGCGATTATCGCTCCTCCTCTGTTTTTTTATATCAGCGTACACCCGATTCGCGTATTGTAAAAAATTGGTATATTTACGCTTGTATAACCGAAACACATACGCGACATGAAACAATTTCTGAAAGTTCTTTCGGCTTTTGGGGCATTGGTTCTATTCGTTTGGAGCGTTCAAGCCCAAGATCCCGTCAGGAGCCGTCTTGTAGATCCCTTGCCTTTGCAAGAAAAGAATGAAAAAGGAGAAGACCCGATACTGGGTATCGACAAATGGAATGCCGAAGGGAGGCTTTTTCTATCCCTTTACAGGCAATACCAAAATCAAAAGTCCAAAAGCGGCGAGCTGGAACAACGCCTTAAAGACGATTTCGGCATGCAGCAGATTTCAAAAGCCAAGACAATCCGGGCTTATCTGCCCGTTTTCTTGGAATATGAAGGAGAAGATGTGCTGGTACAAGCCGAGGCTTTGGGATTTGAGGTGCAAACCCGGCTTGAAGGTATCTGCACAGGGCTTATTCCGCTGGATGCAGCCACGCAGATTACCGCTATCGGAGGAGTTGTGCGGATCAGTGCCTCTTTGAAAAATCAGCTGCATAACGACAAGAGCCGTAAAGCAAATAAAGTGGATCGGGTACAGGAAAGTTATAATAGCAACGGTCTCAAACAAGCCTACGACGGCACAGGCGTTTTGTTGGGCATTATCGACTTGGGTTTCGATTACACCCATCCCACCTTTTATTCCGACCCGGCCAATAAATCTACCTATCGGGTCAAGAAGGTATGGGATCAGAGCGCGTCGGGAAGCAAACCTTCCGGCTATAGTTACGGGGCAGAATATACAGGCACGGATGCCATTCTCGCCGCTGCCCATGATCAAGATTATGGAACGCACGCTACCCATGTGGCTGGAACGGCTGGCGGTTCGGGTGCCGGAACCGTTTACAAGGGAATGGCGCCCGGCAGCGATTTGATTTTTGTGGCGACCAATATGTATAACTCGGGTATCCTTGACGGTATTTCCTATATAGAAAAGTATGCTGCCGCTCAAAACAAGCCTTGTGTGGTAAACATGAGCTTAGGAAGCAATATAGGACCTCACGATGGAACGGATGCCTTTGATTTGGCTTGCGACAAGATTGTGCGCGACGGCTTTCTGTTAGTTGCCAGCGCAGGCAACAGCGGCGATACCAAACTGCATTATCAGGCAAGTACAACAACAAATAATGCGGCTTCCACCTATCTCGATCTGGATAATACGCAAAGCACCTATATAGACTGTTGGAGCAGTAACAAAAAGCATTTTGTAGTTTTTGTCGCGGTAATGTCAAACAGCCAGTCGGTGGCATATGCTACTTATCAGTCTAACGGAACGGGAGGCAGAAAGGAAATCAAGAGCGGAGATACGGTTTTGGCTGTTGTCAATGCCGATTGCGAAACCTATCAAAATAATGGGCAACCGCACGTACTCATATCGTTGGAGGCTTCTACAGCCATTAGACAAGGCTACGATATAATGGTGCAGTTTCAGCCGGTAAATGACGAGGCAGGCATCCATGCTTGGCTCCAATCGGGCGAATTTGACAGAGGAAATACCGAATATACGCACAGTGCCAACATTGCCGCCTCTCAAAGCGTGCTGTCTGTGGCGGCATACAACACACGCACTACGTGGCAGATTTCTACGGGAGAGACGTACTGGTACGGAAATCCTTCTTCTGTTGGAGACGAGAATGACATATCCTCTTTTTCCAGTCGGGGACCTTTGGCAAACGGTGTCAACAAACCCGATATAGCCGCTCCCGGTGCGGGTATTGTTTCGTCTGGCAACAGTTATAATAAAAATAATATAAGTGCAAACAGTTTAATTGCCAACACCACGCTAAGCGGCAAAACTTATCCTTGGGTGCTTGAACAAGGTACTTCTATGGCTTCTCCCGCCGTAGCCGGTATCGTGGCGCTTTTTCTACAAAAAGACCCTACGCTGAATATAGCCAAACTTAAAAAATTGCTTTCCCAAACGGCAACCAACGATAGTTATACAGGGCTTGAAGCACGTACCAATCCGAATACTACATGGGGATACGGCAAAGTGGATGCCTTGGCGGGATTGCTATATTTAGAGGCAGAAGATGAGGCGGAAGAGCCTGAACCCGAACCCGAAACGGTAGTGGTGCGGATAGAACAGCGGCAGGGCGGTATTATCGAAGTGGAATATGCAGACGGTAAGGCGGTGGAATCCGGCGACGAGGTAGTTAAAGGCAGCATGATATATATGTTGGCGGATGCCGAAGAGGGCTATCATTTTGTTGCGTGGTGGGATGGAGATACCGAAGAGATACGTGAATACGAACTCACGGAAGACGTAGAGATTTATGCCACTTTTGAGGCAGACGAAAAGCCTGATCCCGATCCTGAACCCGAACCCGAAATGGCTATTGTTCGTATGGAGCAGAATCCCGGAGGTACAATAACGGTAAGGCATGGTCAGGAAATCGTGAAATCGGGAGATTCTTTGCCGATAGGCAGTACGCTGATTTTAGACGCGGAAGCCGATAACGACTATCATTTTGTTGCGTGGTGGGATGGCGACACCAAAGCCTTGCGTGGTTACGAACTTAAAGAAGACGTAGAGATTTATGCCACTTTCGAGGCAGACGAAAAACTTGAAGTCGAAACGGCTATTGTTCGTATGGAGCAGAATCCCGGAGGTACAATAACGGTAAGGCATGGTCAGGAAATCGTGAAATCGGGAGATTCTTTGCCGATAGGCAGTACGCTGATTTTAGACGCGGAAGCCGATAACGACTATCATTTTGTTGCGTGGTGGGATGGCGACACCAAAGCCTTGCGTGGTTACGAACTTAAAGAAGACGTAACGATTTATGCCGATTTTGCAAAAAAGACAGGCATTGAATCCGAACAAGAAGAGGTATTTAGAGTCTACCCCAATCCCACCGACGGATATGCGGTGATAGAATCTTCGGTAGCGGCAAAAGTAGATGTGTTTTCTCCGATTGGAGCCAAGTTGCTTGAGCGGGAAATAGCCAAGGGGCAGAGTTGCCGTCTTGATTTGAGCCGTGAGCCTTCGGGTGTTTATTACCTGCGTTTTATCAGAAAAGACAGGGTTGAGGTCTTTAAGTTGGTTCGCCGCTAAGATACTCGATAGCCTCAGCCTTTAACAAAAGATGCGCCCGAATGGGCGCATCTTTTGTTTTTATCCACTCCGCCGAAAGAGGGAGGTGGATTTATTTATTACCGAGAATAAACGATTGGATATAGGAGTTGAGCTGTTCTTTGGGCAAAACGCCGGCGTTCATGGCAGGCTGCCCATTGAGGGGTACAAATAATAGACTGGGTATGCTTTGTATGCCGAAAGCTGCCGAAAGTTCCTTTTCTACATCTACGTTCACTTTGTAAAAGATAACCTGACCTTGGTATTGAGCCGCCAATTCTTCCATAATGGGAGCCATCATCCTGCAGGGACGGCACCAATCGGCATAGAAATCGATAAGGCAGGGCAACTCGCCCTTATAGGTCCAAGTATCAGGGTTTGCTTTATAGTCGTACACTTTTTTCAGAAAGTCGGCGGTACTCAGGTATTTCACCTGCGAGGGAGTCTGCGCCGAACACCTCCAAAGGCAGGCGGTCATAAAGAGTGCGGTCGTCAATAAGAATATGCGTTTCATAGCGGGTTATATTTATCAAGCAATATTAAAGTCGCGCAAGGCTTCGTTCAGCGTGGTTTTGGTATCGGTAGATTCCTTTCGTTGCCCGATAATCAGGGCGCAGGGCACTTGGTAGGTACCGGCGGGAAATTCCTTGGGCATCATGCCGGGAATCACTACCGAGCGCGGAGGAACCTCACCTTTATAGATACGTGGCTCTTTGCCGCTTACGTCAATGATATGGGTGGAGCGGGTAAGGCATACATTGGCTCCCAATACGGCTTGTTTGCCTATATGCACGCCCTCTACAACAATACAGCGAGAACCGATAAAGCAATCGTCTTCCACCACCACCGGCTGCGCCATTACAGGTTCCAGTACCCCTCCTATACCTACGCCTCCGCTCAGATGCACGTTCTTTCCGATTTGAGCGCAAGAACCCACCGTAGCCCATGTATCCACCATTGTTCCCGAACCCACATAGGCGCCAATGTTCACATAAGAGGGCATCATCACCGCCCCGGCTTCCAAAAAGGAGCCGTAACGCGCAATACCGTGCGGAACCACGCGGACTCCGGCTTGCTTAAGGTTCTTCTTGAGGGGAATTTTATCAAAAAACTCAAAAGGTCCGATTTCCGTTACCTGCATATCCGATAAGGGAAAAAACAGCACCACCGCTTTCTTTACCCATGCGTTTACCTCCCATGTTTCGGGATTCATTACGCGGAGTTTGCCTTGGTCCAAAAGTTCCACAGCCTCCCGCACAGCTTGGGCGTGGTTTTTTTGCTGCAATAGAGCGCGGTTTTCCCATGCCTCTTCAATATACGTTTTGAGCGATTCCATAAGTTACAAAGTTATTGAAAATACTTGTTCAAACAACGTGGCTTGAAAATGTGTAACTTTACCCGCTTTTTACACACGTATGATAAACTTTGGAATTGTGGGCTGTGGCTATATAGGCAAGCGTCATGCGGCTATGATTGCCGCCAACGAGGCTTGCAGGCTACAGGCATTGTGCGATATAAGACCTAAAGAAACCTTAGGCGTAGATGCTTATCGGGCTGCTTTTTATGCGGATTATACCCGAATGTTGAAAGAGGAAGCCGGCTTGGATGTGGTCAATATATGTGTTCCCAATGGATTGCACGCCGATTTTGCCGTGCAGGCTATGGAATACGGTGCCCACGTGGTGGTGGAAAAACCGATGGCACTTTCTAAGCGCGATGCCGACAGGATTGTAGAAACCTCCCGAAGAACGGACAAAAAGGTGTTTTGCGTTATGCAGAACCGCTATTCGCCTCCCTCGGTATGGATTAAATCCTTGGTGGATTCGGGTATTTTAGGCGCAATAGAGATGGTGCAGATAAACTGTTATTGGAACCGCGACGAACGCTACTATACCCCCGGCAGCTGGCACGGTTCTGCCGATATGGACGGCGGCACCCTCTATACCCAGTTCAGCCATTTTGTAGACATTATGGCATGGTTGTTCGGAGACATTACCGATATCAGGGCGCGTTTTGAGGATTTCTGCCACAAGGATCTGACCGCCTTTGAGGATTCGGGTATGGTGCAATTTAATTTTGTAGGCGGAGGGATGGGGTGTTTCAATTACTCCACGGCGGTGTATGACGTAAATCTGGAAAGCTCGCTTACGATTGTGGCGAAAAACGGCAGCGTAAAGATAGGAGGGCAGTATATGGATAAGGTGGAATATTGCCACGTAAAAGACTATACGATGCCGGTGTTGCCTCCCACCAATCCGGGCAACGACTATGGCGGCTATAAAGGCTCGGCTCAGAATCATCATTATGTTATTCAGAATGTGGTGGATGTATTGCAAGGCAGAACGGATGCCATTACTGCCACAGCCGAGGAAGGCCGTTTGGTGGTGGATATGATAGAAAGGATTTATTCACTTCGTTAAAACATTGTGAAATGGGAATTACGGATTTTGTCGAAAAGAAAAACAAAATATCGGTAACCGGATTGGGGTATGTGGGTTTGCCTTTGGCTTTGGCACTGGCAAAAAAGTTGAGCGTGATAGGTTTCGATACGTCAAGTCCGCATATCGAAGCCTTGAGGCAGGGTTCAGACACTTCGGGCGAGTTGCCGCCGGAGGCTTTTTCTGATACCGACATCGTTTATACCGACTCATCTTGCGATTTGGCGCAGGCTTCGTTTCATATCGTGGCGGTTCCCACGCCCATCGACTCTTTTAACAATCCCGATCTGGAACCCTTGCTCGCCGCTACCGCCACAATAGGCAGTATTCTCAAAAAAGGCGATTACGTGGTGTACGAATCAACGGTTTATCCGGGAGTTACCGAAGAGCAGTGCGTACCTTTGCTCGAAAAGCTTTCGGGGCTTCGTTGCGGAACGGATTTCAAAGTGGGCTATTCTCCCGAAAGGATAAATCCCGGCGATAAGAAACACACCCTTTTCAATACGCGCAAGATTGTTTCGGCTTGCGATGAAGAAGCCTTGCAGCTGATAGGGCAGGTTTACTCTCTGGTGGTGGAGGCGGGCTTACATTACGCACCTTGTATCAAGGTTGCCGAATCGGCAAAGATTATAGAGAATATACAGCGCGACGTAAATATCGCCCTGATGAACGAGCTATCCATTATTTTTGGGCGTATGGGCATCAATACCTACGATGTGCTGGAGGCGGCAGGAACCAAATGGAACTTTTTACCTTTCAGCCCCGGCTTGGTGGGCGGGCACTGCATAGGGGTGGATCCCTACTATTTAGTGTATAAGGCGCGTGAACTCAAATATCATCCGCACGTTATCAATGCCGGGCGTTTTGTAAACGATTCGATGGGAGGCTATGTGGGCAAGCAGATTGTCAAGAGGCTTATCTCGATGGGCAAAACCATACGTAACGGAAGGATTCTTGTGCTGGGCATCACCTTTAAGGAAGATGTAGCCGATATACGCAATTCAAAAGTGGCGGACATCATCAACGAACTTAAGGATTACGGCATGCAGGTAGATGTGGTTGACCCGAGGGCGGATGCCGAATCGGTAAAGTGTATGTACGGTATGGAACTCTGCCGCAAACCTCAGGAAAAAGCATACGAAGCGGTGGTGGTGGCAGTGGCGCACAAAGAATACCGCGAACTGGGCGAAGCGGATTTCCGTTCTTGGCTGAGTGAGGACAACTGCTTGGTTGCCGATGTTAAAGGCATCTGCCGGAATAAGATAAAAACTTTGGAATACTGGAGCTTGTAAAGTTATGGACAAGATTTTTGAAGAACTGAACGTGGCGATTACCGTTTGCAAGGCAGACGGAGAAATTATCGAAATGAACCAAAAATCCAAAACGGTGAACCTTAGACCGGGACAGGAAAGCATTATCGGGCAGAATGTGCTCGACTGTCATCCCGAACCGGCGCGCACCAAGCTGCAAAGCCTGCTGGATAATCAGGAAACCAATATCTATACTGTTGAGAAGAACGGCGTAAAGAAACTTATTTACCAAACGCCTTGGTACGAAAAGGGTGTATTTATGGGCTTGGTGGAGTTTTCGATGGAGATTCCGTTTGAGATGCCGCACTTTGTGCGCAAGCCAAAGGTATAGGAGGGATCTTTAACTTCGCTTCGCTCCGTTGAAGATAGGGCGCCTCGGCAAAAGCCAGCCACGTAAACGTGGCTGACGATACGCTCCATCTCGTCATAGCCAAAGCAAGCTTTGTCTCTGCCGCGCCGGAGCGTATCGCCAAGCAAGCTTGGCTTTTGCCGTTCCAAAGACCC
>JAFLTI010000049.1 GCA_022510485.1 Lentimicrobiaceae bacterium | reverse complement strand
GAAACGACAGGGGCCTTCTTAGTAGATACACTATCGTTCGCTATCGTCGCGGTTTTTGGTAACGCTTCTTTTTTTCTTCGTTTTTCCATTCTCTTTGTTTTTGGGTGTGTACTATTATATAACCCCAAAATCCGATTTTATCGAAAAAAAAATATTCTGGAGGGCGATTAGCTTCGTTGCAAGGCGCAGCCCGAAAGGGAGCGGAAAGAGAATGTTTCCAATCAAGGGTAAAAAAAGCAGTTGGAGCGGCAAGATGCAAGGCGCGCGGAGCAGGTTTCGAGGGAGCGGAAAGAGAATGTTCCCAATCAAGGGTAAAAAAGCAGTTGGAGCGGCAAGATGCAAGGCGCAGCCCGAAAGGGAGCGAAAAGAGAGTGTGTCAAATCAAAGGAAAAAAAGCAGTTGGGGCGGCAAGATGCAAGGCGCAGCCCGCAGGGCGGGGAAGGAGCGTACTAAGGTACGTGACTGAGCCGCACAAGGGCTGCAACGCCGCAGATTGCCACTCCAACTGCTTTTTTTAGCGTAGGAAGATTTCAAGCGCCCCACCAACCCCATACCTCAACCTACTCCCCTCCATAAAATGCAAGTTTTCATAGTTTTTAAGCCGCTTTTCCATCTCGGCTTTGAGAATACCGTTGCCCACACCGTGAATAAAGATGATTTTGGATAGACGGTGCTTGATGGCTTGGTTCAGGCAGGTTTCAAATACCTGCAACTGCCGCGCTAAATAATCTTTTTCTTCGGCGTTTTTCATTTCTAAGCGCGTGGACAGCAATTTTTCCACGTGCAGGTCCACTTCCGCCACTTCGGGCTGAATCATATAGGCTTGCAGCGGATTTTTGGAATCGGCAACTATGTTCTGTGCCGGAGATTCCGCCTTTTGATCCGTCTTACGGCCTTTGCCGGCATCGATGGATATGCCCTCCGTCTTGTGCCGGGCGGCATCCAATACGGGTACCAAGAGGGTCTTTTGCTGCATAAATACCGGAAAAACATAGTTTTCCTGCTTGCCCAGATGGTTCACCCGAATCTTGTAATCCTTGCTGAAAGGCGGCATCCATACCGTATTCTCGTCTTGGTAAAACAGCCCTTGCAGGATGCCTTCCGTCCACAGCCCCAAGTCCTCGCGTTCAATGCTCTCTACCAATATCTTGCTATAGGGAGGAACCGAAGCGAAGTCTACGCCGTAAAAACTTTCCGCGCCCCGGGTGGCAAAATTGTAGAGCAGGGTATAGGGGGAGTAGTTCACAATGTAGAATTCCAAAGGACCGCGCAGCATAAATTGCTGGTCTAAAGGTACCAAGGCAATATAAATACCCTCGCTTTGCGGATTTTTTCCACCAAAGGAACGACGCAGGGGCGAGATACGCATATCCTCTTCGTTTTCATCGTCTTCTATGGCAGGAGCAGGCATAATGGGAGCGTGTTCCGTTTCAAAAACGGCATCTTTAGCCGGTTCGGACTTGTTTTCGGGCGCGGCGTCGTAGCTGCCTTTCCCCTCGTAAAACAGCCGCTCGGCGGTAGAGGCGGGTCTCGACACTTTAATCAGGTCGGTAATCGAGCAGGGAATCTCAAAGCCGTCAGTGGTAACGCCTACCGTATTGGCGTTGATAATCTTGGTAATTACGCCTTGACCTTCTTGGTCCATAAATTTAACTTGGTCGCCTATTTCAAATTTCATTGCCTTATGTTTCGTTAGGATTTGCGAAGATAGGGGAATTTTTTGCTACATTTGTCCTGCAATAAAAACTTTCGGCTATGCGTAGCGACACATTGGTAATTATTCCTACCTATAACGAGAAGGAGAATATCGAAAAAATAATCCGGGCGGTGTTTGCCTTGCCCAAGGCTTTCGATATTTTAGTGGTAGAGGACAATTCTCCCGATGGCACGGCAGCCATTGTAGAAAGACTTATCGAAACCGAGTTCGGCGACCGCCTGTTTATCGAAAAACGCAAGGGCAAGTTAGGCTTGGGTACGGCATATATACATGGTTTCAAATGGGCGTTGCAGCATAATTACGATTATGTAATCGAGATGGATGCCGATTTTTCGCACAATCCCCTCGATTTGGAAAGGCTTTACAATGCCTGTGCCGTAGACGGCGCCGACCTCAGCGTGGGTTCGCGCTATGTAAACGGAGTGGTAAACGTAATAAACTGGCCGATAGGCAGGGTGCTTATGTCGTACTACGCTTCGGCATACGTGCGTTTTGTTACCCGTATGAAAATAGGCGATGCCACGGCGGGCTTTGTATGCTACAAGGCTTCGCTGCTGCGCAATATGGATCTTGACGACGTGCATTTTGTAGGCTATGCCTTCCAGATAGAAATGAAATATACCGCCTATAAGCTGGGCTATCAGATAAAGGAAGTTTCCATCGTGTTTACCGACCGCACCGAAGGCATCTCCAAGATGAGCAAAAAGATATTCAAGGAAGCCTTTTTCGGCGTCATATCATTACGTTTCAGGCGGTTTCACGGGCAGTATAAAGGCAAACCCAAGCCGCCGGTATTCTAAAACATCGTATGCCCATGCCCGCAGGCATCAAGGTAGAAAGAAATGTGGCGTGGGCGCTTAAGCCCTATATCATTGCGGAAGCATTGCCCATAGTGGTTTCCATGCTGCAAAGGGATGGCGTGCGCGTGGCTTTTTCTAACCGCAAGGGCAGCACCTTGGGCTATTATATGCCGCCAAAAGCCGATACACGTGCCGCTTGGGGCGGTTTTTCGGCACTGCATACCATTTCGTTGCAGATAGATCTGAACCCTTACGCGCTCCTTTTCGTATTCGTGCACGAATGGGCGCATCTGCAAACGCAGAAACAATACGGTAACGAGGTCTATCCGCACGGCAAGGAATGGAAACGGAATTTCAAGACCCTTTTTAAGCCTTTTTTCTCAAGCCGTATCTTTCCGCAAGACATCTTGCAGGTAATTGCCGGCTATTTTGAAAAGACAAGCCGTTACTTTGAACAGGATTTGGAGGCAGCCTGCCACCGTTACGGCAGGAACCGGAAGGCATTTGCTTCCACCTATATGGCATTGCTTAAAAAAGGCATCGTGATACCGGCGCCCTATATGGGTTCCGCCGCCCAAAAACTTTTAGACGGCATCCGTCAGCAAGAGCAGGAACGTAAAAGGGAACAGGAAGAAGCTCTTATGGCGCGAACGCAGGCAAGCCCCCGGTCGGAGCAGTCTAAAGAAATATGGCAGGTGGCGCAGACCTTAAAGATAGCCGATGTTCCCGTAGGGGAGAGAATCCGTATGGAAGATACCGATTATGAGGTAGAAGAACATCTACCGCCCTTCGTGAGCGTGCGGCAGGTGGCCAAGGCTCAGAAAGTACGCATACACGGGCTGGTTCTCGTTCAACGCCTCGTCTTGAGGCAGACTGCGGAGTAGGGGCGCATTTTGAGAATAGGAAGGGCAGCCGCAGCCTTTGTCGGGCTTACGGCGATAATTGCCGCCGGGCAGGTAATATTGCTGCCTGCAGGAACACAGAAGCCCTCCTAAAAGTAGGCAGGGCAGGACAATACGGAATATTTTATCGAATTTCATCCGCCAAAAAGGTTTGGGCAAAAATAGGCAAAGCGTAGCAAACAAAAAACATTCTTATCTTTGCCGAAAGTACGGCATTATGCCGATTTTGCTATGATAAGTACGATAGGAAACTATTTTATTCTGCTGGGCAAGGTGTTTTCCCCTCCGGGAAAGCGCAGTCTTTTTTGGAAACAGGTGATGGGCGAGATAAACCAATTGGGATTCGACTCCATTCCCTTGGTTTCGTTGGTCTCTATTTTTGTGGGAGCGGCTATCGCCATACAGTTGGAAATCAATATGGATTCGCCTTGGATTCCCATCTATTCGGTGGGTTTCGCCACCCGTAAGGCTATCGTGATGGAGCTTGCCCCTACCATTATCGGTTTGATTCTTGCCGGAAAGATAGGCTCGCATATCGCCTCCCAGTTGGGAACCATGCGTATCACCGAGCAAATCGACGCCATTGAGGTAATGGGTATGAACTCCGCTTCCTACCTGATTCTGCCTAAAATCATCGCCTGTCTGATTTTTAATCCGATTCTGATTATGCTCAGCATCGTGGCGGCACTCTTTGGTGGCTGGTGGGCGGCGGTAAGTATCGGAAATATGACCTCCTATGAGTTCATTTACGGTCTGCAATCTTTTCCTCACCCATTCGATTTGGCGTATGCCATTATCAAAACCGTAGTGTTCGCTTATTTTATCAGCAGCATTTCTTCTTTTTACGGTTATACGGTAAAGGGCGGCGCGCTCGAAGTGGGGCGTGCCAGCACCAAGGCGGTGGTGAACAGCAGTATCGCCATTATCCTTTCTAACTTGGTGCTTACCCAGTTACTTATGTAAATCCTTGACGGAATGATAGAAATTCAACATCTCAATAAGTTTTTCGGCAGCCGTCAGGTGCTTTTCGACATCAATCTCAAGCTGATGCCCGGAAGGTGCAACCTTGTTATAGGACAGAGCGGTTCGGGAAAGACCGTGCTGATGAAAACTATGGTGGGCTTGCTTTCGCCCGACAGCGGAAACGTGCTTTTTGACGGACGCAATTTTGTAAAGGGCAACAACAGTGAATTGCTTACCTCCATACGGCGCGAAATCGGTATGGTATTTCAGGGCGGTGCCTTGTTCGATTCGCTTTCGGTTATCGAAAACGTGATGTTTCCGATGGATATGTTTACGCAGAAATCCCGTGCCGAAAAGATACGCAGGGCAAAGGACTGCTTGCAAAGGGTAGATTTGAAAGGGGCGGAAAATCTTTCGCCCGCCGAGTTGAGCGGCGGTATGCGCAAGCGGGTGGCGATAGCAAGGGCCATTGCCGTAGAACCCAAATATCTGTTTTGCGATGAACCCAATTCGGGTCTTGACCCACGAACCTCGGAACTGATAGACAACCTTATTTCCGAAATCACCAAGGAATACGGCATCACTACCGTTATCAACACCCACGATATGAACTCGGTGCTCAAAATCGGCGATACGGTTAATTTTATCTACGAGGGCAAGCTCTGGTGGGAGGGAACCGGGCATACTATTATGGAAAGCGACAATCCCGAAATCATTCACTTTATGGAGGCTTCCGAGCTTACCAAAAGGCTTCTGCACAACCACCGTAACAAACACCAAGCATGAATTTCTTAGACCTTATCATTCTTGTTCCCCTTTTGTGGTGCGGATTCAAGGGCGCAAAAAACGGACTCGTTATGGAGTTGGTTTCGCTCTTGGCTTTAGTGGCGGGTATGTATATATCGTTTAAGTTTTCTTATTTGGTGGGCGATTGGTTCTCGATAAACGGAAAGCACGCCCAGACAATCTGCTTTGTGATTATGTTCATCGCCGTTTCGATAGGCGTTTATTTCTTGGGTAAGGTCTTGGGCAGTTGGGCAAACAAAAGTTCGCTCGGTCTGTTCAATCGTATCGGCGGCTTGCTGTTGAGTTTCTGCAAGGTATTGGCAATCTTTAGTATTCTCATCTACTTTTGGAACAAAATAGACCCTCAGGAAGAAATCCTCAAAACTTCCGTGCGGGATTCTTCGCTTTCTTTCCGTTATGTGGAAAAAGCTACCTACCGTTTTTGGCCTGTGGTGCGCGAAACCGTGCAGACAGGGGTAGATTGCATCAAGGGCTTGACAGAGGAGTAAATCAGATACCCAAATCCTTTCGGATTCTATCGGCTTGCAAGGCGGCTTCGGCATCCTGTGTGGCATAATCCTTGCCTTCCTGCCAAGCGCATTTTAGTCCGAAGTAAAATTTTATCTTGGGCTCCGTTCCCGAAGGGCGCACCGTAATTTTGCTGCCTTTTTCGGTAAAGAATTGCAGTACATCAGAAGGGGGAAGCCCGGCAAAACCTTGCAGATAGTCGCGCACTTCCGTTACCTTCTCGCCTCCGATGGAGAGCGGGGGATTGGAGCGGAAACCTGCCATCATCGCCTTGATTTCTTCCGCCCCACTTTGTCCTTTGCGGCTGAGCGATACCAACGATTCGCGGTAAAAGCCGTATTCGCGGTATAATCCGCAGAGAATATCCATAAAACTTTCGCCCCGGCAGGCGGCATCCGCAGCCATTTCGGCAATCAGGCAGCAGGCAATCACCGCATCTTTGTCGCGCACGAACTCGCCCGCCAAGTATCCGTAGCTTTCTTCGCCACCGCCGATAAAGGTTTTCTGCCCCTCCATACGGCCGATGATTTCGGCTATATATTTGAAGCCTGTAAGCACATCAAAACATTCCACTCCGTTTTTGGCAGCCATTTCTTTAAGCAATTCGGTGGTTACAATCGTCTTTACGATATATTCCTTACCGCTCAGCTTGCCGTTTTCTTTCCATTTGCGCAAGAGGTAGTTTACCAAAACCGAACCGGTCTGGTTGCCGTTGAGCAGAATAAAGTCGCCTTTTCCGTCGGCTATGGCTACTCCCACACGGTCGGCATCGGGGTCGGTGGCAATTACCAAATCCGCCTTTTCCTTACGCGCCAAGTCGATAGCCGGCTGCATGGCTGCCTTTTCTTCGGGATTGGGCGATGCCACAGTGCTGAAATTGCCGTCGGGAACCATTTGCTCCGGCACGCAGATAACATTTTCAAAACCCCAGCGGCGAAGTGCCCTCGGCACCATCGTCATACCGGTACCGTGCAGGGGCGTATAGATAATCTTGAGGTTCTTTTGGCGGCGCACGGCTTCCTTATCGAGGGACAGGGCGCAAACCTTATCCAGATAGGCATTGTCGGCTTGCTCGTCTACATAAACGATATGCGCTTCGCCGCCCTGCATCTTTACTTCGGAAAGGTCTTTGATGGCTGCCACCTCTTTCATCACGTTCTTGTCGTGAGGGCTTACCAGCTGCCCGCCGTCTTTACCGTAAGCCTTGTAGCCGTTGTATTCTTTGGGATTATGGCTGGCGGTAACCATTACGCCACCGCAGCAGTTGTAGTAACGCACCGCAAAAGACAGCACCGGGGTGGGGCGCATGGCGGTAAACAGATATACCGTAAAGCCGTTGGCGGCAAACACTTTGGCAGTGGTCAGCGCAAATTCCGAACTACCGTTGCGGCAATCGTAAGACACAGCCACACGTTTTTCTAATTTTTCGGCAGCGCATTGCTTGCTCAGATAATTGGCAAAACCTTGGGTAGCCAAAGCCACCACATAAGTGTTCATACGGTTGGTGCCTACGCCCAAGATGCCGCGAAGACCGCCTGTGCCAAATTCCAAATCTCTGTAAAAGGCATCGGAGCACTCCGTTTCATCGCCATCTAAAAGGGCTTTTGCCGCAAGGCGAGTCTTTTCGTCGTAGGGCGGTTTTGTCCACAATTCCGCACGTTGTCTGATTGTCTGATCCATAATCCGGAAATTTTTAATTGTTTGTATACCAATCCGCCAAGCGGGCTATTCCGTCTTCTAATTCAACCTTGTGATGCCAGCCGAGCGAATGGAGTTTGGAAACGTTCAAGAGCTTGCGGGGCGTTCCGTCGGGTTTTTCGGCATTGAAAAACAATTCGCCTTCAAAACCTGTGTTTTCTTTTATCAGTTGCGCCGTTTGCGCTATTGTAATTTCCTTGCCGGTTCCTATATTAATATGGGTGTTGCGGATTTCCTTGCCCATATTCTTGCATAAATCGGCAAACGATACGTTTTCGAGCAGGTACACGCAGGCATCCGCCATATCTTCGCTCCAAAGAAACTCCCGCAAAGGCTTGCCGCTACCCCAAATCTCCACTTTTACTTGGCAGGGCTTTCCCTCATGCGCCCCGCTTGCCTTGATGCCGTATTTGTCCAATATAGCGAGAATCGTTTGTTCATCAGAGGCTCCGTCTATACCCTCCACCGGCCTTAGGGCAAGATCCGCCCGCAGCGATTTCCAGTTGCCTGTTTCGAGGTATCTGCCCAAAAACATCTTGCGCAGGATAGCGGGCAAAACGTGGGAGGTTTCTAAATTGAAATTGTCGAAAGGACCGTAGAGGTTGGTGGGCATTACCGAAATAAAATCGGTTCCGTATTGCAGGTTGTAGCTTTCGCACATTTTTAAGCCGGCAATCTTGGATAACGCGTAAGGTTCGTTGGTGTATTCGAGAGGGGAGGTGAGCAGGCAGTCTTCGCCCATAGGCTGGGGCGCCATACGCGGATAGATGCAGGAGCTGCCCAAAAACAGCAGTTTCTTGACTTTGTGGGTATAGGCTTGGTGTATGGTGTTGCAGGCAATCATCAAGTTTTCGTAGATAAACTGCCCTCTATATACGCTGTTAGCCTGTATTCCGCCCACTTTGGCGGACGCCACGATTACATAATCGGGTTTTTCCTCGTCAAAAAAGGCTTGGGTGGCGGCGGTATCCATCAAATCCAGTTCAGCGTGGGAACGCCCCACCAAGTTGGTATAGCCCTTGCCCTGCAAATTGCGCCAAATGGCACTGCCCACCAATCCTTTATGCCCCGCTACGTATATCTTGTCCTGTTTGTTCATTGCCTATTCAAAGTAATTGAGAATCTTGTAGCCGTTTTCTTTGAGAAAACCGTCTTTCTTCATCAGCTGCATATCGCTTTCCATCATTTCGCGCACCAATGCCGCCAAATCGTATTCGGGCTTCCAGCCTAATACTTCCTGAGCCTTTCGGGCATCGCCCAGCAGAAAATCCACTTCGGCAGGGCGGAAATACTTGGCGTCTACCGCTACTAAAACATCGCCTATGCGTTTACTAAAATCATTGTAGTAACTTTCGCCGACTTTTTGTATAAATATAGATTTGTCGATAGATTCAAGTACACCGGTTTCGTCCATACCTTTTCCTTTATAAGACAGGGTGCAACCGATTTGCCTGAACGCCATATCCACAAACTCCCGAATCGAAGTGGTGGTGCCGGAGGCAATTACATAGTCGTCGGGCTTTTCCTGTTGCAGAATCATCCACATGGCGCGTACATAGTCTTTGGCGTGTCCCCAGTCGCGTTTGGAATCCATATTGCCCAAGTAGAGCCGGTTTTGCAGACCCAATGCCATTTTGCAGACCGCACGTGTAATCTTGCGGGTAACAAAGGTTTCGCCCCGCACCGGTGATTCATGGTTAAACAAGATACCGTTGCTGGCGTGCAAACCGTAGGCTTCGCGGTAGTTTACCGTAATCCAGTAGGCGTATAGTTTGGCTGCCGCATAAGGGCTGCGGGGGTAAAAAGGCGTTTTTTCGGTTTGGGGCGTTTCCTGTACTTTGCCGAACAGTTCGGAAGTGGATGCCTGATAAATCCTCGTCTTTTGGGTCAATCCCAGCAAACGCACCGCTTCCAAAAGCCGCAGGGTGCCGATTCCGTCGGCATTGGCGGTGTATTCGGGAGTGTCGAAACTTACCTGCACATGGCTCATTGCCGCCAGATTGTAGATTTCATCGGGCTGCACCTCTTGCACGATGCGGGTAAGGTTCATGCTGTCGGTCATATCGCCGTAGTGCAGTATAAAGGTGCGGTCTTGGGTTTGGGGATCTTGGTAGAGGTGGTCTATACGGTCGGTATTAAAGAGGGAAGAACGGCGTTTGATGCCATGAACCTCGTAGCCTTTCTTTAGCAAAAATTCGCTCAGATAAGCTCCATCCTGTCCCGTAACGCCCGTCAGCAGGGCTTTTTTTCTGTTGTTTGTCATTTGTTATCTTCCTATGTTTCGAGCCTCTTTCGGCTCACAATTCAGAATATGCGCGAAGTTACAAAT
>JAFLTI010000048.1 GCA_022510485.1 Lentimicrobiaceae bacterium | reverse complement strand
GAACTTTTGTGTAGGTTTTTTCAACAAAAGAACCTTTGGTAACGGTGGTTATTTCATCGCCCCACTGCCCGGTGAGGAAATCGCGGAAAGCGTGATTGTGGATATATCTTCCGTCGGGCAAGGTCTGGTCGAGATTGTAGTTGCCGTAGTCGGTCTGCGTACCTATGATGCTGTCTTGGATAACAGCCACATGGATAAAGTTAGACGATATGAAGGCATTGCCCGTATAGTAGAGCTGCACGGTAACCGTAAGTTCGCGGGTTATCAAGTCGAGCGTACCTTTGGCGGCTATATTTACGAAAGAGGGCATATCCAGTATTTCCGACACGTTTGTAGCCCATGAACCGCGACCGGTTGCCATAGCACTACCGCCGAAGTTGTGGCGGCTTACCGAACCTGAAGGATAGCCCGAACCGCCGGCATTTTCTTCCAGAGCTGTTCCGTATTGCGTACGCAAATCTATCTCGCCTTCTTTGGGGATGGCAAACCCACCCGTATGGATATTGATGATGAAGAAGTTGTCAGGATACCTTTTTTTCAAGTCGTTGGCTCGTCTGTGCCCATCGGGGCAATAGCCGCAATGGATTCCCGTGTATTCTTCCAAGAGCGCCTTGCGGTATTGGGCATCTTCGCTTACAAAGCGTTCCTGCGCGGAGGCAAAACCCAAGCAAAGTGCTGCCGCAGCTGCCAGAAAAAGGATTTTTTTCATGAACATAAGGTATTTAGCTGTTGTTCTCTAAATCAAAAGATATGATAAAGCCCGCAAATAAAATATATTTTTATAAGGTTTGCAATCAAAATTTTGACAAGCCTAAGATGAGATAAGATAGGTAAAAAGCGTTTGGGGCGGCAAGATGCGAGGCGTAAGGTGAAGGTGACGAAGGAGCGTACTTCTGACCGTTTTCGTTAAGCCGAGAGCAGAACCAAGCTTGCTTGGATTATGCCGAGGCGAGAAAACGTCGGCGTAGCCAACGTGACCGAG
The DNA here is from genome assembly GCA_022510485.1 of Lentimicrobiaceae bacterium. Taxonomy (GTDB): domain Bacteria; phylum Bacteroidota; class Bacteroidia; order Bacteroidales; family P3; genus Pullibacteroides. The sequence continues at coordinate 9,069 of JAFLTI010000048.1, read as the reverse complement.
CCGCACAAGGGCTGCAACGAAGCAGATTGCCGCCCCAAACGCTTTTTTTTACAGAAATATCGCCATATAAACAGGCAAACACACCACCCCTGCATCCTTACGCAAGTCTTTGGTGTAAACGAGGTATCGGTTTTTGATTCGGGAGGAAAACTTTCGACAAAATACATCCAACGAAGTATGGGCTTTATAACCGGAAGATTTTACTTCGATAGGACATATTTTCTCTCCTTCTGTTATTAAAAAATCTATTTCATAGTTATGTTTTCCACTGTCGGTAGGAAAGGTGTAGTAATACAGTTCATGACCTGAGGCCTTTAATATCTGTGCAACCATATTCTCGTAGATATAGCCCAAATCAGCACTGAGTTTATCACTCAATAACTTTTCGTAAATGATGTTGTCGGTAAATTTCTTATCCCAAAACGCAAGGGTTACGAAAAGCCCGGTATCTCCTACAAATAGTTTATACCTGTCCATATCTCTGTGTAAAGCCATTCCTACACTCGGATCATTGGCATGGTAAGCCACATTTACCACCATGGAATCTTGCATATCCGAAATTGTTTCAAGCATTCTTTGCGGCCGCCCGTTATCGGTCGCAGAACGGACTAAGTATCGGGAGGCGTTCCGTGTAAGCTGGCTCGGTATATCGTGAAACAATTTTGAAGCTTTTCCACTGGGATCTATTTTATTAAAATCCTGTTCATAGAGAGATATGATAGAGCGTTTAACCATATCTGTCTCGCTGAGACTTTTGGTTTCGAGATAAGCATTGACAGCCTGCGGCATCCCGCCCACCAACATATACAGACGGAATTCCCTCATCAGTTTTCGGTTACCACTATCTCCCAGCGAATTTTTCTTTTCGTAAAAACTCCTCAACAAAGGAATGGAAGCTTCATCACCCAATGCCCATTTGAATTCTTCGTAATCCAAGGGATAAAGATACAGTTCGCGCTCCTCGCTCGGAATGATAATATCTTTGACATTCTGTTTTATAGACAGCAAAGAACCTGTTTCAATATAGTCATAACGCCCGTCTTCAACCAAATATTTGATGGCTTGCCTCGCATTGGGGCATTTTTGTACTTCATCAAAGACGATAACCGATTTTCTTGGAATCAGATTAACCTTGTAAAAAAGTTGCAAACGAGAAAACACATAATCAAGATCAGATATATCATCAAAGAGCTTCTTTACCTCGTCAGCACATCTGGCAAAGTCAATTATAATACTACGCTTATACTCTTTATTTGCGAATTGCCGAGTCAAGGTGGATTTTCCAACGCGCCTCGCGCCTTTTATAAGCAAAGCAGAAGAACCTTTACTACGTTCTTTCCATTGAAGCATTTCCTCGTATAATTTCCTTTTGAATATAACCATATCGTAAAAATATGTAAAACAATGGCAAATATAGTCAATTTGGCTAAAATCTCAAAATATTTTTCGACAAAGGTGGCTAAAATCTCAAAATGTTTTTCGCCGAAGATGGCTAAAATCTCAAAATGTTTACCCATTGAAGTCCGCAGGGCGGTGAGAGAGAGTACGCCTCAATCGAAGCTAAAAAGCGTTTGGGGCGGTAAGCTGCGAGGCGCAGTCCCGCAGGGCGGCGAGGGAGCGTACTAACGTACGTGACCGAGCCGCACAAGGGCTGCAACGAAGCAGATTGCCGTTCCAAACGCTTTTTTTTGTATATTCGCGCCCTGTTTTTTAGCCCATCATCATAGAGCTATTTATTATATGCCCACAACCCAAAACATAGCCCTGTTCGCTTCCGGAAACGGAACGAATGTGCAGCGGATATGCGAGTATTTTGAAGAAAATGAACGCATAAGACCGGTGGTATTGTTTTGCGACAATCCTAAGGCCAAGGTGTTGGCGCGGGCTGAAAAATTGGGCTTGCCTACGGTCGGTATCGACAGAGCACAGCTTAAAGAGCCGAGTTTTATGCTGCCGAAATTACGGCAATATGATGTAAACCATATTATTCTTGCCGGCTTCTTGGCTTTGGTTCCACCGTTTTTGGTAAAGGAATATGCCGGACACATTTATAATATACACCCTGCCCTGCTGCCTAAATTCGGCGGAAAAGGTATGTACGGAATGAATGTGCACCAAGCCGTAGTGGCATCGGGCGAAAAAGAAAGCGGCATCACCGTTCATAGAGTAAACGAACATTACGACCAAGGCGAGATACTTTTTCAGGCGCGCTGTCCCATTGAAAACAAAGACACGGCAGAAGATGTGGCGGCTAAGATACATCTGTTAGAACAGAAATACTTTCCGACAGTGCTCGAATACGTGCTTTCGGGAATAGATGCGAAAACTATTACACAAACCTTATAAATCCATTTATCGTGAACGAAACAATCATCAATTCCATTTGGCTTTTGGCCGCGTTGGGTTTAGTGCTGGCACTGATCCTGTATTTCGTGGCGCAAAAATTCAAGGTAGAAGAAGATCCCCGGATCGACTTAGTGGCAGACGCCCTGCCGGGAGCCAACTGCGGCGCGTGCGGTAAAGCCGGTTGTCGCGATATGGCGGTGCAGATCGTAAACGATCCCGCCTATACCGGATGCCCTGTCTGCAACGAAGAGAATGTGGCACGCATTGCCGAAATATTGGGCCGTGTTCCCGAAAAGAAAGATCCTATGATTGCCGTAGTACGTTGCAAAGGCGGCAAGGTAAACACCGAAGCCAAAGCGCATTATGAAGGCTTGCAGAGCTGTAGTTACGCCGCCTCGGTAATGCCCACCGAAAGCGGATGTCCCTTTGGATGTCTCGGATTTGGCGACTGTACTGCCGTTTGTGCTTTCGATGCCCTGCATATCAATCCGCAAACGGGGCTTCCCGAAGCCGATCCTGAAAAATGTACGGCTTGCGGTGCCTGCGCCAAGGCTTGTCCGCGTACCATTATCGAAATCCGCAAACGCCGCGATGAAGACGGCCGTGTATATGTGGGCTGTATGAACAAGCAGAAAGGCGTTTACTCCGCCAAGGTATGCAAGGTTTCGTGCATAGGTTGCGGCAAATGCGTAAAGACCTGCCCGCAGAACGCCATTACCTTGGATAACAACTTGGCTTACGTAAACGATGCCCTGTGTATTTCGTGTCAGGCATGTGTAGACGCCTGTCCTACCCACGCCATGACCATTATGCCTTTGGATAAGAAGAAAGCCAAGGCGGAACCCGAAGCGGCAGCCCAAACCATTTAATCACGAAACTTGCCAAAAGCGATATGAAAACATTCAATATAGGTGGGGTTCACCCCCACGACAACAAACTGAACACGGAAGCCCCTGTAAAGGAATTACCCATTCCCCAGCAGGTTTGTGTAATGGTAAGCCAGCACTTGGGCGCTCCTTCGCAACCTATCGTTAAAAAAGGCGACAAGGTTAAGGTAGGAACCGTGCTGACTCAAAACGATGCGTTCTTAGGCGCGGTGGTTCATTCGCCGGTAAGCGGCACGGTAAACAAGATTGCCGATATTCCCGATGCGTCGAACTATCCCAAACCGGCTATCTTTATTGATGTAGAGGGCGACGAATGGGAAGAAAGCATTGACCGCAGCCCCGAAATCAAGCGCGAAATCGAACTGGATGCCCCTGCCATTATCCAAAAGGTAAAGGATATGGGTATTGTAGGTATGGGCGGCGCCTGCTTCCCCACGCACGTAAAATTGATGCCTCCCAAAGATGCCAAAGCCGAATTTCTGTTGCTCAACGGGGTGGAATGTGAACCCTATCTTACCTGCGACTACCGCCTGATGCTTGACCACGCCGAAGAAATTATGATAGGTGCCTCTATCCTGATGAAGGCTTTGGATGTAAAGCAGGCTATTGTGGGTATTGAAGCCAACAAGCCCAAGGCTATCGAACACATGAGCGAGGTTGCCAAGAGCTTTCCCGGCATCAGCGTTCAGGCATTAAAGATGAAATATCCCCAAGGTGCCGAAAAACAACTTATCAAAGCTTTGACCGGGCGAGCCGTTCCCTCCGGCAAGCTGCCTATCAACGTAGGCTGCGTGGTAGACAATGTGGCCACCTGCTATGCCGTATATCAGGCGGTGCAGAAAAATATGCCCTTGGTTCAACGCACCGTTACCGTTACCGGTCCTTCAATTAAGGAACCTACCAACTTCTTGGCACGTTTCGGAACGCCTGTTTCGGCATTTTTAGAAGCCGTTGGCGGTATTCCGCAAGACACGGGCAAGGTAATTTCCGGAGGTCCTATGATGGGTAAATCCATTATGAGCGCCGAAGCCACTTCGGTAAAGGGTATGTCGGGAATCTTGGTATTGCCCGAAAGTGAGGCGCACCGCAACAATGTATATCCCTGTATCCGTTGCGGAAAATGTGTGGATGCCTGCCCGATGGGTCTGGAACCCTATCTGATTGCCGCCTCCACTGCTGCCAAGAATTTTGAACAGACCGAAAAGGCGAGAGTGATGGACTGCATTGAATGTGGCTGCTGCCAGTTTACCTGTCCGTCTAACCGTTCTTTGCTCGACAATGTAAAATTGGGTAAAGCCACGGTGGGCAAAATCATTCGTGCCAGAAATGCAAAATAATCAAGAAACCATTAAGAATTAAAGCGATATGGCTGAAAATACAAAATGGGTAATATCGGGAGCCCCGCACGTACACGGACCCGAATCCGTTACCAAAATCATGTGGGGCGTGGTAATTGCGCTTATCCCGTCCTTTTTAGTGAGTGTTTACTTCTTCGGCTTACAGGCTTTGCTGCTTACCGTTGTTACGGTGCTCAGCTGCCTTCTGTTCGAGTTCATCATCAACCGGTTCTGCTTTAAGAGGCCTTGCTCTTTGGGCGACGGCTCCGCTATGATTACCGGTCTTCTGCTTGCCTTGAACCTGCCTTCCGATCTTCCGTTATGGATGGCTATCGTGGGTGCTTTTGTGGCGATAGGCATTGCCAAATGGGCTTACGGCGGCTTGGGACAGAATCCCTTTAACCCTGCCCTCGTGGGTCGTGTGTTCCTTTTGATTTCTTTTCCGGTGGCTATGACCCACTGGCCTGCGCCCAAGGCTCTTTTTGGCGGAACAGCCCTTACCGACGCCCTCAGCGGCGCCACTCCGCTGGGTTTTGCCAAAGAAGCATTGAAAACCGGTATGCCGGCTTCTGAAATAGCCAACAGCCTGCCCGCCTACTCCGATTTGTTCTTCGGAAATATGGCAGGTTCTATGGGAGAAATTTCCGCCATTGCCATTTTGCTCGGAGGGCTTTATATGCTGTGCCGCAAAATCATTACTTGGCACATTCCGGTAACTTTCCTCGGCAGCGCGTTTATCTTTAGCGGTATTCTGTGGCTTTGCAGCCCCGACAAATTTATGGATCCCGTGTTCCACCTGCTTACCGGCGGCATCATGCTCGGCGCGGTATTTATGGCTACCGATATGGTAACCTCTCCTATGACCGCCAAGGGCAAGATTATCTTCGGTATAGGCTGCGGTGTGCTGACGGTGCTTATCCGTACTTTCGGCGCTTATCCCGAAGGCGTTTCTTTCGCTATCCTTATTATGAACGCCTTGGTGCCTCTCATCAACCGGGGATGTACTCCCAAACGTTTTGCCACCTCCAAATAAGTTTATGCCATGAAGAAAAAAGAATCGACCTTAAAAAATATGTTGCTCAGCCTTGCTATCGTGGCTGGCATTGCGGGCGTGTGCCTCGGCTTTGTTTACGGCTTGACCAAAGACCGTATTGACCAAGCGGCGCAAGCCAAGAAAGAAAACGCTCTCAAGTCGGTGCTTCCCGCTTTTGAAAAGAGCGAAACGCTTCAGATGGACGCTCCCGATGACACACGCAAAATCGAGGTGTTCAAAGCCTTTAACGGAGAAGAATTGGTGGGCGTGGCGGTAAGCACCTACACCAAGAAAGGTTTTGGAGGCGAAATTGATCTGATGGTAGGCATATTGCCCGACGGTACCTTAAACAAGGTATCGGTGTTGAGTATGAGCGAAACCCCCGGCTTGGGAACCAAGATGACCGATCCCGGTTTCTATACCCAGTTTGAGGGAAAGCATCCCGATACGTTCAAGATGCTCGTTAAGAAAGACGGAGGCGATGTAGACGCCATTACTTCGGCAACCATCAGTTCCCGTGCTTACTGCGATGCGTTGAGCCGCGCCTACAAGGTGTTTAACCAAGTTGTTTCCAACAATTAAACTTTACGGACATGAGTGCAAAAATCAATCAATGGAAAAATTTCAGCAAAGGGCTTGTTAAAGAAAACCCCGCGCTTGTGTTGATGTTGGGTATGTGCCCCACCCTTGCCGTAACCTCTTCGGCTATCAACGGCTTGGGTATGGGATTGGCAACCACTTTTGTGTTGGTGCTCTCCAATATGCTTATTTCGGCTATCAAGACACAGGTTCCCGACAAGGTGCGTATTCCGTGCTTCATTGTGGTTATAGCCGCTTTCGTTACGGTGGTAGACCTCCTTATCAAGGGCTTTGTGCCTGCATTGGGCGAAAGTTTGGGTGTGTTCATTCCCCTTATTGTAGTTAACTGTATCGTATTGGGGCGTGCCGAAGCCTTTGCTTCTAAAAACGGTGTGTTCTCCTCGCTTATAGACGGCTTGGGAATGGGCTTGGGCTTTACGTTTGCCCTCACCATCTTGGGTATTATCCGCGAAGTTTTGGGCGCCGGCGCCATCTTTGGCAACAAGTTCATCGACGGAGACGGTATCATTGTATTTATCCTCGCTCCGGGTGCGTTTATCGTACTGGGATTCCTTGTAGCACTGGTTCGTCAACTGAGCAAGAAAAACTAAGCCTTAACCTGTAAAAACACGTATCATGGAATATATCATTTTAATCATAAGCGCGATATTGGTCAACAATATCGTTTTTGCGCAAACGCTGGGTATCTGTCCGTTCTTGGGCGTATCGAGCAAGATTTCCTCCTCGGTTGGTATGGGTGCAGCGGTGGTATTCGTCATTACGCTGGCAACTCTCGTTACCTTCCTTTTGAACCAATACCTCCTTGTTCCCTTTAACCTCGGCTTTCTCCAGACGATTGTGTATATCTTGGTGATTGCCGCTTTGGTTCAGATGGTGGAAATCATCCTTAAAAAAGTAAGCCCCTCGCTGTATTCGGCACTGGGTATCTTTTTGCCCCTGATTACTACCAACTGCGCCGTTTTGGGCGTTGCCCTGCTGGTAATCCAAAAGGAATTCAACCTCTTGCAGAGTGTGGTTTACGGCTTTGCCACCGCCATAGGCTTTGGCTTGGCTTTGGTCATTATGGCAGGAATCCGCGAACAGCTGGAGCTGCAATCCGTACCCAAAGGCATGAAGGGCAGCCCTATCACCTTGGTTACCGCCGGCATCCTCGCCTTGGCATTTATGGGATTCGCCAATCTTGTATAAGCCGATGCGATTTCGCTAAAAGAGGGAGGGGCGCGGTAAGCTTACCGCGCCCCTCCCTCTTTTATTTTTCTTCCTATTATAAACCCTTTACAATTTTTCTAAAATCGCCCAAGGCGTTCCAGCCTATCTTAACGATGCGTTTAAGGTTAATGGAATTGACGCCTCCTTGCCGAGGGCGGAATGTAACGAGTTGTTTTATATCAACTATTTATAAAGCAACAAATTTTGCAGGATATTTACCAGTTTAACGCACTGACAAACAGCCGTTAACAAAACAAGAAACTGACGGCCGTAAGTTTCGCTAAAATCGTTATTTTTGTAGGTTAATCTGGGTGAATTGTATATTGGATTATGAACGGATATTCTCAATCACCGAAGGACGAACGTATCGAGAAGCTGAAAGCGATTATGCCGGAAATCTTCGATGAGGGCAAAATCGACTGGGAGAAACTACGTGCTGTATTGGGCGACGATGTGGCTATTGCCGATGAACGCTACCGACTGAACTGGGCGGGCAAGAGCGATGCGTTTCGTGTAATGCAGGAGCCATCGTCGGCTACGTTTGTTCCATACCGTGAGGAGTCGGTGGATTTCGACAATACGCAAAACATATTCATCGAGGGCGAGAATATGGAGGTGCTGAAAGTGCTTCAAAAAAGTTACTTCGGCAAAGTCAAGATGATATACATCGACCCTCCATACAACACCGGTAACGATTCGTTCATATATCCCGACCGATTTGCAGAAAGCCGCGAAGAGTATATGCGCCGCGTTGGTGACAAAGACGATGATGGCTATATGCTGCGCGACGGTATGTTCCGAAAGAATAGCAAGGAAAATGGGCAATACCACAGCAACTGGCTTAATATGATGATGCCACGCCTCTATTTGGCGAAGTCGCTGTTGCGTGAGGACGGTGTTGTCTTTGTCTCTATCGATGACAACGAAGTACACAATCTTCGTTTACTGATGAATGAGATTTTTGGCGAGGAGAATTTTGTTGCTGAAATCATCTGGAAAAGTAAGAGCGGTGGTGCCAATGATAGTCGATACATAGCCGTAGACCACGAATATATACTTTGTTTTGCAAAAGACGCGACCGAGATTACGCAATTCATAGATAAAAATGCGACCGTTACGACATCCTACAATTGTAAAGACGAGAATGGCGAATATTCGCTGGATAGACTGGACAAGCAAAGTCTCGGATATATTGAAAGTTTAGATTTCCCTATCATCGGCCCTGACGGAAAAACATATACGGTCGAACATAAGAATCCTGACATAAAGGTTGCTCGTTGGCGTTGGAGTAGAGATACTGTAGCAGATCGGTATGATGAACTGGTTTTTAAGAATGGCTATGTTTATACGAAGAACTATAAAAAGGACAGTAATATATCGAGAAGTTTATTGATTGAGGACCGATTTGGTCGAACAAGGACTGGTAAAACCGATTTTACTTCGCTTTTTGGAGTTGCTTATTTTTCGTCTCCAAAACCGGTTAAATTGGTATATTATCTCGCAGATATCATTAACGATAGTGATGCTGTAATATTGGACTTTTTTGCCGGTAGCGGAACAACTGCGCACGCAGTTATGCAGTTGAATCGTGAAGATGGTGGTAATCGCAAATATATCTGTGTGCAGTTGCCGGAGCCTTGCGACGAGAATAGTGAAG
>JAFLTI010000047.1 GCA_022510485.1 Lentimicrobiaceae bacterium | reverse complement strand
GTACGCTTCACTTCCGAAAACGCACAGGTTATCAGACGAGTTATCGTTCGCTAATAACCATAATATCCGTTAGAAAAAAGCCGATGCGAAAGCATCGGCTTTTTTCATATCCGGTAAATCGATGCTTTTGATGTAACTTTGCAGGGAAACGTAAATCCTTGTGCAAATTACTTTTTTACAGAACGGAAAAACGGAGGAACCCTATCTCAAAGAGGGTATCTCTATTTTTGAAAAGCGGCTCGAACACTATATTCCTTACAAAAGCGAGGTGGTTGCTGCATTAAAGAACGCCCGCAATATGCCGGTAGCCAAGCAAAAACAGGAAGAGTTTTTGTTGATGCGCAAATGGTTTGATAAGTCCGACTGCGTAATTTTATTGGATGAGCACGGCAAGGAATACAGCTCGGCGGAGTTCGCTTTGTTCTTGCAGTCAAAGATGAACGCAGGAGTTAGGAACCTGATGTTTGTGGCAGGCGGTCCTTTCGGCTTCGCTCCGGAAGCATACCAAGCCGCTCAGGGCAAGATTTCCATCTCAAAAATGACCTTCTCCCACCAAATGATACGTCTCCTCTTTACCGAACAACTCTACCGCGCCCTTACCATTCTCAAAGGAGAACCATATCATAACGAATAAACCTACTTTACTTCCACTATGCCCTCTTCCTGCGCTATGTGGTAGAGAATGAACCTCCATGCGGCTTCCGCTTGGAGAGAGGGTACTGCTAAAAAGGGGAACCTGCCTGTTTTACGCAGCATACGGTCTTGCATAAAGGTAAGGGCGGCACGTCGGTTGGGAACATCATTCATCAATACGGCAGTTGTGTTTTCGGCATCGGGGCAAAACGAAGTTTCGCGCTTGTGTTCGGTAGAATCCAAACGGATATCGAAAACAGCGGCACGGAAAAGGTCGTTGCGCTCTCCAAGCGTCTGTTCCGCCACCGAATTTCCGTTTTCTATCGCCAACAGCGCCATTTTAGAAGGGGTGGTGTACATCGAAGCCACCAAGAGGTTCGCCGCCATAATAAGATGCTCCGTTTCAAAGTTCGGCACCACATCTTTTTCGCTTACCGTCGTATAACGTTCCGCCATCAGCGAATCGTGAATAAAATTACGGTAAATGCGGCGATTAAGGGCAATCTGCGCGGTGTCGCGCCAAATTCGGCGGGCAAGCGAATCTGCTATGGCAAAAAAGCGGCTGCTGTCGCGGGTTACCGTGTGGATTGGTTCACCCAAAACAGCCAAGATACCGCCCTCTTCAAAAAAACTTTCGGGAGGAGGCAGATAAGCGTGCAGTTCTTTATCGTAAGGCATCAGAACCGTAGGGTTCAAACCGTTTTCAAAGGCATTTTCCCTATAAAAAAGATGCAGCGGCATCGTGTCTTTCTGCAAGGGCAGACAAACGGGAATGGTCTTGTGAGAAAGAGGAGAATCGGCAACGATACGGAAGTTTTCCCATCTTATCGCCTTTGAAAGATTGCCTTTCCCCCGGTAAGCAAGCATATCGAGATAACGCCCGCTTGCCTTGTATTGCTTTTCTTTCCAAAGCAATAGTTCTTCTTCAAAGAGAGGGCTTTCCAACCATAAAAAAGGCTGCAGAAAAGCTGCGGCGGAATCGCTTGCGCCCGTGCTGTCAGCCAGCATTTCCGGGGTGTATTTCTTTTTTGCATAAGGCAAGGAAATATCTTCCGGAACCGCTTTCCGACACGAAAAGAGCAGGGGAAAAATCAGCAAGGCGAACCAAGGGCAACAAAACCTTTGCAGCATTGCAAACGCTTTTGTATTATTGTAGTGGAGCAAATTCAATCAACAAGGCGTGCTTGGGTATGCTCTTGCCCGCTTCCACGCAGATTTTCTTAACGATACCGTTTACAGGAGAAAGCAGTTCGTTATCCATTTTCATAGCATCGAGCACCAGCACTTTCTGACCTTTTTTTACTTCTTCGCCTTCCTTAACGCATATTTCCTGAACCGTTCCGGGCATAAAGGCTTCCAGACGATAGGGATCGGGGCGTTTGTAGGCAGGTGTGTTGTTTTCGTTTTCCATTTTCTTCGGGTTTGGCAGTTGATGATGAATCGAGGATTAAAACGGAGGCAGACCGTGCTTTTTGCAGGGCGAATCCACCTTTTTGTTCTGCGATACCCTAAGGGCGCGGATTACCGTATCGCGGGTTTCCTTGGGTTCGATTACGGCATCTACATAACCGTAACTTGCCGCCACGTAAGGGTTGGCAAACTTTTGGCTGTATTCTTCCACTTTTTCCTTGCGGGTTTCTTCCGGATTCTCGGATTCCTTTATCTCTTTCCGGAATACGATATTGGCAGCACCGGCAGCCCCCATAACGGCAATTTCTGCCGTAGGCCAAGCGTACACAAAATCGGCGTGCAGGTGGTTGGAGCACATGGCAATGTAACCGCCGCCGTATGCCTTGCGCAGGATAACGGTAATCTTGGGCACGGTGGCTTCCGAGTAAGCATACAGGATTTTTGCTCCGTGACGGATTACCCCGGCGTGTTCCTGATCTATGCCGGGCAGGTAGCCGGGCAGGTCTACAAAGGTTACCAAAGGAATGTTGAACGCATCGCAGTAGCGGATAAAGCGGGCGCATTTGTCGGAGCTGTCAACGTCGAGAACCCCTGCCATACACAGCGGCTGGTTAGCCACAAAACCTACGGTCTGTCCGTCGATACGTCCAAAACCCACCACGATATTGGGGGCAAACATTTCCTGAACTTCCAAAAAGCGGGAATCGTCGGAAATGGTGCGGATAATATGGCGCACGTCGTAGGGCTTGCGCACGTTGTCGGGCACTATCTGCTCGATATTGTAGGTCTTTTGGGGTTCTTTGGCTGCGCAAACCTCCGCCTTTTCGCGGTTGTTGCGGGGAATGTAGCTCAAAAGTTCCTTTATCTGTTCAAAGCATTGCTTTTCGCTTTCGGCAAAGAAATGGGCGTTACCGGTAATTTCGGCGTGGGTACGCGCTCCGCCGAGGTCTTCTTGCGAAATTTCTTCGCCCAATACCGACTTGATGACTTCGGGTCCGGTAATGAACATCTTGGAGATTTGATCCACTACAAAAACAAAGTCGGTCAATGCGGGGGAGTAAACGGCGCCGCCCGCACAGGGTCCCAAGATTACCGAAATCTGAGGAACTACGCCCGATGCTTGGGTGTTGCGGTAAAATATCTCTCCGTAACCTGCCAAGGCGCGCACCCCTTCCTGAATACGCGCGCCGCCTGAGTCGTTAATGCCTATAATGGGCATCTGCATCTTTACGGCGTGGTCCATTACCTTGCAGATTTTCATAGCGTGCATATAGCCCAAAGAACCGCCGGTAACGGTAAAGTCTTGCGCATAGATGCAGACGGGGCGACCGTTTACCGTGCCGATACCTGCCACGACACCGTCGCCGGCAAGGTCTTTTTTCTCCATACCGAAATCGCGGGCGGAATGTTTGATAAAAAGGTCGAGTTCCTGAAAAGAACCTGCATCCAAAATACTGTCGATACGTTCACGGGCAGTGAGTTTGCCGCTTTCTTTCTGCTTGGCGATGGCTTTTTCACCGCCTCCTGCCATAGCAACGGCTTTGCGCTGTTGCAGGTCGATGCATTTTTCTTGATTGGTAGACATGGTACTGACATTAAGTATGGGTGGCAAAAATAAGGAATATTCGGAATATGGGCACGAATTGAAGTCTGACAAAAATTGTAATTTAGCGGTCATGAAAAAGATATTGTTGTTTTTGGTGCTCGCTTGCGGAGTGCTTCTGACTTCTAAAGCCGGTGCGCAATGCCTCCGATGGCGTTCTTTTGAAGAATCCTTGGTGGAAAATGGCGTGCGGGCGCAAATGAATATGCAGCCCAAGAAAGTGTTCATAGATATTTATACCGATTGGTGCGGTTGGTGTAAACGATTGGACGCCACTACTTTTTCTCATCCTGAAATTGTGCGCTATATGGATAGCGCGTTTATTACCGTAAAGCTTAACGCAGAACGCACCGATACGGTTTATATCAACAACACTGCTTTTGTAAACCAGTCTGCCGCTTCGGGCAGGCGCGGTTCTCACGATTTGGCGATACAGCTTTTGCAGGGCAAGATGTCTTATCCCTCCTGCACTTTTTTAGACGAAAGAGGGCAGCAGATAACGGTGGTGCCCGGTTATATGGATGCCAAGCAATTTGAAGTCTTGTTGCATTTTGTGGCGGAAGAAGCGTATAAAACCACTTCTTGGGAGGAGTTTTCCGCTAAATTCGCTCCCCGCGCAAGGGTGCAATAGTCTGTTTTCTTAATGACCCGATTCGGGGCTGATGGCGCCGGGACGATAGTATTTGTCGAAATAGCGCATATCCGGTGCGATGGCGGGTTGCTTTACCGCCGCTTCCCAAGTAGCAAGATCAAATCCTGCCATATTCCGGCTCAAAGTCGGGAATAGGAAAGAACGTGTGTTTTTAAGATAAAAGTTAGTTTCTTCTTGCGGCAAGACAAAGGGGGTGGAAAAATGTCCCCGGCGGTCAAAGTAGGATATGTAAATTTGAGAAGTGGCGCCGTTGATTCGTTTGCTGCCGAATACTACCCAACGTCCGTTGCTGCTCCAGCTGTGATATTTTTCTCCGTCGGGGCTGTTCAGCTCGTAGGCGGGGCGGCTGTTGCCTCTCCAAAGGTCTATCAGATACAGATCGCCTTGGTTTTGCGAGGGAAAAGAACCCAGCAAAAGCGTAGATGCCAAGATATAGCGACCGTCGGGGCTGGGCTGGGGCATCGAGAAACTTTGGTTGGAACCCTGTTCCCGTAAATCACAAACGGCTTTTACATTGCCGAAAGTACCCTTGTCGGGATTGAAGCCGATAGAGAACAAACTATAGCGGAAGTCTTCCAGCCGGTTGGTTTTCTCCGTGCGGCAAAAGTACAGTTTACTGCCGTCGGGACTCCATGCAGGAAAGGTGTATTCATAGCGGTTATCCATCAGTTCGGGGCAGGAAAACAAACGGTTTTCCGCTACATCGTAAAGCAGAATCTTGCCTAAGGTATCTACAATCAAATCCTGCGTGCGGTATTGGTTTGCATAAGAAAACACATGGATTCGGGTGCTGGCGAAAGCAATGAATCTTCCATCGCGGCTGTAGGAGGGATAAGCCAACCGCAAATCGGGATAACCTTCGGGAATGGCTATCTTGGTAGACAGGTTTCCGTCAAAGAGCAGAGTTCCTGCATACGCACCGCGAAGGTGTACCAGCATTTTTTGCGCATTGTTGCCGCTGTTAGTATGGCAGTTCATACAGTTGTTGTCGGTAAAGCGGTTATCCATCAACAGTCTTTTGGAAAAATCCGAAAGGGAACGCTCGTAAACCTGTAGGGGCAGGCAAGGATTTTCATCGTGTGCGCTCAAACGGTAAGTAAGATAGGGGTCGATGCTGTCGGAAACCACTTGCCATACCTTGCGTTCATATTGTAAAAGGCTGTCTTTTCGGCAGGCGTAGAGGTCTATGAGCAGACTGCCTTCGCAAGCGGCAGCCTGTTGCAGAAAATTTTGCCAAAGGGTGGTTCCGAAATGCACAAAACGCTTTGTTTCCTGTTTTGAAGAATCCAGCAACTCTCCCGAGGGCGACTGCACGTAAAGCCGTATAAGGTAGGGTCCGTTAGAAAACGAATCCGCCTGAATACTGAAATTCAAGGGGGCGATATTGGGGGGAAGCACTAAGGTGTCGGCATAATGTGGAAATATGGGAGCGGAAACCCCCGTCTGCACAGTTAAACCGTGTTGTTTTATGCCTACAGGCGAACAGGCTGCCGCAATAAACAGGCAGATTGCCGTAAGAAGTATTGTTTTTTTGAGCATGATACGCGTGCTTTTGCTTTATTGTATAACGCCAAACAAATAATGGTAGGTATAGGTGGAGTTGTATTGGCGGGTAACTTCTTCAAAAGAGATGCTGCGATGCCGGAGTCTGTCGAGAGATGCCGTAACATTTTGCACGTCTGCCGCCGCATCAACATGAATACGGTAACCTTGATAGTGGCTGTTCAACAGTTGCTGTCTTGACATATTTTGCGGAAAACCAAGGTGGAGGCAGACCGCTTCCTGCATATAGCGCGGTAGGGTGGGCACATTTGCCAGACGGTAGAGCCGCACCAAGAGCGGAATCCTGTCCATACGTTTTTCCATCAGGTTCAAGAAGGCGTAATAATCAACCACCGGAGCCGAAAAAACGGAATCCCCGGTAGACAGCCGGTATTCCACTTCGCACTGTACCCATTGGTCTATAAAGAAACCGCCCTCGTGAAGCGAGGAATCCTGTAAGGAGGCGGGTCGGCTGCCGTCTATGCCTTGGGCAAGCATAGCCGCTACCGTATCGCGTGCTGACAGATAGAACTGACGGGTGTACAGCGATTTTTTGGCATAGTAAAATGTGGTTTTCATCAGACGAACCTGTGCCGTTCCCACTTGGGCGCGGATGAGAGGTTCAAAAAAACGGTTCTGCACGCCAAAGAGTTCCATATTGGAGCGGATTTGGGGCACGGCAGGCGCAAAAAGCCCTAAATTATCATAAACCTTGATGTAGGAATAATCGTAAGGGCCTACAAACGGCAGCGGAGCGGGATACATCAAACTCATTTCGTGCAGATCCGAGTAATCGAGAAAACGATTGTTGAGTTCTCCCTCCATAAGCAGGCTCAGTTTCAGATAGGAGGCAAGGCGGTAACGCCCTTCTAAAGCCTTAGGCGAGGGGTGTTTTTTAGGGATCCCGAATTTTTGAAAATAACGGTCGCTCAGTTTCAGGCTTTGTGCATATTGATTTCGCGCCACCGCATTTTCCACTCTCGTGAGGGTATGCCGCAAAGGGTTATGTGCGAATACGAATACCAACACACAGGTGATGCCGGTGGCGATTACGGTGAGCAACACATGATAAGGAGGAGCCAAAGCCGGCTTGCCGTCTTGAATCTTGCCTTGCTTTTTGGCGGTCTGATAAAGAAAAGTCTTTTGGTTGTTGTAGGCTTGCAGCACGATACCGGGCAGGCAGGCAAGGGCAAACACAATCAAGGCGACCCATACGAACCAAGGTGCGCTGAATCCCGGATAGGAGGAAGCTTTCCAAAATAGCAATCCCGTAAAAACAGCAATAACGACGGAAATGCCCAAATCCCACAGGCGAATCTTTAACAAACGCTTTTCTTTAGCGGAGAATGCCATAGGAACGCCTATCAGGTTTGCCAGCACAACGGCAATCGAAAACATCAACGCCCAATGTCCGGAAAGGTAATAGAGGGCTATCGACAAGACAGCGCAGAGCAGGTGCATGGCAATGAGCGGCCCCAATGCGCCCCGATGTTTTGCTGCCATGCGGTAGATGATAAAATAAAGGCTCAGAAACAGCATCACCAACCAAAGACTTATGGCAATGCTGGCATGGGTGGGGTTGGGAGAGGGGAACATCAGGAAAAAGAGCGGCAGCAGGAAAGGTGTGTAAGGACCTACGGTTTTCCAAGATGTAACACAAAAGCCGATTACCATAAAGCCTACCACCAAAACGATTAAAGGTGTGTTGAGGTAAAACTGCGCTACAAAACGCCATAAAAACTCGCTGATGTGAAACTCGTTGGTGTGATCGAAAAATTGGCGTGCAAAAACGTTGGAGTAGGCAAAGAAATTTACATCCGCCTGATGCCTGAAATAAGGCAGGCTGAATATGAACCAGATTCCGGTGGTGATAGCCACTAATAGTATAGTGCCCCATTTAAGGTAATTTCTCTGTGCGGGAGAAAGGTCCATACCTGCCGCATTCTGACGGTAGGCACGTACAAAAGGCGGCCAATGCTTGAATATGTTGAGCTCCGAGAGTTTAATCATCTTGCAGGTGTTAAGTCTTTTTCGCTACAAATTTAGGTAAAAGAGCAATATTGCGTAACTTAGCCCCTATGAAGCGTTGTGTATCCATAAGGATTTGCCTTTCCTTTATCTTTCTGTTTCTGCCTCTGTTGGGTCTGGCTACGCATCAAAAAGCCGCCGAACTCACGGTAAGGCATGTGGGGGGCTATACCTATCGCGCCGTATTGGTTACCTACACTTTTTCCGAAAGCCCGGTAGACCGCCCCGAAATAGAGTTGGCGTGGGGCGACGGTTCCATTGAGGTGATTCCCCGCTTGAGCCGGCAGTTTCTGGGCAACGAAACCTATATGAATCGCTACGAGGCGGAGCATACCTATTCGGGTCCGGGCATCTATACGCTCTATATGGAAGATCCAAACCGCAACGCCGGGGTAATCAACATTCCCAACAGCGTGCTGACCTATATGTACGTTTCTACCGCCATTACGATAAGCCCTTGGCTGGGTTCGGGCAACAGCACGCCGGTAACCACCCATCATCCGGTAGACGACAATGCCTGCTTGGGCAAGCGTTTTACCCATAATCCGGGCGCGTACGACCCCGATGCCGACAGTATTTCTTACCGCCTGATTCCTTGCCGTACTATGGATGGCGAAAATGTGCCGGGCTATTCCTATCCGGTGGCGAGCGACACTTTCTTTATCTATCCGCAGATAGGTACTTTGGTTTGGCAAAGTCCGATGGCGCAGGGTGAGTATAATGTTGCCATTTTGATGGAAGAGTGGCGCAACGGCATCAAGTTGGGTCATGTTACGCGCGATATGCAGATTGTGGTGCGCACTTGCGATAATAATCCTCCCGCTATCGAGGCGGAAGAAACCTATTGCGTGCTTGCCGGAACCGACCTGCATCTGCCTGTGAGCGTGCGCGACCAAGACGGCGACAGGCTCAGTCTTTCGGCTTTCGGCGAAATTCTTTCGGGAGGCAAGCGGGCAGGCTTGAACCAAATTGAAAATGAAGCCGGTTTTGCCCTGTACGACTTTTATTGGGTAACCAGTCTGGACCAATCCCGCAAGCAGCCGTATATGCTCTATTTGCGGGCGCAAGACAACGGAGATCCCAATTTGAGCGACATCCGCACGGTATCGGTAAGGGTGGTGGCTCCTCCGGTGGAGTTTTCCGACATACAGGCGAGCCACGAAAAAGTAGAACTGTCTTGGAACAAGAGCCGTTCTCCCCACGCCTCGGGCTACGAATTATACCGCCGCGATTTTTGGCGGGAAGACACGCTCCCCGACACCTGCTTTACGGGTATTTACGATTCGGCATATAAGCTGATAGGAACATTCGATATATCCGATACATCCTACACCGATTACCTCGTGCAGGAAGGTATGGAATACTGCTACAAGATAGTGGCGGTTTTTCCCGACGGCGACCGGAGCCGCGAATCGGAAGCGGTTTGCGTGGAAATACCCAATGTTTCACCTCTCCTTACCCAAGTGAGCGTACTGCGCACGGATATCTATAACGGAACCTTGCAGGTATCTTGGGTTCGCCCTCAGATTACAGACAGTACGGAGTTGAGTTACCGTCTTTATGGAGGCTATATGCCCGACAGCTTGGAGTTTTTGGCGGAATTTCCTTTCGATTCTTGCGTGGTGTATGTGGATTCGGGGCGGAATACAGAGAAAATACGCTATTTCTATCGTGTGGAAACAGGCAGTTTTACTTCCCGTAGCGCTTCTTCGGTATATCTTACCGCCATAGGAAAGCCACACCGTGTGGAATTGGAATGGATTTGCGATGTGCCTTGGCACGTGGAACGCTACGATGTTTACCGTTTCAACGACAGCGTGCAGGATTTTGTGTTAATCGGCAGCACACAGGAAAACATTTATTCAGACCGCCTTTCTGAAATCGGCAAGGAATACCTCTATCGCGTGGATGCCATAGGAACTTACGGAAGCCGCCGTTTGAGCGGATACACGCATAATCTTTCAAACATCGTTGGCGAATCTGCCCGCCCCGGTGAGCCTTGCACGCCTTATCTGTTCTTGGTGCAAACCAATTGCGATCCGTTTTTCAACAAGATGGTGTGGAGTTTCGACAGCACCTACGATCCATTCCGTGCCGATGGAACACTTGCGCAAGACGACGAATATTTGGAAGATTGCCGTCTATCCACCGATTACTACGAGGTTTATCGGCGTGAACCGGATCAAAAGGACTGGGAACTGATAGCCACCGTGTCCGAAAGCGAATATACCGACAACGAACCGGGCTCTCTTTTTTCGTGCTATCAGGTGGTAAGCGTGGCGGATGCCGGCTTATACAGCGAGCCGAGCAAGGAGGTATGCACCGAAAATTGGAATTGTTTCGTGTTTGATTTGCCCAATGTGTTCACGCCCAACGGCGACGGGGTAAACGATGTGTTGCGGGCGCGTGAATACAGGGATATTGCCGAATTTTCCATTATAATAGTGAACCGCTGGGGTGTGGAAGTGTTCAAGGCTTCCAATCCGGATTTTGAATGGAACGGTCAGATGTATAACAAAGGAAAGAATTGTCCCGACGGAGCCTATTTCTATATGGCGGAGTTCAAAGCCCGCGCCAACGGCAGAACCTTCAAA
The DNA here is from genome assembly GCA_022510485.1 of Lentimicrobiaceae bacterium. GTDB lineage: Bacteria > Bacteroidota > Bacteroidia > Bacteroidales > P3 > Pullibacteroides. Next base: position 35 of record JAFLTI010000047.1, on the reverse strand, counting down.
AAAGTACAATCGGGAAGCGTTACGATTCTGCGTTA
>JAFLTI010000046.1:7468-10559 GCA_022510485.1 Lentimicrobiaceae bacterium | reverse complement strand
GCACAGGAATTATCGTGGCATTGCCGCTGTAAACGCATTGCCCTACGGCATTGAACACCTGCACTGCGCCTCGGGTTTCCGAAAGAACGATATTACGGTCTTGCGCATACACGTAGAAATTATCGTTTTCGTGGCTTTCGGTAGCAACATCTTCCCCTGTCACAGAGATATACCAAGTAAAATCTGCAGTGGGAAGCGTAGAATTTTCCAACCTTAACCGATATTCTCCCGGCTTTTTGAAACGAAAATTAAAATTGCCTTCAGTATAGACATCGGAAGATACGCCATTCCCGGAAGCATAACTCAGCTCATAAGTAGAAAGGCTTCCGCCCAATATTCTTTCCGAAGATAAATCCAAAACTTGGTTGAGAGGCAAGATAATGGTGTTCATTTGCCCGAAAGCTCCAAAACAAGACCAATTAGACCTTTGATATGCTGTCTTATACAACTCGGATAATGGTATATGATTGGTGTCGCACCACAACTCCGTCAATCTGATATTACTTCTTATATCTAAAGTCGTCAATTGATTGTCGGAGCAAGACAAAGTCGTCAAGTCGATATTATGGCTTACATCCAATACTGTCAATTGATTTTTGTAGCAAGACAACCCCTCCAGTCTGATATTATTGCTAAGGTCTAACGTGCTCAATTGATTGTCGGCACACCCTAACCTCGTCAAATCAGTGTTATGACTTACATCCAAGCTCGTCAATTGATTTTCAGAACAATACAATCCCGTCAATCTGATGTTGTTGCTTATGTCTAAAGTCGTCAACTGATTGTTGTAGCACCGCAAAAATAACAAGGCAGTATTCTTGCTTATATCCAAAATTGTCAATTGATTGTCGGAGCAAGACAAAGTCGTCAAGTCGGTGTTATGACTTACATCCAATTCAGTTAATTGATTGTTATCGCAATACAAAGTCGTCAAGGCAGTGTTTTGGCTTACGCCCAAACTCGTCAATTGATTACCGTCGCAATACAAAGTCGTCAAGGCAGTGTCTTGGCTTAGGTCTAAACTCCTCAATTGATTGTTGTAGCAAGACAAATACATCAAGTGGGTGCAGCCGCTTACGTCTAAACTTGTCAATTGATTGTTGCTGCAATTCAAACTCGTCAAAGAAGTACAAGCGTTTGCATCTAACACCTTTATTTTTCCACCGACAACAAGGGTATTCATAGACTTACCATGTACTTTTAAGGTATCAACCGTTATATCGGTTAGCTCTTTTAAGGCGGTGCAGCCGCTTACGTCTAAACTCGTCAAGAGATTTATGCAATCCAAAGTCGTCAAGGCGGTGCAGCCGCTTACGTCTAAACTTCTCAATGGATTGTACCCGCAATTCAACTTCGTCAAGGAAGTGCAGCCGCTTACGTCTAAACTCGTCAATTGATTGTTGGAGCAACGCAACTCCCTCAAGGCGGTGCAGGCACTTACGTCTAAAGAGGTAATTAAAGGGCTAATTACAGAGGTATTAATACCTTGTCTGTCGATAACTTTTATATCATAATAATTACTACTACCTCTATAACTGAGATATGCCGAATAGGTACTGCCTTGTTCGTAGGTATAATAGATATAGCCGGTTCCGCTACCGGTTATGCTTTGGGTGTATTTGCCGTCGGCATCGGGGCTGAACTTGCCGCTCTCCGTACTGTTGGAGGAAATCCATTCTATCCTTATGCTGTTTCTTGCCTGTTCCGAAAACTCATATTCCAAAGTGGCGGATTCCGTCCAACTCCAGAGTGTTACTTCAAACTTTATGGTATCGGTTTGGGCGTGGTTGGGGAGGGCAAAGACTAAGAGCAGCCCCAATAGGGATAAAAGGCGTTTCATAATGTTTGTTTTTTTGTTTTGGGTTTTATGTTTGGTTTTGTATTAATATAGTGTGCAGCCTTGAATATATTTCATCGGTTTTACAAAAATGCAAAGATAACATATATTTTAACAAGCAAAAATGATATTTTTACACGAAATATCGAATTTATATTATTATAATTTTCACTCTTTCAAAAAAGTGCAAACCCAATAAAATCATTTACAGGCTTTTACCCCTATTTCAATACAATTATAATAATATAAATTCTGCCAAAAAACAAATAAAAAAATCTCTACTATTTACAAACAGAAATCCGGGCTCAACAAGTTGGATAAGTGCTATAAAAAATTTGGAAATCTGATAAGTTTACCGTATCTTTATACTATGAGTATATTCGATGAATATATACATCAAGGCGAACCGCAAAAGCGCGAAAAGGGCTATGCTTGGCAAACCGCAATCGGCTTACAGGCAGTTGATGGCTTAACGCCATCCGACTACCTGCTCGATGCAGCCCGCAAGGAGATTGAAGGCGACCTTACGATTGAAGAAGTTGAGCAACTGATAAAGAGTTATTATCAATCGAAAGATACCCATACGCCCGAAGACGATGAGAAACAAGAAGCCGACAAAGCCTCCACAAACATAAGGCAGATTCTTACAGAACAGACTTTTGCATTCTCTTTAGTGGGCTTAACCTCCATTCACCGACGCATTTTTTCGGGCATTTATAAATTCGCAGGGAAAATCCGGGACTACAATATTACAAAGAAAGAGTGGGTTTTAAGGGGAGATACGGTGTTGTATGTGCCTCAAACCGACCTCCGTAAATCTATTGAGTACGACTTGGAGCAGGAGCGGCAGTTCAACTACTCGAATCTCGACAGCAACACGCTGATTAGCCATATTTCTAATTTTGTATCAGGGCTTTGGCAGATTCACCCCTTTGGGGAAGGCAACACCCGCACAACGGCGGTGTTTACAATTAAATACCTACGCTCGCTCGGATTTGATGTAACGAATGATTTGTTTGCCAAACATTCTTGGTATTTCCGCAATGCGTTGGTGCGCGCCAATTATCAGAATGTAAAACTGGGCGTTTCGCGCAATCCGGAGTTTTTAGAAAAGTTTTTCCGAAATCTGCTGTTAGGTGAGAAGCACGAACTGCGGAACAGGTATATGCTTATCAATCCTCCTAAGGAGATGACCCCCACAACTACCCCCTCAACTACCCCCTCAACTACCCCCTCAACTACCCCCTCAACTAC
>JAFLTI010000046.1:0-7368 GCA_022510485.1 Lentimicrobiaceae bacterium | reverse complement strand
CTACCCCCTCAACTACCCCCTCAACTACCCCCTCAACTACCCCCTCAACTACCCCGACAACTACCCCGACAACTACCCCGACAACCACCCCGACAACTACCCCGACAACCACCCCGACAACTACCCCGACAACTACCCCGACAACCTCCCCGACAACCTCCCCGCTAAACAGCACTAAGACAAGCCTATTGCCCAATAACGAGAATATCGTTCGCCTGATTACGGCAATTGCCCACAACAGTATGTCTGTAAAGGAGATGATTGATGCCGTTGGATTGAAAAATCGCGAGAATTTTGTAGAATACTCGCTCAATCCGGCTATAAAGGCAGGCTTTGTAAAGATGCTCTACCCCGACACGCCCAACCATCCCCGCCAAAAATATCTGCTGACGGTAAAAGGTTCGGTCTTATACAATGAGTTGAAACAGATTATTTCTTGATAAAGTGCATTGCAGCCCAGTTCTCTTGGCTACGGTGTTGCTTATAGAACAGACGCCGGGCATTGCACGCCTGCTCCAAGATTTCCATATCTTCCATATAGAAGCCGCTCAAATACAGGCTTCCGCCCACCTCCAAGGCTTCCGAATAGGCTGCCATATCCCCTACTAAGATATTGCGGTTGATATTGGCGATAATGCGGTCGAATTTCATACCGGAAAGCAGCCGGGCATCTCCTAACTTGATAGAGAACGGACAGGAACCCTGTTCCGAGAATCCGTTTGCCTGCACGTTTTCGATTGCGTTACGGTACGCCCATTCATCCACATCGATTCCCATTACGCAAGAAGCTCCCTGCATAGCGGCTAAGATACCGAGCACGCCTGTACCGCAGCCCATATCGAGCACCCTCTCGCCAAGCGGCGGATTCTCTTGCAGAAACTTTATCATCAGCGCCGTAGTGGGGTGATGCGCCGTTCCGAACGACATTTTGGGTTCGATGCGGATATTGTACTTTACCTCAGCAAGCGGTTTATGAAAGGGTGCGTGAACAAAGCAGAAATCGTCAAAGCGTACCGGCTGGTAAGAACTTTCCCATACCGCGTTCCAGTCTTGGTCTTGAATAAGCGTATCTTCACGACTGATAAAAGGACCGTATTCCAACAGCACGGCTTCTATCTCCGTCTTATTCTGAAGGTAAGCGGGTCGGGGCATATAGGCGGTCAATACGCCCTCTTCCGTTTCAAAACTTTCAAAGCCTGCCTGCCCCAAGGCATCTACTAACAAATCAACTTGCACTTGCTCCAAGCTATGGTGCAGACAGACCGAAACGTATTCCATATCCTATTCAAACGAATTGATGATAGAAATAAAGTCGCCGGCTTTGAGCGAGGCACCGCCAATCAGCCCGCCGTCTATATCGGGCATGGCAAACAGTTCGGGAGCGGTAGCCGGATTGCAGCTGCCGCCATAAAGCAAGGGTATCTGTTTAGCCGTTTCCTTGCCGTATTTTTCCTGTATCAAATTGCGGATAAAGGCGTGTACTTCCTGTGCCTGCTCGGGCGTGGCGGTCTTGCCCGTGCCTATAGCCCATACCGGTTCATAGGCAATGATGATACGCGAAAAATCGAGGGGTTCAAGATGAAAAAGCCCTTCGGTAAGCTGGCGTTCAATTACCTTGAAATGGTTTCCCGATTCGCGTTCTTCCAAAGATTCGCCGCAGCATACAATAGGCACAATGCCGTTCTGCAAAAGGCTTTCTACCTTACGAGCCACCATAAGGTCGGTTTCTCCCTGATATTTACGACGCTCGGAATGCCCTACTATGCAGTATTCAATGTTCATCGACGAGAGCATGGCGGCAGACACTTCGCCCGTATAGGCTCCCTTTTCGTGTTCGCTCACATTCTGAGCACCCACAGCAAAATACACCATATTGGGGTCTTCTTCGTCGGTGCCTAAATCGTATGCCATTTCCAAGTAGGGAAAAGGCGGACAGACAATCACTTCCACATCTCCGCTCCGCTGTTCCTTTTCGAGGCGCGTTGCCAATTCGTCCAACAATTCTTCGGCTTCCTGAAAACGAAGGTTCATTTTCCAGTTTCCTGCCACAATCTTTCTTCTCATGAGCGTATGTTTTTACAGGGTCGGAACGCCTGCCTGCCCAAAAGAAGGCAAACGCCGCCAATCCCACAATTTTAGAACGTAAGCATTTTTTATAAGCACTATGCCCGGATTGGAACGGATTACCGCCTTAATGGAGGTGTTGTCCGCATAGTAAAACGGAAAGTTCTGCAATCCGTACTGCTGTTTGAACTCTTCTGCCCTGTCTACCGAAGATGCCGTAAGGAAACAGCAGTCTATGCCCGCTTCCTGAGCGCGGCGAACAAATTCCGCCGTTTTTTCCACGCCCTTGGCGTTGGCTGCGTCTAAATCGTAAACTGCCACCAATATCAAGGGGGATTCCTGCTCTAAGAGCATTTTGGTAACATCGTAGCCGGGATCGTCTTCCCCGCTCTTTTCCATAATGTTGATATTGGCAGTCTGCGGATTGGGGTCTTCGTCGCGGCGCGATACAAACTCGTTGTTGGCAACCCATTCGGCATCCGCAAAAGGACATTCGCTCATCAGATATTCTGTTTCCTGCCCGGTACGGAGGTCTTTGTAGGTAAGGTAGTGGCGCACCGGCAGCGGATTTTCGGGAAACAGCCTTACGCCTTCTTTCCAATCCAAAAAGTTGATTACCGGCAGATAGCGGTAGTTGTAGTATTCAAATCCGAGAAAAAGCAGCACCGTAATGCCGGCTATCGAAAGTTCTTTGAACCAAGCGCGTTTGTTTTCGAGTTTCTTTAGCGAAAAAAGCACTACCAGCACGCCGGCATCCAACACCAAGTTTTTGTAAAAGGTTTGCCAATTGGTAATTACCAAGGCTTTTCCGAAACAACCGCAATCGGGCACAGGTTCGGCAATGGCATCGTTGAGGGTCAGGCAGGTAAAAAACGCCATCATAGCTGCCGTAAGCCAAGCCGTATATCTGATTTTTACGTTGAGCACCAACAATACGCCCAAAGTAAACTCTATCATATTGAGAATAAAGGAGCCTGCCAGCGAGAGGGAGGTAAGCCAAGGCAACTTGAAGGCTTCCAAGTAATCGTGTATCACGTATTGAGTACCGAGAGGGTCAACGCCTTTGGAAAAGCCCGAATAAATGAACAATCCTCCCACCAAAATACGGAAAACCACCGCCGACGGGTAGGTGAACTGCTTACGGTTAAGTACACAAAAAACGATATTGGCGCACAACAGGAGCAAAAAAAGCCAGCTCAGTCCCGGAAAGAACGCGATACCTACTGCCAAGAGCAGGGTAAGCAACAAGATGGCATAAGAGGGAATCCAAGCGGGAATCGAAATTTTATTCATGCTATTTCGTATTTTTCTTGTTTGCAGCTTCTTCGTTTAACTTGATAAGGGCAAAAACGGCATAATTGATCATATCGCAATAGTTGCCCTCCACGCCTTCCGAAACCGAAGTGGCTCCGTTGGCGTCTTCTATTTGCTTTACACGCAAGAGTTTCATCAGGATAATATCCACCAAAGAGCCTACCCTCATACTGCGCCAAGCCTCTCCGTAATCGTGGTTCTTCTTTACCATAAGCTCGTAAGTCTGCGTGGCGTGGCGGTCGTAAGCCTCGATAGCCGCCTCCTTGCCCAAAGGAAAATCCTCAAAGCCAAGTTCGGCTTGGATAAGAGCCATTACCGAATAATTCACGATAGCCATAAAGGCGTCACGTATATCCTCCCCTATCAGCTGGGTGCCGGTTATCTGTATGGTGCGTATGCGTTTTGCCTTGATAAATATCTGGTCGGTGAGCGAAGCGGGACGCAGCACGTGCCAAGCCGCGCCGTAATCGCCTAACTTAGCCACATACAAAGCCCTACATTCGTCTATTACCTGTTTGAACTGCTCGTTGGTCTGCATTGCTTTCATTATGGATTCGCTTATGCGCTATCTTGCAAAAGTACGTATGTTTGGGTACTTTTGCAATTATCTAAATGGGCTTTTCAGATGGCTTGTTCGCTCAATGTGCGGGGTAATCTTTTGGTTTGGAACCGTCCCTTGGTAATGGGGATTATGAACCTCACCCCCGATTCTTTTTATGAACAAAGCCGCATTTCCGACACAGCCTCCGCCCTGAAGCGGGTGGAACAGATGCTCAAAGACGGTTTGGATATTCTCGACATAGGGGCGGTTTCTTCCCGACCGGGTGCCGAGCTGCCCGATGCCGCCGAAGAACGCCGCCGTTTGCAGCCCACCCTGAGTGCCGTTACCGCACATTTTCCGGATCTCCCGGTTTCGGTAGATACCTTTAGGGCAGAAACTGCCCGTATGGCAGCCGATTGCGGGGCGTGCATCATCAACGATATTTCGGGCGGAAGTTACGATGCGGAGATGTTTTCTACCGTAGGAAAACTGCAACTGCCCTACGTGCTTATGCACATTAAGGGAACGCCTGCCACCATGCAGGAAAATCCTCAATACGGAGATGTGGTGAGCGAACTGCTCTTTTATTTTTCGCAAAAGATGCAGCAAGCCCGCGATGCCGGGATTCACGATATAATCATCGACCCCGGTTTTGGTTTTGCCAAGAATATGGAACACAACTACCGGCTATTGGCGCATCTGCGCGATTTTCAAATGCTCAACGCCCCTGTACTGGCGGGACTGTCGCGCAAGTCGATGTTGTATAAACTGCTTGATTGCACGCCGCAGGAGGCTTTGAACGCCACTACCGCCGCCAATATGATTGCCCTGCAGAACGGTGCTGCCATACTTCGCGTACACGATGTAAAGGAAGCCGCCCAATGTGTAAAGATTTTTTGCTATGGAAACAATTAACCAATGGTTCTTAAACCTTGACTTTATTCAGATTATCGACTTCGCGCTTGTGGCTTTCTTGGTTTATCAGTTCTACAAGATAGTTAAGGGAACATCGGCACTGAATGTTGTATTGAGCATCATCGGTATCTATATCTTCTGGAAAATCGCGCAGCAGTTTGAACTCTCGCTTACCACCGAGATTCTCGACCGGATTATCAGTATGGGATTCCTTGCCTTGGTTATCGTGTTCCAGCCTGAGGTAAGGCGCGCCCTGTTTATGCTCAGTACCCCGGGAGCCACCATCAAGAATAGGCGCAAGTGGTTAATTTTCGGGCGTTTCAAAGGCCGCCGCATACAAAGACGGGAGCTGAGCATAACGCCGCTTATTCAGGCTTGTATGCACATGAGCCAAACAAAGACCGGCGCCTTGATTGTGCTTACCCAGTTGAACCGCCTGCCCGGTACCGTAGCCACCGGCGAAAAAATAGACGCCTTGATTTCAAGCGCGCTTATCGAAAACATATTTTTTAAGAACAGTCCGCTGCACGACGGGGCGCTCATTATTGAACGCAATAAAATCCTTGCCGCCCGCTGTATCCTGCCGGTTACGGCAAACAAAAACGTATCTTCTGCCTTAGGACTTCGCCATCGCTCCGCCATAGGCGTTACAGAACAGTCTGACGCGCTTGCCATCGTGGTTTCGGAAGAAACAGGTTCCATTTCGTTCTGCCTGTTCGGTATGGTTACCTACGATGTATCGCCTGCGGAACTGCGCGCAAAAATCGAAGAATTCTTTTACGAAAATAAAGAAGAGGATCAAGTGCGCCTTACCAATAATATACCTGCTTCATAGAGCAGATACATAGGCAAAGAAACCACCGCCAAGGTAAAGACATCGGAGGTAGGAGTAATGATGGCGGCGGCAAAGACAATAATCACAATGGCGTGCTTTCGGTATTTGCGCATAAATTCTACCGAAAGAAAACCCAATTTTCCGAAAAGCCAGCAAAGCACAGGTATTTCAAACACAATGCCCATCGTGAGGCAGATGCTCATAAGCGTGGATATATAGGAATCCAAGGTAATGAGGTTGGCTATATCGCCGCTAACCGTATAGGTGCCCAAAAAGCGGAAGGTAAGCGGAAAAATAAGAAAGTAGCCTGCCGCCACCCCTGCCATAAACATAAGATACCCGCTGCCTGCCACACGCAGGGCGTAATGCTTTTCTTTTGTGTATAATGCCGGAGAAACAAAACGGAAAATCTGATAGAGGATATAGGGAGAGGCAAGGATAACGCCTGCCCAGAGCGCGATTTTCATGTGAATGACAAACTGCCGCGCCAAACCTGTATTGATGAGCGGAACGGAAAAATCGCCCATTTCCGAACCCATCCATGCGGAAATGCCCGCCAGCAAACGGTAGGTTACAAAACTGCCTTTTTGCGGAGCGAGTACCCATGCGAACAAGGGTTCTTTGAAACAGAAAGCCGCCACCGCCAACACCACCACCGCAATTACGATACGTATAAGGCTATGGCGCAAATCGTCTAAATGCTCCCAAAAAGACTGCGTTTTACCGCCGCAATCCATTTATTCCTTATTTTCGGATGATTTGGGCGTGCTGTCCGAATCCTTGACTTCCATATCTTTTTCTATCCCGTTCACGCCGTCTTTGAACGAGCGGACTCCCTTGCCCAATCCTTTCATCAGTTCGGGAATCTTTTTGCCGCCAAAAAGCAAGAGAACCAACACGGCAAGAGCCAAGAGTTCAGGCCACCCCAAAATACCGAGCAAAACCATATTCACCATAACTACTTACGCATTAAATATTTAATAATAAGCCAACCACCTATCACCTGCACCAACATTCCGGGAACTCCCATACGGAAATCCTGCACGACAAGGTAAAAATTGCCCTTAATAGCCCATTCGCCCAAGGTGCCTACTGTCTGATAAAACAGCACCACGCCCAAAAGCAAGAGGAGCGAAACTTTTTGGAACTTCGTGGCGGTATATCCGGCAGCTACAGCCAGCAAAACGGATTTTAGCAATATGGCGGGCAAAGCGGCAACGGCAGGCATTCCAAAAAGAGCTGAATTTACCAGCGGAGAAGCCAATGCCACCAAAAGCCCCACTTTCCAACCGTATTTATACGCGCCTATCAGGGTAAAGAAATAGATAGGCAGCCAGACAATACCTCCCTGATGCACCAAGTGGCACAACTGAGGCAGCAGTATGTTGCCCAAAACAAAGAGAGCCGCCAGACCGTATGTCTGACTCTTCTTATATCCTAATGAGTAGAAATTTACCGTTGAAGCCTGCATATTATTTTCTATTAAGATTCGCTTTGCAAATATAAATGCTTTTATCTTTTTTTTGTACTTTCGCAAGGCCTTGCCCCCGATGCAGGCAAAGAAACGGTAGAATACAATACTTAAAACCTTTTATAATCATGAAAAAAATCCTTTTTCTGGCAGCCGCGGCAACACTTTGCTTAGGTTTTGCCTCCGCGCAGGAACGCTTTGTAAGCGAAGATGCCCAATACCGCAAGG
>JAFLTI010000045.1:9636-12483 GCA_022510485.1 Lentimicrobiaceae bacterium | reverse complement strand
ATTATAAACCCCAAATCCCGATGGCGTGTTCTGCCGAGTTTATTGAGTTTGTATGTGAGTTTATCGCTCCTTTGGGAAAGGTGCATATCCGTAAGATGATGGGCGATTATGTTGTCTATCTTAACGAAAAATGTGTGATAACGGCTTGCGACAACAATGCCTTTGTAAAAAAACTGCCCTGTATTGAGGCTATGATGGCGGATGCCGAGTGCGGAAGCCCGTATCCGGGAGCCAAAGAAGCCTATATCTTAGAGTTTTCAGACAAGAACAAGGTACTCAAAGTAATCGAAACCCTGTGGAATGAACTTCCATATCCAAAACCGAGAACGAAAAAGAAATAGGCTATTTCTTATGCGGTTGGGCGAGGATGTTTTTTTGCAGGCCGTCTAAGCCGGCGCGCAGGAGGGCGGAATCGGCAAAGGTGGTTTCAAAGTCTTCTTGCCGCATATTCAGAATATTTTCTTCGGTAAGAGATAACAGCCTTTCGGAAGCGCGGAACTCCGTATGCCCCGGCATCGCGATATTTTGATTGGCAGGGCATACTTTTTGGCATCGGTCGCAGCCGAACCAGCCCGGAACCGGCAGTGGCGGGCGTTCCCCCTTGTGCTCTACGGTAAGGTAAGAAATACATCTGTTGGCATCCAAACCGTTTTGCAAAGCCCCAGCAGGGCAGGCTTCCACACAGCGGTTGCAGTTTTCGCAAGGATGCCTGAAACAGGAACTCTCCGCCAAAGGAAGGTCGTAGGAGTCAAAGCGGTCTTTTGTGAGCAAGATGCCGATAAAGCAATAGGAACCCAAATCAGGATTGAGCAGCAGCGAATTTTTACCGATATACCCCAATCCTGCCTGTTCCGCCCAGTATTTTTCGAGCACGGGAGCCGTATCGCAAAAGCAGCGGAAAGAGCCGGCGGGCAGTTCTTCCGCCAAGGCAAAAAGTTTTTCCTTTACATACAGATGATAGTCCTTGCCTTGGGCGTAGAGCGAGATATGCGGATTGTATGGCGTGCCTTCCTCTTGCGAATAAGCGCAAAGAATTACCACTATGCTCTGGGCATCGGGCAGGAGCAAGGTCGGGTCAAAGCGTTTTTCAAGATGGGCTTCGAGGTAGTGCATCTGCGCCTGCCTGCCTTGCGCTATGTAATGCCGAAAAGTGTTTTGTACCGCCGCCTGCACAGGCTTTACGGCAGAGATTCCGATACGGTCTATCTGAAGGGATTTTGCCTTTTGTCTAAAATCGGAGTGCGACAGCATGAATCCGTCTGTTTAGTCAAAAAGCGTGTTTTCAAGACCCTTGGGATGCCGCCCCAAATGGGTATAGGCAAGCGGAGTAACTTCCCTTCCGCGAGGCGTACGCATAAGAAAACCCTCCTGTATCAGATAGGGTTCATACACTTCTTCCAAAGTGCCGGCATCTTCGCCTACGGCGGTGGCAATCGTGTTCACGCCCACAGGACCGCCCTTGAATTTGTCGATGATGGTGAGCAAGATCCGGTTATCCATTTCGTCTAAGCCGAATTTATCCACATTGAGCGCGTCTAAGGCGTGCCGGGTAATTTCTATCTCTACCGAGCCATTGCCCTTTACCTGTGCAAAATCGCGCACGCGGCGCAAGAGCAGGTTGGCTATACGCGGTGTTCCCCGGCTGCGGCGCGCTATTTCGTAGGCGGCGTTTTCGTCTATATCCACATTCAGAAGCCCTGCCGAGCGGCGTATGATTTTTTGAAGCGTGGGCGCATCGTAATAACTCAGCCGGGCGTTGATGCCGAAGCGGGAACGCAAAGGGGAGGTGAGCAGCCCGGAACGGGTGGTTGCACCGATAAGTGTAAATGGATTCAGTCCTATCTGAACGCTGCGTGCGTTAGGACCGCTGTCGATCATAATGTCGATCTTAAAGTCTTCCATTGCCGAATACAGATACTCTTCCACTATGGGCGAGAGCCGGTGTATTTCGTCAATAAATAGCACATCGTTCGGCTCCAGATTGGTAAGAAGCCCCGCCAGTTCACCCGGTTTATCCAACACCGGTCCCGAAGTGGTCTTTATGCCTACGCCCAATTCATTGGCTATGATATACGACAAGGTGGTCTTGCCCAAACCCGGAGGTCCGTGCAGCAATACATGGTCTAAGGCTTCCTTGCGCTGGCGGGCAGCCATTACAAACACCTTGAGGTTTCCCGTTACGCTTTCCTGACCTTGAAAGTTGTCGAACCCGGAAGGGCGCAACGCCTTTTCCAATTCTCTGTCGGTACCTGTCAGACCGTTCTGTTCGGGATGAAGAATATCGTTCATACAAGGCAAAGTTACGTTATTTTGATGTATCTTTGCCAATCTTACTTTTCACGGGGCCGACTGGTTTTGACAGCAAGGATAGTGGAAAGCAAGCACGCCGAGGGTTGTGTATCTGCCTCGATAAAACCAATGCTCAAGCCATTAAACGGCAATAATAGCGATTACGCTCTCGCTGCCTAGTACCAGGTACTACATTCAGCGACGCTTCCGGAAAAAACCATAACCGCCGGTTCGTTTCCACCGAAGTGCAAAACAATCAAAGTCGGTTCTGAGCACCTCCCGCTTTCGGATATGCTCAGTATTTAGAAAGATAAGAAGGAGATACGGACGCCTCTCGCCAGTCTCCTTACGAAAACCAAAGGAAAGGCTAAGCGTGTAGAAACCTTTTTTGCTGCTTGTTTGGACGGCGGTTCGATTCCGCCCGGTTCCACAAAAAAGCATTTAGAACGGCAATCTGCGGCGTTGCTGTGCAGCAGTTTATCTCGGTCACGTACGTTAGTACGCTCCCTCGAAACCTGCTGCACGCGCCTTGCATCTTGCCATTCTAAATGCTTTTTT
>JAFLTI010000045.1:0-9536 GCA_022510485.1 Lentimicrobiaceae bacterium | reverse complement strand
AACCGCGACCCTATGCCAAACGTGTTTGGCTTCTGCGCTCGACTTTCGTACCTTTGTAAGCTTTTGAAAAAGGAAAAGCCGATAAGATGAATCGTATCTTTTTGAAAATAAATATATTGCTCTTGCTTCTGCCAGTGGGGGGCTTTTTGCGGGCGGCGATAGATGCCGATACGGTATTGCAGATTCCCAATCCCTATGCCGACATTGAGTTTGTGCAAGTAGATGAAAGCCGCGACGACAGCGCAGCCATGTATTGGCGTTGGCAGCGGGAAATAGAGGAAGAAGAAATGGAGGAACTCTGGCAGATTAGAGAAAGTTTTGCCTATACCTCCTTTAATCCCAATGTGCTGCATTACCGCCACCCCGACGATGTGATTCAAGACAAAGACACGGTGTGGATTACCCTCTTGGATTCGGCAAGCGTGTACACTCATCCCTACAAAGGCAGGCTTACTTCTCCTTTCGGCTTCCGCTGGGGCAGGATGCACTACGGCACCGATGTGGGCTTACGCACAGGCGATACAATCCGTGCGGCATTCGACGGTATCGTGCGCATTGCCCAACGGAACTATTCGTACGGCAATATCGTAATCCTTTTCCATAAGAACGGCTTGGAAACCTATTACGCCCACATGAGCCAGCTTTTGGTTCAGCCCAATCATGTGGTAAAATCGGGCGATCCTATCGGTTTGGGCGGTAATACGGGGCGCAGCCGGGGTTCACACCTGCATTTTGAAATACGGTATTTAGGAGCGCCGATAGATGCCCAGCATCTGATAGATTTTTCGGAATACTGCCTTAAATGCGAGCAATTTCCGCTCTGCAAGGAAACGCTTTACGGCTCTTCAAACTCGGGAGCACGCTATCACCGCATCCGTCAGGGCGAAACCCTCAGTTCCATAGCGCGCAAATACCGCACTTCGGTAAATCAGATACGTATTCTCAACAATATGAAGAGTACCAAGATCCGTGCCGGGGCAACCATCAGAGTACGTTAGTTGCAAGTTTTCAGCCATGCCGTCATTCACCTCCACCTTTTATCGGCTCGTGCCGTTTTATGTTCTGTTACTTTGTGCCTGCGCGGAAGATAAACCCGTAGCGCCTCCCGCGCCCGAGCCCGACGCTTCTTCGCATACCGCCTGCGTGTATGTGCTGTGCGAGGGTCTTTACGGTATGAACAACACCCGCCTCTTTGCGTGGAATGTGCGCGACGGACAGGTGGAGCCGGATATTTTTTCTAAGGTAAACCAACGCGGTTTGGGCGATACCGGCAACGATCTCTTGCTTTACGGCGGCAAAATCTATGTGGTGATGAGCGGTTCCAATACCGTAGAAGTGATAGAAGCCGCTACGGCGCGTTCCCTGCGGCAGATACCCGTTACCAACGAAGCCGGCGTGGGGCGGCAGCCGCGTTATGCCTGTGCGGCGGAGGGCAAGGTGTATGTATGCTGTTTTGACGGTTCGGTAATCCGTATAGATACCGCGAGCCTGCAAGCGGAAGCCTCGGTGAAGGCAGGTTCCAATCCCGACGGCATCTGCCATAGCGCCAACAAACTTTACGTAAGCAATTCGGGCGGATTGTCCTTTCCGCATTACGACAGCACGGTTTCGGTAATAGACCGCAACTCCTTTACCGAAAAAAGCCGGATTGCGGTAGGGCGGAATCCCTATACGATAGCGGCGGATTCGCGAGATTATGTATATGTCTGCACCCGGGGCGACTACGATGGCTTGAACCAAAAATCCGAAGCCAAGAGAGAAGCCTATAATTTTTACCGCATCGATACGCAAAAAGACAGCGTAGACAGAGTTTATAACATTCCTGTGCTTGATTTTTGCCTTTACCGCGACACGGCTTATCTCTACAATTTCGACTACAACGCCAACACCTTTTGGATAGGCGTTTTTGACCTGAAAACCGAAAGTTTTGTTTCGGAAAACTTTATCCGCGACGGCACCAAACTGCAAAAGCCATACTCCATAAGCGTAGAACCCGGCACAGGAAAAGTTTACATAGGCGAAGCCTACAACCACCTTTCTTCAGGCAGCCTGTACGTGTTCAGTCCGCAGGGAAAAATGCAATCCGTACTGCACGGATTGGGGCTTAACCCAACCGCTATGGTCTTTCTGCAAGAAAAGGATTAGCGGCGGCGCGAAAGAGCCTCTTCGATAACGTTGGTGTAAAATTCTTCTAAAGTCCAGCCCATCTGCCGCACCTGCTTGGGCACAATGCTTTCTTCCGACTGACCGGGCGTTGTGTTTACCTCTAAGAAGTAGGCTTGCTGCGAGCGTTCCTCTACAATAAAATCGCAACGGACCACACCGTCGCAGTTCAAAATTTGGTAAACCCGCGTAGAAATATCGGCTATTTCTTTGGTTAGTTCGGCAGAAACAGGGGCAGGCACGATTTCTTCCGACGCGCCCTTGTATTTGGCTTCGTAATCGAAAAAATCTCTCTTAGGCACTATGGCAGCTAAGGGAAATACCTTGATTTCACTGTTGATGCGCATCAAACCGCAAGAATATTCCTTACCCTCGATAAATTTTTCCACCAGCACTTCCTTGTCTTCTTCAAAGGCGTGTTCTATGGCATCTTTAAGGTCTGCCAATCGTTTTACCTTGCTTACCCCAATGCTGGAACCCTCCGAATTGGGCTTTACAAAACAGGGAAATCCCAAACGGTTTCCAATTTCTTCGGTATTGTAGGCGTCTTGCCGCAGCAAGTGAACCGAATCCGCCACCCTTATACCGTTGTGTGCCAGAACCGCGTTGCAGAACGCCTTGTTGAACGTAAGGGCGGAGGTGCAGGCGTTGCAGGTGGTATAAGGAATGTGCAGCATATCGAAATAACTCTGCAAAAGTCCGTTTTCGCCCGGCGTGCCGTGAATGTTGATATAAGCCAAATCAAAATAGATATTGCCGGCAAGGGTAAAGTTGTTGCGGTCTATATCTTCCGTGCCCCCGTCGGGAGATTTGTAATACCAGCGGTTGGGTTCTATAACTATTTTGAAGACCCGGTAACGGTCGGTGGGAATATGTTTCTCGATAGATTCGGCACCCATTACCGAAATAACGCTTTCTTTAGAATAACCGCCGCATACGAGGGCGATGTTTTTCTTGCTGTTCATGGCAACTGCAACTTATTTTCCTTGTTGTTTCATGTATTCGGCAAAGAGCCGGGAAACGTATTTTCCAAGCACGTCAAATTCTATGTTTACGGTGCTTCCCTGCTTGATGTTGTGAAAATTGGTTTCGGCAAAGGTGTAGGGAATAATGGCAACCGAGAACATACCCGGTTTGGAATCCACTACGGTAAGGCTTACGCCGTTTACGCAGATAGAGCCTTTTTCTACCGTAAAGGGAGGAACCTCGCCCTGTTCCATAGCACCTTGTTCAAAACTGAAATAGAACTTCCAGCTGCCGTCTAAGGTTTCTACCTTATCGCATACGGCTGTTCTGTCTACATGCCCCTGCACGATATGCCCGTCGAACCTGCCGTCCATAGGCATGGAACGCTCTAAGTTCACTTCCGTTCCAACCTGCCAGAAACGCAGGTCGGTACGCTTCATGGTTTCGTCCATAGCGGTAACCGTGTACTGCTGCCTTTCGGGAAAGAGTTTTACCACCGTAAGGCAAACTCCGTTGTGCGCCATACTTTGGTCTATCTTCAACTCGTTGGCGATAGGAGTTTGAAGCGTAAAGTGAAAGTTGGAGCCTTCCTGCTCTATATTCACCACTTTGGCTGTTTTTTCTACAATTCCGGTAAACATTGCTGTATGTTTAAGGTTAAATGCCGGCTTGGCGTACCGACTTCTTAAAAATTTCCATTCCAAGGTCTATTTCTTCTTCCGTTGCGGTAAGCGGCGGAGTGAGAGCCAAAGCCGTATGGTTAAACAGCAGCCAGAATGTAATGAAGCCATTTTCCATACAGCGCGCCTGCACCTTTGCCGTAGCGGTAGGGTCGTTGAAATGAGCCGCCAAAAATAAGCCTTTTCCCGAAACGGAACGCAGCTGCGGCAATTCTTGCAGATGCCGGCGTATGCGCTGCCCCTTGCTTTCTACCTGCGGCAATAGGCTAAGAATGGTGTTCAATGCAGCCAAAGAAGCCACACAGCTAAGCGGATGCCCGCCAAAAGTAGAAGCGTGCCCCATAAGCGGGTGTTCGTTGTCGAGCAAGGACATAAGTTCGTGGCTGGCGATAAAAGCCCCGATAGGCATACCGCCGCCCATACCCTTGGCAAGACATAGAATATCCGGTTCCACGCCGTAATGTTCAAAGGCAAAGAGTTTGCCGCAGCGACCGAAACCGCTTTGAATTTCGTCGAAAATAAGGAGAGTTCCCGTTTGGGTGCAACGCTCGCGCAATGCCTGCATAAACTCTTGCGTAGCCTCAACCATACCGCCTCCCGACTGTATCACCTCCGCCACCACGCAGCAGGTTTTGTCGGTAATATGCTCCAAAGCCGCCACATTATTGTATTCTAACAGCAGGTGGTTTGGCAGGAGAGGGTCAAAGCGTTGTTGAATGGGCGTATTGCCCAGCACGCTCATAGCACCCATAGTGCTGCCGTGATAAGAATTGGCAAAAGATACGATTTGGGAACGGTGGTTGTAGAGCCGCGCCAACTTAATGGCACCCTCTATGGCTTCCGAACCCGAATTGAGCAGAAAAACCTCCTGCAACCGCTCCGGCAGCTGCGCGCAGAGAGCCTGCGCCAAATCTAACTGCGGCTGTTGTATAAACTCGCCGTAAACCATTACGTGCAGGTATTTGCGCATTTGCTCCTCTATGGCTGCGATAACGGCAGGATGGCGGTGCCCCACGTTGTTTACGCAGATACCCGAAATAAAGTCAATATACTTTTTGCCCGCCTTGTCCCAAACAAAGACCCCTTCGCCCTTTTCTATATCTAACGAAAAAGGCTCGAAATCGGAAGACTGGGCTATGTATTTCTTAAAAAGAGAACGGTTGTTTTGCATTAAGATGAAAGATTAAAGCCCTTGCAGACGCTGCGTAAAGTCAGACCAGATGTTCATATAGTCTATATAGGCATCGTAAGGCGAATCGTAAGGATTCAGATAACGAATCGACGGCTTTTCGGTAAAGTATTTGGTAGACATAAACGCCAAGTGTTCCACGCTGGTAAGGAAACGAAAATCCTTTTGCAGTTCTTCTACCGGGCAGGAACGCATGGAGGGGCAAACCTTTTTCCAGTTGGCTATTACGTCGCGTTGCAGCTCGTTGGCATAAAGGGCGGTAAGGTCTTTTTCGTCGTCCATTGCCGAAGTGGTAAAGGGTACGTGCAGCTCCGGCTTTTCAGCTTGGGTCTGGCACAGATCCGATAAAGAAACAAAAGAAAAGCCGTTGTTTATGATTTCTTGCGGCAGATGCCTGAAAAATTCAAAGATGCCGCTTTCTTCTTCCTGATATTCGCCCAAGGTGGCGTAGTTGCAGTAAAAGTTTACGTGGCTGCCGTCTTTGAGCGTATCGCGGTCGTTGGCTGCATCGCTTGCAAACTGGGCGGCTGTAAGGGGGCGGTCGGCAAAACGCACGCTTATGTTTTCGCTCAGAACGCCGTCGCGCAAGATAAGGTTGAGCGCACAGGCAGGGTGTTTGTAAATCAGGTGCGGGCTTTTCCAACCCAATACCGTTTTGGCACCCTCGGCAAGAATACCCTTGTAGCCCATTTCGGCAGCCGCCTTGCCGATAGCGTCATCGTAAAGCAGTTCGGTGCCGGCAAGCACATCGGAGCATTTGCCAAATACCTCCTTCATACGGGAACGGTGCCGCTCCACCTGCGCTTTCCAAAGGTTCTTATCCAATACCGCAAGCGCGCTGCAACTGTCGTCGCCCGCCAAAATCTCCACATTGGGGCGGGTAAGCAACTGCCTGAAATCTTCAAACAGTTCGGGCGCATACCACTGCATCTGGTCTACCGCCGTGCCGCTAAACACAAAAGAAAGCTTGAACTTGTCGCCAAAGCGGTCGCAAAGTTCGTGCATAAGGCGGTTTGCCTTGTAGTAGGACCTTTCCGAAAAACGTTTGAGAATATATTTGTTGCGGTAGTCATCGTAATAGTTGTGCCTTTGCCCTATGTCAAAAAAGCGGTAGGGTCGCAGGTAAAACAACTGGTGAACTTTGAAAGTCAGGCTGAATGTATTGTTCATGGCTTATCCTTTGTTAACGGTTAAAAAAGGCAAACTCTCTGGTAAACCCATTTGATTTTTTCGGCGGCGGAACTCCATTTGAGAGCCTTGGCATCGGCACCGCCCATTTCGGCAAATATCTGCGAGAGGGCAGGGTAATGCAAAAGCGCGTAGATGGCATCCGCCATAGCATCCACATCCCAAAAATCCACTTTGAGGGCGTGGTTCAGAATCTCCGCCACGCCAGACTGCTTAGAAATAACCACCGGCACATTAGAACGCATGGCTTCCAGAGGCGAGATGCCGAAAGGCTCCGAAACGGAAGGCATTACATACACGCTGCTCATACCGTACATACGGTCTACGTCGGCACCGCGCAAGAAGCCGGTAAAGTGAAACCTGTTTCCCAAGCCGAGCGTTGCCACCCGGCGCACGATAGCGTGCAGCATATCGCCCGAACCTGCCATAACGAACTCCACATCCGGGTCTTTTTCCATTACCAAGCGGGCAGCCTCCACAAAGTATTCCGGACCTTTCTGATAGGTTACACGCCCCAAAAAGGTAACAATCTTGCGCTTTTTCTGCTCTTTTTCGGGCTGCTTCTTACGCTTGCTGGCAGAGATGAGCTGCTTTTTGGCAGGAACCTGCTTGGCTCCGGTCTGCACCTGAGGCTCGCTGTCTTTAGGTTCCACCGCATTATATACGGTGGTTATCTTGTCGGGATCTATGCCGTAGCGGTTAATTACGATATCGCGCGTATAGTTGCTTACCGTAATGATATGGTCGGCAGCCAGCATACCTTCGCGTTCAATGCCGAAGACCACGCTGTTTACATTCTTGCCGCTGCGGTCAAACTCGGTGGCGTGCACATGAATCACCAAAGGTTTTCCCGTAGCTTTTTTGGCAGCGATACCGGCGCGGTAGGTGAGCCAGTCGTGGGCATGGATTACATCAAACGTATGTTGCTGCGCCACCTGCACCGCCACCATAGCATAACGGTCTACCTCCTCCATCAGGTTGGCGCGGTATTCGCCCGAAAAATCGAATTTCCGGTGGGCGTAAGCCGCCGCGTCGAACACCGATTTGCCTTGCTTTACCTTTTCTAAGTCAAGATATTGCCCAAAACCCGAATAAGGCACAAGATTGGCGCCCACCTCAATATAGGTAAGGTGATCAAACAAATCGCGGTAAATGGGATTGCACAGGTTTATCGCCACATCCGAGGCGTTTACCAGCTGCGCCACCGAAGAATCCTCGTCGCCGTGCATCTTGGGCGCCACAAAAATCACCTCCACGCCCTGCGCCAGCAAACCCTTGCACATACCGTAGCACGCCGTGCCCAAACCGCCGCTGATATGGGGCGGAAATTCCCAACCGAACATCAATACTCTCATACTCGTGCTATTTAGATTCCAACATTTTGTGAATACGCAGCAGTTCCGCCACGCTCCAAGCCTGACTGAAAGCCCCCTTGGGCGCATAGGGTGGGTCGGCATCGTAGATTTCGGAAATGGACCCTATGCCGGCTTCCCACAATGCAGGCTCGAACTCGCGGTAGATTTTTTCTACGAAAGGCTTGCCGTCTTTGCCGTAAACCCTAAGATAGGCTTGGGCAAAGTGCCCCAACAGCCACACCCAAGCCGTGCCTTGGTGATAGGCGCGGTCGCGGTCTTCCTGAGAACCTTGGTAAACCGACTTGTAGCGCGGGTCGGAAGGAGCCAGCGTGCGCAGACCCCGGGGCGTGAGCAGGCAAGTCTTTACCGTTTCCACCACCAACTGCCCCACCTTGTCGCTAACCGGCGAATAGGGCATGGATACGGCAAGAATCTGATTGGGGCGTATGCTCCAGTCTGCCGTGCCGTTGTCTACGAAATCGGCAAGATAACCCTTTTCCTTGCTCCAGAAATGCGCCTTGAAGGTATCGGGAAAACGTTCCATCAAAGGCTTAAAGCGTTCTACAAACGGATTGCGTTTAAGCGGGGAACATTTTTTTTCGCATTCGATGGCAAACATTACGGCATTGTACCAAAGGGCGTTCAGCTCTACCGGCATACCGGCGCGGGGCGTAACCGGATGACCGTTTACCACAGCATCCATCCACGTAAGGGCGCAACCCGGCTTTCCGGCATAAATCAAGCCCTCCTGCGTCATACCGATACCGTAGCCGCAGCCGTTGGCGTAACTTTCTATCACTTGCTTGACCGCCTCGCCAAATTCGCCCCATACCTGCACGGTGCGGCGCGAATGTGTGGCATATTGCTGCACTGCCCAAACAAACCACAGCGGCGCATCCGCCGAATTGTAGGCGGCACTCTCGCCATAACCGATATTGGGAAACAGCCCTCCCGAAAGGTCTTTTACCATACTCCGCAACACTTCTCCCGCCATTTTGGAATTGCCGGTGCAGAGCGTAAGCCCCGGCAGGGCAATAAAAGTGTCGCGACCCCAAGACCCGAACCAAGGATAGCCGGCTGTAATCTGACGGCGGTCGTCCCTTTTTACCAAAAATGTGCGGGCGGCTGCCTGCAGGCTGCTTTCCAAGCCCTCGTGAGCCACTAATTTCTTAGCCGCTTCTTCAAACCATTCGGCGGTTTTGGCAACGGAGGGCATCGGCGAGCATCCCACGTTCAGATAAACCGGTTTCTGCACTTCTAAACGAAGCTTAAAGAAACCCGGCGTAAACAAATCTTCGTGGCAGGGATAGCCCCGCATTTCTTCTTCGCTATACTTTACATTCCTATACCAATCGGGAACTTCGGCAAAACCGCAGTCTTGCGAAAACTGCATATATAGGTCGGAAAAACCTTCGTACAGCCTGCATTTTATACCGTTGGGTACATATTGCACCTTGGTGAGCGCGGCATTATTGCAGAACGTAAGTTCGTGCGCATTGCGGAACGCCACAAAGGGGCGTACTTCCAAAAAGGTTTCCGAATGGGCATCTTCTAAGGTGTA
The DNA here is from genome assembly GCA_022510485.1 of Lentimicrobiaceae bacterium. Lineage (GTDB taxonomy): Bacteria > Bacteroidota > Bacteroidia > Bacteroidales > P3 > Pullibacteroides. Next base: position 434 of record JAFLTI010000045.1, on the reverse strand, counting down.
TTTTACCAACAGCCGGTTGCGGGTAGGGTGCATCAGCAGTTCCTTGCGCAGCACCGCCCCGCCGATATGGTAAGTCCATACCGGATGCGTTCTATATTCAAAGCGTTCCACATATTTGTGTCCCTTAGGCTGAAACACATCGCCCGCATATTTCTTTACCCCCAGATGAAACTCCCTTTCGTGCTGTATCAATGTTTCCTCCAAGCACGAAAGCAGCACAAAATTGTCCTGCCCCAATTCGGCTTGCGGACACACAAACAGTCCATGATATTTCCGGCAGTTGCACCCTGCAATCGTTGTAGAAGCGTAGCTTCCGTTGTCCGATACGCAGATAAATTCTTTCTGTAGCGACATTTCCAAATTGGAGAGGCTGTTTTTGTCTAGTCTGAACACGGTGTATGAATTATAGGACTAACAAATATACAAAAAAAAGG
>JAFLTI010000044.1 GCA_022510485.1 Lentimicrobiaceae bacterium | reverse complement strand
CCAAGCTTGCTTGGATTATGCCGAGGCGAGAAAACGTCGGCGTAGCCAACGTGACTGAGGAAGTCAAGCCTTTCAACGCCGCAGATTGCCGCCCTAAATGCTTTTTAATAGTAGGTGGGCAATACTATCCACATCAATCCCACACTCCCTCTGCAAATCCGCCACAGAACCATGCGTGATAAAGCGGTCGGGCAAGCCGAGGGGGATAAGTTTTTGCGTATAGCCGTTTTTGGCGGAGAACTCGCAGACGGCGGAGGCAAGACCTCCGTTGATTACGCCGTCTTCTAAGGTGATGATTTTTTTGTAACGCTTAAATACTTCGTGCAGCAAGTCTTCGTCTAAGGGTTTGAGGTAAATCATATTGTAATGCCCGAATGCCTTGCCGCTCTTGGCGCGTGCCATTTCTATGGCTTTTTTGGCGTTGTTGCCGATAGCGCCTATGGAGAGGATAGCGGTATCGCCGCCCTCGCAAAGGCAGACGCCCTTGCCCACAGGCTGTATTTCGAGCGGGGTTTTCCAACGCGGAGTTACGCCCCTGCCGCGCGGATAGCGTATTACAAACGGCATCTTGTTGTCGGGCAGTTGGGCGGTGTACATCAGGTTGCGCAATTCCCTCTCGTTCATAGGTGCGGAAATGATGATGCCGGGTATCGGGCGCAGGAAAGCCAAGTCGAAGGCTCCATGATGCGTGGCTCCGTCTTCGCCCACCAAGCCTGCACGGTCTAAGCAAAATACCACCGGCAGCTTTTGCAGGGCAACATCGTGAATGATCTGGTCGTAGGCACGTTGGGCAAAGGAAGAATAGATATTGCAGAAAGGCACCATACCCTCGGCGGCAAGCCCTGCGCTGAAAGTAACGGCGTGCTGTTCGGCAATGCCCACATCGAATACCCGTTCCGGCATCTTTTTCATCATCAGGTTGAGGGAACAGCCGGTAGGCATGGCAGGGGTAATGCCCACAATTTTGGGGTTGGCTTTTGCCAATTCGATGATGGTTTTGCCAAAAACATCCTGATATTTGGGCGCGAGGCTCAGATTGATGCCGGAGGACAGTATCTTTCCCGTGCGCACGTCGAACTTGCCCGGTGCGTGGTAAAGGGTGGGGGATTCTTCGGCTTCCTTAACGCCCTTGCCTTTTTTGGTAACCACGTGCAGCAGTTTGGGACCCTGAATGGTACGCAAGTCTTGCAGCACCTCTACCAAGGTATGCAAGTCGTGTCCGTCGATAGGTCCGAAATAACGGAAGTTCAAAGACTCAAAGAGGTTTACCGCCTGCGGCGAAATTACCGATTTGAACGCGCCTACCATCTTGCTGATAAAACGCTTTGGAAAAGAGAGGCGTGCATCGCCGCCCATCATATCCCATACGCTGTTTCTAAACTGGTTGTACGATTTGGAGGCGGTCATGCGGGTAAAATACTTGCTCAAGGCTCCGCTGCTGGCATCTATCGATATACCGTTGTCGTTGAGTATTACCAAGATATTGCTGCGCGAAACCCCGGCATTGTTCAAGCCCTCGAATGCCAATCCGCCGGTCATCGCTCCGTCGCCTATAACGGCAATGTGCTGGCGGTCGGTTTCGCCCTTTAGCACCGAGGCGGTTGCCATACCTAATGCAGCCGAGATGGAAATGGAGGAATGGCCTGCTCCAAAAGAGTCGTACTCGCTTTCTGCCATACTGGGAAAGCCGCTTATGCCGCCGTAAGTGCGGTTGGTGGAGAACAATTCCTTGCGCCCGGTAAGTATTTTGTGTCCGTATGCCTGATGCCCCACATCCCATATAATGCGGTCGTAGGGGGTATTGAAAACGTAGTGCAGGGCTACCGTCAGTTCCACCGTGCCCAAGCTTGCGCCGAGGTGTCCGGGGTGGAGGGAAACCATATCGATGATGAATTTTCTCAATTCATCAGCCACCTGAGGCAATTCTTCGGGCAAAAGACGTCTGAGGTCTTCGGGAGTATGGATTTGGTAGAACGGGTTCGTTTTTTCCATGAAAATATAAAAATATCGCCTTGCGCTAAGGGCAAGGCGATTGCGAAGATAATCAAAATAGACCTACAACTCAAACGCGTTGAGTTCGGCATAAGATTGCTGAAAGTTCTTTTCGGCTTCTAAGGTGCGTTGCAGGGCATCATAACATATATCCATTTCCGCGAGGAACTCCAGCACGGAAAGAATACCTTCGTCTAAGGCTTTCTGAAGCAGCCGGCGGTTGTCGGACTCGTTGAGGGAGGCGCGGTAAATATCCGCCATCTTTTTTAGTCCGAGCGTTTGCCGATAGAGAATTTCCATAGAACTTCTGAACTGGAGGCGGGTATCTTCGCTGCGGTATTGGGCAGCCTGCATGGCAGCCTTGGATTGCTTTACCCTATTGAGGTTTGCCCAAAGGGGAAGCGAAATACCCAAGGCGATACCGTTGTGGCGATCATCTCCCTCAAACTCTCCCGCGTAGCCTATCGAGACAGCGGGTGCCCATTGGCTCTTGGATAAAGCCAACTGTTTTTTCTGCACCATTACCGATTGTTCGGCATATTGCAGCGCGGGATTTTCGGCAGAGGCGCGTTCATACCAATCCTCAAAATTTTCAGGCATATCGGGGGTTTCGTAAGAGGTAGCGTTAAACAGGGGCGTCTCGCCTCCGTTCATAGCCGCAAGTTTGGCAAGCACCGTATTCCGCTCAATTTCCATTTGGGCTGTTCTTCCCTCAACGGCAGCCAAGCGCAAAACGGCATTGTTGTATTCCAAACGGTTTATATTGCCCGATTCGAGGTTCTTACGCTGGCTTTCCACCAAAATGCCTGCCTGTTCCCGATAGGAGGTAAGCATTTCGTTCAGCGCGTTGTAGTACACCAGCTCGATGCAGAGGTTCTTTGCCTCTAAAAGGATTTGCCTGCGTTGGGTTTCGTATTGCCAGTCGGATAGTTTCGATTTCTCCTTTGCCACATTACTCTTGAGTCCGGCTACGGCAGAAAGGTCAAAGCTCTGGGTGGCGGTTATCGTCAGCTTGTCGGCTGTTGCGGCGTCTTCTCCCCATTGATAGCTGAATCCTACTTCGGGGTCTGCGAGCGCGATGCCGCTTCGGTACTCCAGCTTTTGGGCTTCGTTTTCGTGGCGCAGTGCCTGTAGGGCGGCATTGTTGGATTCAATGAGCCTCAATACATCCTCTATGCTGTTTTGGGCGCGTAAGGGCATACCGAGCAGGAGGGCGGCAGCCAAAGCGCAGTATCTTGTCAGTTTCATGCGATGGTCGTTTTTGGGGTGGAAAATTCCACAGGTGCCAATCCGGTGCTGGAATGAGCCTTTCGGTTAATAAGCTGGTATAAGATGGGAACGATAAAACCGTTAATCAGCGTAGAACTGATTAATCCACCCAAAATTACTTTTGCCATTGGACTTTGAATCGCATTGCCGGGAAGGTCGCCTCCCAATGCCAAAGGAATAAGGGCGAGGGCAGAGGTAAGGGCAGTCATCAGGATAGGGTTCAAACGGTCGGTGGAACCCAGCATAATGCACTGTTTAAGCGAGAAACCCTCAAGCCTCAGATCGTTGTAGCGGGCAATGAGCATAATGCCGTTTCGGGTGGCGATACCGAAGAGCGAGATAAACCCGATGATGGCGGGAATACTCAGGCTGCCGCCGCTCATTTTGATGGCGAACACCCCGCCTATGAGAGCCAAAGGCAGGTTGAGCAGGATGACCACCGATTGTATGGTGCTCTTAAACTGGTTAAAGAGCAAAAGGAAGATAACCAAGATAGAAAGCATGGAGGTCCAGAAAAGTCTGCGCGAGGCTGCCTCCTCGCTTTCAAACTGACCGCCGTATTCCACGCTGTAACCTTCGGGAAGTTCTATGTTTTCCTGTATTGCCTCGCGTATGGCTTTTACCGCACCGTGCAGGTCGCCGCTCGAAACGTTTGCCGAGATTACAATCTTGCGCGAAACATTCTCGTGGTTGATTACGTTGGGACCCGCCCCCGACACGATATAGGCAACGTTTTTCAAAGGAATCTTGCTCTTTTGGGCATCTACGGCAATGTCGCCTATCCTGTCGGCACTCTGACGGAAAGGTTCATCTACCTTTAAGGTAAGGTTAAAGGAAGTATTGCCTTCATAAACGGAAGAAACCACCTTGCCGGCAAGCAGCACATCCACCATCTGCGCGAATTCGGGCATGGATATGCCGTACTTTGCCAACATCTCGCGCTTGGGAACAATCTGAAGCTGCGGGCGTTCTATCTGCTGTTCCACGTTTATATCGGCTATGCCCTCGATGTGTTCAATCGCCTCCTTGATTTGGTTTCCTATGTCGAACATATTGTTCAAGTCGGTACCGAACAGCTTGATGGCGATATTTGCCTGCGTACCGGAGAGCATGGCGTCGATACGGTGCGAGATAGGGGAGCCTACTTCGAGCATGATACCCGGAATAGACTTTACCTTTCGGCGGATTTCTGCCACCACCTCGCGTTTGGAACGTTTGTCGAGCACATAAGGGGCTTCGATTTCCGAATTGTTCACCCCTAAAACGTGTTCGTCCAATTCCGCACGTCCTGTCTTACGGCCTACGGTCTGTATCTCCGGAATCTCCAGCAGGAGTTCTTCCACTTTGCGGCCTATGCGGTCGGATTCATCCAGCGAAATACCGGGTATGGTGCTCACGTTAATCGTAAATGAGCCTTCGTTGAAAGGAGGCAGGAAGTTTCGACCCAAGGTAAAGAACAGAATCAGCGTAAAGATAATCAAGGCACCGGTGGAGGAAAGTACCAATACGCGGTGCCGCAGCGCCCAGTCGAGAGCCTTGGTGTAACCGTTTTTAAGCAACCGGGTCAAGATGGGGGTGCGTTCTTTCTCTCCGCCTTCAAACTCGCCGTGAAGCAGATAACTGCAAAGCACCGGCGTAAGGGTCAGCGCCACCAAGGTGGAGGCGAACAAAGCCGTGATAAAGGCGATTCCAAGCGGAGCCAGCAGCCTGCCTTCCATACCGGAGAGGAAAAACAAGGGTACGAAGCAAACGATAATGATAAGCGTGGAGTTAAGGATAGGCATACGAACCTCCTTGGAGGCATCGAATACCACCGTCATAAAAGGCTTGCGCGAGGATATAGGCAGGTAGCGGTTTTCGCGCAGACGTTTGAACACATTCTCCACATCCACAATGGCGTCGTCTACCAACGAACCGATGGCGATGGCCATCCCCCCGAGGCTCATGGTGTTGATGGTAAGCCCGAACAACCGGAGCGTGATTAAGGAAATAAGGAGAGAGAGGGGAATCGTTACCAACGAAATAACGGTGGTACGCACGTTCATCAAGAACAGGAACAATATCAAGACTACGAAGATACAGCCCTCGTAAAGCGATTTCTTTACGTTGTTGATAGAGTTGGTAATAAAGTCTGCCTGACGGTAAATCTTGGTGTTGATTTTTACATCGTGCGGCAGGTAATATTGAAGTTCCTCTAAGGTTTGGTCAAGTTTCTTGGTGAGTTTTACCGAATTGGTCTGCGGCTGTTTGTTTATGGTGAGGATTACCGCTGGTTTGGCGCAGACCGAAGCCACCCCGGTTTTGGGAGTTTGGTCTCCGATTTGCACTTTGGCTATATGGCTCAGCAGGATAGGGTGGTCGTTGTCGTTCTTTACAACGGCTTTTCCTATCTTATCCACATCGGTGGTAGAAAGCATGCCGCGTATGATGTATTCGTTGCCGTATTCATACAGGATATGCCCGGCGGCATTTTGGTTCATGCCGTCAACGGCATCCATCACGTCGGTCAAAGACACGTCGTAATGCTTCATCTTGTCGGGGTTGAGCAGGATTTGATATTCCTTTACTTCTCCACCCAGTACGGATACTTGGGTAACGCCGTCAACCGTGAGCAGGCGGGGGCGGATTGTCCAGTCGGCTATGGTGCGCAGATCCTGCATGGAAGTGGAATCTGCCGTAATCCCCACAATCATCATTTCTCCCAAGATAGAGGAAAGGGGACCCATAGTGGGCGTTCCCACTCCGGCAGGCAGCTCATCCTTGATATTGGCTATTTTTTCCGAAATAATCTGGCGGGCGCGGTATATATCCGTACTCCAGTTAAATTCCACCCATACAAGCGAGAAGCCGGTGGTAGACGAAGACCTTACGCGGCGCACGTCTTTTGCTCCGTTTACCGAAGTTTCCACAGGTCGGGTTACCAGCAGCTCCACTTCTTCAGAAGCCATACCGGAAGCTTCGGTCATAATAACCACCGTAGGGGCGTTCAGGTCGGGAAAGACATCCACGTCCATAGTCCTTACCGTAAAGAATCCCACCAACAGCAGCAAGACGGATACGATAACCACAAACAAGCGGTTGCGGAGCGCAAATCCTATGATTTTGTTCAAAAACATTGAAACCTCCGTGCTTAATGGGAATGTGAGTGTTCGGGAATGGCGTTGCTGGCACTGGCAAGTTTTACCGAATAAGCCCCCTTGGTAACCACAAGATTACCGGGTTCAAGCCCTTGCAGTATTTCTACGCGGGTACCGTCGTCTTGTCCTATTACCACATGCTTTTTACCAAACACTTCTTCTTCTAACTGTAAAAAGACAAAGAACTCGCCCTGTTCCTCCACCAAGGCTTCGGTGGGTACCGAAATTACATTCTCGCGCCTGTTTGCCAGCAGAAAGACCTCGGCAAACGAACCGGGCACTATATCGCCTACATTGTCAAATTCAAAGGTTACGGGAATGTAGGCGGAACCTTCTTCCGCCGACTTGCCGTAGGAGAGCAGCTTGCCGTTCAGTTTGGAAAGCTGGTACACCTCGTTGTTGTAGGCAGTCTTGAAATTGGCGCTGAACACATAACGGAGGTATTTGAAATTGTTTTCCGTTACGTCGGCGTGCAGCTGCAAGCGTCTGTCTTGCGCCACTACCGCTACCGGTTCACCCATGCTTACGTATTGTCCGTTCTGCACCAGCCACTTCTTGATGTAGCCCGAAATGGGGGAGGTTACCGAGATGCCCGAAGTGGAAAGGTTGTCAGCCTGTCCTAAATAGGAGGCTTCGGCAGTAAGGTAGCGGGCTTGTATCTCGTTAAATTCCTTTTGGCTGATGATTTTGTCGCCGATAAGCTTTTGGGCGCGTTCGTATTCTTGTTTGGCAGCCTCAAATTCAATCTTTGCCTTGAGCACCAAGTCGCCGTCTTGCAGTTTATCCGACGAAATGGTTACCAACTTTTCTCCGGCGCGGATAGAGGCACCTTCCGTAAGGGAGGGATCGGCAAAGAACATCACTCCGCCCGAAGTGGCGGCTACCGCCTGTTCGCTGCCTTGCGCAGACTGAATCATACCGCCGGTATGGATTACGGCGCGGAAAGGACCCGGGTTCACCGTTTCTACTTCCAATCCGGCAGCTTCCGCCTGTTCGTGGGTCAGACGGATTTCGCCGGCGTGGAGTTCGCCTTCGTGATCGTCGTCGTCATCATCATCGTCGTCGTGACCGTGTCCGTGATTGTGTTCGTCAAAGTTTTCAGGGATTCCGTGACGAAGGTGATCATGTTCCTCCTCTTCCTCTTCGAAAGGCATGGCGGTGTGGTCGTGTTCATCATGGTCGTGGTCGTCGTGTCGGAACCAGTTGCAACCGGCGCACAGCAACGAAGCCCCGATAAACAGGGCAATCATTTTGTATTTCATTTCTTATATCGTTTTCTTCAAATACATGGTGCGTATGGCGTTCAAGACGGCAAGCACCGTAACCCCCACATCGGCAAAAACGGCAAGCCACATATTGATGATGCCGGTCGCGCCCAAAATCAAGACGCAGAATTTTATACCGAGACAGAGTGCTATATTTTGCTTTACAATACGCAAAGTCCTCTTGGAAATACGGATGGCGGAAGCGATTTTAACCGGATTGTCGTCCATAATCACTATATCCGCCGCTTCTATGGCGGCATCGCTTCCGATAGCCCCCATAGCGATACCTACGTCTGCCGACTTAAGCACCGGAGCATCGTTGATACCGTCGCCGGCAAAGGCTATCTTGCCCGAGGTCTTACTCCTGAGCTCTTCCATCTTCTGCACCTTTTCGTGCGGCAGCAAATCGGCATAATAGCTGTCTACGCCTATTTCGCGTGCCACCGCATGGGCAATGTTCTCATGGTCGCCGGTCAATATAACCGTGTCGCTTACGCCAACTTTATGAAGTTCTTCGATAGCCTGCGCAGCTTCGTCTTTTATACGGTCAGCCACCACGATATAGCCCAAGTAGTGCGTGTCGATAGACACATGAACCGAAATGCCTACGGGGTGTTCGTGAAAGAACTCTACCGCCGCGCGGTGCATCAGCTTTTTGTTGCCCACATAAATAAGACGGTTGTCGATAAGCGCGCTTACGCCTTCGCCATCGATGGTCCTGAGATCCTTGATACGGTTCGGGTCGAGGTCTTTTCCGTAGGCCTCGCGTATACTGGCGGCAAGGGGATGGGTGGAGTACATTTCGGTCAAGGCAGCCAGTTCAATCAGCAGATCTTCTTCTCCGGGATTGATGGGGTAGATGCCTTGCACGGCAAACTCGCCTTTTGTCAGCGTACCGGTTTTATCAAAAACAAGGGTACGTACCGTAGCAAGGGTTTCTAAATACTGCGCACCTTTTATAAGGATGCCTCTTTTGGAGGCGCAGCCGATTCCGGCAAAGAAAGTGAGGGGAATGGAAACCACCAAGGCGCAGGGGCAGGAAACCACCAAGAAAACCAAGGCACGGTAAATCCATTGATGCCAGTCGGCACCAAAAAACAAGGGAGGCACGATGGCAAGCAGCAAGGCTATGATTACAACCGCCGGTGTATAATAACGGGCAAAACGGCTGATGAATTTTTCTCTTCGGGCTTTGTTGCTGTCGGTATTCTGCACCAATTCGAGAATACGCGCTACGGTGGATTCCGCATAGAGGGTGGAGGTCTTTATGCGCAACAATCCGTTAAGGTTTACGCTGCCGCCAAACACATTATCGCCTGCGGTAACGTCTTTTGGAATACTTTCTCCCGTAAGAGCCGCCGTGTCGAGGCTGGAGTGCCCCGAGATGACCGTACCGTCGATGGGAATCCTTTCGCCGGGCAAAACGGTAATGATGGTGCCCACCGGCACGGAGGCAGGATCCTGCCGGCTAAGGTTTCCTGCGGAATCCTCCACATTGGCGTAGTCGGGACGTATATCCATAAGCGAGGCAATCGAGGCACGGCTCTTGCCCACCGCCATTTCCTGAAAAAATTCGCCGATTTGGAAAAACAGCATTACAGCCGCCGCTTCGGGATATTGTCTGATAGCGAAAGCCCCTAAGGTGGCTATTGTCATCAGAAAATTTTCGTCGAGAAAATGCCCTTTGAATACATTCTTAAACGCATTGAACAATACTTCCCAGCCGCAAACCAGATAGGCAACGGTGCAGAAAGAGATAACACCCCATGTGGGCAGATGAGGTATAAAAGATAAGCCCAGTAAGAAACCGCTTATCAAAATCTGAACCAACACGGACTTTTCTTGTTTTTCCATAAAGAGTATCTAATAAAAATAGACACAAAGGTAGAAAGAAGGTTTTGCAACCTTGTTGCAAGGATAAGAGGTGAGACCCTCAGTAAAAATATTTTACGCTCTTCAAAAAAAGTCAAAACAGTTTCTTAAATTTGCGGCTTGTTAAAAAACTACTACCGTGGATATTTTTGAAAAACTGATCAAGAATTTCGGTCCTCTCGGTCAATATGCCGATGATGCCGATGGTTATTACATGTTTCCCAAGTTAGAGGGACCTATTTCCAACCGCATGATGTTTAACGGAAAAGAGCGTTTGGTATGGAGCCTCAACAACTATCTGGGGTTAGCCAATCACCCCGAAGTACGTAAAACCGACGCCGAAGCGGCAGCCGAATACGGTTTGGGTTATCCTATGGGCGCCCGCATGATGTCGGGGCAGAGCCGTCAGCACATGAAGCTCGAACAGGATCTGGCGGATTTTGTAGGAAAGGAATCGGCTTACCTGTTCAACTTCGGTTATCAGGGTATTCTTTCCACTATCGACTGTCTGGTAGACCGCAACGACGTTATTGTATATGATGCCGAAGCCCATGCCTCGCTTATAGACGGTATGCGCCTGCATATAGGCAAGCGTTTTATGTACCGCCACAACGATATGGAATCGGCAGAAAAGCAGCTCAAGCACGCACAGGAAGTGGTAGCCAAGACCGGTGGCGGTATTTTGGTGATTACCGAAGGGGTGTTCGGTATGAGCGGCGATATGGGCAATTTGAAAGGCTTGGCTGAACTCAAGAAGAAATACGATTTCCGTTTGGTGGTAGACGATGCGCACGGCATAGGAACTATGGGTGCCAACGGTCGCGGAACGGGCGAGGAACAGGGCGTTGAAGACGCTATCGACATTCATTTGGGAACTTTTGCCAAGTCCTTTGCCCTGATAGGCGGTTTTGTGGCAGGTCCTAAAGAAATTATCCGCTACCTGCGGTTTAACCTCCGTTCTCAAATCTACGCCAAGAGTCTTCCCATGCCTATCGTTATCGGAGCACAGAAGCGTCTGGAACTGATGAAGACCCATCCCGAATTCCGCGAAAAACTTTGGACCATCGTGCGCGCCCTGCAAGGCGGCTTAAAGGAAAACGGCTTCAATATCGGGCTTACCAATTCGCCCGTAACGCCGCTCACCTTGAACGGCAACATACCCGAAGCCACCAACCTTACCTACGATGTACGCGAAGTTCACAATATCTTCTGTTCTATCGTAACCTACCCGGTAGTTCCCAAGGGTGTTATCATTCTGCGCCTGATTCCTACCGCCGTACATACGCTTGAAGATGTAGACTATACCCTCAAGGCACTCAACACCGTAAAAGAAAAACTCTTTAACGGAACCTACGCCAAGATGGAGTTGAAATCCATGCAAGCCTAAACCGTTGAGGTCTTAATAGAAGGAGGGGGAGTCCGAATGGACTCCCCCTCCTTTTTTATGTGGTCAAAGATTAATCAGTATTCGGTAAGCGTTGGCATCGGTTTGCCCAGCGTATAAAGATGGCTAAGACAGATAGGGTGGCAAAGCCGCCGGCTAAATACGAAAGCGTGTTTTGATAAAGAGCGTTGCCGGAAAATAATCCGCCTAAACATTCGGGGGCACGGAAAAAGTAGGTAAAGATAACCATAGTCATAAACAAGGCGGGCAGCAGGGACAGCACATACAGCCAAGCCTTGCGGTACTTGAACAGAAATACGGTAATCAACCACAGGGTACACATGGCAAGCAGTTGGTTTATAAAGGCAAAATAACGCCAAAGCACGCCGAATTGGTTGCTGAATACGGTAAGCAGCAAGAGGGATATGCCGAAAAGCGGCAAGGCGAGCAAGAGCCGGCTTCCGAGTTTTTTCTGTTCAAATCCAAAAATCTCCGCCACCATAAGGCGGGCGGCACGCATGGCGGTATCGCCCGAAGTGATAGGGCAGGCTACCACGCCTATTACTGCCAAAATAGCCCCGAAAGTGCCTAACCACGCGCCCGACAGACCGTTTACCACCAACGGACCGCCCTTACTTTCCACATCGGCGTAGGTAAGTCCTATCTGCGCCATCAAATCGGGATTGTGAAATACATAGGTGGCGGCAGCAGCCCAAATCAAGCCTACCGCGCCTTCGGTAATCATAGAACCGTAAAAGATGGGACGACCTTGCTTTTCGGAAGAAAAGCAGCGAGCCATAAGCGGCGATTGGGTGGCGTGGAATCCCGAAACGGCACCGCAGGCAATGGAGATAAACATCATAGGAAAAATCGGCTTGGAACTTCCGCCTGCCAATCCCTGCATATTATCCAATCCCTGCCATAATTCGGGCATGCTGCCCGGAGAGAGGATACAGGCGTGGTAAATCAAGCCGCCCATAATGCCGAGAGCCATAAAAAGCAGGCAGATGCCGAAAATGGGGTAGATTTTGCCTATAAGTTTGTCGATAGGCAATAGGGTGGCGAGAATGAAATAGCAAAAGATTACCACGCTCCAAAACCGTATGTCGAGGCTGTCGGGAGTAAGTTTTGCCAACAGTCCGGCAGAACCGGTAACGAATACCGTGCCGCACATAACCATAAGCACGATGCAGAGCACGCGGCTAAACTGCTTCATTCCCTTACCGAGAAATTTACCGGTAAGTTCGGGCACGTTCTTGCCGTCGTTGCGCAGCGAGAGCATTCCTGCCATATAATCGTGCATAGCCCCGCCAAAGATGCAGCCCACCACAATCCATATAAAGCAGCCTGTGCCGTACATCGCACCTAAAATCGTGCCGAACACAGGCCCCAAGCCGGCAATGTCTAAGAACTGTATCATAAACATTTTCCAAGCCGGAAGCCTGATAAAGTCCACGCCGTCGGGATGAGCCACCGCAGGGGTGGTGCGCGCCGGGTCGGGCGAGAACACTTTTTCAACAAATTTTCCGTAAACGAAATAGCCTGCCACCAACAAGGCAAGAGCCACAAAGAAAGAAATCATAG
>JAFLTI010000043.1 GCA_022510485.1 Lentimicrobiaceae bacterium | reverse complement strand
CCGCGCCGATGGTACTGCATCTAAAGTGTGGGAGAGTAGGTCGTCGCCGCCCATAGTAAGCCCCGATTTATCGGGGCTTTTTTTTTGATTTTTTCTGTATCTTCGCAAGTTAAAACAAAAGCAGAATCAACGATGGAACTGACCGATCAGGAGATGTTTAGGCGTAAAGCCAAAGAAGAGTTGGAAAATATGGGAATCAACCCCTATCCGGCTCCTACTTTTGAGGTAAACGCCAATGTGCAGGAAATCCTCTCCAAGTTTCCCCAAGACAATACCTTGTTTCAGAAGGTGAGCATAGCCGGCAGGATTATGAGCCGCCGCGTTATGGGGGCGGCATCTTTTGCCGAATTGCAGGATGAAACGGGGCGGATTCAGCTGTATGTAAAACGCGATGAAATTTGTCCGGGCGAAGATAAGAGCCTTTATAATACCGTATTCAAAAAACTTACCGACATAGGCGACATTGTGGGTGTAAAAGGTTTTGTGTTCACCACCCAGATGGGAACCACCAGCATACACGTAACCTCGTTTACTATGCTGAGCAAGTCGCTGCGCCCGCTGCCTATCGTAAAGGAAAAAGACGGTCAGACCTTCGATGCCTTTACCGACCCCGAACAACGCTACCGCCAACGCTATGTAGACTTGATTGTGAATCCGCAGGTGCGCAAGGTTTTTGTGCAGCGCACGCAGTTGGTAAACACTATGCGGCAGTTCTTGGCGGAAAAAGGCTATTTGGAAGTGGAAACCCCCATTCTTCAGCCCCTCTACGGAGGAGCGGCGGCACGCCCCTTCAAAACGCATCACAACACCCTCGATACCACGCTCTACCTGCGCATCGCCAACGAACTCTACTTAAAACGCCTCGTAGTGGGCGGCTATAACGGCGTGTTCGAGTTTTCTAAAGACTTCCGCAACGAAGGTATGGACCGCTTCCATAATCCCGAGTTCACGCAGATGGAACTTTACGTGGCATACAAAGACTACGAATGGATGATGGAACTGGTGGAAGAAATGGTGGAAAAAGTGGCTATGGCACTGCATGGAACCACGCAGGTGCAGGTAGGGGAGAACATCATAGACTTTAAGCGGCCTTGGAAACGCTACACCATGTTTGAAGCCATAGAACACTTTACCGGCATTGATGTTTCGCAGATGGACGAAGCCCAGTTGCGGCAGACCGCAAGAAAATTGGGCGTTCCCGTAGACGATACGATGGGTAAGGGCAAACTGATAGACGAAATTTTTGGAGAAACCTGTGAGTCGAAATTGATTCAGCCCACCTTTATCTACGACTATCCTATAGAAATGTCGCCGCTTACCAAGAAGCACCGTAGCAAACCGGGGCTTACCGAGCGTTTTGAGGCGATGTGTAACGGTAAGGAACTTTGCAACGCCTATTCGGAATTGAACGACCCCATAGATCAACGTGAACGCTTTCAAGCACAGCTTGAATTGGGCAAGCGGGGCGACGAAGAAAGTATGGTGTTGGACGAAGACTTTTTACGTGCCCTCGAATTCGGTATGCCGCCTACAGCCGGCTTGGGTATAGGTATAGACCGCTTGAGCATGATTATGACCAACTCCAATTCGATTCAGGATGTGTTGTTCTTTCCGCAGATGAAGCCCGAGGTTAAATCGGAAAAAGCGGATAAGGCAAGCGAAAAAGAATAACGGCGGTTCGCCCGTAACGATGGAAAAGAAGAAAGTACAGCTTTTTGTGCCTTGCTGCATAGACCAGCTCTATCCGCAAACGGCTTTCAACGCCATTAAGGTGCTGGAACATCTGGGCGTGGAGGTGGAGTATAATCCGGAACAGATCTGTTGCGGACAGACGGCGTTCAAGAACGGCTATTGGGACGAGGCGAAAGAAATAGGCGAAAAGTTTATACACGATTTCGGGTCGGGGCTTCCGGTAGTCTGCCCCTCGGCATCTTGCGTAGGCTATATCAAGAATTATTATTGGAAGCTGTTTTTCAATACCGGTCTGCATTTGGAATACCGCAAGCTGCGCGACAACATCTACGAATTTACCGACTATCTTGTAAACGTGCTGTGGATAAGGGAAACCGGCAGCCGTTTTCCCCATAAGGTTACCTATCATGATTCTTGCAGCGCCTTGCGCGAATACGGCATTTCGGAAGAACCGCGCCTGTTGCTGTCGAATGTAAAGGACTTGGAATTGGTGGAGATGGACAAAACGAGCCAGTGTTGCGGTTTTGGCGGTATGTTTTCGATGGGTTTTGAGCCGGTTTCGGTGGCGATGACCGAACAGAAAGTAAACAATGCGCTCGCTACCGAGGCGGAGTATATCGTTTCTACCGACGCCACCTGCCTTGGCAATATGGAAGCGTATATCAAAAAGCAAAAATTGCCCATCAAGTGTATGCATATTGTAGATGTGCTGGCACAGGGCATAGAAGATAAATGAGCGAAAATATAAAACACGAGTGT
The DNA here is from genome assembly GCA_022510485.1 of Lentimicrobiaceae bacterium. Lineage (GTDB taxonomy): Bacteria > Bacteroidota > Bacteroidia > Bacteroidales > P3 > Pullibacteroides. The sequence goes on along the minus strand of JAFLTI010000043.1, from coordinate 11,653 downwards.
GGCATAGCCATGCTTCGGCTTCGCAAGCCGATAGAATATTACCGGGAAAAATACGGCGACAGTCTTTACGGTCTTGGCAAGATGTATGTGCTTATGGAAAAGCAGCACAACAGAGGTCAGGACGGAGCCGGTATGGCGTGCATCAAATTCGGGATGCCTCCCGGAACTACTTATACGGATGTGGTACGGAGCAATTCAGCCACGCCGATTAAAGAGATTTTTCAGCAGACCTACGCGCAGATAGAAAGCTTGGTGGGTTCCGACAAAAGCCGCTATGCCGATATGGATTGGGTTAAGAACAACCTGCCTTTTAGCGGAGAATTGTTTTTGGGACACCTGCGTTACGGCACATTCGGCAAGAATGACATACGCAATATCCATCCCTTTGTGCGTCAAAGCAACTGGAAGACCCGGAACCTGATTATAGCCGGCAATTTCAATCTTACCAATATCGATGAACTCTTTGACGACTTGGTAAATTCGGGGCAGCACCCGGTGATGCTGGGCGATACCATTACGGTTTTGGAAAAGCTCGCCAAGTTTTTGGATCACGAAAACCAAAGGCTGTACGACCAATACAAGCAGGCAGGGCATAGCAAGGTAGAGATTTCTGCTATTATGCCGCAGGCTCTCGACCTCAAAGAAATTGTGCGCAAAGTGGCGCAGGATTGGGACGGAGGCTTTGTGTTTGGCGGTATGGTGGGATATGGCGATGCCTTTGTGATTCGCGATGCGAAAGGAATCCGCCCGGCATTTTACTATATGGACGATGAAGTGTTGGTGGTGGCTTCCGAAAGACCGGTAATACAGACCGTGTTCAATGTGCCTTTTGAACAGGTAAAGGAACTGCCCGCCGGGCATATCATACTGTCTCACTACAACGGCGAGGTGGATATTACACCTTGTCTTAAGCCTGCCGGAGAACTCTCCCCCTGTTCGTTTGAACATATCTATTTTTCTCGCGGTACGGATGCGGAGATTTACCGTGAACGCAAACGTTTGGGGGCATTGCTGGTTCCCGATGTGCTTAAGGAAATCAAGTACGATTTAGAAAATACCGTCTTTACCTCCATTCCCAATACGGCACAGGTTGCCTATACAGGTATGAGGGAAGGCGTTTACGACTATAATGAACGCCAGAAGATAGAAAAGGTAATGGCTTTGGGTGCGAGCCCCAAGAGGGAAGATCTCGAAAAAGTGCTGCTGTTTAGCCCGCGTATGGAGCAGATAGTGGTAAAGGATGCCAAGATGCGCACTTTTATTACCGGCGATGACCAGCGCAAGAACCTTGTGAACCATATCTACGATGTTACCTACGGTCAGGTGAGGGAATTCCGCGATACCTTGGTGGCTATCGACGATTCGATAGTGAGGGGCACGACCTTGCGCGAGAGCATACTCCGTATGTTAGACCGCCTTTGCCCCAAAAAGATAGTTATCGTGTCTTCTGCGCCCCAGATACGCTATCCCGACTGTTACGGCATAGATATGGCGAAATTGGGCGATTTTATCGCTTTTCAGGCAACGGTTTCCCTCTTGAAGGAACAGGGCAGGGAAGATATACTTGCCGATACCTACCGCAAGTGCAAGGAGCAGCTTGAAAAACCGCGAAACGAAGCGGTGAACCACGTTAAGGCGGTGTATGCGCCCTTTACCGACGCGCAGATTTCTGAAAAGATTGCGCAGATGCTCAGAACCGATGCCATCAAGGCTGAAGTGGCAGTGATTTACCAAAGTGTGGAAAACCTGCACAAAGCCTGCCCGAACTCGCACGGAGACTGGTATTTTACGGGCAATTATCCCACGCCGGGCGGCAACGCGGTGGCTTGCCGGGCTTTTGTCAATTATATGGAGAACAAAAACACAAGGGCATATTAATATGAAAAATATTCTCATTACCGGAGGTGCCGGCTTTATTGGTTCACATTTGGTTCGTCATTGGGTAAAGACCTATCCCGATACTATGGTGGTTAACTTAGACAAACTAACCTATGCGGGGAATCTTGAGAACCTTAAGGATATAGAGAAAATGCCCAATTATGTGTTTGAAAAAGGGGATATAGTGGATTCGGAGCTGATAACCGCCCTTTTCGAGAAATATCATTTTGACGGAGTGATCCATCTGGCGGCGGAATCGCACGTAGACAGGTCTATTTCCAATCCTATGGAGTTTATCCGCACCAATATCGTGGGTACGGTAACATTGCTCAATGCGGCGCGTGCGGCATGGAACGGAAATTTTGAAGGCAAACGCTTTTATCACGTGAGCACCGACGAGGTGTACGGCTCTTTGGGCGATGAGGGCTATTTTACCGAAACCACGCGCTATGATCCCCGCAGTCCTTATTCGGCATCCAAGGCAAGTTCCGACCACTTGGTGCGCGCCTATCATCATACCTATGGGCTGCCGGTGGTTATTTCAAACTGTTCTAACAACTACGGCGGCTTTCAGTTTCCCGAAAAGTTGATACCGCTTGTCATCAACAATATCCGTCACCGCAAGCCCCTGCCTGTTTACGGCAAAGGTCTTAATGTGCGCGACTGGCTCTACGTAGGCGATCACGTGCAAGCCATAGACCTTATCTATCACCAAGGGCAAAACGGCGAAACCTACAATGTAGGCGGTCATAACGAAAAGCAGAACATCGAAATCGTAAAGCTTCTCTGCCGTCTTGTAGACCGCAAATTAGGGCGTTCCGAAGGGGAGTCTGAATCGCTCATCACCTACGTTCAGGACCGCGCCGGCCACGACCTGCGCTACGCCATCGACTCCCATAAACTCGCCACCACCTTAGGCTGGCAACCTTCCGTCACCTTCGAACAAGGCATCACCCTCACCGTAGATTGGTATCTCTCCAACGAGGAGTGGTTGAGGAATGTTACTTCGGGGGATTATCTTAAATACTACGAAAAACAATACGGTGACAGATTATAAGGTGCAATCTGCCGCCTTGCCTGCGCTTGCATTCCTCGGTCACGTACGTATAGTACGCTCCCTCGGATACAAGCTTGGCAGCGTTGCATCTCACACCTTATAATGCGCTCCTTTATCTTTATTTTATACGAAAGATCTTGCTGACGATTTTCCAGTCTTCGCCGTCTTTCACCATAGAAAACATATCGTCGAACCTTGTACCTCCGAAGTCTGAATCGATTGCCACTATGGCTACATCATCCGATACATTGCATACCGTAATGTGATAAGAAGCCGCTTGGGGACAATCGTTGTTGTAATAATCAAACAATGCCTGAATCGGCAAGGAGATAAGGGTGCCGTTCTCGATATGGGAAATGGTAGCGTTGGAAGTAAAGACCGGTTCGGCAATTTTACTGTCGCCCTTTACGGCAGCTTCAATATAAGCGTCAAGCGCTTTTCTGATTCCGGAAAGTTGTTCGGAAGTGGCATTATTAAATGTATTGTTTTCCATTGTTGTAATTTTTTCATTGTTACAGGCGGACAACATAAATATGATGCCCAAAGACAGGAAAAATCCTTTTAAGTGCTTTTTCATTTTTTTATGGTGTTGGAATTTTGATTGTAAGCCTTGGCAACGCATTTCCACTCTCCGTTGAGTTTAAGCAGCAGGAGAAAATCGGTAAAATCAATCCGGTTGCCCCAATTCTCTTCAAGAACCCTTACTACGGCAACGGTTTCTTCTACCGCCAGTACATCGATTCTCGCCTTGAAATTAGGGTCTCCGCCTATAGTATCACAATTCTTGTAGAACTGTTCGATGGAACCGTGTTCGAGCTTTCCGTCAAGGATTCCGAACAAAACGGCATCGTCTGTAAATAAAGTTTTGGCATATTGGCTGTTTCCTTCGGCAACAGTTCTGACGAAATTTTCGGCTGCCTTGGCAACCTCGTCGTATTCCTTAATCTTGTCTCTCATGGCTTTGAGTTTTTATTTGCAAAATTAGGCGGGTAGTACATTTCTGTCAAGTACCGAAAAATTTTTCATGTACCGAAAAATTTTTCGGTATGGAATGAGTGAGATGTAATTGCTATTTTTGCTATAAAATTTCGTTATGGCATACGAAAGAAAAATACCGGTAGACTTGAACTGTCCTCTTCGTTTAACGATGAGCCTTATAGAGTCGAAATGGAAGTCCTGTATCCTTGATGAACTTCGCGGGGGCGAATCCAAACGTCCGAGCGATATTCACAAGCTTCTGCCGGAATCGGCGCCGCGCGTTCTCGACCTACAGTTAAAAGAAATGGTGGGTGACGGTCTTGTAGAGAAAAAGATTTATCCGGAACTGCCTCCGCGCTCGGAATATAAGATTACGGAGCTTGGCAAATCCTTGCTGCCGATTATCGACTCTATGATGGAATGGGGAAAGGATCACATGGAAGTATTTGAAAAGAAATATAAAAAACAGAGATAGCCATGAGAAAGGCAATAAAATTAATAAGTTTTTGTGTTGTTTGCACGGGATTGGTTCTAATGACCTCCTGTTTGAACACCGCTAAGTCTGATGACGGTAAAAATGCAGAAGCAGGGCTTATGGAAAAGAAACAGCTTGCACCCATTGGGGAGTTTGAAGAATTTAATGTGCTTGAGGATTGGGATGAAAATCCTTTTGTCTGCTTTAAGGGGCAGGGGCTTTTATTGGCTGTGGGTACGCCGGAGCACAACAATGCCATGACCATCGGTTGGGGTTCACTCGGTAATATCTGGAGTAAAATAGGTCCGGCTACAGTAACCGTTTATGTGGCGGAAGCAAGATATACCTTTGAATTTATGGAAAAGTACGATTACTTTACCGTTATGGCTTTTGCCGAGGAAGATGCCCGTATTCTCAATTATATGGGCACCCGTTCAGGACGAGAAGGGGATAAGGCGGCTCAGTTAGGGCTTCATACGCTGTATACCGAAAACGGCACTCCCTATTACGCCGAGGCTATATGGGTACTGGAATGTAAGACCATTTACAGGGCGCCGTTCTTAAAGGAAGGTATGGCAGAAGAGCCTCAACAGTTCTATGCCAATTTCAGTTCCGGGGTTCACCACATGTATCTTGGAAACGTGGTAAAAGCCCTTAAGAGAAAAACCATTTAGCAGGATTTTGCAGTATGAAAAACATAGTATTGTTTGCCCTTGCAGCGGTAGTGCTGTGGGGCTGTAACCGTAACAAGAACATGAACACACTCAATCTTACACAGGAGTGGGACAAGACCTTTCCCAAGTCGGAATTGGTTGACCACAGCAAGGTTACCTTTACCAACCTGTTCGGCATTACGCTTGCCGCCGACCTTTATGTACCTAAAAATGCTACGGGAAAACTTCCTGCCATTGCCGTTTGCGGACCTTTCGGAGCGGTTAAGGAACAATCGTCGGGACTTTATGCCCAGCACATGGCTGAACGCGGATTCGTTACATTGGCTTTTGACCCTTCATACACGGGCGAGTCGGGCGGTGAACCGCGCCGTATGGCATCGCCCGACATCAATACTGAGGACTTGTCTGCTGCGGTAGATTATCTTTCCAATCACGAGCTGGTGGATCCGGAACGTATCGGAGTTATCGGTATCTGCGGCTGGGGTGGAATCGCTTTGAACGCTGCGGCGGTAGACCCGCGTATCAAGGCTACGGTTGCCTCTACGATGTACGAATTGACGCGGGTAAATGAAAAGGGCTACTTTGACCAGAACGATAGCGAGGATGCCCGCTATGCCGTGCGCCAGATGGTTGCCAAACAGCGTACCGAAGACTTCCGCACCGGTAAACATCCGCGTGCCGGCGGGGTGCTTGATCCGCTGCCGGAGGATGCGCCTTGGTTCGTTAAGGAATATCACGCCTACTATAAATGTCCGCGTGGCTATCATGCCCGCAGCGGCAACTCGACCGACGGCTGGGCTATTGACGGTATGATGCCGATGATGAATACGCGCCTGCTGCGCTATGCGGGAGAGATTCGCAGTGCCGTGCTGATTGTTCACGGAGAAAAGGCGCACAGCCGCTATATGGGCGAAGATGCGTTCAAACTGCTGCGCGGCGACAACAAAGAGCTGATGATTATTCCGGGGGCTACCCATGTGGATCTCTACGATGATCTCAAGGGGGTAATTCCCTACGATAAATTTGAAAGCTTTTTCAACACTTATCTGTCTGCGCAAGAATGAGCGGAAGGGGTATCTTGTTGCTTTTCTTCGCCGTGTTTTTTTCGGTGTGTTCCTGCGCTCCCGAACCTTTGCCGGAGAAGCCTGAAATGGTTGAGGAGGAGCCGGGTGGCGGCAATACTGCCGACAATGGCGGCGAAGAGGGCGGGGAGGAGAGCGGAGATAACAATCAATCGGAAGAAGCTATGACAATCAACATTACCGTTGGCGGCAAGGTGTTCAAGGCTGATATCGAAGCGAGCGAGACGGGCAGGGCTTTTCTTGCCAAGCTGCCGCTAAGGCTTGAGATGCGCGAACTGAACGGCAACGAAAAGTATTGCTACGGTGTTGAACTGCCTCGTGCCGACCGATATTTCAATACGATTGCCGCCGGCGATCTGATGCTTTATTCGGGCAACTGTATTGTGCTGTTCTACGGACAGGCGGGTGGTTACAGTTACACTCCTATCGGCAAGTTGCAATCTGCCGAGGGGCTTGCCGCCGCTCTTGGCAAGGATTCCGTTAGCGTAATCTTCGAGAAAGAGTAGCCGCCAACACCTTGGGGCTTAGAACTTATTCGGGACAAGTATAGCGGTTTTGCCTCGAAATACGGGACAACAATATCGTGCGACAACTTAGTGGACTATGCAATCAATTGGTAGAAACCGGTCTATCGGTCTGTTAGCCCCAAGAGAGGGGAATGGCGCGTGGATAGAAATAAAAAAGAGGAAGACGTTCTGTCTTCCTCTTTTTTTGCGCTCCCTCTAGGACTTGAACCTAGGACCCTCTGATTAACAGTCAGATGCTCTAACCGGCTGAGCTAAGGAAGCTTTTCTCTTCGGCTTTTCACCAAAGCGGCTGCAAATGTACTACATTTTTTTGAACGAGCAAATTTTTGTTACAAAATTGCATAGTTCTTGCTCCTGTTTTGTTACTCTGATATAAGTTGCATTTGGGTAGGGCGTATTGCGGAATAGATGGTTGGAAAGGAATTGTTTCTATATATACCCTGACGGGTATAATTCATAATTAATGAAATAGATTTTATACCCTAAAAGGTGTAAAATAAAAATAAATCGCTATATTTGTACCCATAAGGGTATAATTATGAAACAGACTGCTCTCTCAAAATATGTAAAGTCAGCACGCAAACAGCATAATCTGACCCAAGTGGAGCTTTCCGAGAAATCGGGAGTCGGATTGCGCTTTGTGCGGGAATTAGAACAGGGTAAACAGACCTTGCGATTGGATAAGGTGAATAAGATACTGAACCTTTTCGGCTGCGAGGTAGGTGTTGTGACGATGACAAAAAGCGATGAGTTATGAAGCAGGCAGTTGTATTCTTGCGAGGCGTGAAGGCAGGTTGGCTCACTGAAGACGAGAACGGATACAGCTTCGAGTATGATGCCGACTTCCTCGCTTCTGACGAGGCGGAACCCATTAGCCTGACTCTCCCGTTGAACGACCAACCCTATCGTGACAAGGTGCTTTTCCCGTTCTTCGACGGCTTGATACCTGAAGGGTGGTTGCTCAATATCGCCGAGAAGAATTGGAAAATTGATAATCGAGACCGTATGGCATTGCTTATGGCATGCTGTCGGGATTGTATAGGTGCAGTAGGTGTTGTACCCGTAACGAATGAGGAGGCGTGAGTATGGCGAAGTGTCTTTACTGTTATAAGGAATTGACAGACGGTGAGAAAGATTTTCACAAGTCCTGTTCCAAAAAGATGTTCGGTACGCCGGTTGTTCCCGAGTTGCCCTATACGCGCAACAATCTTACCGACCTTGCAAAAGAGGTCATACGCAGTCAAACAACGTTGACCGGTGTTCAGGCAAAACTGTCATTGGATATCAGCAAAGAGCGAAGCGCAGAATCCCGACGTTTCACTATCGTAGGTCTTTGGGGCAGATATATCCTGAAACCGCAGACAGACCTCTATCCCAATCTGCCCGAAGTGGAGGATTTGACGATGCACTTGGCGGAGTTGGCAAGGATTGCCGTTGTGTCCCATTCACTCATAAGGTTTGCCGATGGAGAATTGTGTTACATCACCCGGCGTATAGACCGAACCGCAACAGGCGAGAAGCTTGCTATGGAAGATATGTGCCAGTTGACCGGTCGATTGACTGAACATAAATACAAAGGTTCATACGAGCAAATTGCAAAGGCTATCGCACGATTTTCATCCGTGCCCAAGCTCGACTTGGTGAACTATTGGGAGCAGGTTCTCTTTTCGTGGATTACGGGCAATGCCGATATGCACTTGAAGAATTTTTCGCTATACAGCATGCAGCGTGGGGCATATCAACTGACGCCGGCATACGATATGTTGTCAACCGCCCTTGTGATGCCCGAAGATACGGAAGAATTGGCATTGACACTGAATGGAAAGAAAAGCAAGATTATAAGGTCAGATTTCGAGATTGCCATGAGAGCCTCTGACCTCGATGAGAAAGTTACGGCTAACATCTTCAACAAATTTTTCAAAGCACGCGACAAATGGTCTGCCTTTATAGACAATTCGTTTCTGCCCGAGGCAATGAAAATAGAATACAAATCCATAATAGATATTCGATTCTCGAATCTTTCTCACTCCGGATAAATCATCTTGGCGGTGGTGCCGCCGTCGACGGTTAGGGTTTGCGCGTTGATGAAATTGTTTTCCGCTTGGCAGAGAAACAGGCACAGCCGGGCTATGTCTTGGGGTGTGCCTACGCGCTTGGATAGGTGAAAGTCGTGATCCTCGGGGCGTAGTACCTCCGTTTCCTGCACATGAATCCAGCCCGGAGCAATGGCGTTTACCGTGATGTGCATCGGGGCAAGCGACACCGCCAGCGCGTGGGTGAGCGAATAGATACCGCCCTTGGAAGCCGAATAGGCTTCGGTGCCCGCTTCGCTTTGCAGATAGCGCGTGGAACAAAGGTTGATGATGCGCCCGTAAGCCGTGTTGCCGTTTGCCTTACGATGCCGTGCCAGCATACGCGAAGTGATAAAGGCAGAGCGCAGATTGGTGCCGATTACTTGGTCGAACTCCGCTACCGAAACCTCCGTGAGCGGTCTGAACATACCGATTCCGACATTGTTTACCAGCACATCAATATCGCCCCATGTATCGAACACCTGCTGCATACAGGCTTCAAGCTGTACGGCATCGGTAACGTCAGCCTTGTAAAAGACAGCGCCCGTCTGTGCCGCCACCATCTCGCCCCGCGCAGTATCTATATCGCAGAATACAACTTTGTCTCCTTTGTCGGCAAAAGCCTGTACAATGCTTTTTCCGATACCGTGCGCTCCGCCTGTTATAAATATTCGTCTGTTCATTTTATAAAGATAGTGAAATTATTTAGGAAGGCAAATTCAATGATGGCGGTATTTTGTGTTTTTGCTTGGCTTGTTATACGTGTTGTTAACCTAAGGAGAAAATTTGCATAAAGGGATAAGCGGTAACAACTAAAAAATACAAGCCATGTGTCAAACAACCATTTTACCTACCATTATCAGAGAGAAAGACGCCAATAGCGAAACTACGCAACTCATATTTGTTCTTAACCGATGGTTAAAAATGCTAAACCGCTACGGTAGATTGGATATGGGTATATATCGGGCTGATTTTAAGCTAATCGAAAAAGTGCTTGCAGGTGATAAATTGAGCAAAACATCCAAAAGAAACCTACGCCTTTGTCGTGATTGTGCATTGGGAGCTTATGAAAAAGTAGAACACTTGAAACGTACTTTGAGTCTTGCGTTGAAAACGATATGCAAGGAAGAGGAAGACCCAAATGTAGAAAGAGTAAAGAAACTGCATGGGGATCAAGGTCTAAAAGAGTTATACAGTCCGTTAAATAGACGTCTAAAGCGAGAATACATCTATCAATTGGGTAAATGTTTGGTATATGCCGATGTGGAACTGGAAAACTCAAAAGCTGCCAGATTGGTTAGGCGGATTGTAGAAAAGCGTGCAGCGCAAACGGTACACAAACATACCAAAGGCTATATGAAAGATAGTAATAAGTTTCGGCAAAATGTAAGGCGTGCAAAGTCCTTTACATTATATTATTATATTCAGAACGATTCGGATTCGATACGGAGGGAAAGTGCCTCGCATTGGAAAAGGTCTATTGATCCTTATACGGGCGAAACCATATTGAGAAAGAAACGGTCGTATGCAAGCTATGAAGAGGCGTATGCGGCTTGTTTGGATTGGGATGAAACTCATCCGAATGATACGAGACCGGTAAACCCATACAAATGTGAACATTGTAGCAAATGGCACATCGGACACGATAGGGTACTTGCTTTATAAAACTTCAATAACGTAATAAAACGATACAACTATGTTACTTTTAATTGATTTAGACGGTACGTTAATCTATACGATTAATCCGGAATGGAAATCTCTTAAAGATGGAGCATGTTCCATAGAACCATATCTTGATAATCTTCCATTCTTTCCCGGTGCGAAAGAGTTTATCAAAAAACGACAGGATATGGGAGACAGTATTGTGGTGGTTTCGGATTCCCATTTCAAATATGTGGAACCTATTTGTAAGCGTTTGAACGTTGAATACTTGGCACTTGCCGATAAACCGAATGACATTAAAACGTTAAACTATTTAAGGAATACCAACTATTATCCCATGCTTAAACAGGGTAAGGCGATGTTTATTGGAGATACAGAACTTGATATTGAATTGGCGCGACGGCTTGAGATACCCTCGATATGGCTCTATCAATACGTAGTGTCGGACAGCGAAAAAGAAAAATTGGATATTCGGGATTGTATCGGTAAAGAAAGGTCGGTAAAAAAATTGGGACCGACCTATGAGGCTAAGAGTTTTGATGAGGTCGAACAGATATTGCAAGACCCTGTTTCATCGCTTTATATGCTTGAGGCGATATTCCAAGGCAAGGAATCCGGTAATGTTATCAACAATACAACTGCAACATATCAAGATAGAAGCGAAGCTAAAATTGTTTGTTTGGGAAGACAACAAGAAGGTTTGTGCGATTCGTTTGCTATCGCCCACCAATACCAACTTCTTTCATCGCCCGACAGAACTCCGGAGTTTCTTGATAAACTTTCAGGATGTGTTTCAGCCTATCTTGCGCAGCAAGTAAAGGCAGGGCAAGAGTGGCATTACTTTACCTACTTGTCGGATAAGGCAACTACGCAGCCTGCCAATAAGATGAAAGAGATTTTTGACAGAGTTGAAACGGATATTCCTAAAATACAGCTACTGCGCTGGAAGGAAGGGGTGACTCATTCGTTGAGAAACGAGAATCTATATGGAGATAGGAAGCGATATCTAGAAAAATTCTTAGAACTTGGATGCCCTGAACTTAACCTACGCGGTAAAAATGTAATCGTGTTGGACGACCAAGTAACTACAAGCGCTACGGCTTGGCATGTGATAAGGTGCTTACGGGAGCGAGGTGCCTGCAATGTCTTGTTTGTGGGCTTATTTCAGATGGTATTGAGGGTCAATACTAATTTTGCCTGTCCTCGTTGTGGAAAACCCATGTCTATCAAATTGAGAAGGAAAGATGG
>JAFLTI010000042.1 GCA_022510485.1 Lentimicrobiaceae bacterium | reverse complement strand
AGACACGGTTGTTCGTGCCTATGCAGTAAAAGAAGAAGTTCATTCCGATACCGTAGCATACGTTTACACGAAACCTACGGTAACTCCCGAACCCGAACCTATCGTTGTAGCCGCTCCCAAAATCGACACGATTAAGAAGCTGGACGGCAAAGACAGCGCGGTAGTTGTTAAGATTGCCGATGAAACCGAAGTTTATGTAGCCACCGGCAAGGATCTTGCTTCCGCCACTGAATTTACCAAAATCGACAAGAACGACACGATTGTATTGAGCCAAGACACGGTTGTTCGTGCCTATGCAGTAAAAGAAGAAGTTCATTCCGATACCGTAACATACGTTTACACGAAACCTACGGTAACTCCCGACCCCGAAGAACCCGAAAAGGTAGCCGCTCCCGTAATTGATACGATTAAGGGACAAGACAAAGCCGACAGTGTGGTAATCGTTAAATTTGACGCAACCAAAGCCGACAGCATTTTCGTAGCCACCGGTAAGAATCTTGCTTCCGCCACTGCATTTGCCAAATTCACCAAGAACGATACGATTGTATTGAGCCAAGACACGGCTGTTCGTGCCTATGCGATGAAAGACGGTAAGTATTCCGACACCGTTAGATACATTTACACCGCTACGGTAACCCCCGAACCCGAAAAAGATACGGTGGCTACCCCCGTATTCAGCCTCAAGGGTGAAGTAAACAAGGGCGACACCTTGTATATTACCTGCGCTACTGAAGGTGCCGAAATCTTCTACGCTCTCGATACGGTTAAGTTCGTTAAGTATGAAAACGGAATTGAAATTACCGAAGACGTTACCGTAAAGGCCTTTGCCAAGAAAGGTGAAATCGTTTCCGATACCGTAGAAGTAAGCCTTACCGTTAAGACACAGGCTAACGAAGGAAAAGAACTTTCCGGCGTAAGCATCTATCCTAACCCGAGCAACGGCGAATTCAAAGTGGCTGTTCCGGTTAACGCTACGGTAGAAATGTTCAACACCAACGGACAGATGGTAAAACGCGCCAACCTTGTTGCCGGTGTAAATACCTTGCGTATGAACAATAGCGGCATCTACTTTGTACGCTTTACCGCCGCTAACGGACAGGTGGTTATCAAGAAAGTGATTGTACGCTAATCTGCCGCTTTTTCCGGAGGGGATAAGACCCGGATAAAAGCCGAAAAGGGGGGCTTGTTTCAAACAAGCCCCCCTTTTTTTGTATTTTCGCATTCTGTGTAATAATAACGGAAATGCGGCATAAGTTATATCTGTTTCTTTTAATTTGCGTGCTTCCGGTCTGCGCTCCGGTGCAGGCGCAGCATTTTGAGTGGAGTGCCGATGCAAAGGGGTTTTTCGATAACGGCGAATACGCCAACATAGACAACTCGCTTTCTAAAACCATGTACGGCTTTAGGTTCTCGCCTCAGGTAGGGCTATCGTACAAGGATTTCTCGCTTTTTGTGGGAACGCACCTGCAAACCTCTTTCGGTTCGCCCAAGTATTTGGATAAGGTTTCCTTTATCGGGTATTTTCAATACAAGACAGAACATCATCTGTTCCGTTTCGGGGCTTTTGAACGCGAAGAAGTGCTGCCTAACTATACCAACTTCTTTATCCGCGATACTTTTCAATATTTCCGTCCCAATATGACGGGGCTTTTTTATAAGCTGAGCGGAAAAAACAACTTTATAAGCCTTTGGTTAGACTGGACGGGGGCTCAGTCGGCGGTAACGAGGGAAGCTTTTTTTGCGGGCTTGAGCGGGGAGCAACGCTACAAGTGGTTCTTTGCGCAGATTTTGGGCTATTACTATCATTATGCCAACACCAAGCCTCGTTCCGGCGACGAGGTGGTTCACGACAACGGTTTGGGGCAGGCGGGTATCGGGATAGATTTTTCGCAATATGCCAAACGCCTCTATGCCGCGCGCTTTTCGGCAAATTTTATGATGGGCTACGAGTGTAAGCGAGACCATATCACTCCGGTAAAGATGCCTGTGGGCTTGGTGCTGGACCTGCATCTGCGTTACTGGCGTTTTGGCACGCGAACCCTATACTATTACGGTCAGGAACGCTTTACGGTACCCACCGACAATTATTCGCTTACCTATTGGGGAAATCCCTTGCTGAGGGCTAAATCTTACTTACAAAGCCAATGGTATTGCGTGCTGTTTGAAAACGATTTTGTAAACGCCTACGCCGCTGCCGTTTTTCATGTGCAGGGCAATAAGTTCGGCTCTCAATACGTGCTTCGGCTCAACGTAAATCTCAACGGCAGCATTTACGGTAAAAAAGAGGGTCAGGAACGCGGCAGCCGCTACCGCTTTAACTTTATCGGTGCCGAAAAGCAAGACCGCGAATTAGACGATTTTATCAAGAAAAAATAAACCCACCTGAAAGAGGTGGGCGAGTCTTAGTATCAAGAAAAAGGGGAAGACATTAAAGATGTCTTCCCCTTTTTCCTTTTTAGAACGGAAATGTTGTTACTTAGTGATGCGTTCCAGCCATTTCAGCATACCGAGCATCACACCCATCGAAGCCAAGCAGATCAGGGCGAAAATCAACCAAGTGATCCACTGCTGACCGATGTTGTTGAGCATGGTTACACCCAAGAAGATGAACAGGTTCGCCACAGCGGTAGCGCAGAGCCACAAACCTTGGCAGATACCTTGCAGGTGTTTGGGAGCGATTTTTGAAACGAAAGACAAGCCCAGAGGCGATATAAACAGTTCGGCTACGGTAAGGAAGAAATAGGTGAGGATAAGCACCCAAGGACCTACCAAGTTACGCTGTTCGATAGGCGTGTCAACCCATTCGCTGCCGGAGGGATAACCCATAACCTTTGCCAATGCCGAAAGGAAGATATAGGCGCAAGCCACGATAAACATACCGATGGCGATTTTCTTAGGCGTGGAAACATCTTTACCCTTGCGTGCCAGTGCGCCGAAAATCAACATGATAATCGGGGTCAGCACGATTACGAAGAAAGGATTGATGCACTGCCAGATTTCGGGCGCGATAGAGTCGGTTTTTACAAAGTCGCGGGCAAAAATCGAAAGCGACTGTCCGTTTTGGTGGAAAGAGAACCAGAAGAACAGAGCCACGCCCAATACGGCGAACAAAGCCGCCATACGTTGTTTGATTTCCTTGGCTTGGGCTATGCGTTCTTCGGGCGTGTAGTCTACTGCCGCGCTCTTTTCTTTGCGCACAGGGTTGGGGAAGTTTTTCTTTACACAGGCAAAAATCACAAACGAAATCAACATGGCTGCCACCGAAGCGATAAAGGAGAAGTGAACGCCGGTGTTGAACACTTGCAGATAGTTTTCGCAGAATGCGCCCATATCTATGGTTGCCGGATCAATGGGAGTGGCGCTGACCTTGCCTGCCAATTCGGTGAGGTTGTTCATTGCCGTGGCGTCCATATTGCCGTTCAGATATTGGTGGCAGAGGGCGGGCATCTGAGAGTTGTAAACGAGGTCTTTGGTTTTTAAGAGCCATTCGCGCAGGAGGGGAGCCACAAAAGGCGCGATAACCCCGCCGATGTTGATGAATACATAGAAAATCTGAAAACCGCTGTCGCGTTTGCTCTTTGCCAAAGCCAAGGCTTCGGGACCCTTTTTGGCGGCTTCGATTTCAAAATTGTCGTACATCTGACCCACAATGGCTTGCAGGTTGCCCTTGAAAAGACCGTTACCGGCTGCAATCAGGAACAAGGCGATGCAGGTGAACACCAGTACCCAAGAAGGTACATTGCCGGGCGCGCCGCCGAAAACCGGCAGGGCGAGCAACACGTAGCCCAGTGCCATAATGAGCAGACCGGACATAATGGTGCCCTTGTAGTTCTGCAAACGGTCTGCCACGATACCGCCGGGCAGGCTGAACAGATAGATGCAGCAATAAAAAACGGCGTAGATAAAGCCCGCCATAGAATCGGAAATACCGAATTTGGAGCAGATGAACAGCAACAGTACGGCGTTCATAATGTAGTAGCCGAAGCGTTCACCCATATTGCTCAGTGCGGCTGCAATCAAGCCTTTGGGGTGGTTTCTGTTGGCTGTAACCACGTAATAAATCAAAAACGGTATGACCACGATTGCAATCCCGATCAGAACCGCCATAGCGGTATTTGCTTGAATCCAAGACATGATGATAAGTTTATGTTAGTATTAAAGATTAATAGTTGCAGGAAGCAAATGTAGTGAATATTTTTCGTATGCTTGGTTTCTGCTCTCAACTTTTGTAACTTTACAGATTCAAGAAAAACAGGAGTAGTATGCTTCCTTTTGAGAAATTTCCGTACAGGATTGTTTTAGGCTCTGCCTCGCCGCGCAGAAAAGAACTGCTTGCCGCTATCGGCTTTGAATTTGAGATAATGAGCAAGGAGATAGAAGAAAACTATCCGCTCTCGATTCCCCGCGAGAGCGTTCCCGAATATCTGGCGCACCTTAAGTCGATGGCGTTTACCGACGAGGAACTGCCCGAAAACTATCTGCTCATTACCGCCGATACTATGGTTCTGCTCGAAAACAAACCCTTTCACAAACCCAAAGACAGGGAGCAGGCGATACGCACCCTTTATTCGCTTTCGGGTCAGACCCACAAGGTAATTACGGGGCTTTCGATACGCACCAAAGAAAAACAATACACCTTTTCGGTAGAGTCGAAAGTGTCTTTCAGGGTGTTTACGTTAGAAGAAATCGAATACTATGTAGATACCTTTAAGCCATACGACAAGGCGGGTGCTTACGGCATACAGGAATGGATAGGCTATGTGGGCATAGAATCGGTAGAAGGTTCGTTCTATAACGTAATGGGTCTTCCAACCCAGCGGCTCTATCGGGTTCTTTCGGAAATCTACAATAAACACACACGGTAAAATGAAATTCTTTGCGAGATATATTGCCGGGCTGCTCTCGTGCGCCTTGCTGTTTTCGGCAGTGCGGGCGCAACAGAACGAGGCGGCGCGGAACGACGAGTTTGAGGTTCTTAAAAACTTGGAGATATTTTCTGCCGTTTACAAAAATGCGGAATTAGTCTATGTAGACGGAGTTAATCCCGGAAGCCTTATCAAAACGGCTTTGGATGCCATGTTGCGTACCCTCGACCCTTATACGGTGTATATTCCCGAAGCCGAGATAGAGGATTTCCGCATTATGACGGAGGGAGAATACGGAGGCATCGGCTCCACCATCCATGCCCGCGACGGCTGGATTTATATTTCGGATCCGTACGAAGGTTTTCCGGCGGATCAAGCCGGTTTGAAACCGGGCGACAGAATTGTGGCAATCAACGGTGAATCCACACAGGGCAAGAACGTATCCGATGTGAGCGCGCTGCTCAAAGGGCAGGCGGGAACGTCGTTGGTGCTGTTGGTGGAAAGGGAGGGTTCAAAACCTAAAGAATACAACCTTGTGCGCCGCGAGATAAAAATTAAGAATGTTACCTATAGCGGAATGTTGCGCGATGAGGTGGGATATATCCGTCAAGACGGCTTTACGCAAGGGGCGGTAGACGAGGTAAGGCAGGCTTTTTTGGATTTGCGCGAAAAGGGTATGAAATACTTGGTTTACGACTTGCGCTATAACGGCGGCGGCTTGCTCAACGAGGCAGTGGATATAGTGAACCTTTTTTACAGAAAGGGCGTGCCGGTGGTAAGCACCAAAGGAAAGCTCAACGACCGCAACTATACTTACCATACCTCGAAAGACCCGGTAGATACCGAAATTCCTATTGTTTTCCTTACCAGCCGGGGTACGGCTTCGGCATCCGAAATCCTTACCGGCGCCATGCAGGATTACGACAGGGCTGTATTGGTGGGCGAGCGTACTTTCGGCAAGGGTCTGGTGCAGAATATCCTGCCTTTGCCTTATAACGCGCAGATGAAGGTTACGGTGGCAAAATACTATATTCCCAGCGGTCGTTGCGTACAGGCGCTGGATTACAGCCATAAAGACGAAAATGGTCACGCGCTGCCCATTCCCGATTCGCTGCGCAATGCTTTCAAAACGGCGGCGGGGCGTGTGGTTTACGACGGCGACGGTATAGAACCCGATGTGGAGGTGGAATCTCCCATAATGAGCGAAGTGGCGATAAGTCTTGTAACCAAGTTCCTTATTTTTGACTATGCCAACCGCTATGCCGCCAAACACGATAAAATTGGCGAAATAGCCAAGTTTGAGGTAAGCGATGCGGTCTACAACGACTTCTTAGCCTTTATGAAAGACAAGGATTACAAGTATCAGCTGCCTTGCGAAAAGGTTTTGGAACGCTTTAAGACAGAAGCCCAAAACGACAGCTGCTGGAATGAGGTAGCCCCGTCTTTCGCTTTGTTGGAAGAAACGCTGGCAAAGGTAAAGACCGACGATTTGATTAAAAACAAAAAAGAAATAGCTTCGCTTTTGCGGGAAGAAATAATTTCGCGTTATTATTATCAATCGGGTCGTGCCGAAGCCGAATTGCAGGGGGATGAAACCGTAAACGAGGCGATAGAGGTTCTTTTAGACAGCAAGCGTTACCATAATTTGCTCTCGGGCAAAGCCTCCCAAAAAGAATAGAGATGAACATTGAGTTTATGAAAGAAGCCATAGCGTTGGCTTGCGAAAACATTAAACAGGGCGGCGGACCTTTTGCGGCGGTTATTGTAAAAGACAATCAGGTAATAGCCCGCACCGGCAATACCGTTACCAAAGACAACGACCCTACGGCTCACGCTGAGGTAAACGCTATCCGTATGGCTTGCAAAAAGTTGGGTACTTTCGATTTGAGCGGTTGCGAGATTTATTCCAGCTGCGAGCCTTGCCCCATGTGTCTTTCGGCTATCTATTGGGCGCACATAGATAAGATTTATATGTCGGGGCTTAAGCACGAGGCGGCTCAGGCAGGCTTCGACGACCAGTTTCTCTACGAAGAAATCGTTAAGGATTATCCGCAGCGCAAGATTCCCGTTACGGTGCTTTTGCGCGAGAGGGGAAACGAGCCTTTTGAGCAGTGGAAGAAATACGAGCAGAAAATAGAGTATTAAAATGTTGTTGCAGGTAGAAAAAATCAGCAAGTTTTACGGTGCGCAGAAAGCGCTCGACGAGGTGAGCTTTTGTGTGCAGGATGCCCAAGTGGTGGGGCTTTTGGGTCCCAACGGCGCGGGTAAATCCACCTTGATGAAGATTATCTGCTGCTATCTGCCTCCCGATTCGGGTTCGGTATCGGTTTGCGGTATGGATACCTTGAAACAGTCTTTACAGGTGCGTCGCCGCATAGGTTATCTTTCGGAACACAATCCTCTTTATCCGGATATGTATGTGCGCGAATATCTCGATTTTATAGGTGGAATCCATTTGGATGCCCGCAAAGTTGCTGGGAGGCGGGAAGAAGTGATTGCCCTTACCGGATTGGGTAGGGAGGCGCACAAAAAAGCGGGACAACTGTCCAAAGGTTACCGTCAGCGTCTTGGTTTGGCGGCAGCCATTATCCACGAACCGGATGTTTTAATTTTGGATGAACCCACATCGGGACTTGACCCCAACCAGTTAGAAGAAATCCGTGCCTTGGTTCGCGAGATAGGCAAACAGAAAATAGTGCTTTTTTCCACCCATATCATGCAGGAAGTGCAGGCGGTGTGCGAGCGTGTGCTGCTGCTTAACCAAGGGCGTTTGGCGGCAGACGCGCCCATAGAAGAACTTATGCGCGGGGAAGATAGCCTCGAGGCGGTATTTCATCGGCTCACCCAAACAGAACAAGCCTTATGACAGTCTGTTCCGAAATGCTTTCGTTGTCTTGGCAACCGTATCAGGTAATCCATTCGTTGAGCATAGACGTTTGGATTTTTCTGTCGGCAGTGTTCTATGCTTGGGCAGTACAGCGCAATATCCGTAAAATTGTAAGCCTATGTAGCCATTTGTTCAGTTTCCGCGATTTGGCGAGAAACAAGAATACCGATCAGACCAAGAGCAGGTCGCGTAGGTTCTGGAATTTTTCTTTTTTGGCAATGTCGGCGGTTACCGCTTGCTGGTTGGTGTATGTGCTTTGGATGTATGTGGGGCAGGCTTGGGTGTTTGGCGGAGCTTGCCATGCCGTACACCCCGGCTGCAATTATTTAGTGGCGGTCTGCGCTGTGTTCGCCATACTTCTTTATACTCTTAAAGGGTTGATTTTCTTTGTTGTTTCTCATATTTTCAATGAAGCCCGCTGTGGTCTTTTCCTTTGGCGGATGACCATATCCTACGACTTTTTGTTCTCCGTTTTTGCCTTTCCTTTTTTGATGATTTTTATCTATTCGGGCTCTTGGATTCAGGCGGCAGCCTTTTGGATAGTGGCGGTTCTATTTGTTATCTTTTTTGTTATCAAAACATTAAAAGCGGTTATTGTGGGGCATTTTTATAGTAGGTTTTCTTACCTCCATATTTTTGTTTACTTTTGCGCCCTCGAAGTCCTGCTGACTCTTAGTTTGTGGCGGATTATTTTTCCGGGCGGGGCTTAACGAAACCGATTACAGAGATGTTAAAGGTCAAAAAGGTTCTTGTTTCGCAACCAGCGCCTGCCGATTACGAAAAATCTCCCTACAAAGCTATAGCCGATAAATTTGGTTTGAAGATTGTTTTTAAGAAACTCTTTCAGATAGAGGGTCTGTCGGCTATGGAGTTCAGAAAAAGCAGGATAAACCTATTGGATTATACTGCCGTAGTGCTCAACAGCCGCAATGCGGTAGACAACTATTTCCGTTTGGCAAAGGAGTTGCGCGTACAGGTGCCTATCACGATGAAGTTCTTTTGCAGCTCCGAATCGGTGGCTTTTTATATCCAGACCTATATTCAATACCGTAAACGTAAGATTTTTTACGGAAAACAGACTACGGCAGATTTGATGGAGGTAATCTCCAAGCATAAAGACGAAAAGTTTTTGTTTCCTTGTTCGCAAGACAGCAATTCGGATGTGCCGGCGGCTTTTGCCAAGGCTAAGATTCCTTTGAAGAAAGCCCCTATGTACCGCACCGTTCCTGCCAAAGTGGCGTCCGAAATAAAGATCAGCGAGTTCGATATGCTGGTTCTGTTCAGCCCGGTGGGAGTAAAATCGCTGTTTGAGAATTATCCCGGATATAAACAGAACAAGACCCTTATCGCCACTTTCGGGCTTTCGGTTGCCGAAGCCGCAGACCAAGCCGGTCTTACGGTAAACCTTTCGGCTCCCACGCCTACTTCGAGTTCCATGACACAGGCGTTGAGCGAATTTTTAACCGATTTGCACAAAAACGGCTGGGAATTGAAAAAGGTGGAAAGCAAATACGGATATAAGCAGATACAGGAAACAGCCAAGCAGGCAGCCAAGGCGGCATCGGCAGAAAACAAAGCCAAAGCCGCCGCCACACGCAGTAAAAAAGCGATAGAAAACAAAGTGGCGGCAAACAAGGCGGCGGCTTTGGCTGTGATGGCTGAGAAAAAGGGTAACCGCAAGAAAAAGAGCGGTACAACTGCTAAAACCGCTTCCAAAAAAGCATAAACCAATAGGGAATGCCCACACTTTGCAAGCAAGAGCGGCTTTTTGAAAAAAGGCTCTTGTCGATGTTGTTTGACAAGGGCAAACGCTTTACTTGCGCCAATTCGTTAAGGGTTTGTTATCTGTTGCTTCCGCGCTCGGCGGTATGGAACCAAAACGATTCCTGTTCCGGATATTCCTGCAAATTATTGGTAAGCGCGCCTAAGAGCCGTTATAAACGTGCGGTAGACCGCAACCGTATCAAACGCCTTTTACGCGAAGTTTTCCGCTTAAACAAGGAATTGTTTGCCGGCTTGGTTCCGGCAGAAAATGTACTTTTAATCTCCTTGCAGTTTGTAGGGGAGAATCCAAGTTTCGACTTAATGTGGCAGTTGGTTGAAAAAACCGCGCAAACGCTTCAAAACCGTTTTAACCATGCGTAGAATCGTGCAAGTTTTGAAAGACGGTTTGGAGTGGCTGATGCGCGTGTTGGTGCGCTTTTATCAGTTGTGTATCTCGCCCCTTTTTCCGCCCAGCTGCCGATACACGCCCACCTGCTCCGAATACGCTATGCAGGCTTTGCGCAAATACGGACCGTTCAAGGGGCTTTGGCTCGCGGTAAAGCGGCTTGCCCGCTGTCATCCTTGGGGCGGCAGCGGTTATGACCCGGTGCCTTGATTATTTTTCAAAAAATCAATTCTACCATTTTTTTTGCCTGTTCATCGTTTGAATAAAACGGCAACAGCAGCCTTTCTCTTTTTTCTATTTCTTCTTGTCCGAAAGGTATTTTCATATATCGGTGGCAAAGAGAAATCATAGCCTGCGGGTTTGAAGCGATATGGCAGAGTTCGTCTAATCCGCTGCCTTTTACCATCAAAGGATTTACTATCGTATGCCGCCCCGAAAACAAGCTGTTGAGTAGTTTGAGTTTGAGTCCGGTGGCTTGAAATGTAACCAGAAGGTTCAGCTGCGCTTCTCGGATAAGATAATCCATGCGCTCTCTTGTGGGGTCGGTTTCTACTACGATGTTCGCGTGCTTCTTGGCGGCATTGAGCAGCCTTTTTCCCGGATCCATACCGGCAACCACACAGCGGTAGGGCAATTTTGAAAAAACATTCTTGATAAGAAAAAGGGCTGCTTTTTCGTTTTCAGCCACCGACAGCTTTCCATGATAAAGAATAAAGTCGGACTGTCCTGTCTTAGCCGAAACGGTGGTGTTGGCATGAAAGCAGGGCATGAACACAAAGTGGCTTTTGGGAAATTTTTTTTGCAGGTAGTCGGTATCGGCCTGCGAAACACAAAGCGACAGTTGCGCGTGTTTGACACACCTTTGATAAGCCGCAAAACGCAGGCTTTCCAAAAAGAGAAAAACTTTTTTAACCAGACCGTGTTCCGACAGGGCGAGTTTTTTGTAATAATCGTGTTCGATATTACATTCCCTAAAAATCTTGAACCGGTTTTTGAGGGTAGGGTGCGACAGATAATAGCAGGAATGTAGACCCTCAAAAAGAATGGGATAGTTGTTTTTTTGCAGATTCTCTAACAAAAGAGAATTTTTTCTGCCGTAAACATTATAGGGAAGCAGCGAGAGATTGGTGAGCAATCCCGTTTTTCTTTTGTAGTAATGAACCTCTTGGCAGAGTTTTTCCAGTTGCGGCGCCTGCGGTCTGTTGTATTCAAAGCAGTGTAGGATAATGCCCACGCCCAGCCGGTGCAACGCCTCCAATTTGTAATATATATCGATAACTCCGCCATAGTTCGGCGGATAAGGTATGTTGAGGGCTATAATGTTGATTTTTCTATCCATAGTTACAAGAAAGCCAACAAAGATATGTATTAAACGGAGACAAGCAGCCATTCCGTTCAAGAAAAGGCGGGTATGTTGATTCTTTGTGAAGAAAAATTTTAACAGAGGGTTGTTAAAAAGTAAAACATCTATTATCTTTGCGCTCCCTTTGCGCGTTGTGTGCGATTGGATTAAGATGAAAATTGTTTGAAAATGAATACCTTGACTTACAGAACCGTTTCAGCCAACAGGGCTACGGCCAACAAGAAATGGGTTTTGGTGGATGCCGAAAACCAGACGCTCGGTCGTCTTGCTTCTGAAATCGCCTCTTTGTTACGCGGCAAGTACAAAACCAACTTTACTCCCCACACCGATTGTGGAGATAACGTTATTGTAATCAACGCCGACAAAGTTCGCCTTACCGGCAAGAAACTCAACGAAAAGGTGTATGTGCGCCACACCGGCTACCCCGGCGGTCAGCGTTTCGCCACTCCCGCACAGATGCTTAAACGCAAACCCTATTTCGTTATAGAACACGCTGTAAAGGGAATGTTGCCCAAGAGCATTTTGGGAAATCAGATGTTCCGCAACCTGCACGTTTATGCCGGTGCCGAACATCCGCATCAAGCCCAGAATCCTACATTGATTAATGTTAAAGACCTCAAGTAATAGCCATGGAAGTTACCAATAAAACAGGTAGAAGAAAGACCGCCGTTGCCCGCGTATATCTTACCGCCGGCAGTGGCAACATTGTGGTTAACGGAAAAGATTACAAAACCTATTTCCCCACCACCATTTTACAATATGTGGTTAATCAGGCTTTTGAGGTAACCGGAACCCTCAACCAATTCGACGTCAAAGCCAATTTGGACGGCGGTGGCGTAAGAGGACAGGCGGAAGCCCTCCGTTTGGGTATTGCCCGCGCCCTTTGCGAAATCGATGCCGAACACAGACCCGCCCTCAAGGCAAAAGGTCTTATGACCCGTGACCCGCGTATGGTTGAAAGAAAGAAACCGGGTCGTCCCAAAGCACGCAAACGCTTCCAGTTCAGCAAGCGTTAGTATATGCAAGGCAACAGGAGGGAATCTGCATTTGGCGGTTCTCTCCCTTGCTTTTGCCGTTTTAGGGTCTGCTACCCGTTTAGCATCCAAATTGTCCGGACCCGAAAGGCTACCGGGCGATTGATTTTAGAGAAAGTAAACAAAACGCAAATATCATGTCTAAAGTAACATTTGAGCAATTGCTCGATGCAGGTGTACATTTCGGTCACCTCAGAAGAAAGTGGAATCCCAAGATGGCTCCTTACATCTTTGCCGAAAAGAACGGGATTCACATCATCGACCTCCAAAAAACAGAAGCCAAATTAGATGAAGCTTGCGCCGCTATCAAACAGATAGCCAAATCAGGTCGCAAGATTTTGTTTGTGGCTACCAAAAAGCAGGCTCGCGCCATCGTTGCCGAACAGGTACAGCGCGTATCCATGCCTTACGTAACCGAACGCTGGCCGGGCGGTATGCTTACCAATTTTGCCACCATCCGCAAGGCGGTTAAGAAAATGGCTAACATTGAACGTTTGATGAACGACAAACAGTTTGAAGCCATTTCTAAGCGTGAACGTCTGCAAATCCGTCGCGAAAAGGAAAAACTTGAAAAGAACCTCGGTTCTATCGCCGATTTGAGCCGTCTTCCCTCCGCTATTTTTGTAGTTGACATAAACAAGGAACACATTGCCGTAGCTGAAGCCCGCCGCTTGAACATTCCCGTTTTCGCGATGGTGGATACCAATGTGAACCCCGACTTGGTAGACTTTATTATTCCTGCCAACGATGACGCTTCCAAATCTATCTCCATTATCGTGGAACAGATGGTAAACGCTATCGAAGAAGGTCTTACCGAACGTAAGCTCGACAAAGACCAGCAGAAAGACGAAGAAGAAGTTGCCGAAGGCGAAGAAAGACTTGCGGTAGAAGGCATGGATGAAGAAGAAAACGAAGGCGGAAGCGAAAAGAAACGCAAACGCACCTCCAATGCCGAAGGTTCGGAAGGGCAGCGTGAACGCCGCCCGCGCAAGAGCACGCCGGTAGGCGGAGCCAAAAAGGTTTCCAAGAAATAACAGGCAAAAATCAATTCAAAAATGGGAAATATAACCGCCTCTGAAGTAAACAAGCTCCGTCAGATGACGGGTGCCGGCATGATGGACTGCAAGAAAGCACTTACCGAATGTGACGGCGATTTTGAAAAAGCTATAGACTACTTGCGCAAGAAAGGTCAGAAAGTGGCCGCCAACCGCGCCGATAAAGAAGCTAAAGAAGGTATGGTTTGGGCTCAGGTAAACGCCGACAAAACTTTCGGCTGTATTGTAAGCTTGAGCTGCGAAACCGACTTTGTTGCCAAGAACGATGAATTTACCGGCTTGGTACGCAAGATGGCTGAATTGGCTTTGGCTAAGAAAGTAAAGACTGCCGAAGAAGTAAAAGCCTTGGATGTTGACGGTCGTTCCGTAGCCGATCACATTACCGACTTGGTAGGTAAAATCGGCGAAAAAATGGAAATTCCCGGTTATGAGTATATCGAAGCGGGTATGGTTTGCGCTTACAACCACAACGGTAACAAACTCGCCACTTTGGTAGCTTTCGACAAGGCTTCGGCTAAAGAAGAAGTAGGACACAATGTAGCCATGCAGGTTGCCGCTATGAATCCTGTTGCGCTCGACAAAGAATCGGTTCCCGCCGCCACTATCGAAAACGAAAAATCGGTAGCCCGCGAAAAAACCAAACAGGAACAGGTTCAAAAGGCTGTTGACAACGCCTTGTCAAAGGCAGGCATCAACCCCGCTCACGTAGATTCCGAAGACCATATCGAATCGAATATGTCTAAGGGTTGGATTACGCCCGAACAGGCAAAGCAGGCGCGCGAAATAATCGCTACCGTGTCTGCCGAAAAAGCCGCCAACATTCCCGAAGCTATGTTGGAAAACATCGTTAAGGGCCGCATCGAAAAGTTTTACAAAGAAAACACCTTGTTGTTCCAAGAATACATTATGGACAGCAAGCTCAGCGTAGGTGACTATGTAAAGCAGAACGGCGATGCCGCTGTAGTTGCTTTCCGTCGTCTGCATTTGGGTGCCTAATCTTTAACAATGAGCCATTTACGGGGCTGTCGCTTTAGAGGCAGCCCCTTTTTTTTGAATAGCCAAAAACAATCATTATGACAAGCGGGACTTTATCCGACAAAAAAAATTCTTGGTTCAGCAAAAAGGAGTTGATAGCCTATTTGCTCGTTATCGGCGGCAGTATCTTGTTTGCCGTAGGCGACGTAATGTTTGCCAATCCGTATAAGCTGGCTCCCGGAGGTACTTACGGACTTTCTAATGTACTGAATACCGTTTTTCCTTGGAAAATCAGTTATTACGCAGCCTGTATGGATATTCCCCTGTTGCTGATAGGAACATGGATTCTCGGACCCCGATTTGGCGTAAAGACCATTGTTTCCACCTTTGTGATTCTGGGGGCGGTATGGGTTATAGAAAACACATGGGGTTATGCGCCTCTGATTCACAACGGTATGTTGCCGGGCGATTTCGATATGGCTTCCGTGCCCGATTATATGCAGAATATGTTGGTGCAGTTGGGCGATAAAGGCATTACTTTCGTGCCCGATTATTTTCTCAACACCTTGGTGGCAGGCTTGATTTATGGGGTGGCTATCGGTATGATTTTCAAGTCGGGTGCCACTTCCGGCGGTAGCGACATCATTTCGATGATTATTAATAAATACACCCGTATTCCGCTTGGAACGCTTGTGATTATTGTAGATACCACCATTACACTCTCCACTTTGGTGGCGTTTGGAGAAATCCGCCTGCCTATCTATTCCATCATGTTGATTGTAATTGAAGGAAAGATCATCAACTGGATGATGGACTGGAATATAAAGAAAAAGGAAAAGGTGGCGGAGGTTTAGTGCCTTTTAACGGATAGTTAAGCGGGGGGGCCCC
>JAFLTI010000041.1:6948-15708 GCA_022510485.1 Lentimicrobiaceae bacterium | reverse complement strand
TCCGCCTCGCGGCAAATCGGGCTGCAAAAGTACAACCTTTTTTCTTTCTACCAAAGAAATTTTTTCAAAAATTTTAATAAAATATGCTATGTTATTGATTATCAGTTATTCTAAAACTTTCGGAACGGCAATTTGCCATGCGTCTATTTCAGGAATACTCTTCAAATAACGGATAAATACATCGGTAGGATTGCGCTCGGCGGCAGGAACGGCTTCAAAATCTTGGTCGCGTAAACTGAACCATTCCGGATTGTAGCCATCGCCGCCAGAAGCCACAAAGTTTTCGGTAACCACCGTATAGATGCCGTTTTCTTCTATAGGAGTCTGTTTGTCTTTGTCTACATAAACCATAGAAACAATCTTGCCGTTGTCTATCTTTATTTCCATATTGTGATACTGCAACCAGCCGGCTTTGCACTCTATACCGTATTGCAGGAGTTCCTTGAGTTGCGTTCCGTTCATCTTGCAGGCAATGAGCCTGCCTCCGAAAGGAATGATGTTTCCTGCCTGAAGTTTAGTTACCTCGCCAATCGGCAGCAGGGTACGGATTGCCCCGGCATTGCATACGCCCAGCACGATAGAGGTATCGTTGCCGGTAGTGTGGCGGTAGAAGTCTTGGTAGGTGGTCGTTACCAATGCTCCCAATCGGCTGAAGCGGCTGTCGGCTTCGTATTTTTGCGGGTCGAGTTCTTGCAGGTTGCGGGTCAGTATTTCGCCAAAACCATATCGGGGATCGTTCAGATAGCGGTTTACCGAAGCCTCCATCTCAATGGAGGTTTCTTCTTGAGGAGAGAGCAGTTCGCCTCCCAGAAAGCGGTATGAAACAATCCCCTTTTTATCGCGGCTTACTTCGTATTGCAGGCGTGAAATTTTGCGCCCGTAGTTGTGTCCCTGTATTATGGGAATGTCATTCCTTAATCCGTAAACCGCCTTGTGCGAATGACCGCTAAAGATACCGGCTATGCCCGCAATGCGGCTCAGTCCGTCTACGTCAGAATCGGTAAAGACCACATTTCCGCCCCTCATATCGGTGCCGATATGGGTTAAAAGGATATATAAATCCGCGCTGTCCTTAAGTTGTTCCATAATACGTTCGGCAACGTCTACAGGATTGGCAAAGTATAAATCTTGCACGATTTCGGGCAAGGCTGCCGTTTTGGTTTCTTGGGTAGACAATCCTATAAAGGCTATTCTTACAGGCGTGCCGTTTTTGAGGGTTTGCCGTTTGATGGCGTAAGGAACCGCCCATTCGGGGCGTATGCCGTTTGCGGAATCTTCAAAGATGTTGGCTGCCAAATATTGGGTATTGCCCCAATGGAGCCGTTCTACCATTGCCGGGATTCCCCAGTCGAATTCGTGGTTTCCTATAGCCGAGTATTCCACTTGCGCGAGCGTAAACATCTCGTCTAAGGGACGTCCGCCCGTAAGACGGGGAAAATAGCCGCCGCTGTAGTTGTCGCCGCAAGCCAGCACGCATACGTTGGGCAAGTCCTTGCGCAAATCGAGCAGTGTGCGTACAAAACGCCCCGCTCCGGGAATATCGCCGGTTTGCTGGAATGAACCGTGAAAGTCGTTGAAAGCAAGGAAATTTATCGTGTCTGTAACGACTTTGGTATTTTTTGCCTGTAATGATGCCGTTCCCAAGCTTACCGCCAGAATGATACCCCACTTGGCAGCGGATTTGAAAGTGCTCATGATAATTTAGCTCCTAATTTTTTCATAACGCTCCAAAAATCGGGAAAGGATTTTTGAACGATGTCTTTGTCTTCGATAGTGATATTGCCGTACTTAATAGCCAATATGGCGAAAGAGAGAGCCATACGGTGGTCGCGGTAGGTGCGTATCAATTCCGTTTGCGGATGCAGTTGGGAAGGATAGATATGCAGGCGGTTGGAATTTTCCGTTTCGGAAGATTCGATGCGCGCGCCTATGCGTTCCAATTCGTTGCGCAATGCCACGATACGGTCGGTTTCTTTGTATTTTAGCCCGAAAATGCCGGTCAGCTCCACTTCTATGCCCAATGCCGCGCAGACTACCGCCATAGTTTGCGCCAAGTCGGGATGATGCACAAAATCGTATTCCTTGGGGCTTAAGTCTACCGGAATATCGGGGTTCTTGCGGATAATCACGCGGTCTTCCAAAAATTCGGTTTCCACGCCTAATTCTTCAAACCAGTTGGCTATAATGCAGTCGCCCTGCACGCTGTCTTCAAAAAGCAAGGGCAGTTCCAAGCTGCCGCCATCGCTCAGAGCCAGCAAACCGTATAGGTAAGAAGCCGAACTCCAGTCTGCCTCGATTAAGGTTTTGGCAGGGGCGTGCAGCGAACCGTCAAGAAACATATTGTTTCCGTCTATGAAAACCACTTCGGTTCCGCAGTTCTGCATAAGCCGTGCGGTCATCTGTATATAGGGCAGCGATACTTTGGTTTCGCTAATCATTTCGATATGCAGCCCGCGCGCAAAAAGCGGAGCCACCATCATCAGAGCCGAAACAAACTGGCTGCTTTGCCCGGCGTCTACCTGCACGATAGAATCCTGCGATTGCAGTATTTCCGGTCTGCCGGAAAATTTAATGGGGGGAAAACCCTCTTCTTCAAGATATTCTATTTCGATGCCCATAGAACGCAAGGTATCTACCAAAGCCCCGATAGGGCGGGCTTTCATACGCGGATTTTCGGAACCCAAAATCCATGTGCCGGCGCGGAATGCCAGCAAGGCGGTAAGAAAACGGATAACGGCACCGGCGTTCTGACAGTCTAACTCGGTAGTGTCGTCGGGGTCTTCGTTTTGACGGTCTATTTTTTTGAGCAGTTTCTGCATCAGGCGGGTATCGTCGGATTCAGAAAGGTTTTCTAAGTCAAAATCCTCGTCTGCCAAGAATTGCAGTATCAGATAACGGTTGCTGATACTTTTGGAACTCGGCAAGGGGGCTTCCCCCTCAATGTGACTGTCGGCAAATTGAATGCTGATATTATGATCCATGCTGGTAAGTTTTTTCGTTAAAGGGATAGCCTTGCAAAACTTCCTGTATCGTTTGTGCAGGAACGGAAAGCTTGTAGAGGCAAGTGCCGTAGTTTTTCAACAAGACAGGGCGGATCTGTCCGTTCTGCCTGTTCTTTTTGTCGCTGCGCATATATTCCAACAAAACGGAAATGTCTTCGGGCGCAAAGTCAAAAGTGCCGTAAACGTTCTGTATAAGACGGTTGGCACGCTCAAACTTTTCGGCTTCAAGACCGCAGCAGCGCACCGAAAGCAAGAGTTCGCACGCCATACCGTAAGCCACCGCGTAACCGTGCGGAATAGGGCGGTTCTGCCTTAATGCCAAAGCTTCGAAGGCATGACCTACCGTATGCCCGAAATTCAAGGTTCTACGGAGATTTTTCTCTTCAAAATCCAAGCGGGTAATACGTGCCTTTTCCTTAATGGCAAAATGCAGCAGCTTGGGGTCGAAATTCTGTTTACAGAAACTGTTTTCCATACTTTCGGGCGAGAATCCGCGTTTGGAAATCAACTGCATCTTAAGTATTTCCGCCATACCCGACAAAAATTCGGAATCGGGCAGGGTATCTATGAAAACGGGGTCTACCGCCACCGCTTGGGGTCGGCGAAAACTGCCTAAAATATTCTTTACTTCGCCCAAATCCACGGCGGTTTTGCCGCCCACCGAGGCATCTGCCATAGCAAGCAGGCTCGTGGGAATACTTACAAAAGGAATACCGCGCTTAAAGAGCGAGGCGGCAAAACCGCCCATATCGCAAAGCACGCCTCCGCCCAACAGCACCACCCAAGTATTGCGGTCTATATGATTTTGGTTCCAAGCTTGCCAAAGCGGCATCAGGCTTTCTATCTGCTTGCGGTTTTCGGTAGAATCCAATTCGTAGCGGGGAACATCCTGCAAGAAAGGAATCTTTTCAAAAAGCGGGGGCAGGATTAAGGGTGCCGCGTTCTTTTCGTGCAGCAGCACGATAGGGGCATCTTGGGCTTTTTTTCTCAGCCAAGCCTTTAGTTTTTCCAAACTTCCGCAACCGATAAAAACGGGGCAATCTTGGTCTTTTACGGTTTTCATCTATGCGGGTTTTGGTTAACAATGCGGGCGTTGATATGCCGTGCGCCGCTATCGGCATCTACCGTAATATCTACCGCCACATAACGCCCGGGCAGCAAGTTCTGCATTACCTGAGGCCATTCCAAAAAGCAGTAGCAACCGCTTGCCAAATATTCGTCGGTGCCTATGTCGTAGGCTTCGGCGGCGTTTTTAAGCCGATAAAAATCAAAATGATAAACGGAGCCTTGCGGAGAGTCGTATTCGTTAACGAGCGCGAAAGTGGGGCTTACAACCTGAGTGGTTACATGCAGGCAGTGGCAGAGTGCCTTTATAAAGGTGGTTTTTCCCGCACCCATAGGGGCAAAGAAAGCAAAGATACGCTCCTCCGGAAATCGTTCCAAGAGGAGCGTGGCCGCCGGAGGCAGGTCTTCGGGCGTTGCCGCCGTAATGGTACAAATACCGTCTTCCATAGTTTACTTAGGTTGAAGTACCGCGTAGGGAACCAACATCTCTTCCATCGAGATACCGCCGTGCTGAATGGTGTTGCGGTAGTAGTTCACGTATTGGTTGTAGTTGTTGGGATAAACGAAAAAGTCGTTTTGGCGGCAGAACACAAACGAGGAGGTAATCGTTGTCTTGGGCAGGAAAATATCGCCCGGATTGCGCACGCTGAATACCTCCTTGGGGTTGTATTCCAAATTCTTTCCCGATTTGAACCTCAGGTTTACGCTGGTGTCGCGGTCGCCTTTGATACGCACCGGGTTGTTGATGCGGATAGAGCCGTGATCGCTGGTAATGATTACGATGGCTTTTTGCCCTACAAGGCTCTTGATAAGCTCCAGCAGAGGCGAATGTTCAAACCACGATTCCACCAAAGAACGGTAGGAGGCGTCGTCGTCAGCCATTTCGCGCAGCAGCTCTATTTCGGTGCTGGCGTGCGAGAGCATATCGATAAAGTTGTAGATGATAACATTTAAGGGAGTTTGCAACATCTTGGGCAGATATTCCATTATCTTAAAGCCGTAGGAGTTGTTTATCACCTTGTTATACGTATAGTTCGGTTCCTTGCCGAAACGTCTGAGACATTCTTCGAGCAGCAGGCGTTCGTTTTGGTTCTTGTAGTGCCCCGATTCTTCCCTCACCCAGTAATCGGGATATTTTTTCTCGATTTCCGACGGCAGCAGACCGGCGAACATACTGCATCGCGCATAGTGTGTGACGGAGGGAAGAATACTCATATAAGCATCTTCGCTCAAGATGTTCATAAAGGGAGCGATGCGTTTCTGTAATGCTTTCCAGTGGTCAAAACGCAGGTTGTCGATAAGGATAAAGAACACCGGAATCTCGTCGCTGAGAATAGGCAGAAGCCGGTTTCTCAACACGGTGTGCGACATATCGAACTCGTTTTCCGAGCCGTTTTTCAGAAAATCGATATAGTTGTTTTCGATAAACTTGGCAAACAGCAGGTTGGCTTCGTCTCTCTGGTTGCGCAAAATTTCCTTTAAGCCCTCGTCGTCGGTTTTGCTAAGCTCTATATCCCAAAAAACCAACTTCTTGTAGATTTCTTCCCATTCTTTGAAAGAAAGGTTGGGCGAGAGGGTAGCCCCGATTTCACGAAATTCCTGTTGGTAAGAAGACAGGGAACGCTCGCTTTCCAAACGCTTGGATTCCAACTGTTTTTTGATGGCAAGGAGAATCTGCCCCGGATTGATGGGCTTAATCAGGTAATCGGAAATTTTAGAGCCGATAGCCTCGTTCATAATGTCTTCTTCCTCGCTCTTGGTAACCATAACGATAGGAATGGAGGGAAAAATCTCCTTTATCTTGGCGAGGGTTTCCAAACCCGAAAGCCCCGGCATCTGTTCATCGAGAAAAATAATATCGACTAGCTGATTCTTGATGGTTTCAATCGCGTCTACCCCATTGTTTAGTGTAATAACTTCATAGCCTTTTGACTGTAGAAACATTACATGAGGCTTGAGCAAATCTATCTCGTCGTCTATCCAAAGAACTCGTGTAGCCATAATAGGTTGCTTAAAGATTTGTAAAACTGACAAAGATACAAAAGTCGGGCGCAGAAACCAAACTTGTTTGGATTTTGGCTTCTGCCAGAATAGCAGATTCCGTACTTTGGCACGTATTTGGATAAAAGCGGCTGTGTCAATCAAAACAAACATTAGCCATGAACAAAGGAAAAATAGGCGTATCTACACAGGATTTGTTCCCAATTATCAAGAAGTTTCTGTATTCCGACCACGAAATATTTTTACGCGAGTTGGTGTCGAATGCGGTGGATGCCACCCAAAAATTAAAGACTTTGGCATCTTCGGGCGTGTTTAAGGGAAGCACGGACAACCTACAGGTGCGTGTCAAGGCTGACAAAGAGGCAGGCACGCTGACCATTTCCGACAGCGGTATCGGTATGAGCGCCGAAGAAGTGGAAAAATATATCAATCAAATCGCTTTTTCGGGAGCCGAAGAGTTCCTTAAGCAATACAAGGATTCGGCAAACGCCATTATAGGGCATTTCGGCTTGGGCTTCTACTCTGCCTTTATGGTAAGCGACAAGGTGGAAATTTTTACCCGCTCCTATAAGGAAGATGCCAAAGGGGTTCATTGGAGCTGCCAAGGCACTACCGAATACGAAATGGAAGAATACGACAAGCCTGAACGCGGAACCGACGTGGTGCTGCACCTTACCAAAGAAGACCTTGAATTTGCCGGAGAGGAAAAGATACAGGGGCTTTTGAAGAAATACTGCCGCTTTTTGCCGGTGGAAGTGGTTTGCGGAAAAGAAAAGGAATGGAAAGACGGCGAATATAAAGATACCGACTGGGATTTGATTATCAACGATACCCACCCGGCATGGACCCGCAAGCCCTCCGAACTCAAAGAGGAAGATTATTCCAGCTTTTACCACGACCTCTATCCCGTTGCCGCCGACCCGCTTTTCCATATCCATCTGAATGTGGACTATCCCTTTACGCTTACGGGCATTTTGTATTTTCCCAAGATTTCGTCGCGTATGGAATTGCAGAAAAACAAGATTCAGCTTTACTGCAACCAAGTGTATGTTACCGATACGGTAGAGGGCATCGTGCCCGAATACCTGACCCTGCTGCACGGAGTTATCGATTCGCCCGATATTCCGCTCAACGTGTCGCGTTCCTATCTGCAATCCGACCGCAATGTCAAAAAGATTTCGAGCCATATCACCAAAAAGGTGGCAGACAGCCTGCTCGACCTTTTCAAGAACAAACGCGCCGATTTTGAAAGCAAATGGGACGACTTGAAGATTTTTGTGCAGTACGGAATCCTTACCGACGAAAAGTTTGCCGAAAGAGCTATGGAATTTTACCTGTTCAAGAATACCGAAGGCAAATACTTCAGTTTGGAAGAATACAAGGGCGCGATTTCCGGCTTGCAGACCGACAAAGACAAGAAACTGGTGTTTCTCTACGCTTCTAAGACCGATAACGAATATGCCTACATACAGGCGGCAAAGGCAAAGGGTTACGATGTGCTGGTAATGGACGGCACTTTTGACACGCCCTTTATCAACTTTATGGAACAAAAGAATTCCGATTACCGCTTTACCCGCGTGGATTCGGATGTGATAGACCGCCTTATCGTAAAGGAAGAAAGCCGGCAGGTGAACTTGGATTTGCAGGAACAGAGCGAGCTGCGCGGCATCTTTAATTCGCAGTTGCCCAAAGACGGTGGTATGTATGCCGTTTCTTTTGAAAATATGGGCGAAGATGCCGACCCGGTGCTGATTACCCGCTCGGAGTTTATGCGCCGTATGAAAGATATGGCGGAAATAAATCCCGATATGGGCTTTTACGGCAAGCTGGGCGACCAGTTCAACTTGGTGGTGAACGCCGACCATCGCTTGGTAAAGGAGCTTTTGCAAGACGAAAAAGCCCGACTGGGCGATAAGATAACCCCGATTCTGCACGAAAAAGCCGAGTTGCAAAAGCAAAAAGAAGATATCGAAAGCCTCAACAAAGACATCAAGCCCGAAGATATTCCGGCATCCGACAAAGACAGGATTTCGGATATAGACCGCTCCTTGAACGATTTGGGCAGGAAAGAACGTGAGATTTTGGAAAAATACGGTTCCGAAAATCCGGTGGTGGGGCAGTTGATAGACCTTGCCTTGCTCAGCAACGGACTGCTTAAGGGCGAAGGTCTGCACCGTTTTCTTAAACGCAGTGTGGATATGATAAAGTAAGCGGAATTTTTTGTACCTTTACGAATACGCTAAAATAGATATTCCAAAACTTGAAAAACATGAAAAAGTACAGTGTGGTGCTGCTGGTGGTGGCATTGATTATCGTAATCGCCTCTTGGTTCATTTCGCTCTACAACGGATTGATAAAGAAAGACGAGGCGGCGCAGGCAGCATGGAGTCAGGTTGAGAATGTATATCAACGCCGTATGGATCTCGTGCCCAATTTGGTGAATACCGTAAAAGGAGCCGCCGACTTTGAACGCGCTACTTTAGAAGATGTAGTATCGGCAAGGGCTTCGGCATCGCAGGTAAAGATAGACGCCAACACGCTTACCGAAGAAAATATCGCCGCTTTTCAAAAGGCGCAGGATGCTTTAAGCGGTTCTTTGAGCCGCTTGCTGCTTACGGTGGAACGCTATCCCGAATTGAAAGCCACGGAGAATTTCCGCGACTTACAGGCACAGCTGGAAGGCACCGAAAAC
>JAFLTI010000041.1:0-6848 GCA_022510485.1 Lentimicrobiaceae bacterium | reverse complement strand
GAAAGCCACGGAGAATTTCCGCGACTTACAGGCACAGCTGGAAGGCACCGAAAACCGCATTGCCGTAGAACGTAAGAAGTTTAACGAAGCGGTACGCGCCTACAATACGGCAATCCGCCGTTTTCCGCGCAATATGGTGGCAAAGATGTTCGGCTTTGAGAAGAAAGGCTATTTTGAAGCGGCGGAGGGAGCCGAAAACGCCCCCGAAGTATCTTTTAACTTTGGAGAGTAAGCCATGTTGAGCAAGCTTGTGCATAAGTTGTGCCTATGGGGGCTGATGGCGGGTTTTCTGCTGTCGGCTCTGAGCCTGAGGGCGGCGCACAGGGAGGTGATTCCTCCCGCGCCTGTGCCCCCGCGCTTGGTAAACGACTATGCCGGCATCTTAAAGCAGGAGGCAGTTTGGGGCTTGGAAAGGCTGCTCAGGGCGTTTAACGACAGTACCTCCAATCAGATTACCATCGTTACCCTAACCGATTTGGGTAATTATTCGGCTTCAGAAGCGGCTTACGAGATAGGCGAAAGCTGGGGCGTGGGCAGTTCCAAGTACAATAATGGCGTGGTGATTCTTATAAAACCCAAGAATGAAAACGGATCGGGCGAGGTGTTCATCGCGCCCGGCTACGGCTTGGAAGCGGCACTGCCCGATGCGGTATGCAAGCGCATTATCGAAGACGAGATGATTCCCTATTTTCGTCAGAATGATTATGCTTTGGGAATTATTGCCGGCTTGCGCGTTATCATGCCCTTGGCTTCGGGCGAAATTTCAGCTAAGGAATATATGCCCAAAGAAGCGGTGATAGTAGCCCTTGTGGCAGTTTTAGTGATGATTGTGGGTTCGGTGCTTTTAATCAGGACTTCGCGCAGGGACAAGAATAATGGTAATGGTGGCGGTAACGGTAATGGTAACGATGAGGGTAACGGAAAAAAAGAAAAAGTAGAGGTGGATCCGGGCTTGCGCTCGGCGGTATTAGGTACTTTGTGGGGCTTGGGCAATGCGGCGGGGCGTTCCTACGGCGGAGGCTATGGCGGAGGCGGCGGATTCGGAGGCTTCGGCGGCGGCAGTTTTGGTGGCGGCGGTGCCGGTGGAAGATGGTAAAATATAGAACGATATGTCATATTTCTTGATTGTCTGTTTAATCTTGATAGGCTTTATTTTTGTAAGCTTGGAACTCTTGGTTTTTCCCGGAACCACGCTTGCCGGTGTGGCAGGTCTGGCATCCTTGGGTTATGCGGTTTACGGGGCGTTTGCCTATCACGGCACGCAGGCAGGATATGCCGTATTGGTTACTGTTCTGGTGCTTTCGGTAATTTTGCTGGTAGTTATCTTCAGAAGCCGTACTTGGCGCAAGTTAGAGCTTGACGCCACCGTAGACGGCAGGGTAAACGAAGCCTCTTCTAAACTGCAAGTGGGTATGAAAGGTGTGGCAATATCGCGGCTTGCCCCTATGGGCACTATCGAGGTGGAGGGCGAAACCTACGAAGCCGGTTCGCAAACCTCTTTCATAGACCCCAAGACTCCGGTAACGGTGGTCAAGATAGAGGGCGGCAAGGTTTGGGTTAAGCAAGAAGCAGAATAAAGGATTGTAAAACCTCTTAAAACGAAAATACAATGGAAGTAGGACTTATCGTCGGTTTGGTTATTGTAGGATTATTCCTGCTGTGGCTTTTGTTTTACTTTATTCCTATCGGATTATGGTTCAACGCGCTGGTTTCGGGAGTGCATATCTCGCTCTTGCAGCTTATCCTTATGCGCTGGCGTAAGGTTCCGCCCCAAATTATAGTGCGTAACTTGATTGCCGCCAAAAAAGCGGGACTGAACTTGAACCGTAACGAACTCGAAGCCCACTATCTGGCAGGCGGACACCTTAACTTGGTGGTGCAGGCATTGATTTCTGCCGACAAAGCCAATATGAACCTCGATTTCAAGACCGCTACGGCTATCGACCTTGCCGGGCGCAATGTGTTTGAAGCCGTGCAGATGTCGGTAAATCCCAAGGTAATCAATACGCCTCCGGTAGCTGCCGTGGCAAAAGACGGTATTCAGCTTATCGCCAAGGCGAGGGTTACGGTAAGAACCAATATCAAACAGTTGGTGGGCGGAGCCGGAGAAGAAACGATTTTGGCGCGTGTGGGCGAAGGCATAGTAACCTCCATAGGGTCTGCGGTAACGCACAAACAGGTACTCGAAAATCCGGATTCGATTTCGCGCGTGGTGCTCGAAAAAGGCTTGGATTCGGGTACGGCATTTGAAATACTTTCGATAGATATTGCCGATATAGATGTAGGTAAGAATATCGGTGCCCAATTGCAGATGGATCAGGCAAACGCCGACAAGAACATTGCGCAGGCAAAGGCAGAAGAACGCCGCGCTATGGCGGTGGCGCTCGAACAGGAAATGCGCGCCAAGGCGCAAGATGCGAGAGCCAAGGTAATTGAAGCCGAAGCCGAAGTGCCTATGGCATTGGCAGCCGCTTTCCGTCAGGGGCATTTGGGC
This sequence comes from Lentimicrobiaceae bacterium, assembly GCA_022510485.1. GTDB lineage: Bacteria > Bacteroidota > Bacteroidia > Bacteroidales > P3 > Pullibacteroides. The sequence continues at coordinate 4,354 of JAFLTI010000041.1, read as the reverse complement.
GTGATGGACTATTACCGTTTAGAAAACATCAAGGCAGATACCCAGATGCGCGAATCCATTTCCAAACCGGCATCAGGACAGAATAAATAAGAATTGTCGGCGTGCAGCGGTTTTTTATCCATCTGGCATACAACGGCGCTCCGTACTGCGGCTGGCAGCAACAGCCCAATGCACGGAGCGTTCAAGCCTGTTTGCAGGAGGCGCTTTCGGTGCTGCTGCATCAGGAAATACAGGTGGTGGGCTGCGGGCGTACCGATGCCGGCGTTCACGCTTCTTCGTATTACGCCCATTTTGATTTAACAGACAAAACGGTGGCTTTTGAAGACCGCCGCGATTGGGTTTACAAGCTCAATGCCTTATTAGACAAAGAAATCGCTGTTTTTTCGGTTTTTGAAGTACCCGAAAATCTGCACGCCCGCTTTTCGGCGCTCCGCCGCACCTACCGCTACCGTCTGCATACCCGCAAAGATCCCTTTGCCGACTCTTTGAGCTATTATTGCCGGTTTGCCTTTGATGCCGATTTGGTGCGCAGGGCAGGGCAGAGGCTCACCGAATGTAAGGATTTTACCTCCTTTGCCAAACTGCATACCGACAACAAGAACAATCTCTGCCACCTGAGCCGTGCCGATTTTGAGCAGATAGGACTGCATACGTGGGAGTTCAGCTTTACGGCAAACCGCTTTTTGCGCAATATGGTGCGCGCTATGGTGGGAACCATGCTCGGAGTAGGCAGCGGCAGGTATTCCTTAGAAGATTTAGACCGGATTATTTTGGCAAAAGACCGTTGCAGCGCCGGAGTTTCCATGCCGGCACACGCGCTTTTTTTAGAGAACATAACCTATTTTTAGCCTATCGGAATGAACTGGATGTTGCCTTTGTGGGAAACCATACATATCGTTTTCTTCGTTATGGTGGTGATGATGCTTATGGAGTTCGTTGAACTGTACCGTAAGCGCGGAGGCTGGAATAAGCAACTGCCGCTTTTAGGTAGCCGCCGCTCTTTCGTGCAACTTTTCATAGCCTCATTGTTCGGTTTTATTCCCGGTTGCGTGGGCGGATTGATGGTGGTGAGCCTCTATGCCCACCGTGCTGTCGGCTTTGGGGCGGTAGTGGCAGCCTCCTTTACCGCTTTAGGCGATGATGCCTTTCGTATGCTGGCAATCGAACCCCTTACGACCGTATGGGTGGAATGTGTTTTGTTGGCTCTGGGTTTGGGCGTAGGAGCACTTTGCAACCGTATTTTTGAAAATAAGAACGGCAATTTTCCCTGCCAAGTGGAACTCCATTCGGAAAAGGGCGGGGAAGTGCGTCTGAGCTGCTTTGAAAAGGGCGGGAACCTTGGGCAAAAGATAGCCTGTATGTTCCGTAATTGGTCGTTTTCCAAAACACTGTTGGTTTTTATTTTAGTGGCTTATCTGATAATGATTTTCGGGCAGCTGCACGCTCCGCTCGATTTTGAACATATCGTTTTCGGGGTACTTACCGCCGTAGCCCTATGTATGGTGCTGGTGGCAAACGAATACTTTTTGCAGGAACACCTTTGGAACCACCTGATTAAAAAACATATGCCCTCCATCTTTCTATGGACACTGGGCACGCTCTATTTCTTAGCATTCTTCCGCCAGACGGTGGATTTGCAGGCATGGATTGCCCACGATACAGGCAGACAGTTCCTCTTATTGCTGGTGGCTGTCATCATCGGCTGGATTCCCCAATCGGGACCGCATTTTCTCTTTATACAACTGTATTTTACAGGCGCCTTACCCTTGGGCGTATTCTTTGCCAACGCCATAGTGCAAGACGGACACACCTCCCTCTTGCTGCTCTCCACCTCCCGTCAGAAATTCATCCTTCTAAAAGCCATAAAATCACTGATTGCCATTGTAATAGGCAGTGGCTTGCTGCTTCTCTACTGACAAAACGCTTGCATTTGCAAGTAAATTGTCAATAGGGGAGATGTTTTAATTAGCAAGAATTTATTAGCCAAAAGGTTACTTACTGAATTTGCAGTTAAGTTTATATTTGCGATTGCATCGGACGAATAACATCAATCAATTCTTGCAGATTCTTTTTAACCATTGTCGGATCCGGAATGGGTCGATAAGCCAATTCTGGCAACTCGTTCATATAAGTTTCTTGCAGTGCAGACCATACCCCCTGAAAATCCGTCAATAGGGGAGAACTTTCTATTTTTCTGTCTTGCCAACCATTGGGCTTATCAAAATACATACGGTCATGTTGCCATAGCGATTTGAAATCATCCAAAAAGACATTGTTTTTCAAGTAATCCCGACACTCTTTATCTTGTAAAAGCTGATACAAGTCGTAGAAGTGACGGATTTTTGACGATAGTTGCGAAATGTATTGGTCTGCAAGAGAACAGCGGAAAAGCGATACGAATTTCTCGGTAAGGGTACGTTTTTTGTCCAATACGTTCACCTCAAATGGTTGCATATCGTACTCTTCGATAAAGCGTTCATTGTCGGATATACGGAAAAAATCGGTGAGAAAGCTGCTCACAAGACGCCGCTCAAACGGATATGGGTTTGCAAAACTGTTTATTTCAACCAATAGCTGCCCTGCTTTAATTGCTCCGACCTGCGGAACCTCAATTGCCTGTGGATATAGATAAAAAGCCTTATGGTAGTGTGAGCCTTTGCTCGTCAGACCGGGAATAACCAGTTCTTCAAGTCCGGCGGTCATATCCTTTGAGATACGGCTGATAAGTTTTTTCAACTGATTACCGCTCAAGTTCCACGCTTCGGATATGGCAATATCAACATCCTCGGAAAATCGTGCACCGAGACCATAAGCTTTCGACAGACTGGTTCCACCCTTAAAAACCGTACGATTATCCGTATCTCCTTTTGTCATAAGCCATAAAGAGCGGCTTATCCAATAATCTTTTTCTATAAAGACACTTTTAATGCCAAGTCCACCCTCGTTTTGAGGTCGGGATGCCGCTTCTATGGCATCGGCAAAAAATTCTTTGTTTTCGTGCAGTCTCATACAATGTTCCAATTTTTTTTCGTTGGCAATGCCTGTGTAGTGATGGGAAGTTTGTATTTAGTTGTTCCATTAAGCGTTTTACGCAAATCGAAAGTATCGGCTCCTATGCATTCAAGAACAGCCCCAAGCAAGGCACGGACATAAGGAGCATAGCCGGTTGCCAGTTCGGTAAGGCGTTTTCGGTCAGTTACGGATAGTGCGGCAATTTGTTTTTCAAGTATCTGCGTACACTCATCGGGAGAAGTTGCAGGTATTTTTTTCAGCAATTTGATTGCATCGAGAATACATAACAAAGGAATATTCTCTGCCGTAATATCATTCGGTTGCAGGATAAAAGACACTGTATAGTCCCCGCGTTTCAAGGGGCGGCGGTATTGTTTTGTACCGATAGTTATAGCGGATGTTATCTGCGTTGTAAGCCCCATTGCGGCAAATGCGGCAGTACCGGTAATATATCCTATCGTTTTGCCGTTCCATTCAAGAAAATCCTTAACAATCTCCATAATCGGAGGTTTCAAAGTTCCGAATACGCTCTTTCGCGGTTTATAATATTTTCCCTTAGAAACCTTTTGTATGGCTTCGTCGGCAACCAAACGGCTGATAGATTTTACCAATGCCGGTTGATATTCTTGGGGGATATCGAAATCCCGTATTGAGAATACCTTGCCTTCCGGTATTCGGTTCAGCGTGTCTCGGAATTGTTTTGCAATAATCATTGTCGTTTTCAATAGTATTCGATGCAAATATACAAAAATGTCAGGTTTTTTACGTAAAAAACACGACAAATAAAATACGGAAAAGGTTTTGTCTATCCCCAAAAAATTATTTTGCTGGAAGAACATAGCATAGAGTTTGTTCCCGAAATTTATATTATTATAATTTGACAGCACGCAAGCCAGCCTTGGGGCGGCAATCCCTTACGCCGCCCGGTTGCCCACATCTCCAATCCACCGCCGAGCCAGCCTTGGGGCGGCATTGCCCTGCGCCGCCCTTTCTGCCCCACGTCGCCAATCCATCGCCCAACCGGTATTGAGGGCATTGCCCTGCGCCACCCTTTCTGCCTCATATCGCCCGCTGCGCCGCCGAGCCAACATTGGGCGGCATTGCCCTGCGCGCCCATCTCTAACAGCAAGCATTACACGTCAAATTATAATAATATAAATTTTATGTTTCATTGCAAATTCGTATTTTTACTTGTTGAAAATTTATTTATATTTGTTCTATGATATAATTGTATTGGCTTTGTGTAACAACATAAAAATCAGAACTCAACAAAATAAAACTATATGACGATGAAAAAACTATGTATCGGATTGGCAATGTTTTTTGCCAGCCTTTTTACCCT
>JAFLTI010000040.1 GCA_022510485.1 Lentimicrobiaceae bacterium | reverse complement strand
CTATGTTTCGAGCCTCTTTCGGCTCACAATTCAGAATATGCGCGAAGTTACAAATCATTCACGCTATAACAAAATTCAAGGTGGGGGAGGAGGCGGGAGCAGGGGGGGATGAAATTTCGGCAAAAAAAGCGTTTTGTTCTTATAAGAAATTTGTTAACTTTGCCACGCTTTCAAACAAAGACGTAACCTTTTTGCAGCCATTCGCAAGAATCCAGCCGCAGAGAGGCAATGGTAGACGCCCTTGGACAGCAGCTTAACGAAAGTGTACGGTTCTTATTACAGAGTCCGTGCATCAGAAACAGAGCGGAATGCATGTTCGGGCGTTTTGCTTTATGGAACTTGCGAAACGCAATAAGGATTGTAAGATACAATAAAACAATAATATAAACCTTTTAAAAGCTAAAGCCATGATGACAGCTGAAGAGTACATCAAGAGCCTCCAAAAAATGGACTTGAAGGTCTATCTGTTTGGAGAAAGAGTAAAAGATCCTGTTAATCATCCTATTATCCGTCCGTCTTTGAATTCGGTGGCTATGACCTACGAATTGGCGCAGCAAAAAGAATACGAAGACCTTATGACGGCTTATTCGCCCCTTATCGGCGAAAAGGTAAACCGCTTCTGCCACCTGCACCAAAGCACCGAAGACCTTGTTAAGAAAGTAAAGATGCAGCGTTTGATGGGTCAAAAGACCGCCGCTTGCTTTCAACGTTGCGTAGGTATGGACGCTTTCAACGCCATTTTCTCCACCACCTACGAAATGGACAAGGCTCTCGGAACGGAATATCACAAACGTTTTACCGAATATATGAAGTTCGTTCAGAAGAACGACCTCGTGGTTGACGGTGCGATGACCGACCCCAAGGGGGACCGTGGTCTGGCTCCTTCCCAGCAGGAAGATCCCGACTTGTACGTTCATATTACCGAAGTTCGCCCCGACGGTATTGTGGTTCGCGGTGCCAAGGCTCACCAGACCGGTGCCATCAACAGCCACGAACACCTTATTATGCCTACCGTAGCCATGCGCGAAGAAGACAAGGACTATGCCGTTTCTTTCGCCATTCCTTCGGATGCCAAGGGCGTGTTTATGATTTATGGCCGTCAGTCCTGCGATACCCGCAAGATGGAACCCGATGCCGACATCGACCTCGGAAACTCCCAGTTTGGCGGTCATGAAGCATTGGTTGTATTCGACGATGTATTCGTTCCCAACGAACGTATCTTTATGTGCAAGGAATTTCAGTTTGCCGGTATGATGGTGGAACGCTTTGCCGGTTATCACCGTCAGTCTTACGGCGGCTGCAAGGTGGGTGTGGGCGATGTTCTGATCGGTGCCGCCGCCTTGGCTGCCGACTACAACGGCGTGCCCAAAGCCAGCCACGTAAAAGACAAGCTTATCGAAATGATGCACCTTAACGAAACCCTTTACGCCTGTGGTATCGCCTGCTCTGCCGAAGGGGTTAAGATGCCTGCCGGTAACTATCAGATTGATTTGCTCCTTGCCAATGTCTGCAAGCAGAATGTAACCCGCTATCCCTACGAAATAGCCCGTCTGGCAGAAGATATCGCCGGCGGTTTGATGGTAACCATGCCTTCGCAACAGGATTTGCGTTCCAAGGAAACCGGTCCTTATGTAGAAAAATACTTTAAGGGTGCTACCGGTGCCAATACGGAAAACAGAATGCGCGTGCTCCGTCTTATCGAAAACCTGACTTTGGGTACGGCTGCGGTAGGTTATCGTACCGAATCCATGCACGGTGCCGGTTCGCCTCAGGCTCAGCGTATCATGATTGCCCGTCAGGGTAATCTCGAAGCCAAGAAAGAATTGGCGCGCAAGATAGCCAAGGTGGATGTTTCCAAAGACAAATGGGCTGCTAAAAAGTAGTTTCGTGAACAACACTGAATTTGAAAGTCGGGTTCGTTCTGTGATAGAAGAACGAATCCGTCTTTCTTTATCGGAACACGGCGGAGATATCCGCATTAAGGAAATAAAGGGTAGGGACGTGGGCTTGGTATTTATGGGGGCGTGCCGCACTTGTCCGGCGGCGCAGATAACCCTTGAAGAGGTAATAGAAAAAAAACTTCGGGAGGAGATCCCGGAAATAGGTCGGGTTTACTTAATCAACGAAACCGATCCTGAATTGCTGGCGTTTGCCAAAAAGTTGATGAACGGTTCCCATAAGGAAGAGGAAAAATAAAACAACACATCATAATCATGGACTTGAAAAAAGAAGGCAACTTCGTTACCGTAGAAGAAGCGGTAAAGGCGATTAAAGACAACGACAATATCGTTTTCGGACATGCCGCCGGCGTACCCTCCTTGGTGCCGCAGGAAATGCTGCGCCAAATGGACAGGCTTCACAATGTGAAGATTTACCACATGTTTACCATTAACAAAGGGGAATACCTCGTGCCCGAAACCGAAGGCCATTTCCGCCATGTAACCAACTTTGTAGGCGGTAATTCCCGTGCGGCGGTAGCCGAAGACCGGGGCGACTTTATTCCCGTGCATTTTTCTGAAGTGCCCTCTTTCTTTGATGAATATTTTCCGGTAGACGTAGCGGTGGTGCAGGTTTCCCTGCCCGACGAAAAAGGCAATTGCAGTTTCGGCATCTCCTGCGACTACTCTTTGCCCGCCGCCCGTAAGGCAAAGATCATCATTGCCGAAATGAACGAAAATATGCCTTACATTTCCGGCGACAATTTTATGCATATATCCAAGTTCCACTATATTGTAGAAAACCATACGCCGCTTGCCGAACTGCCGGCTGCCAAGATTACCGATATAGAACTTGCTATCGGTAAGAATTGTTCCACCTTGGTAAAAGACGGCGATACCCTCCAGCTCGGTATCGGCGGTATTCCCGATGCGGTACTGATGTCGCTCGACGGCAAACGCGACCTTGGTATCCATACCGAAATGTTTTCGAGCGGGGTAGTGAACCTTGTAAAGAAAGGCGTTATCAACGGCTCCAAAAAGACTTTGTTGCCCGGCAAGATGGTTGCCACCTTTTTGATGGGAAGCAAGGAACTCTACGATTTTGCCAACCGCAACGACAGCGTGGAAATGCGCCCGGTAGACTGGGTAAACGACCCGCGTGTGATTGCACAGAACGACAATTTGGTTTCTATCAATTCCTGCATCGAAGTAGACCTGATGGGACAGGTAAACTCCGAATCCATCGGCTTGAAGCAATTTAGCGGTATCGGCGGACAGTTCGACTATGTAAAGGGTGCCGCTTGGTCAAAGGGCGGTCGCTCCATTATGGCAATGCCCTCTACGGCAGCCAAAGGAACGGCTTCGCGCATAGTGCCTTTCCTCTCGCACGGAGCTGCCGTAACCACGCCGCGTAACGACGTGGACTATATCGTTACCGAATACGGTGTGGCAAAACTCAAAGGGGCGAGCCTCAAGGAAAGAGCCAAACGGCTTATCGCCATCGCACATCCCGATTTCCGCGCCATGCTGGAAGAAGAATACAGCAAAAGATTTAAAAACTAATATATCATGCAACTTTTCAAGCTGAAGACTCGTCTGAGCCAATTTGAAGATTTCGCTTCTTTCGCCAAGGAGTTCAACTTAGGAGCCGATGACTTGGTGATTACGAACGAATTTCTGTACGACCCGTTTATGAAGTCGCTCAACCTTCCCTGCCACTTTATTATGCAGGAAAAATACGGTTTGGGCGAACCTTCCGACAACATGATGAACGCCATTCTCAATGACGTTAAGAGTGTAAAGTACAACCGCGTTATCGCCGTGGGCGGCGGTACGGTAATCGACTGCTGCAAGCTGTTCGTGCTTAAAGGAGTGGAAAATGTTACCGACGCTTTCTTGCGTAAGATTCCTATTGTAAAGGACAAACAGTTGGTTATTCTGCCCACCACCTGCGGAACGGGTAGCGAAGTAACCAATATCTCGATTGCCGAATTGGTGAGCCTGCATACCAAGATGGGCTTGGCAGACGATGCTATCGTTGCCGACGATGCCGTTCTGGTTCCCGAACTGCTGAAGGGTCTTCCGTTCAAGTTCTACGCTTGCAGCGCCATCGACGCCTTGGTTCACGCCACCGAATCTTTTGTTTCGCCTAAATCGAATCCTTATACCGAAGCTTTGGGCAAGGAAGCCATGCGTATCATTATCGACGTGTTCCAGCAAATTGCCGAAAAAGGACCCGACTACCGCTTTGAACGCTTGGGCGATATGCTTATGGCCAGCAACTTTGCCGGTATCGCTTTCGGAAACACGGGCGTAGGGGCGGTTCACGCCTTGAGCTATCCTCTTGGCGGTAACTACCACGTTCCTCACGGAGAAGCCAATTATCAGTTCTATACGGCTATTTTCCACCTCTACAACAAGAAGAACCCCAACGGCCGTATCAAGGAATTGAACGCCTTTTTGCAGCAGTTGCTCCACACTACGGGCGATCCCTACGATGCCTTAGACGAACTTTTGGGCAAGCTTATCAAGAAGAATCCGCTCCACACCTACGGTATGAAAGACGAAGAAGTGGCGGGATTCGCCAAGAGCGTGCTCGAAACCCAGCAACGTCTGCTCAACAACAACTACGTGCCTTTGAGCGAAGATGAAATCCGCGAAGTTTACCGCGAACTCTTCTAAAAAGCCATTTAATTACCGACAGCAATTAATAAATAAAACATAAACAAAATGGAAATCAAAGAAATGGTGGCTAAGGCGCGTGAAGCCCAAGCCATTTTTGAGAGAAGCTTTAACCAAAGCACTACCGATGCCGTTGTAAAGGCTACGGCGCGCGTGGTATTCGACAACGCCGAAATGCTTGCCAAGATGGCGGTGGAAGAAACCCAGATGGGTGTGTACGAAGACAAGGTTGCCAAATGCCGCAACAAGTCGAAGGGTGTATGGTATAACCTCAAGGGCAAAAAGTCGATGGGTATCCTCGAAATTGATGAACGTACCGACATGATTACCATTGCCAAACCTATCGGTGTGGTTGCCGGTATCACCCCTATGACCAACCCTGTGGTTACTCCTATGAGCAAGATTATGTTCGCCCTCAAGACCAAGAACGCCATAATCATCGCTCCGCACCCCAAATCCAAGATGTGCTCCGCCAAAACGGTTCACATGATTCAGGAAAAACTCAAAACGATGGGTGTGCCCGACTATATGGTACAGGTTATCGAAGAACCCTCTATTGAATCGACTCAGGAATTGATGAAGACTGCCGATGTGGTTGTGGCTACCGGCGGTATGCCTATGGTTCGCTCGGCTTATTCTTCCGGTAAGCCCTCTTACGGTGTGGGTGCAGGTAACGTACAGGTTATTCTCGACAGCGACATCGACTTTGAACAGGCTGCCAACAAGGTGATTACCGGTCGTGCTTTCGACAACGGCATCATCTGCTCCGGCGAACAGTTCTTTGCTTACCCCAAAAAGGACAAAGAAGCCGTATTTGCCGCTTTCAAGAAACAGGGCGCATACTTTGTAAACGACGAAGAAAAGAAGAAACTGCTTGCCGTTCTGTTCAAAGACAACGCCATTAACCGCGATGTAGTAGGTCAGGGCGTGGATAAAATCGCCAAGATGGCAGGTTTCAACATTCCCGCCGGAACCCGCGTTATCGTGGCTGAAGCCACCGGTGCCGGAACGCAAGACCAAATCTGCAAAGAAAAGATGTGCCCGGTTATGGGTTGTATCGGCTACGAACACTTTGAAGAAGGTTTGAAGATTATGTTGACCAACCTCCGTATGGAAGGTAACGGACACACCGCTGCCGTTCACTCCAACAACCAAGGCAACATCATTATGGCAGGTGAAACGCTTACCGTAAGCCGTTTGGTAGTTAATGCCGTAAGTTCCACTACGGGCGGCGGTGCCATTCAAAACGGTTTGGCGGTTACCAATACGCTGGGTTGCGGAACTTGGGGCAATAACTCCATTTCCGAAAACTTTACCTACAAGCACCTGCTTAACACCACCCGCATCGCTCCTCTCTGCGACAGGATTACCATTCCTACCGACGAAGAAATGTGGGCGTAGGCAAAACTCCGTTTTAACTATGGGAAAGGGTCGGATTTTCCGACCCTTTTTTCGTATCTTCGCAAACTGATTGCACCCTTGAACGATGAAGGATTTTAAGCACTTTTTAGGTTCCGTTTTCAGATACAGGTGGTATATTGCCGGCAATATGGCGTTCAACCTCTTGTATGTGCTCACATCCTTTTTCTCGATAACGCTGATAGCCCCCTTCGTTTCGGTAATGTTCGGCATGATTCCGCCGGTAGAAAGCCTGCCCGGATTTCATTTTAACGTAGACACCTTGTTGCAGTACGCCTACTACTATACGGGCGTGATTAAACAAACTTACGGCGTGATGCCGGCTTTGGTTATGATTGCCTTGGCGTTTGTGGGTATGTCGATTCTATCCAACGCTTTCCGTTATGGGGCAATGTACTGCCTTGCCGCTATCCGCAGCGGTATAGTGCGCGATTTGCGGGTGCATTTCTATACCCATATGATGAGCCTGCCCCTGAGTTATTTCTCCGAGCAGAAAAAGGGCGATTTGCTGGCGCGGGTCAATATCGATATGGGCGAGGTGGAAACGGCGGTGGTCAAGTCGCTGCAAAGTGCCTTTATGGAACCGCTTTACGTTATAGTGTTCGTTATAGGGCTGTTCGCCATCAATCCGGGGCTTTCTTTAGTAGTGCTGCTGGCATTTCCGGTAATCCTCTACGTAATGGGCAAGATAGGCGTGTATCTTAAGCGCAAGAGCGAAAAGACCCAAATGATGTTGGGGCAGATTGTGTCGATGATAGAGGAGGCGATAAACGGACTTAGGGTCATCAAGTCGTTTAACCTTATCGACTGGTCGCACCGTAATTTCAGCGATTACAACAAACAGTACGTGCGTGCCTTGAATGGCGTTCACCGCCGCCGCGACCTTTCGGGGCCTCTTACCGAAATCCTCTTGGTGGTGGTAACTATGGCGGTGCTTGGCTTTGGCGGGCTTTGGGTGCTCGACGGGCGTATGTCCGCCGATATGTTCGTGCTGTATATACTGCTGTTGATACGTATCATCTCTCCGGCAAAACATACGGTAAACGCCTATTACAACATTCAAAAAGGCAGGGCTGCATTAAAACGGATTTATTCGGTTATCAACGAGCCTGCGGGCGAGGATTCCAAACCGGGCGCGTTGAGCAAGCGTTCTTTTGACAGGGAAATCGTTTTTGAAGACGTAAGTTTTTCTTATGCCGATTCCGATACCCCGGCATTGGAACACGTGAACCTGCGTATGGAAAAAGGAAAGACCTATGCGTTTGTAGGGGCTTCGGGCGCGGGCAAGACCACTATGGTGGATCTGCTCTGCCGTTTTTATGAACCGGATTCGGGAAGAATTACGATAGACGGAGTGGACATAGCCGACCTTAAGCGCGAGGATTTGCGCGAGCTTATCGGCACGGTGAGCCAGTTTCCTTTTGTGTGGCACGATACGGTGGCGAACAATATCCGTTTCGGTAAAGAAAATGTATCGGACCAAGAGGTGGAGGAAGCGGCAAGGAAAGCCAACGCCCACGAGTTCATATCGCGTATGCCGGAGGGCTACGGCAGTCTTTTGGGCGATAACGGTATGACCGTTTCGGGCGGACAGCGGCAGCGCATCACCATTGCCCGCGCCATCTTGAAGAACGCCCCTGTGCTGGTGCTCGACGAAGCCACCTCCGCACTCGATACCGAATCGGAAGTTGCCGTGCAGCAGGCACTTTCAAAACTTATGGAAAACAGAACCTCCATCGTGGTGGCGCATAGGCTCAGCACTATCCGCCATGCCGACAATATCGTGGTATTTGAAAAAGGCAGGGTTGTGGAACAAGGCACCCACGACCAACTGATGTCGCTCAACGGACATTACGCCCGCTATGTGGCATTGCAAAGCCTGTAAAACATCGCCCCATGCAAGAAAAAATCAAACGGCTCGCCCAAGAGGCGGCATCCGACCTCGTTCAAATTCGCCGGCATCTGCACCGGCATCCGGAACTCTCTACCCAAGAGGTGGAAACGGGGCGTTATATCCAGAAAAAACTCAGCGAATGGGGCATTGCCTGCACTACCGGCTGGTCGGGAACCGGCGTGGTGGGTGTTATCGAAGGCAAAAATCCGTCTTCGCGTTGCGTGGCGTTGCGTGCGGATATGGATGCCTTGCCCATCGAAGAACAGACCGGTTTGGAATTTGCCTCGCAAAACAAGGGCGTGATGCACGCCTGCGGCCACGATGTTCACATGGCATGTCTCTTGGGCGCGGCAAAGATTCTGCAATCGCTCAAAGACGAATGGCAGGGCACGGTAAAGCTCATATTTCAACCCTCCGAAGAAGATTTTAGGGCAGGGGCGCCCAAGATGATAGAACAGGGAGTGCTTGAAAATCCCGCGCCGGAACGCATTTACGCCCTGCACGTGATGCCCGAATTGGAATGTGGCAGGGTAGGGGTCAAGACCGGGCAGTATATGGCATCTACCGACGAGATTTATATCAAGGCAAGAGGCAAGGCAGGTCACGGAGCTATGCCCGAACAATGCGTAGATACGGTACTGATGTCGGCATATATACTTACCTCATTGCAGCAGGTGGTGAGCCGCAACGCCCCGCCTTATATCCCCACCGTGCTCTCTTTCGGGCGTATCGTAGGCGATGGGCGCACCAACATTATTCCCGCCGAGGTGAATATGGAAGGAACCTTGCGCACCTTTAACGAAGAATGGCGAGCCAAGGCACACGACTGCATTGTCCGCTGCGCCCAAGGCATAGCCCAAAGTATGGGCGGAAGCTGCGAGGTTTATATAGACCATGGCTATCCGTTTGTAAACAACGATGCCGAGGCTGCCGATTTAGTACGCAAAGTGGCAGGCGATATGTTGGGCAAGGAGCAGGTGGACGAACTGCCGCCGCGTATGACGGCAGAAGACTTTGCCTACTACACCCAGCGTATTCCCGGCTGTATGTTCCGTTTGGGAGTGAAACCTCCCGGATTGAAAGAGCCGTCTAACCTGCATACGGCAACGCTGACGATAGATGAAAACGCGCTGTGCATAGGCGCCGAAATCCTTGCCGGTTTGGGCGCGTCTGCATGAGAAATCGGTTTACAAAACGCTTAGGGCGTTTGGTTTATCTGTATTTTGTATGGGCAGGCTGCCTTTCTTTTTTGTACGCCCAAAATACCGACAGCATACATTATTTGGATGAGGTGAGCATAAAAGGCTACCGCCGTATCTCGCCTATGGAAAACGCCGCCACCCCCGTGCAGGCTTTGCCGGAAACGGAATTGTTGCGCTTGCGCTCGAAACAGGCTTCGGAGGCGGTGTGGAACTTTGCCGGCGTGCAGTTGAAAGACTACGGTGGCGTAGGGGGCATGAAAACGGTTTCGGTACGCTCCTTGGGGGCGGCACATACGGCGGTTTCCTACAACGGCATATTGCTCTCCGATGCCCAGAACGGTCAGATAGACCTTTCTAAAATCTATATGGACAACCTTAAATCGGTTGCGCTTTACAATGCTCAGTCCGCCAGTATCTTTCAGCCTGCCCGCAATTTTCAGGCAGCAGCCTTGCTCGCCATAGAGAGCCGCTCGGTCTTTGAATCCGACAGCCTCCGCCAAGGCTACGCAGCCCTTACCGTAGGCTCTTTCCGTCAGATTGCAGGAACATTGTCATACGCTAAAAAAATCACTCCCCGCTTCGGGCTTTCGGCAAATGCCCGCTACGGCTATGTGTACGGAAACTATCCCTTTGAACACGATTTGGGCGGCAGCACGAAACGCCTTAGGCGGCAAAACTCGGATGTGCAGGACGCTCAGGCGCAGATACGTATGGAATACCGCCCGTGCGACCGCCACAAAATAGAAAGCGAATTGTTTTATTACGGCAGTGAACGCGGCTTGCCGGGAGCGGTAATTTCGTATTATCCATACTCTTCCCAACGTTTGGAAGACCAAGATTTTTATGGAGTGATTAAGCACCGCTGGCAGATTTCCAACTATTTTCTGCAACAGAATACGGTAAAATACAGTTTTCTCTACAACCGTTTTCAAGACCCCGACGCCCTTTCTGCCATAGCGGTAGACGACCGCTACCGCCAGCAGGAAGTGTATCTGAGCACGCTTACGCTTTGTTCTCCGCCCGTGCCGGGCTTGAGCCTGAGCGCGGCTTTGGATGCGGCATTTAACTTTTTAGGCGCCAACCGAAGCGATTTTGCAGACCCTTGGCGTTCCTCGCTTTGGTTCAACATAGCGGCAGATTACCGCCACCCTTATGTGGAAGTGCTTTTAAGCGGCCTTACTTCCGCTTTTTTTGACAGGGTAAAGCAGGGACATCAGCCCCCGGACAAGGCGCGTTTCAGCCCTTTCGCCTCTGTAGCGGTGTTCCCTTTGGGCAAGCGTAGTCTGGCGCTTCGCGTCTTTTATAAAGATGTGTTCCGTATGCCCACTTTCAACGACTTTTATTACGGCAGAACCGGCAATACCCGGCTACGTCCCGAAAAGGCACGGCAGCTGGATGCAGGAATATCCTATACCCTGCCGGCCAAGGCGCAAAGGCTATGGAATATGGAAGTTTCTGCCGATGCCTATCTGAATTGGGTACAGGACAAAATTGTGGCTTATCCCACCGACAATCTCTTTGTGTGGAGTATGTTCAACGTAGATAAGGTACGCACGCTCGGCGTGGATGCCGTATGGAACATCGAAACGGCTTTTGCCCATAGCGGTATAGCCTCCCGCTTCGGGCTGCTGGCACAAGTTGCCTACACCTTTCTGCAAGCCTTAGACAAAACCTCGCCCCAATCGCCCTCCTACAACCAGCAGGTGGCATATACCCCAAAACATTCAGGCACCGCCGTGATAAGCCTGCGGATGCCCTATGTAGACTTGGGCTACCGCATCTCGTATTGCGGAGAACGCTATATACTGAACCAAAATATAGCCGAAAACCGCCTTGCTCCCTATATGGAACACAATTTGAGCCTGCATGCAAAGATAGGGTTTAACCGCGCCGACTTGGATTTGGGTTTTGAGGTGCTGAACCTCTCAGACGAAACGTATCAGATAGTAAAGAATTACCCTATGCCCGGCAGGCACTACCGCCTTACGGTAGGCTGCCGGTTCTAGAGTTTCCAATGAACGGACTAATAGCCGTGTTCTTCTTCTAATTCCTTGCGGGTCAGTTTCTTTTTGTCGATAGACCGCCACGCATAAATGATATACAGTAATACAAAGGGCACCAAGATAGAAACAAATGCCATTGTCTTAAGCGTAAAAAGGCTGGAGGAACTGTTTGCCAAGGTAAGCGAACTCTGCAAGTCGAGATTAGACGGATAATAGGCGGTGTTGTTGTAGCCCACGCAGAGGAACAATGCCAAAACGGTAAGCACCGTGCCAATTCCGGCAAACCAGATACCCTTGGTGTAGCGGCTGCAGAAAATAGACTTGCCCAAGCCCCAGAGTACGCCTAAAACGCCTATGGCAAAAATTACCGCCACAACCGGCATCTGCAAGAAATTATGCAGGTATTTGTAAGGTTCCATAAATACAAGACCGCTTTCGGGCTCTACGGCAAAGCCGTTCTTGCACAGGGTGCGGATTACAAAGGCAAGGAAGAACAGCAGGAAGGGAACGCAGTCGATAAGCAGGCGGCGGCGCAGGCGCGGTTGCAATTCGGCATCGTCTATATTGTTGATGAAATAGAGGTTGCCCAGCAAGCGAGCCAAGAAGAACACGGCAAAGCCGAGAATGAGGTTCCAAGGGTCGAGGCAGGCATCCAGACCGTGCCAGCCATTGCCCCAGCGGCTGATAACCGGCATCATCTGTGAAGCCATATTGGTTTTGTCTACCACAAAGTTGCTGCCGTTAAAGAAAGTGGCAACCGCCGCTCCCAGCAGGAAAGGACCCATAAAACCGTTCAGCACCAAAAATACCTGATAGGTCTTTTTGCCCAGAAGATTGCCTAATTTTCCTTGAAATTCGTAGGAAACCGCCTGCAATACGAAACTGAGCAGAATCAGAAACCAAATCCAGTAGGCACCGCCAAAGCTGGTACTGTAAAACAGCGGAAAGGAGGCAAAGAACGCCCCGCCGAAAGTAACGAGCGTGGTAAAGGTAAATTCCCATTTGCGCCCTGTGGAATTGATAAGCAGGCTGCGTTCCTGCTCATCCCTGCCCAAGGCGAAGATAAGCGAGTTTCCTCCCTGCACAAACAACAGGAACACCAAAATCGAGCCTAAGAGGCTTACCACGAACCACCAGTAGTTTTGTAAAAATTCGTAAGTGCACATAGCTTTTCTATCCTGCGTTATTAGTTGTTTTCATTAGCCGTTTCCGTTTCTTCCGGACCCTTGGCGATAGCCTTGAGCATAATGCCGGCTTCGGCAATCAAGAGTATGGTAAACAGAACTAAAAATATAAAGAAAGTGGTTTTGACCGCTCCGGACTGCAAGCTCGAAATGGCGGCGTTTACCGGCAGCAAATCCTGAATTGCCCAAGGCTGGCGGCCCACTTCGGCTACAATCCAGCCCGCCTGCCCGGCAATCATAGCAAGAGGTATGCAGGCTATGGCAACATAGTAGAACCATTTGTAGCGGCTTTGAACAATTCTGTCTTTACGACCCAAGAAAATGGCAAGCAAGAAGAACAGTATAAAGAGCATACCCAAGCCCACCATAATGCGGAAAGACCAGAAAAGCAAGCCGGTGGAGGGCACTAAATCGCGCGGATTTTCCACATAGCCGTAACCGAAATAGCGGGAGTATGCCGAAAGGGTGTCGCGGGCGGCTTCGGCTCTCGGCGTATCGCCCTGTTGCACGGCATCCCTAAAGTCTGCCAAAGCCTGTACGGCAATACGGCCACGACGCATCTTTTCTTCTGCCGGCAAGGCAATGCTGCCGTCTGCCTGCGTGTAGCCGCCCTCTAAGATATCGTTGATGCCCGGCACATAACCGTTGGCGGTGCGGGTAGAAAGAATAGAGAGCATATAAGGCACCTTGATGCCAAAAGCCAGTTCAAGACCCTGCGCGTTGCCCCCGTCTTGCAGGTTTTCGAGCGCGGCAAGTTTCATAGGCTGGTTCTGCGCCACTTCGTAACCCGATTTATCGCCTGTAAACGCCACGATTAAAGAGCCAACCAAGCCGAATATGGCGGCAATCTTAATGCTTGCCAAGGCAAATTTTACATGACGTTTGCGAAGCAGATACCAACAGCTTACGCCAACTACGAATACGGCGGCAAAAACCCAGCCGCTCAATACCGAGTGAAAGAATTTGGTTACCGCCATCGGTTGGAACGCCACGGCAAAGAAATCGGTCATTTCGTTGCGTACCGTTTCGGGATTGAACACCATACCCACCGGATGCTGCATCCAAGTGTTGGCAACCAAAATCCACCAAGCGGAAATGGATGCGCCTATACCGGTAAGCCAAGTGGAGGCAAGGTGAAAGCCCTTGCTTACCTTGTTCCAGCCCCAGAACATCACGGCAATAAAGGTGGCTTCCATAAAGAACGCCAAGATACCTTCAATAGCCAAGGGCGCGCCGAAAATGTCGCCTACAAACCAAGAATAGTTGCTCCAGTTGGTACCGAACTGAAATTCGAGGATAAGCCCGGTGGCTACCCCTACGGCAAAGTTGATGCCGAAGAGTTTCATCCAAAACTGCGCCGTGCGTTTCCAAAACAAATCGCCGGTCTTTACATAAAGGCTTTCCATAATTCCCATAATCATCGAAAGCCCGAGCGTGAGCGGCACAAAAAGCCAGTGATACATGGCTGTTATGGCAAACTGGGCACGCGACCAATCTATCAATGCGGGGTCAATGTGTTCCATAGCGTTTTATTTAAGTCTTTTACGTTAGGTTTTACTTTACACTGCGGTTTATCAGTTCCGTACCCACGTAGTCTTGTTTCTCCGCAAGGCTCTTGTGGCGGAGAAAATCAGGAAAAAAGAACACCTTGAGTATGGCAAACATGATAAAGAGCTTTACAAGGATAAGCACCCAAAGAGTACGCCCGTAAGTCATAGAGCGAAAGCCGTTGAGGTAAAAATACCACACCCGGCGCAAAGCCCCGGCATTTCTTCCGTCAGCGGCAGTTGTCTTCATAGTTTTCAGTTTCGCGAAAAGGGTGTGTGAGTAAGCACAAATATACAAAAAAAAGGCGAGGCGTGGCAATACTTGCCACGCCTCGCCTGAGAACATAGATAGAACTTACTGCTTATTGTTTTGTTGATTGACCTCTTTCTGCAATTCTCCAAATGTCCATTCTTTTCCTTGATAGTGAAAAATTACATTTTTGGGAGCTTCTTCCGCTTTGATTGCCTCCATAAAAGATTTGAGTTTTCCTTCAATGTAAACATTTTTCAAAGCCCGGCAGCGGTAAAATGCATTAATCCCTATAGTATGGACAGAAGCAGGAATATATAATGTTTTTAGATGCTGGGCTTGTTTCAAAGCAAGATTCCTTATGGTATGCGTGGATGGTAGGATATGATATTCTTCTTCCGGATAAGCCGGAGGAAATACTATCAACTCCTCTTTGTCCTTTGAATAGACGACTCCTTCAACATCACAATAATGCTCGTTTTTAGAATCTATATGTATTTGCCTTAGTTTAATGCAATTCCAAAAAGACCACACCATATTCGATATACTATCGGGAATATCTATTGTTTCAATGTTTGCAGCACCATCGAAACAAGAGGAACGGACTTCCGTTACTCTATATTTTTTTCCAGTGGCATCATCTAATGCGTATTGAGGGATTACAACATGGTTGTCAAATTGTTTTATGGGGGAAGCGTTTCCAAGGTAGCCAGTACGATTAATAAAGATACCAGCTTGTTCAGGACCGATAGAAACAGTTTCATCCAACTTTTTTATGCAGTAAAAGCCCTCATACCAAAATGATTCTTCTGTATATTCATTCATCTTTTAATTCTTTTAAGGTGAGTGATTTTACTTCTTTTCCGGAGTTACGCCAAAGAGCAAGATATCGTAGAATTGAGGCACTGTATAAGTATGATGAAAACGTCCAATATAGGATGTTCTCCCTATTGTTGTCGTTGAAGATTCTCCATCGCCCCAAATCACTTTATAAGTTGCACCTGCTTCTCCATAGAATGTAAATTCCCTGCTATATTCCTTTTGGGAAACCAACCAGCGCATCCGTATCGTATCTCCTTGTGGACTTTTCGGTGCTATGGTCTGAGACTCTTCCATAGGCGTAGAACCGGCTACTGGCAGTTGAAAGCCTAAAACTATCAAAAACAAAAGTCCGATTCCTATTTTCAAATTTTTCATAATTTCTTAGTATTAAAATTGTTTTCAATTAATTATAACACAATCACCTTATGGCTATTCGCCCCCACGCGGACAACATACACCCCGCTTTTGCCCACGGGAATAACCGTGTCCTTGCCGCTGTAAACACATTGACCAGTGACGTTGAACACCTGCACCGCACCTCTTTCTTCGGAAAGGATAATGTTACGGTCTTTGGTGTACACATAGAAATTATCCTTGTCTCGGTTTTCGTTTGCCGCATCGCCCGATTTTTTTTCAAAATTGGCGATCAGATTCAAGTTTTCCGTTACCGCAAAGGTATATACGGCATCCTTGCTAAATTCCGCACCATCTTTAGTCCAGTTGATAAAACGATAACCTTCGTTGGCGGTGGCGGTAACAGTAACCTTAGTACCCTTT
>JAFLTI010000004.1:16265-94469 GCA_022510485.1 Lentimicrobiaceae bacterium | reverse complement strand
CGAGGGAATATATTTTTTACCTCCATCAAACGACGCAGTCGCTCATCCTCAGCTTGTCTCTCTCGGCTTTCACGTTGTCGTTGCTCTTGTCGTACGTTGTTCTCAAGATTGCGTTGATACTGCTCTGCAGCTTCTTTATCTTGGAGTCGACGTTGCTCCAAGTCAGCCAACTCTCTACGATTCTCTGTTTCATTCTTTTTGGTCTTACGAATAAACAGAACGATGCCGACAATCAATGCTATTAACAGAACAACAAACAAGACAGTCCAACAAGGGTGTGCAGCTATCCAAGTACCAAAAGTATGAGGCGGTGGCAATAATTGTTCTTGAGTTTCTACACCATCAACAGATAATGTAATCATGTGTGCCTCCGTGCCACGCTTTGCGTCTGCTGTAAAAGAAACTTTATAATCGTGACCTTGATATCTTTTGCTAATCTGTGGATAGAGGTTTAACAATGCAGCTTCGGCGGTGGCGACATCCATATATGAGTTAAAAGCCCCAAAAGTACTTTTGGCAAAGCCTTCAGATTCGGGAGCGACGCCGGAACGATAGTAGTATTGGAAAATATAAACTGGAATATGCAGTTGCTGCGCTTTTAACAATACCTGAGCCTCGGAATCTGAACCGGAATTCTTCATCGAATATCCAGAGGTAAATACGATGATAGCTTTTGCCTCTTTTAGTGGTGCCAAAAGTTCCATACTTTCACGAATCGCTGTGTACATATCGGAACGATTGGGAAATTCGGGATAATGCTCAGTACTATGTTTGTAACTCTGTATTGCAGATACTATTTGGGATTTATTATTCGTAAATCCGTTTGTAAGGTTAATGAGAGAGGATGAAGTATTCTTTCGACGATTAAAGGCAGAAATGGAAAATTTATCTGATGTGGGAATTTCTGCACGATTGAAAAAGCCCGATAATACTTTTTGTGTAAAGTCAAATTGCCCATAGCCATTATGAGCCATATCTTCCCATAATATCACAGTAGTTTGCGGCAAACTACTGATGACAACCGGCAATTCCTCTATGTAAAATTCTCGATTGCTACCAGCCTCTTTAAGATGCCAAAAATTCGATTTATTCAGTACATCAGGGTTATAACTGTGATATATGAACGAAACTTTCGGATATTCATCGACGTTAAATCCATTCTCAATTTTTCCCGTTTGTTGCGCAAATAGGCTTGTTGTCAAAAACAATGACAACAAGCCTATACATATGATATTATGCCATTTCATTATCGTGTCATTATAGTGATGTACGGAACTTGAAAACGGTAGTCCCCATGCGGATAATATCGCCATCCTTCAAATACTGAGGTTCAAGTTCTATATCCTCGTCATTTACAAATGTTCCGTGCGAAGACTGGTTATCTGTTAATGAATATTTGTTGGCACGGAACAACAAAACTGCGTGCTTGCCTGACATTCGGCCATCATTAACAGTAATGTTGCAGTCGGCATCTCGACCGATGATATTCCGACCTTCATATAATTTGTAATCCACACCAAGTTCGTCAAAAGAGTAGGTTACCAGCCAACCAACTAATTTTCTACCGTAACGAGGCTCTTTTTTAGGATCTGCCTGTGCATTTGGATTTTGTGTTTCATCTTCTTCATCGCCAAATACAGTGCGACTGTATCCGACAATCGGTTTCTGTGTTCCGACTCCAACCGGTTCTGGATCATCTATTAGTGTTGTTTTCGTGCCACCACCCGTACTAGTTCTCCTGTATGGGTCAACAATTGTTGCCTGATCGTCATCAGTACCAACGAATGCTTCTGTCTTTAGTGATGTAGCATGTCCTGCTTGCTTTCTGGTTTTACAGTAAGGGCAACTGTCCCCTTGATAGTAATGTCCATTAGGACATTGTTTAAATTCACTGCTCATAGTTAATCCATCTATTTATTGGCAATTATTGGCAAAGATAAATAAATTAGTTGAAAATGCCATTCTTGATGTTCTTTGACCCTGCGCCGCATCACCTCCGGCAAGAACATCGGAAATGCCGCGGCTTAGGCTTTGATATGCCTGATAATAGCCTCTCGCGGCTAAGGCATATTTACGTTCCTTGTCCTCTTGGTTCTTCTTCGGATTCCAACCTCCGCTCCTAATTCTTTCCAATAGTTCTTCCGTTACCTTATAACCCTCTATTGATAAGTAGTTATAACTATCTTTAATGTATCCGGAATCCATTTGGGAAAGAATCTCCGAAGCACTCCCGCAATCCGACCTGCTCTTGTTGTATGTCCCCTATCAA
Source organism: Lentimicrobiaceae bacterium (assembly GCA_022510485.1). Classification (GTDB taxonomy): domain Bacteria; phylum Bacteroidota; class Bacteroidia; order Bacteroidales; family P3; genus Pullibacteroides. Next base: position 92,200 of record JAFLTI010000004.1, on the reverse strand, counting down.
TAGCAGCTGCTATAATCGGCGACACATCCCGAATCAAAGACAGACAGGTTCTTGCATCCATAGCATAACGCCAAAATAATCGGGAGAAGCCATCAACAATGCCAAAGAAAGAGGATAAAGATGCATCCGTAGTGTGATTCTTTTGTAACCGATCCGGGTATATTAGCCTTGATGTCTAAATACGCGATGACAAAAGACCAATAAGATACATATCATACAGTAGAATCTCCTTCGCTCCCGGATAAGACGGAATATACCAACCTTTGACTACCATTTGCAAATAGCCATTGTCTACTAATGTTTTGGTATATGCATTACCTAGTATGGATACCCCTTGAATTACAAAATTATCGACATGCTTATCTTGATACTCCTTAAGCACAACCAACGACTCTGCAAGTTTTTCTTGAAGAGTATCCTTCTTTATCTTTTATCCCGGAAATATTAGTTTATACAGACCGGCTATCATTAGTTTATCTATTCCGACTATTATCAGTTTATTTCATAAACATAATGAATATAAAAGAGTTCCACGTCGGAGTCGGCACCGCTTAGTACCACTAAGCGGTGCCGACTCCGCTCTCTTGATGTTATTGTAAGGTAACCGCCTTTAGAACGGCAGGTCGTCTACATCGTCGGTGCCGGCGGAAGCGGCGGGGAACTCGGGGGCAGCGGGAGCCGGAGCGGGGGCAGTTGCGGTGGGAGCGGACGTGGCGGCAGGAGCAGGCTGATAATTGGGTTGGGCTGCGGGAGCGGCGCCGGGCAGGGATATACGCCAAGGACGGACATCGGTGTACCACCTTCCGTTGTATTCGCGGCTTTCCAAATCAAACGCCACATTCAGCACATTGCCTATCTGCATAATACTCGGATCCTGAATGGCGCGGTCGCCCCATACCGAAACACAAATCTTGCGCGGATACTGGCTTTCGGTTTCAAAAATAAATTCCTGTCTTTTCCAAGCACCGTTCTTACCTTCGCCCGTAACGGGTTCGTTAATCTGAATCAACTTCGCTGTAAAGTCCATCTCTGTATATTATTTAATTATCAACAAATTAAAAATAAGCACGCATACAAAGAGCGCACTTTGCGAAAGTACAAAACACCCCGCATTTTACCGACCCTCTCCCCTCTTTAACTTAAACAACTTATTAACAAGCAGGTGTATTTTCGTCTAAGACCTCTCGGTTCATCCGTATAACCTCTTGAACCACAGAATGAACCATATTTTTTAACTGAACCATAAACTCGGCGGGCGCAAATTTTCCGTCAGAAATATCCCTCAGTTTCTTTTCCCATTGCCCGGTAAGTTCCGCCGATTTGAGCAACTTGTTGGGAATGGTCTCAATTAATTTAATACCCATAGGCGTGGGCAGAATCCGCTTTTTATCCTTGTAGGCGTAACGGCGTTTGAGCAAGGTCTCGATAATGGCAGCCCGCGTGGAAGAACGCCCTATTCCGTTGGCTTTCATCAATTCGCGCAATTCCTCGTCTTCCACCATCTTGCCTGCCGTTTCCATTGCCTTAAGCAAATCGCCCTCGCTCATATATTTGGGCGGCTGCGTCTGCTTCTGCACAATTTCCGGCTTATGCGGACCGTGTTCCCCTGTCTTGTAATCGGGCAGCACATTTTCTTCCTTGTCGTCTTTTTCTTCGTCATCGCCCTTGTCTTTGGAGGGAAAGACCACCCGCCAGCCCGGATCGGTAATCACCTTGCCATTCGCCTTAAATTCCACATCTTTCTGCCCCTGCGCGCTCAAATCCACCTTAGCCGAAACGGTAGTGTTGGCATACTCGCAATCGGGATAGAAAACAGCGATAAAACGGCGGATCACCATATCGAAAACCTGCTTTTCTTCCAACAAAAGCGAAGATGCCGCCCCGAACTCACCCGTAGGAATAATGGCATGGTGGTCGGTAATCTTCTTGTCGTTAAAGACCTTGGTGCTCTTACGCAGTTTCTGAGCCAATAAAGGTTCGGTCAAAGCGGCATAGGGGCTCAGTCCCTGCAATATCTCCGGCGATTTGGCATAAATATCGTTGGGCAGAAAATACGTATCCACACGCGGATAGGTGGTGAGTTTCTTTTCGTAAAGACTCTGTATTATCTGCAAGGTTTTTTCGGCAGAGAAGCCGTATTTTTTATTACATTCCACCTGCAAGAGCGTCAGGTCGAACAATTTGGGCGGGTGTTCCTTGGCTTTTTTCTTCTCTACTTTGGTAATCTCCAAATCCTGTCCGGCAATGCTCTCACAAAACTTTTTAGCCGTTTCCTCGCTTGCCATACGCCCTTTGGTGCTCAAAAAAACACCATCCCTATAGCGGGTCTTCAACTCCCAAAACTTTTCGGACTTAAAATTCTCGATAGCTTTTTGGCGTTCCACCAACAAAGCCAAAGTAGGGGTCTGGACCCTACCTATCGAAAGCACCTGCCCCGGCACGCCGAATTTAAGCGTATAGGCACGGCTGGCGTTCATACCCAACAACCAGTCGCCGATAGCGCGTACCGAACCAGCCGCATACAGATTGTCGAAATCCGATGCCGGATAAAGATTTGCAAAACCCTCCTTGATAGCCTGCTCGGTAAGCGAAGAAATCCACAATCGTTTTACCGGAACCTTGCAGCCGGCTTTCTGCATGACCCAACGCTGAATCACCTCCCCCTCCTGCCCGGCATCACCGCAGTTAATTACCTCCTCGCAGCGGGAAATCAATCCGCTCAGGATCTCGAACTGCGCCATACTGCCTTTTTCGGCTATAAGCTTAAGCTTGAACGTTGACGGAATCATGGGAAGAAGTTCCATGCGCCATTGCTTCCATTCGGGCGTATAGTCGTGGGGTTCAAAAAGCGTGCAGAGATGCCCGAAAGTCCACGAAACCCAATAGCCGTTGCCTTCCATATAGCCGTTTTTAGCGGCGGTAGCCCCTATCACTCGGGCAATTTCACGCCCCACGCTCGGCTTTTCTGCTATACAAAGTTTCATGTTTTTTCAACGAATCGAAGCGGTGTTAAAATTACAAAAAAGTTGAGAGCAAAAGCAAAAATCAAGTAAGTTTGCAATCTCGTAATTTATCGGCATTATGGAAGAAACATTAAAGACCAAGCAGTGCTTCAAGCCCGGCACGATGATTTATCCGCTACCTGCCGTTTTGGTGGGTTGCGGCGCCAACCCCGAAGACTATAACCTCATTACCGTAGCATGGACAGGCATACTCAGCTCCGAACCGCCCATGTGTTATGTGTCCATACGCCCTGAACGCCATTCTTACGAACTGATTAAGAAATACGGCGAATTTACGATTAACCTCAGCACCGCCAGCTTAGCCAAAGCCACCGACTGGTGCGGCGTTAAATCGGGCAGAGACTTCGATAAGTTCAAGGAATGTAAATTGAGCCCGCTGCCCGGCATCAAGGTAAAGGCTCCTGTTTTGGCTCAATCGCCGCTTACTATGGAATGTAAGGTTCGCCAATGCCTGCCCTTAGGTTCCCATCACGCTTTTATAGCCGATATAGTGAATGTGCTGGCAGACAAAAAATATCTGGATAAGGAAAGCGGAAAATTCGATTTGGCAAAATCCAATTTATTGGTATATGCTCACGGCTTTTACTTTGAAACCGGCGACTATATAGACCACTTCGGGTTTTCGGTTCGCAAGAAAGGCTCACGCAAGAGTAGATGACAACTATTGCCAGCGTGCGCGCGCCCAAGCGTGGAGCAAGTTCCGCTCTTGGTTCAGCACGACATAAGAAACCATATCTCCCTCGCGCCTGAAGCGAACATAAAAAGTTGATTCGGGCTTGATTTCATGCGCATAAACAACTTCTATATCACGCATACGGTGCCGTTCCAAAAACGAGAACTCGTGCGCGTCTATCATACGCTGTATATACGAACTTTGGGTAAGATGCCCGTTAAAGTCAATATCGGCATATCCCGCCTTAAAACAGCAGGCTTCCGACCAATTATCATCGGGCATAAAACCTGTTTTCTGCTCGGCACGCGACAATAAGGGAACGCCCGCAGGTATCCGCTCGTCAGACAGCCCGGCAATGGATTTCATCATTTCGGTAGGGCGTTCAGGGCGCATCGTGTGCAGGTTCACCATCAACCATTCGGTATAGGCAAAAGCGTGCAGGCAATCCTTATCCTTGCCGCTCACCCTATACAAACGCGGAACCAAAAGTCCGCTCAGTTCGGGATTCCAAGTGGTAACGCTGACATTCGCCCCCTGTGCCGGCAATTCGGGCATAGAAAGAAGAATACGGCGCAGCATCCACGTCATACCGTTTTGGTTGAGCGTGGCAACATCGGCACGTTGATAAACCGTATGCATCTCCGCCACATCGTTCAGCAGATCGCACAAAGTCTTTACCCGCAACAGACCGCTTTTATCGGTGCAATGGTTGTAGATATGAAACGAATGGGAAAAGGAGGCTATGTTGTCGGTAGTTGTCATGATACACGTGTCCAATAAAAACTCCTGCCGATAAAGCGGAATCCGATAATACCCACATAAGCCTTGACCCGCAAGGTATTCTCATCTTCAAAACGCACAAAGCAGCGGTAGGTTTTTCCGGTAGCCGGGTCATAGATACGGCCGCCCTCCCACTCCTTGTTTTTGGCATCATAATGCAAATCGCGCACAATTACCACGTGGGTAAGCGGAATATGCCTCAAATCGCTCTTGGGATTGTTTACATCCGTTCTCGGCTTGCCCAAATCATCATCGGGCTGATCCATCCAGACGATACGGGATTCGTAGGTTCCGTCATCCGCCTTGTAGAAATTAATCCGTAGCGCGTGACCGTGACTGTAAACGTTGTAAGTACCTAACAAATCATCGGCGTTCCTGTTTCTGTCGCGAGCCTGAACCTCTCCCAAAAAGCAAGACAGGATGCATATCAACAGCATCTTAAAAACATTACAAAATATGCTCTTACCGCCTGAAAACATGGCGCGAATGTAACCAAAACACTTGCCTCCGGCTTTTGATTTGCCGCCGAAATTGCCGAAAAAGCAAGGAATACGTTCCAATAGGTTTTATAATATAATATACATCAATACATTATAGCAAAACATCTAAGCCGGGACTTTTTTACCGAAACATTTGTTATCGGCAGATTTCGTGTTTTTCGTACATTCGCAAGTCTAAACGAAGGCAAAGTGCGCAAAAAAATCATAACCTACAACGTAAACGGAATCCGCTCGGCGGCGAGCAAGGGTTTTATCGAATGGCTTGCCGGCTGTGGGGCGGATGTGGTCTGCCTACAGGAAACCAAGGCGCAACCCGACCAGATACCTATGCTCGAAATAGCGGCGGCAGGTTACGAAACCTATTGCTTTTCGGCGCAGAAAAAAGGTTATAGCGGCACCGCCCTGCTTTGCAGGCAAACGCCAGACAAGGTAGAAACCGGCATGGGGATTGCCGCCTACGACAACGAGGGGCGTTTTATTCGCGCCGATTTCGGAGACCTTAGCGTAGTGAGTGTGTATCATCCCTCCGGCACTTCGGGCGACGAGCGTCAGGCGTTCAAGATGCAGTGGCTGGAGGATTTTCAACAGTACGTAACGGATCTGCAAAAAACAAGACCCTACCTCGTGTTGGCGGGCGATTACAACATCTGCCACGAAGCCATCGACATTCACGACCCCGTGCGCAACGCCACCCATTCGGGATTTCTTCCCGAAGAACGCCAATGGATGAGCCGTTTTTTAGATGCCGGCTTTGCCGATTCTTTCCGCCAACTGCACCCCAACTTGAAAGACCAATACACTTGGTGGAGTTTCCGCGCCGGTTCCCGAGGCAAAAACTTGGGTTGGCGCATCGACTACCTGATGCTGACCCAAAACTTGATGCCCCATCTCAAAGATGCCTTTATCCTGCCGCAAGTGGTTCACTCAGACCACTGCCCCGCCGGTATCGAACTCGATTTCTGAGATAATTTCTAAAATAAAGACAACCTAATATCATTTACCTATGAAAAACCACTTGAACTTCCTCGCCCCCGCGCTCGTCCTAAGTTTTGCCGTTCTGTGCTTTTCCTGTGTTTCTTCTAAAAAATACAACGAATTGCTCGACAAACAGAACCAATGCGAAGCCACGAACAACCGTTTGGAAAAAAGCAATCAGGAATGTAATGAGAACTTGGTGGAAAGCAAGGCTCTCAACGACCGTCTGCAAAACGATCTGAACGCCGCCAACACCCAAATCGACACCCTGCAACGCAACTACCTGCTCACCGCAGCCGATTTGGCGGAATTGCAGAAAAACTACAATCAGATAGACGATAAATATAAGAACACCGTTTCGGGCAAAGATGCCTTGGCTCAAGAACTTGCCGTAAAGGAACAACAGCTCAACGAACAGGCAAAACAGCTTACCGTTCAGGCAGAACGCCTGTCTGAATTACAGGGAATCCTCAATAAAAAGGATGAACAGCTCAACGCCCTTAAAGACAAGGTAACCGAAGCCTTGACCGGATTCCAAGACAAAGGTTTGTCTATCCATACCAAAAACGGCAAAGTGTATGTGTCGGTAGAAGAACAGCTGCTCTTTCCCTCCGGCAGTTGGACCGTGAATCCCCAAGGCAGGGAAGCCCTTTATGAAATAGCCAACGTTATGGCAAAAGATGCCAGCATTCACGTAATGGTAGAAGGCCATACCGACGACGTGCCTCTCAAAGGCAAGGGCGACATCAAGGACAACTGGGATTTGAGCGTAAAGCGCGCTACCTCCATCGTTAAGATTATTCTGGAAAACAAGGGTATCAATCCTGCCAACATTATGGCAGCCGGTCGTGGCGAATACGTGCCTTTGGTAAGCAACGACACTCCCGAAAACCGCGCCAAGAACCGCCGCACCGAAATCATCCTCACTCCCGACTTAGACGAACTGTTTAAGATTTTGGAAACGAACTAAACCATAGATTCCTTTAACGAAAAAAGCCCGTTGTTACCAACGGGCTTTTTTTTATACATCCAAGATGTGTAAAACCGAATCCTATTTGTTTACTTGGAATTTGGTTACACCGTTCTTGATAAAGTCAACGATTTGATTGGCGGCAGCCAAACCGGCGTTGATATTGGCTTCGGCGGTTTCGGCACCCATCTTCTTGGGAGTGGAGAAATAGCGGGTGGGGAATTTTTCCGCCAATTCATCGTGGTTGCCGGGCTTGATGTCGGTAACATAACGGAAGTCGGGGCGGTCGTTGAGCAAACGAACCATATCGGCTTCGTGAATCACTTCCTTGCGGGCGGTGTTTACCAACATGGCGCCTTTAGGCATACGGTTCACCAAATCGTAGTTAATCGATTCCATAGTTTCTTTCGTGGCGGGAATGTGCAGCGAAACCACGTGGCAGGTGCTGTAGAGTTCTTCTACGGAATCTACCGCCTTTACACCGTCTTTTTCGATTACGTCTTTGGGGCAGAATGCGTCAAAAGCATAGATATCCATACCCAAGCCCTTAGCCACGCGAGCCACATTGCGACCTACGTTTCCATAAGCGTGGATGCCTAATTTCTTTCCTTTCAATTCGGAACCTGTGCCGGGATTGAACAGGTTGCGGTTCATGTAAACCATCAAACCGGCTGCCAATTCGGCAACGGCGTTGGAGTTCTGACCGGGCGTGTTCATCGCCACAATCTTGTGTTCGGTGCAGGCAGCCAAGTCAAGGTTATCGAAACCGGCTCCGGCGCGTACCACAATCTTAAGGTTCTTGGCGTGCTCAACCACTTCTTTGGTTACTTTGTCGGAACGCACGATAAGCGCGTCTGCATCGGCAACGGCTTTGTAAAAGTCGTTTACATCGGTGTATTTTTCCAAAAGGGCGAGTTCAAAGCCGGCGGATTCCACAATCTGGCGGATGCCGTCGACCGCTGCTTTGGCAAAGGGTTTTTCGGTTGCAACTAATACTTTCATATCTTATAGTTTTTTTTGCGTGTTATAATACAATCTGTACTGTCTTGATATTCGGATATTAAAGAGGGGGCGTAAAAACTACAGCCCCCTCCTTGCTTTCACAAACAGGATTGATTAAGCGTTTTTCTTAGCGTATTCCTGCATGCAGTTAATCAAAGCCTGAACGCTTTCTTTCGGGCAAGCGTTGTAGATGGAGGCGCGGAAACCACCCGTAGAGCGGTGACCCTTGATACCTACCATACCGGCAGCCTTGGCATATTCGAGGAAGTCGGCTTCTTTGTCTTTGTATTTGTCTTCCATAACAAAGCATACGTTCATTCTCGAACGGTCGGCTTTGTCTACAATCGTACCCTTGAACATGGGGTTGTTGTCGATTTCGTTGTAGAGCATATCGGATTTTTCGATATTCATCTTTTCGATAACCTTCAAGCCGCCCATGCTCTTGATCCATTTAAGGGTTTCGTGCATGATGAAGATGGGGAATACAGGAGGCGTATTGAACATCGAACCGTCTTTGATATGGGTGCGGTAGTCTACCATCGTAGGCAGCGGGCGTTCCACCTTGCCCAAAATATCTTCGCGAACGATTACTACGGTAACACCGGCAGGACCTACGTTCTTTTGAGCGCCACCGTAAATAAGACCGTATTTGCTGATATCAACGGGACGGCTCATAAAGTCGGACGACATATCGGCAACCAAGGTAATGGGGCAATCGAAATCTTCCTTGATCTCGGTACCGTACAGCGTGTTGTTGGTGGTAATGTGGAAATAGTCGGCGTCGGTAGGAACTTTCCAGCCTTTGGGAATGTAGTTGTAGGTGGTTTCTTTAGAGGATGCCACGATTTCAACTTCGCCGAAATATTTGGCTTCTTTGGCTGCCTTGGATGCCCAACCGCCGGTTTCCAAATAAGCGGCTTTCTTGTTGAGCAGGTTAAAAGGAACATAGAGGAACTGCGTGCTGGCACCACCGCCCAAGAACAATACGTGATAGCCTTCGGGAATGTTGTAGAGTTCTTTCCACAAGGCAACCGTTTCGTCCATAACGTTTTGCCATTCTTTGCTGCGGTGCGATACTTCGATTACACCCATGCCGGTGCCGGCAAAATCTTTCAGAGCTTCGATACCGGCTTGCATGGCAGGCTTCGGTAATACGCAGGGTCCTGCGTTAAAATTATGTGCTATTTTCATAACAACTAAAGGTTTAAAAGTTTGGTCGCAAAGTTAGTCCTAATTTTCCTAATTGGCAACATTATAAAATCCGCATACCGGTTTTTTGAGATTTTGTTACTTTTGCAGTTTGGTGGGTTGTTTCTGCCAAAATCTGATAGAAAATCAGCAAAATGAAACTTAACAGACGCCTTGTAGGCAAGGGGTGTACGGTTTTGGCCATTATGGTATCGCTCTTGGGCGGATTGTCGGCACAGGGGGCTTACCGTATGGAGGCATTTACTTCAGAAGAAAATTTCAAGCACGAAGTGAGTCTTTGGGCTGGTCCTGCCATTCCATTGGGCAACGCCCGCAGTTTCGTGCCCGACGGTGCCGGTACTTCCGTTATACCGCAAGGAGCCACTTTTGGCGGCGGAGTAAATGTAGGCTACCGTTTTTATCCTTTGCACCAACTCTATATAGGAGCCACTGTATTCGGACAGATGTACGGCTACGATTACAAAAAGATTGACTTGGGAGGAGCCTCCCGGATAGAACATTCGGGATGGTCAAGCTACGGTGCCGCGATCGAAATAGGAACACGCCTGCCCTTAGGCATCTACGGACTTTACTTTACAGCACGTATACAAGCCGGTTACGCCTTGATGAACTCGCCCGCTGTTGCCGCTATCTATTCCAGTCAAGACGTGGGCGACATCAGAGAAGATATTCTATTGCGAAACACAACCGGCAACCTGTATTTGGGCGGCGGTATCGGAGTGCAATACCGTGTTCGCCGGCATCTGCTGTGCCATATAGGATTAGACTACACCTTTATGCCTGTTGGCGGATGGGGATTGGATGAACCGGTACGTTATACCGACAATACCCGGGACCTCTCGCTAAGAATGTCGGCATTTGTAATCAATGTCGGCATTTCGTATGCTTTCTAACAACTTACGCTTTATGAAAAGTTTGAGAAATACGGTCTTTGTGCTTTTACTAACGGCATTTTTTTTGCCGGAAGCCTTTGCCGGACCTGCCCTCAAACGTGCCGAATTTGAATTTCACATAGGCCCCGCCTTCCCTGTAGGCAGCTTTGCAAAAAAAGCCTTTTCCGCATACAGCGGCACGGCTCCGAACTTCCGCTTGGATTACAATGGAGCGCAAATAGGCTTGAACTACGGTCTTGCCTTTCAATATTACGCCACACCGCATTTTGGAATGCTCGTTATGTTCAACGGGCACTCCAACAAAATATCCGCCAACAATTTTTCCACTTACAATCCCTCTTTTGCATGGAAAACGAACAGCCAAGGCAAATGGTCCGAATTTATGGCGATGGCGGGAATCACTTGCCGTATAACCCTGCCTAAACTACATTTGGCATTCCGCGCCTATTTAGGATATGCCCATCTGGTAGCACCCTACTACGGTTCACAGGCAAAGCATCAAAACTATACTTACACGTACCAGCTCAAATCGGCTTCGGATGCCAATTTCGGTTATGGTGCCGGCATGGCGCTCAAATTTCTGGTGACGCGCGGATTCCATCTTGATTTGCGCTGCGATTACATGAGTGCCGTACCTTTCTATTTTAGGCGGGTTAAAAGTACCGTAATCACAGAAATTCCCAATGTAACCATTCCAGACCAAGTGTTCAGGAACACCTTTCGCGAGCATTTTCAAATGGTCAATTTGAGTTTTGGATTCACAGTAGCTTTCTAATGGCACGCACTAAAAGTAAAAAGGCATTGTACGCCGACGTTCTGGCATGGTTCACCGAGAATATGCCTTCCGTGCAAAGCGAACTGAATTTCAAGAATCCTTATCAGCTGTTGGTTGCCGTAATTCTTTCGGCTCAATGCACCGACAAGCGTGTCAATATGGTTACTCCTGCGCTCTTTGAGCGTTTTCCCGATACCAAGAGCATGAGCCGCAGCGACGAGGCGGAAATCTATTCCTACATCAAATCGGTGTCTTACCCTAACAGCAAAGCCGCCCATCTGCTGGGAATGGCAAAAATGATAGAAGCCGACTACGGCGGAAAAGTACCCGAAGCGATGAACGACCTGATGCGTCTGCCCGGCGTAGGGCGCAAAACGGCAAACGTAATGACTGCGGTGGCTTTTGAAAAACCTGCTATGGCGGTAGACACCCACGTCTTTAGGGTTTCGGCACGTATCGGATTGACCCAAAATGCCAAGACTCCGCTTGAAACCGAAAAGCAATTGGTGGCAAACATTCCTCGCCAAATGTTGGGAACGGCGCACCATTGGCTGCTTTTGCACGGACGGTATGTCTGTCTGGCACGCAATCCCAAATGCAAGGAATGTGGCTTGCAGCCTTTCTGTGCCTACTATAAGGCAGCGCAGACCAAGGCAAAACCCAAATCAAAAGACAGCATCGCATGAAATATTATATCATATCGGGAGAAGCCTCCGGCGACCTGCACGGAGCCAACCTCATCAAAAGCCTGCGCAAGCAAGACCCGCAAGCGCAGTTCCGCGTTTGGGGCGGCAACCTGATGCAAGCCGAAGGTGCCGTATTGGTAAAGCACTACCGCGATTTGGCGTTTATGGGGTTTGCCGAAGTGGTGGCTCATTTGGGGCAGATTCTGCGCAACTTTCGCCTTTGCAAGAAAGATCTTAGGCAATACGCGCCCGATGTGGTTATCCTAATCGATTATCCGGGCTTTAATATGCGCATGATGCGCTTTGCCTACAGGCAAGGCTACAAGGTGGTTTATTATATCGCCCCCCAAGTGTGGGCTTGGCGTACCAAACGCATCAAGAAACTCAAGAAATACACACACCAGATTTACACCCTGCTGCCGTTTGAGCGCAAGTTTTACCAAAAATATCAGGCTACGGCACTTTTTGAAGGCAATCCTTTGGCAGATGCCATTGCCGCTTACAAGCCCGACCAAACTTTTATCGAAAACTTTAAGAAAGCAGATTCCCGTCCGGTGGCCGTGATTCTGCCCGGAAGCCGCAAGCAAGAAATAAACCGGATCTTTCCGCTTATGTTGCAGGTGGCTTCAAAAATGCCGCAGTACCGTTTTGTGGTGGCAGGCACACCCAACCTTCCGGCGGAAATTTACGCGAAGCATTTACAGAACTATCCGCAGATAGAATTGGTTTTGAACCATACCTACGATTTATTTTCGATAGCCCGCGCAGGCATGATTAAATCGGGCACCTCCACCTTGGAAGCCGCCCTGTTTTCGGTTCCGCAGGTAGTGTGCTACCGTACCTCCGGTATTACCTACGCTATGGGGCGTCTGTTAGTAAATCCGCAGGTGCGCTTTATCTCTTTGGTAAACCTGATTATGGACAGCCCGACGGTATGCGAATTACTGCAGGGCGATTTTACCGCCGGACGGCTTGAACAAGAATTTGAAAAGATTGTAAACGATACTCCCGAAAGAAAAAAAATGCTGCAAGACTACACTAATCTACAGCAAATTATGGGAAACGGAGGCACTTCTGACAAAGTAGCGGCTTCGATAAAATCAATGTTTCGGGATTTATAGTATAAGAGGGATATGAAAAACTTGAACAAAAAACACATCGGTTTGGGAATAGGGCTTTGGCTGTTGTTGCTTCTGCCCGCAAGCGGTTTTGCAACCGACCTGTCGGTACGGATTTTATCCGACAAAGCCTATCCGCGTGCCTGTTTTACGGCAGAATTGGGGCAATACCGCGTGTATGACGGCGACCACAAAGCCATTATGGAACTCGCTTCCGGAGAATCTTTGCAGATTTCGATTAAAGACGGACAGATAGAGCTTCACAAAGGAACTGAATTGGTTGGAATTTTCTACAACCTCATTTTTGAGGGTAAAGGACTCAAAGCCATTTTCAGTTTGCAGGAATGTGGCAAAGAAAACGCGCAAAAATATTTCTACGACGACCATGTGGATGTAAGCGTGGATAAGACCAAGCTGTTTTTTATAAATCATGTGGATTTAGAAAACTATGTGGCAGGGGTTGTGCAGTCGGAAGTGCGCGGAATCAGCGAACAGACCGACTTTTTTAAGGTACAGGCCATTATTTCGCGTACCTATGCGATGGGCAACCTGCGCCGCCACAACGACGAAGGTTTTGACCTCTGCGACGATGTGCATTGTCAGGTTTACAAATGCCGCAACAACACCCCCATTATCCTTACCGCCACCGTGCAGAGTGCCGGAGAGGTTATCGTAGACGGCAAAGACAACCTCATTACCGCCTCTTTCTACTCCAATTCGGGAGGTCAGACCGCCAATTCGGAAGACGTATGGAACGCTCCGGTAAGCTATCTGCGCTCGGTTCCCGACACCTTCTCCCTCAATATGAAAAACTCCGTTTGGGAAAAAGTGATGCCCAAGTCCGAATGGCTGTCGTTTCTCAACAAGCACTACAATTACGACATTCATGACGCGGTGATGAAAGACAGTGCCTTGCATTTTCAACAACCGGAACGAAAAGTAAACTTTGCGGGTGGAATCCCGCTCAAGAATATCCGTCGCGATATGCAGTTGCGGTCAACTTTCTTCTCTGTAGACACCAAAGGAAACGATGTAATCCTTTCGGGTCGGGGCTATGGGCATGGCGTAGGGCTCAGCCAAGAAGGTGTGGTAAAGATGATCGATTTGGGATACTCGGTTCGGGAAGCCATAGAGCATTACTATACCGGGGTTTCCATCAAGTCCCTTGCAGAACTGCCCGACGGAAAATTGGGCGATTGAGGTCGTTTTCCCCCATTTATTGTTTTCTGTTCAGCTACGTATCAGGTCTGCTTTTGCATAAGGCAGGCCTGCTTTTTTTATTACCCATCTTGCTTCTTCTGCTCTCAAGACAGAAGAAACTGCAAAGTCTTGCCCTATGCTGCCTGGCGGTCTGCTTAGGGTCGGCAAATTACGAACTCACCGACCCTCTTAAGAACCCCAAACACTATATTCTTGCCGGCACAGAAAGTTACACCCTTCTGGAAGTATGCGAGGAACCCGAAGAAAGAGCCCGCACTTTCCGCGCCAAGGCTATGGTGCTTGCTTGCGGCAAAGACAGTATCTTAGAAGAACGCTGCGGCTACGTGCAGTGCTACTTTACTAAAGATGCGCCCTTGCCGCACTATGGCGACCACATTCTCACTTGGGCGGATTGGCGACCCATCGAAGGCTTTACAGGGCGAGACGGAAAGTATTTCGACTACGCGGGCTTTATGGCAAACAAAGGCATCTATGCCCAACTGTTCCTCTCTGCCCAAAATTTCAGCCTCAAGGAACACAAACTTTCTCCTTGGCAAAACTTCAAACGAGGCACGAACAGCCTGCGCGCACGCCTGCGCCTGTTTTGGGAAAGCTGCGGTATGAACAGCAGCGAATCGGCAGTAGCCAAAGCCTTGATTTTGGGCGAAAGGGGAAGCGATCCGATAGAAGAAGCCTACCGCAAGAGCGGCATTATTCATGTGCTTGCCGTATCGGGAATGCACCTGAGCATTTTTGCCTGTATGGCAGCTGCCACCCTTTCGTTTCTCGGCAAAAAAAGATGGCAAAGGTGGCTTCGTTTTTTATTGGTGTTGATGCCGGTATGGGGCTATGCGGTGCTTACCGGCATGTCGCCCTCCGTATGCCGCGCCGCCTATATGTTTACGGTGGTGGGCTTGGGCGACTGCCTCAAGCGCAAGGTAAATACAGTCCGTTCCCTCGCCATTTCCGCCCTCCTGTTGCTGTTGATAAAACCCGCTTTGCTGTATGATACCGGCTTCTTGCTGTCGTACACCGCCGTAGTGGGGCTTACGCTGCTCAACCCCCTGATAAGCGGTTTATGGAATCCTAAAAACAAAATTCTCCGTTTCTTCAAAGACCTTTCTGCCGCCTCTTTGGCTGCCCAGCTTGCCACGCTCCCCATTATCCTCTGCGTGTTCGGCAATTTTCCCACCTATTTTCTGATAGGTAACTGCCTTGTGGCTCCCCTTGTGAACATCGCCCTGCCCTTGGGCATAGCCATATCCGTACTTTCGTTGCTTTGGAGCACGGCGGCGGGCGTGCTGGCATCGTATCTTATGGATATGCTGTTGCAAATTATGAACTTAGGTGCTCAAACCATAGAACGCCTGCCCGCCGCCGTAGCTCATTTTTCCATCTCGCTGCCCGCCGCGATATTGCTCTGCGCTGTGGTCATAACCGGCTATATGGCGGCAAAAAAACGTTCCGCCCCGCTCATTCGCCGCTCTCTGAGCCTTTTGTTAGCTTTTCTTTGGCTTGGATAAAATTATCAACACCTCCGTGTCGATAGCTTTTTTTTCGTTAAATTTGCGCTATAGCCTTTCGTTTGGCTATCAAATAGACTATCACAAGTTAAAATATGGCAACCATGAAACATTTGGTCATGCTCCTTTCGTTTTTTTGTCTTGTGTCTCTTTCGGTGGCACAGCGGCAGATTAGCGGAACGATCTTAGAAAAGCGTACGAAAGAACCCATTCCGAATGCACAGGTTTCGGTGGGCACCGAAAGGGTAAGCGTAGCGGAAGACGGCAGCTTCCTGATCGGCAACGTACCCGAAAGCGGCAAGATTTCGCTTACCGTTACAGCCCCCGGGCACAAATCCGAAGTTATCAACGTAAAGGATTTCAGCGGCGGCGTTTATTATTTGGAAGAAGCGCAGGCAATTTCTACCGGCGATGTTTTTTCCGCAGAACTTGACGGCGACGAAACAATGGGCTACGGAGGTCAGGCAGTGGCAGGACTTCAGACTCAGTCGGAAGATATTTTTGACCGTTCCGCCGGTTACAATCTCGGCTTTGCCTATTTTCGCCCACGCGGTTATGACAACGAAAACAACACCGTTTATATCAACGGAGCATTGATGAACGATGCCGAAAACGGACGCGCTTCTTGGTCTGAATGGGGCGGTCTCAACGACGCCACCCGCAACAAGGAGGTTGCCAGCGGGCTTAACCCCGCAGGTTTCGGCTTCGGCAACTTGGGCGGCGAACAGAACATCAATATGCGTGCTTCCGCCATGCCGCGCCAGCACAAGTTTTCTTACGCGATTACCAACCGTACCTATACCCACCGTCTGATGTACTCCTACGGTTCGGGGCTTCTTAAAAAAGGTTGGGCGGTGGCACTCAGCCTCTCCCGCCGTTGGGGCGACGGCTTGGTGGATCTTTCTTCCACCCACGTGCGTGTGCCACGTTTTAGCAAAGCCTACGAAAACAAGGGTGTTCCCGACGGTTTGTCCTACGATGGCTGGGGCTATTACGCTTCGGTAGAAAAACGCTTTCAGTCTTCCGGACACTCCATCAGTTTCGTGGCTTTCGGCTCGCCTACCCAACGCGCCATGCAAGGAGGTTCCTACCAAGAAGTTTACGACTTGGTAGGCAGCCACTACTATAACGGTAACTGGGGTTATCAAAACGGCAAGATCCGCTCGGCGAGGATTCACAAATCTTTCTTGCCCACATTCCAGTTGGTATGGGATTACGACCCGGGTACAAACACCAAAATCAATACGGTGGCAAGTTACCAATTCGGTCGTTACGGTTCTACCGCCTTAAACTGGTACGATGCGCCCGACCCGCGCCCCGACTACTACCGTTACCTGCCCTCCTATTACGAAGATCCCGCCACAGCCGCTATGGTTGCCGACCTGTGGCGCAACGATCCGAGCGTAAGCCAAGTGGATTGGGACAACCTCTATCAAGTAAACTACGCTCAGAACGCACTGGGAAGACAGTCTAAATATATCTTGGAGGAACGCCGCAACGATGTAAGCGATTTCAACATCAGCTCCGTGCTAAACCAAACCTTTACCGAACACGCCAAACTGAACGCCGGTATCCGCATACGCAACAACATCACCAAGAACTTCAAGGTAATGAACGACCTCTTGGGAGGTGAATTCTGGACCGATATAGACCAGTTTGCCGAACGCGACTTTTCGTCGGATGCCGATGAAATTCAGAACGACCTTGACAATCCCAACCGTATTATCAAGAAAGGCGACAAATTCGGTTACAATTACGATATGCACCTTGTTTACGGTCAATTGTTCGCTTTGGCACAGTTCGACTACGCCCACTGGGATTTCTACGGCGGAGCTGAATTTTCAACCACGCAATTCTGGCGTTACGGTCATATGCGCAACGGCCGCGCTCCCGAAAACTCCAAAGGCAAAGGCGACGTGCACGGTTTCTACAACTACGCCCTCAAAGCCGGTGCCACTTGGAAGATAAACGGCAGAAACTACATTTTTGCCAACCTTTTGTGGAAAACACGCGCGCCCTACCTCCGCAACGCCTATATCTCGCCCCGCATCAAAGACGATGTGGCAAACTTGGTAAACGAAAAGATTTTCTCGGTAGATGTCAACTACGTGCTCAAGACCCCTGTGGCTCAAGGCCGCCTGACTCTCTACCACACCATGTTCTTTGACGGTATGGAAGCCTTTTCTTTCTACCACGACGATTACCGCACCTTTGTAAACTATACGCTCAACGGAGTGGATAAAATTCATCAAGGTATCGAACTGGGGGTAGACGTAAAGATTATTCCGCAGTTGAACGCCACTTTGATTGCTTCTATCGGCAACTACCGCTACAACAGCAATCCAACGGCAATCATCTCGCCCGAAAACGGTTCGTTTGAAGACCAGCGCAACACGGTTTACTATAAGAACTGCTACATTACGGGAACACCGCAGTTTGCCGGGTCTTTCGGTTTGAACTACCAAGCACCCTATGGCATCTTCCTCAACGCCAACGTAAACTATGTGGGCCGCAGCTATCTGAGCATGAATCCCGAACGCCGCACTACCGCCGCTATCGTAGGGGTTCCGCAAGATGACACGGAATTGCTCGCCGCCATTCTGGATCAAGAAAAACTTAACGGAGGCTTTACCTTAGACCTCTCTATCGGCAAGGTGTTCCGTATGAAAGGCTGGCAAATCAACCTCAACGCCTCGGTGCAGAACGTAACCAACAACCGCAATATTCAGAGCGGCGGTTACGAACAACGCCGTTTCGACTATGGAGAACATAACGTAGACAAATATCCGCCCCGTTATTTCTACTCCTACGGAACCACATTTTTTATTAACGTAGGTGTTCGTTTCTAATTCTTAAAAACAGAGTAAGATGAAAACATTTCGCAATATATTATCCATTTTTCCGGTTTTGGCAGTGCTGGGGCTTGTTTCCTGCGTGGGTGAACCCGATATGCCCAAGGCTCCCGACACAGACTTGAAAGCCAACATCACGATTGCCGAACTGATAAACCGTTTCGGAGAAATCAGTTATATCGACCTCGATTCGGCATGGTATATCGAAGGCGTAGTGGTGGGCAACGATATTGGGGGCAATATCTACAAAAAGATTTACCTGCAAGACGAAACCGGCGGCATCGACATTGAGATAGAGATGACCAACAATCACCATAAATACGCTATCGGACAACGCTTGGTTGTTTCGCTCAAAGGCTTGGCTATGGGGCTTTACGGCGGACAGCCACAAATTGCCGGTCAAGGCAACAATGTGGTGCAACGCCTCTACGAACCCGAATGTGACGAACATTTCTTCCGCAAAGGTTACGCTTCGGCTGCCAGCACACCGGAGCCTATCGAAACCAGCATTTTCGATATTCTATGGCAGCCCGCTCCTTTAGTGGGCAGGCTTATCCGCATCGAAAACGTGCATTTTGAAGATGTGGGGCTTACTTTTGCTACGGCAGGCGACGCGGGCAACGGTTCCAACCGCAATATTCTGGATAGCTATGGCAACTCGCTTGTTTGCCGCAACAGCACCTACGCCTTGTTTGCCAACGACCTTATTCCCGGCGGAACAGGCGATGTGGTAGGTATATTGGGCATCTACAACGGAACACCTCAATTCTATTTCCGCGACAAAAACGACATTATCGGTTTTGATGATGAACCCGTTCAAGAATAAAACGAAAGGAAAAGAATTATGAAAACATACAACATTATAAAATCGAGCCTTTTGGCATTGGGATGCGGCTTAATGCTTTCTTCCTGTGTTAAGTTTCAACATGACGATGTGCCCCCTTTCGACCCTAATTTTGAGCCGTCCAACGCCAAGATTATGAGCCTTGACGAATTGTACGGTCACTATCCGGGCGACTTTGATTCAGTGGGTCAGTTTTTGGAACTGAATGGAACCGACTCGCTTTGGCGTGATATTTACCTTAATGTGGTGGTTATCGGCAACGATGTGTCGGGCAATATCTACAAGAGTATGTATGTGCGCGATAAAAACAGCGAGCGTGCCTTGAACCTCAGCGTGGATAAGACGGGGCTGTATAATTTCTACCCCGTAGGACAGGAACTGTATATCAACTGCTCCGGGCTTTATATCGGCAAATACGAAAATCTTCCCCAATTGGGCTTCCGCTATGCCGACGAAAACGGCTCGGTTTCCTTAGGTCGTATTCCCGATGCGGTATTCAACCGCCATGTGTTCAAGAAAGGCTTAGCACCCGCCGATCCCGCCGAACTCCCCCAACCTATCGAAATTACTGATGCTTCTCAACTGGAAAATCCCATGCTTTATAACCAGTTGGTAGTGCTGCGCAACGTACAGTTTGCCGGAGATGAAGTAGGACAGGAATTTGCCCCGGCACCGCCGGCGGGAACCAATCCCACTTCCACCAACCGCTATTTCAGTATCAACGGACAAGGTTCCTTTGTGCTACGTACCAGCAGCGCCTGCCGCTTCTTCAAGCGTCCGATTCCCGCCGGCATAGGCGATATGGTTTGCATTTATGCTATCTACGGCGATACCAAACAGTTCTATCTGCGTAGCTATTCCGATTTGGATACTGCCAAATTCAACGAAACCGGCGAAGTAAACTATCCTATTTTCTCGGCTTCTTTCAGTAGCGACCTCTCTTATTTCAAGGTGGTGAGCGTTACAGGCAATGCCCGCTGGACTTGGGGCAAATACGGCGACGGTTGCGCCATGCTGCAAGGTAGCGGAACCAGCAAAGAAGTAAACGAAGACTGGCTGATTTCAGACCCGATAGATATTCCTGAACGCTTTAACGATATCAAGTTCAGTTTTGAAGAAGCGCTCAGCTACAAGTACAATTCCACTTACGATTGGTATGCCGTGCGCATTTCTACCGACTACGATCCCGCCAGACATTTTGACCCGAACCAAGCCACATGGCAAACTTTGGATATGCCCGTAAGGCATCAAGGAAATAATTTTACTTTCCAAAGCAGCGGCGAATATAACTTGGCTTCCTACAAGGGGCAGACTTTCCGCATCGCCTTTGTTTATAAGAGCGATACCGAAACTATGGCAACTTGGGAAGTAAACAAAGTAAAGGTTATTGGAAACAAATAATCGGGATATTTCCGACATACACGAGATACTGCGCCGGTACTGGGGGTATGATCAGTTCAGACCCTTGCAGCAGGACATTATCGAATACGTTTTGCAAGGGAAAGATGCCTTGGCGTTGCTTCCCACTGGTGGCGGAAAGTCGATATGTTTTCAAGTTCCGGCATTAGCCATGAGGGGCGTATGCATTGTCATATCGCCCCTTATCGCTTTGATGAAAGACCAAGTAGAGAACCTTAAGAAAAGGGGCATCCCCGCCGAGGCGGTCTATACGGGGCTTTCGCAAGAAGAAACCGAACTTATCTTTAACGCGGCGGTGCATAACCGCATCAAATTTCTTTACGTATCGCCGGAGCGTTGCCGCAACAAGATGTTTCTCGCGCAACTGGAGCGTATGCAGGTGTGCCTTCTTGCGGTAGACGAGGCGCATTGTGTGTCGCAATGGGGCTATGATTTCAGACCGCCCTACCTACAGATTGCCGAACTGAGGGAATACCTCCCCGGTGTGCCTCTTTTGGCGCTTACCGCTACTGCCACGCCCGACGTGGTTTTAGATATTCAGGAAAAGTTACGCATACGCCCCCACAAGGTTTTTCAAAAAAGCTTTGTGCGCGACAACCTCACTTACTACGTTATTTACGACGAAGACAAGATGGGGCGTTTGGAACGCATTATCCGCAAAGTGGGCGGCAGCGGCATCGTGTATGTGCGCAACCGCCGCAAAACAGTGGAGATAGCCGCCATGCTGCGTCAGCGGGGCATCTCCGCCTCTTTTTATCACGGAGGATTAGACAATGCCCAGCGTTCCCGATGCCAACAGGAGTGGATCGACAACCAAATCCGCGTTATCGTTGCCACCAACGCTTTCGGCATGGGCATAGACAAACCCGATGTGCGCTTTGTGGTGCATTTAGATTTGCCGGACACCATAGAGGCATATTTTCAGGAAGCGGGGCGGGCGGGGCGCGACGGCAAACGTGCTTTTGCCCTCCTTATCTATCACCCCTCCGACCAAAGCGATGCCCTGCAGAACCTAAGCCGTTCCTATCCCGGAATGACCTTTATCCGCCGCGTGTACGAGGCTTTGGGCAATTACCTCTGCATTCCTCCCGGTTCAGGAGCGGGTCAGACCTTTGCCTTTGAAACCGCCGCATTTGCCCACGCCTACAACCTGCCCTTGGCAGAAACCTTTTCGGCTCTCTCGTTCTTAGAAAAAGAAGGCTTTTTCCGTATTTCGGAACAAGCCCGACAATCGGCAAAAGTGCATATCACCACCGATTACAACAACCTTTACCGCCACTCGGTAGACTACCCTGCCTTGGAACCTGTCATACAGTTTCTCTTGCGTTCTTACGGAGGCAAACTGTTTTCGGACTACACCCCCATTGATGAAAAAATTATGGCATCCAAGCTCGGAATCCCCTACGAAAAGGTATGCCAAAAGCTTTCGGAACTGCATCGTATGGAACTGCTCTCTTATGAACCTGCCCCGCAGGGAGGAAGCATCGTCTTCTTGATGGAACGCCGCGAAAAAGGGCCGCTTTTCCTGCAACCCGATGTGTATGCCGGGCGCAAGGAAAACGCCACCCGAAAGTTAGACGCTATGCTGGGCTATGTTCAGGAAACGAATCTGTGCCGCAGCCGTTATCTGCTGCAATATTTCGGAGAGCACAAGGGGGCGGACTGCGCTACCTGCGATGTCTGCCTTGAAAGAAAGACCCGCCCGGTATCGGAAAAAAGGCTCAAACAACTTTTTGAAAACATACAGCCTGCCCTGCAAGACAAAGACTTTAACCTATCGCATTTAGAAGAACTGCTGCCCGAAGAAAGCGAAGCTGTCTTGAAACAACTTTGGCGCTACCTTCTTGCCGAAGAATATATAGAACAGAGCGGCGCACTCACTTTCCGGCTGCGGAATTAGACGCCTTTCCGCGCGTTTTTTGTACTTTCGCAAAGCAAAAACCCTTGCCATGTTTATAAAACTGTCTAAAAACAACCTGCTTTTCCAATTCGGGCTGCTGATATTGGTTTCGCTTATCCTTTGGGGCAAGGCGTTTGTATCGGAAGGTTTCTTTAACGGTACCGGCTGGGGCGGCTGGGCAGTAAGCCTGCTTATGGTGGCAGGTGCCTGCTATGTAGTACAGCGGCAACAGGTTTCGCGCAATCCGGGCATACAAGGCATTATTTTCCTATGCCTGATGGTTCCTCATTTAGGCACGGCATACACGCCCCAAATCTGGGTCTATCCTCTCTTTCTGCTCTCTTTTTACTACACCTTCAATATGTACGGAAAAGAGAACCCTTATCCGGATGTGTTCAACGCCGCCTTTTTCTGGAGCGCGGCAACGGTTTTCTTTCCCGATTTATTCTTTACCCTGCCCTGCCTGCTGATTGTGCTGCTGGTTTATGCGGTGGGCAATTGGCATATGTGGCTCACTTCGATAACAGGTATGGGAACGCCCTACCTGATTTTGGCTGCCATCGACTTTTTGAGCGGTCAGAACCTTTTGGCGCAGAATATGGCGCAGATTCAGGTTTTCGGACACGCCATAAGCCATCTTTCCGAAATTTCCATACTGCCGGGCGTGCTGCTGCTTTTCTGCGTGATTCTGTCTACGCTCTCGCTCATTTCTTCGCGCCAATTCATGCAAGATTTAGAAATGATAGAAAGGCGCAAGTCTTCGGCAATGGCAATCATGTTTTTCTATTTAGTGCTTTTTGTGCTGCTCTCTGCAGGAAAACTGCCGCCGGCGCACCGTTTTCCACTGTTCTTTCCAACAGCGTTCTTCTGCACCAAGTGCATTATCTATACACGGCAAAGTGTTTTGAAAGAAACGCTGTTCATACTCATTATCACCCTGAGTGTCTGGGCGGTATGGCTTTAGCAGAGAGAACGCGCATACAATCGTAAACCTATGGCAAAACTGTTTTTGGTTCCCACACCGGTAGGTAATTTGGCAGACCTCACGTATAGGGCAGAAAGCGTGTTGAGGGAGGCAGACCTTATCTTGGCGGAAGATACCCGTACCAGCGGAAAACTCTTGCAGCATTACGGCATAGAAACGCCTTGCCGCTCCTACCACCAGTTCAACGAACACAAGATTTGCCAGCAGGTGGTGGATATGCTCAAACAGGGGCAGGATATTGCCGTAATTACCGATGCCGGTACGCCGGGTATCTCGGATCCCGGTTTTCTGTTGGCGCGGGCTTGTGTGCAGGAAGATATTGAAGTGGAATGTCTGCCGGGTGCAACGGCTTTCGTGCCGGCTTTGGTTCAGTCGGGACTGCCGTGCGAACGCTTTGCCTTTGAGGGTTTTCTACCTCATCAGAAAGGCAGGAACGCCCGACTGGAGCAACTTAAGTTTCAAGAAAGAACGTTTATACTCTACGAATCGCCTCACCGCATTGCCAAAACCTTGCAGCAACTGGTTCAGGTTCTCGGGGGAGAACGCAAAGCCTGTCTGTGCCGGGAAATTTCAAAGATTTATGCGGAAAACAAACGGGGAACGCTTCAGGAACTGGCGGATTTTTACGGGCAGCACGAGGCAAAAGGCGAAATGGTGCTGGTGGTGGAGGGTTGCCCGCGCACGGCTTACACTTACCCCTACCCACGCCCTGCCTTGACGGCTGATTTTATTCTCTTGGCGCAACTTCCCGACCAAAGCCGTTACCTGCTCCTGATAAAGCGGCAGAACGAGCCGTTTAAGGATTGTTTTGCCTTTCCGGGGGGCTTTGTAGACGAAAGCGAAACCTTAGAATGGGCGGCGGTGCGCGAACTGCGGGAGGAAACGGGAATCCGCCTTAAGGATTATGGCGTGATACCTTCGTTTTTTCGCCCCTACAGTGAACCGGAGCGCGACCCTCGCGGCAGAACGGTAACTATGGTCTACCACGCAAGCATAAAATGTGAAAGCCTGCCTGACGTACAAGGCGGCGACGACGCCACCCAAGCCGCATGGTTCCCCATCGAGAAACTCCCTCCCCTCGCCTTCGACCACGAAAGAATCTGGAAAGAGTTCTGCTCACGATAAGATCCTTATCAATATCTCTCTTGTTTCTGTATCAAAGATTCATACTTTCCCCACTCGATTCTATCGTTTATCCAGCGAAAATGTATCGAATCTTTTCCTGCGATATCCCGACCCGAAAAATGAAAACTCGCCATCAACTCTTCTTGTTCGGAATGTACATACACTACCAATTCGTCTTGAACTGAAACATTCTTCGTATTAATCTTATACGATTTAGACGTTACCTTTCTTGTAGAGGGTCTCAGAGTTCTGTTTCTTTCAATGATAGACATAATTTGCTTATTTAAAATTATAATGTTCTCCTATGGATTTTAACACTTCTTCTTTCGTGATAGAGCGCATAAAGTCTTCGGTGGATACTGCCGGATTCTGCCATTTAGTATAATAAACTCGAGATCTTTTATATTTCGTACTCGGTGTAATCAGGTGCATCGGGCAACTAATATGGCGATAAGGAGCCTTTAGGGTTGCATGAAAACCAAAATCATCAGTTATCCAAAACAATGATGATGAAACAAGCATTCCATTCTCATCCGCACCCATCCTGGCACCATAAACATAATCATTTAGGTTCAATCCATCAGCAAACCAGTTATACACCACTCCGCCCGGTCCGTTGTAATAATATACAATAACAGCCTCTGAAACCACCCATTGATCATTGATAAGTACTACTGCAGTTGGAATAGCAAACATAGAAAAACGTTTCAATCCTTTGGGAATTTCATTGATATTACAACTTCTATAACTATAACTATCTTCTTTCCAATATCTATCTTCTTTCCAATATTTGAAAGACACTGATACATGGTCTCTGTTTCCGATATAAATAGGATTTGAAACTGAGTAACATTGTATCATACGAGACTTGATATATCTATATTTTGCATTTTCAAATATTTTCTCTGATTCTTCCGCAAAAGGCTTAAGTGCCTTGATTAATCTTCCATATTCTGTTTTTTCAAATTTGGAAATTTCTTCTGCCTTCTTCCGTTCTTTTTCTCGTTGCTCCCTTTCTATCCGTTCTTTTTCAGCTTTAGTCTTTATTTCATCTTCCACTATCTCAAAACAGAGTGTATAATTTAATAGTATACGCATTTCACCTCTCAATAAAGAAGAGGAAAAGAACCTTTGATGAAATTCATATATAAAAAAGTAGGCTATTTCGTTAAAATACTCCGGCACTTTAGAAAAAACATCAGTAATATAATATAATTTCTTGTAGTATTCACTTTTTTTATTCTTAAGAAGATAATATTGACCATCATACTGAAAGTTATATTTGGCAAGAGTATCCATAAACATAGAAAGTATTATCATATCTTCTGGCTTGAATTCACCACCCCAATCTCCTGTACTGTTGTCGTAAAGTGTATTACCTATATATATTCCTTTATAAAAGTATTGATTGAATATATATTTGCTATATCGCATATGGGACCAAATGTTCGTATTTTTATATGGATTATATTCACCCTGTATACTCCGTCCGTTAGTAGTTGTCATGAAGAAGTTCATAGAATCCAGATTCCCATGCGTAAAGTGAGCTTTGATGCGCATTGTATCTTCGTTTTTCCCATATTTTAGTTGATAGTTTCCGTGTCTTCCTCCTTCTTCATAATTTATCTCTTCATAAAAACCATCACAATTGATTTTCCACAATCCGTTTTTCCTATCATTGATATAGTTACCGGACATAGATACTTGTCCATTACTTGATGTGTATGAAAACTTTCCCTCAAAGATTCGATTTAATCCATCTTCCTTATATGTATAAGTCGCCAAACCCTCAGCAAAAGGTCCCTTGTAGGTTTTTAATTGTGCCAACACCACCCCTTGAAACAAGACCAAAACCAACACCAATAATCGTTTCATTGTATTTATAGTTAACATATCATTTTATAATTCGATTGTAAAAATAACAAAAATCGAGACGCATTGATAATTTTATGAGATACAAAAAAAGGGCGATGTTTCACATCGCCCTTTTTTATACAAATTCCTTTCGACTACATCATATCGTCGGAGGGATTGAAACTTTCGTTGCTGCCACGCAGTTTGGGTGCGCTCAGGCGGTTTTCCGGGCGGGGACGTTCCTGACGGTCGTGGCGATCAAAACCTCCGCGACGTTCACCACGCGGTTCACGCGGCTCACGCGGTTCGCGGCGCGGTTCCACATAACCGGCAGGTTTGGGTTCCAAGGCACGGCGGCTAAGACGCAGCTTGCCTGTGCGGGCATCCACCTCAATCAGCTTTACCGTTATCTTGTCGCCTTCGTGCAACACATCTTCCACACGTTCCACACGGTTCCAGCTAATTTCGGAAACGTGCAGCAAACCGTCTTTTCCGGGCAGAATTTCTACAAAGGCACCGAAAGGCTGAATGGATTTTACCGTACCCTCGTAAACTTCGCCAACTTCGGGCACGGCGGTAAGGGCGTTGATACGCGCCAATACCATATCCAAACCTTCCTTGTTGCTGCCGGCAATATCCACAATGCCGAATTCGCCAACTTCTTCGATAGAAATATCGCATCCGCTTTCGCGCTGCATTTCCTGAATAACCTTGCCTCCTGTTCCGATAACGGCACCGATAAACTCGCGGGGAATACGAATCTGAACGATACGCGGAGCGTGGGGTTTGTAGTCTTCGCGCGGCTGCGGCATCACTTCGAGCATCTTACCCAAGATATGGGCGCGACCTCTATGAGCCTGTGCCAACGCCTTGCCGAGAATTTCGTAAGACAGACCGTCAATCTTTATATCCATCTGACAGGCGGTAATACCATCAGGCGTTCCGCAAACCTTAAAGTCCATATCTCCCAAGTGGTCTTCATCTCCCAAAATATCGGAAAGAACCGCATACGCACCTGTCTTGGGGTCGGTAATCAAACCCATAGCGATACCGCTCACAGGTCTGCTGATTTTTACCCCGGCATCCATCAAGGCAAGACAGCCGGCGCAAACGGTAGCCATAGAAGAAGAACCGTTGGATTCGAGAATATCGGAAACCACACGGATTGTATAAGGATTTTCTTCTCCGGTAGGCAACACTTGCTTAAGGGCACGCATGGCGAGGTTACCATGACCTATTTCGCGACGACCCGTGCCACGAACCGGTTTTACTTCGCCGGTGGCGAAAGGAGGAAAGTTGTAGTGCAGCAAAAAGTTGTTCTTGCCTTCTACAATCGCACCGTCTATAATCTGTTCGTCTAACTTGGAACCCAAGGTAACCGTGCTCAGCGACTGGGTTTCGCCACGAGTAAAGATAGAGGAACCGTGAGGGCCGGGCAGCACATCCACTTCGCACCAGATAGGACGGATGTCTTCCAGTCCGCGACCGTCGAGACGGATTCTTTCTTTAAGTATCATATCGCGAACCGCGTCACGGTGAACATCGTGAAAATAGCGCGAAATCATAAATTCCTTACCCTCGAGGGTTTCGGGGGTAAAGTTTTCTTCGATAAAGGCTTTCTTGATCGCGTCGATTTTTTGAGCGCGGAGTTTTTTATCGGCTACACATTCGCGGGCGCAGTCGTAACATTTCTGATAACATTTTTCGCGAACCAAAGCTTTCAAGGCTTCGTCGTTGGTTTCGTGGCAGTATTCGCGTTTGGGCTTACCTATTTCCTTTGCCAAATCAATCTGCATCTGGCATTGAACCTTAATGGCTTCGTGAGCCACCTTAAGGGCTTCTATCATCACCTCTTCGCTCACTTCCTTCATTTCGCCCTCTACCATCGATATGTCGTTGATCGTGGCACCCACCATCAATTCCAAATCCGCCTGTTCCATCTGTGCCACCGAAGGGTTAATCACGAACTGACCGTTAACGCGGGCTACACGTACTTCGGATATAGGACCGTTAAACGGAATATCGGAAATGGTGAGAGCCGTAGAAGCGGCAAGCGCAGCAAAAGCATCGGGCAGGTTGTTGCGGTCGCCCGAAATAAGGTAAACCAATACTTGAGTATCGGCATGGTAGTTATCGGGGAAAAGGGGACGCAATGCCCTGTCGATCAAACGGGAAATTAAAATTTCATATTCCGAAAGACGGGCTTCGCGTTTGAAAAACCCGCCGGGAAAGCGTCCTACGGAGGCGTATTTTTCTTGATAATCAACCGTAAGCGGCATAAAATCAACATTTTCTCCCACTTCGGTTTTGCTGCATACCGTAGCTAAAAGCACGGTATCACCACATTTTACCACTGCCGAACCATCGGCTTGCTTGGCAAGTTTGCCTGTTTCCACAATCACCTCCCGACCGTCGGGCAGGTTGAACTTTTTTTGAATACCTAATTCCATAACATTGAATTTCTGCTCCGTTTAAGCGAATTTTCGCCGGAGCGCATTTACATATAGCTGAGTTTTCTGATTTTCAGAGAATAAAAACACAAAAAGGCAATTACATAACATAATTGCCTTCCTGTATTCCGAGCCATCCGTAGCCCTATGATTACTTACGGAGTTTCAGTTTCTGCAGAATCGCACGGTAGCGTTCAATATCTCTTTCTTTGAGATAATCAAGCATTTTACGACGCTTACCAACTAAACGAACCAAAGAACGTTGGGTAAACTGGTCTTGTTTGTTTGCCTTAACGTGTTCGGACAGGTGAAGAATCCTTTCCGTAAACAAGGCGATTTGGCTTTCTGCGCTGCCTGTGTTCTTTTCTGAACCGCCGTGGGTCTTAAAAATTTCTTGTTTTCTTTCTGCTGTCAAGTACATATCGCTACTTCTCCTTAATTCAATTTGGGAGCGCAAAGGTACGTTAATATTTTTATTTACACAAGCCCTTTGCCCCTTAATCCGGAAAATCCGCCCCCTTGCCTTGCTGTCGGGGCAAGTTTGCGAAAAAAAAAATACCTTTGCGACTACTATTGATGATTCAAAAAGCAATGGATAAGGAAAATAAGTTAGCGGAGCACTACAAAGCCATATTGGATCTGCTGGGAGAGGATTCCGGCAGGGAGGGTTTATTGGCAACCCCCATGCGTGTGGCAAAAGCCATGCGATTCCTTACGCAAGGTTATGATCAGGACCCGGTGGCGATTCTAAAAAGCGCCATGTTCAAAGAAGACTATAAGCAGATGGTTATCGTTAAGGATATTGAAATCTACTCCCTTTGCGAGCACCACATGCTGCCCTTTTTCGGTAAGGCGCACGTAGCCTACATACCCAACGGCCATATCGTCGGGCTGAGCAAGATACCCCGCATTGTAGACGTGTTTGCCCGCCGCTTGCAGGTGCAGGAAAGGCTTACCACGCAGATTAAGGAGTGTATTCAAAAGGCTCTCAATCCATTAGGAGTTGCCGTAGTGATTGAGGCGCAACACCTTTGTATGTCGATGCGCGGGGTGCAGAAACAAAATTCAGTTACCACCACCTCCGATTTTACGGGAGGCTTCTTAAGCGATTCCAAAACCCGTATGGAATTTTTGCGGCTTATCGGCAGCGATCTTAAATAAGGAATACCGCATTATGGCAAAAACCGCCAAAACAAAAACTGCCTTTTTCTGCTCCAACTGCGGGGCGCAGTCGCCCAAATGGGTGGGTCGCTGTCCTGCCTGCGGAGAATGGAACACCTATACGGAAGAGGTTATCGAGCGTAATCCGCCAACGCAAGCATGGAAAAGCAATTATTCCCCATCGGCACAGGCAAAGAGTAAACCGGTACGCATAGGCGATATAGAAAGCCATGCCTTAGCGCGCACCGATACCGGCAACCGCGAGCTTAACCGCGTGCTGGGCGGAGGTCTGGTACCCGGCTCTTTCGTGCTTATAGGGGGTGAGCCCGGCATCGGCAAGTCCACGCTGATGTTGCAGGTGGCATTGCAGATTCCCGGAGAACAAAAGATTCTGTACGTAAGCGGCGAGGAGAGCGGTCAACAGCTTAAGATGCGTGCCGAAAGACTTGGATTGAATCCCAACAACTGCTTTATCCTTACCGAAACGCATCTTGACGATATTTTTGCACAAGCCGCCGACCTACAGCCCGATATTCTGGTGGCGGATTCCATACAGACCCTCTATACCTCCGCTATCGACGCCTCGGCAGGCAGCATCTCGCAAATCAAGGAATGTGCCGCCCAGCTGCAACGCTATGCCAAAGAATCGGGCGTGAGCGTGTTCGTTATAGGGCATATCACCAAAGACGGCAATTTAGCGGGTCCCAAGATTTTAGAACATATTGTAGATACCGTCTTGCACTTTGAGGGCGACCGCAATTACGGTTACCGCATACTTCGCTCGGTCAAGAACCGTTTTGGCAGCACCAACGAGATAGGCATCTACGAAATGCAGGGCGACGGATTACGGCAGGTAGAAAATCCTTCCGAAATATTGCTCTCCCAACGCGAAGAGCAGTTGAGCGGAACGGCAATTGCCGCCACACTGGAGGGTTTGCGCCCCATTATGATAGAAGTGCAGGCATTGGTTAGCCCCACCGCCTACACCGTTCCCCAGCGTTCAGCCACCGGCTTTGACTTAAGGCGGCTCAATATGTTGCTTGCCGTGCTCGAAAAACGTTGCGGAGCCCGACTGAACCAAAAGGATGTGTTTTTGAACATAGCCGGAGGCTTGCGGGTAGACGACCCTGCCATAGACCTTGCCGTTATCGCCGCCGTATTGAGCTCGGGGCAGGATATACCCCTCAACCCAAAATATTGCTTTGCCGCCGAAGTGGGGCTGACAGGCGAGATCCGCCCTGTGAGCAGGCTCGAACAGCGTTTGGCGGAAGCCGAAAAATTAGGATTTGAACGCATCTTCGTTTCAAAATACGGACTGAAAGGTTTAGAAGATAAATACCGCTCCAAAACGGTTCCGGTAGCCACCCTTTTTGAACTGTTTCAAGAAATTTCCAAACCACGCACAAGCGTAAAATCATGATTGTCTGCAAAACTAAAAAAGAACTCGCGCAGGCTTTGAGTTCTTTACCCAAAGGTTCCATAGGCTTTGTTCCCACAATGGGAGCCTTGCACCAAGGACACGCCTCTCTTTTTAAGCGTGCCCGCGCCGAAAACGATATTTTTGCCGCGAGTGTATTTGTAAACCCTATACAATTCAACAATCCCGACGATCTCAAGAACTATCCCCGCAATTTTGAAGCCGATAGAAAACTGCTTGAACAGAACGGCTGCGACCTTGTTTTCGCCCCCTCCGAAGAAGAAATGTATCCGCAGGGAGAAGCCGTAAAATCGTATTCTTTCGGGGCTTTGGAAACGGTAATGGAAGGGGCGCAACGACCGGGACACTTTAAGGGTGTGGGGGTAGTGGTTGGCTTGTTGTTTGAGCTGATTAAGCCCGACAATGCCTATTTTGGCGAAAAAGACTTTCAGCAAGTGGCGGTTATACAAGACCTGGTGCGGCAGATGGGCATCCATACCCGCATTGTTCCCTGCCCTATCCAACGCGCCGAAGACGGTTTGGCATTGAGCAGCCGCAATGCCCTGCTTACGCCCCGACACCGCGCCTTGGCTCCCGAAATCTACGCCACTTTGAAAAAAAGCACCCAAATGGCGAACCAAACTTGCCGCGAGCTTAAGGATTTTGTGTGTGCCCAAATTGCCGCCGTTCCCGAAATGGAACTGGAATATTTTGAAATAGCGCGCCCCGACAGCCTGCAAAGCGTGCCCGATACCGAGCCGGCGGCAGGAAACGTAGGTTTTATCGTGGTATGGATGGGAAAGGTGCGGCTAATAGACAATATCCGCTACTAAGGCGTTTTTATTTACCGTCGTCTTCTTGGTCTATGCGGTGATAGGTTCTGGAAGAAACCCACTTTTGGCGGGCATATTGCTGCATATCGGTAATCGTGTCTTTTTCGTCTACGATTTCCATACCCAACATCGTTTCCACCATATCTTCTACGGTAACGATTCCCACAAAACTGCCGTATTCGTCTACCACCATAGCAATCTGCTCGCGTTTCTTGCGACCCGGATGCGGTGTGTTTTCCTCGTTGGGCGTTTGCTGCATACGGTTCCAGAGCGAAAGCAGTTTTTGACTTTCTACCGCCACGAAAATGGGGCGTTTGATAGATTTCAGCTTTAAGTCGAAACGGTCTGCCGCCAACTGTTCAAACACGTGTTTGAGCAATACAAAGCCTGTAATCTTATCCGGATTTTCTTCTTCGTAAACAGGAATACGCGAATATTTCAGATAGTTTTTTTCGCGGTAGAACTCGCCCAAGGTCATTTCCTCGCAAGCCGTAACGGCAACCATACGCGGGGTCATGATGTCGCGCACACGCAAGTTCCGCAAGTCCAACATACTGCGAAGCCCATGCAATTCTTCGTGCGAAAAGATACCTTCCTTAGAACCTATGTTCACCAAGGCGGAAACCTCTTCACGGCTCACGCCCGGATCTTTCTTGCCCCTTGTAACCAACCAAGAGATGCCGTCGGAAAGAATTACCAAAGGATAGCAAATCCATACCAACACGCAGATTACACGCCCTGCAAACAGGCAGAGTTTGCGCCAATAGCGGGCACCGAGGCTTTTGGGCAGGATTTCGGAAAACACCAAGATGGCGAATGTAAGGATTACCGAAGCTATGCCCACATAAGCGTTGCCGAAAACCTTGGCACTTTGCGCTCCCACGCCCGCCGCGCCTATAGTGTTGGCAACCGTGTTGAGCGAAAGGATAGAAGACAGGGAACGGCCTATATTGTCTTTAAGCTTTACAAAAATCAGAACAGAGTGTAACTTTCGGTGCAGATGGCGGGTAATACCCTCTTTGACAGCCTGCATCTTTACGTTTGCCTTGATTACTTCCATATAGGAAAGCGGCGTGGAAAGCAATACGGCTTCTAAAACCGAGCAGACAAACGACACGCAGAGAGCCAAAAGCAGATATATAATAAGCAGCAGCATGGCTCAGGTCTCTAATTTTGCAGCTTGCAGCCAAATGCCAAATCGCCCGCATCGCCCAAGCCCGGCACGATATAAGACTGGGCGGTGAGTTCCTCGTCAACCGAGCCTATCCATAAAGTGCAGTTGTCGGAGGGTATCTGCTTCTGCAAATACTCAATACCTTCGGCGGCGGCAATTATCGAAACCAAGTGCGTATGCCCGGGCGTTCCGTAGTCTAACAGGGAACGGTAGCAGATAGCCATCGAAGAACCTGTAGCCAGCATGGGGTCGCACAGTATAAGCGTTCTGTTTTCCAAGTCAGGACAGGAAACGTAATCCATCTTAATTTGGAAAGCTCCCGTTTCGTCGTGCTTGCGGTATGCCGAAATAAAGGCGTTGCCGGCGCGGTCAAAAAACGAAAGCACCCCTTCGTGCAAAGGCAATCCGGCGCGTAATATGCTTGCCACCACAGGGTCTTCCACCGGCAGATTCATTGCCTTTTCGCCCAAGGGAGTCTGCACCGTCTGCAACTGGTACTCCATTTCCTTGCTGATTTCATAGGCAAAGATTTGACCTATACGCCGCAGATTCTCACGAAAACGCATCGGATCCCGCTGTATATCGCGATCACGGAGTTCCGACATAAAACGCAAAAACCAAGAATTGCGTTTATCCAAAAGTTTTATTTCCATAACAGTAAACAGATAGCGCAAAAGTAGGAAAAAAAACGGCACATTTCCATTTTTCCACTACCTTTGTGCTGCCATTCCCACTTTACACACAAACAAAACAAAATGAGCTTATTAGACAGTCTTAATCAGGAGCAGCGGGCAGCAGCGCAACAAATCGAAGGTCCGGTAATGATCATTGCCGGCGCCGGTTCAGGCAAAACCCGCACGCTTACTTACCGCATAGCCCATCTCATAGAACAGGGGTGCGACCCTTTCCGCATATTGGCTCTTACCTTTACCAACAAAGCCGCCCGCGAAATGGAAGCCCGCATCACCTCTTTGGTAGGTCCCGACGCCCGCTCGCTGTGGATGGGCACTTTCCATTCCATTTTTTCTAAGATACTGCACGCCGAGGCAGAACTCATCGGGTATCAGAAAACCTTTAACATTTACGATACCGACGACTGTAAATCGCTCATTAAAAAAATTGTAAAGGATTTTAACCTCGACCCTAAGCAATACAAGGATTCCCGGATCCTTTACCGTATCTCGATGGCAAAGAACAGCCTTATATCCGCCCAATACTACAGCGAAACCCACGCTTTTTATGAAGAAGACAAACGGATGAACCTGCCCGAAACGGGACGTATCTTTCTTGAATACGACCGCCGTATGCGGCAGGCTTCGATTATGGATTTTGACGACCTGCTGTTCAACACCAACGTGCTTTTCAGGGATTTTCCCGAAACGCTGCACAAATACCAAAAGCGTTTCCGTTACATTATGGTAGACGAGTATCAAGACACCAACTATGCCCAATACCTGATTGTAAAGAAACTTGCCGCCGCACATCAGAACATTTGCGTGGTGGGCGACGATTCGCAGAGCATTTACAGTTTTCGCGGCGCCAACATACAGAATATCCTCAATTTTGAGACCGACTACCCGCAGATGAAAAAATTCAAGCTGGAACAGAACTACCGTTCTACCGGGCATATCGTGGCGCTTTCCAACTCGATTATAGAAAACAACAAAGACCGTATTCCCAAAAAGATATGGACCGACAACGAGGAGGGCAACAAAGTAAGCCTGATGCGCTCCGCAGGCGATAGGGAAGAGGGCGACAACATAGCGCACAAACTATTTCAGATACGCATGGAAAATCAGGCAAGACCTAAGGATTTTGCCGTGCTGTACCGTACCAACAGCCAAAGTAAACTCATAGAAGATGCCTTACGTAAACTCAATATTCCCTACCGCATCTACGGAGGTCTGAGCTTTTACCGCCGAAAGGAAATCAAAGACCTTATATCCTATTTTCGCTGGGTAGGCAATCCCAAAGACGAAGAATCGCTTTTGCGCTGCATCAACAATCCGTCAAGAGGTATAGGCGATACCACCATTGCCCGCCTGCGGTTATTGGGTGCTTTGTGCGGCGGCGGTATCTGGGAAGGCATACTCTGCCTGCGTTCCGAAACCAAACCCGCCCTACCCGAAATCAACGAATCCATGCGCCGCCTGCTGCTCAATATGGGTGCTCCCGCAGAAGCCTTTTCCTCTACCGAAACCTTGCTTTCTTTTAGAGATTCGGTGGCAAATGCCGTTAATTCGGGCACACGCGCCAAACTTGCCAACCTTACGGATATGATTTTGGGATTGAACGCCCGTTTTCATCAAACCGACGCCTTTGAAATGGCAAACCTGATTTGGAACGCCAGCGGTCTATACAACGAATACAAGCAAGAAAACACGCCCGAAAGCGAGAACCGCATCAATAACGTAGAAGAATTGCTTAATGCGGTAAAGTCGTTCTGCGAGGAAGACCCGCTTATGGTAGACGAAGAAACAGGCGAAATGGTGGCGATAGAGGGCACCGTTACGCTCGACCGCTTTTTACAGGATGTGGCATTGCTTACCGACCAAGACGACAAAAAGGACGATCCCGAAGCCGACAAGGTTACGCTTATGACCGTTCATGCGGCAAAAGGGCTGGAATTTCCCTACGTTTTTGTGGCAGGTTGCGAAGAAAACCTGTTTCCTGCCGCACAAAGCCTCAATACGCGCGAGGAGGTAGAAGAAGAACGCCGCTTGTTTTACGTTGCCGTTACCCGCGCCGAAAAAGGACTATGGCTTTCTTTCGCCAACCACCGTATGCGCTGGGGAGAACCCGATTTTTGTGAACCGAGCCGCTTTCTGTTGGAATTAGACAGTTCCCACATAGAAAACCCCGGTCTGCTGCAAACCAATCCCTTTGAAAATATCGGTTTCAACGACGATTATTCCGATTGGGCTCCTATGAAACGCCCCGAAAGAACCGTTGTATTCAAACAGCCTAAACCCGACTTAAGTTCGGGCAAGTTCAAAAAACTTTCGGAAGTAAATGCAGCAAGACCTGCCGGTTCGGCTTCCGGAGATGCCGGTTCAATTACAGGTTTGGTAGCCGGAGCGAGGGTAAGACATGCCAAGTTCGGAACAGGAAGCGTGGTTTCTACCGACGGCGAGGGTGCCAACGGAAAGGTTACGGTAAAATTCGATACGCCGGGTGTGGGCGAAAAAACCTTGCTCACCAAGTTCGCCAAATTGGAGATTCTAAAGTGAGGGCGGGTTAAAAAGCAATCGTTCTCCGCGATAAGAGGGTTCTAAGATATTGCCGTCCCGATAAACGAGCCTGCCGTTTACAAAAGTCATTTTTACCTGTCCGTGCAAATCCTGCCCCTCAAGCGGGCTCCAGCCACAGGCATAGGCGATATTCGACGCTTCCACCCTCCATTCTTGCCGAGGGTCAACAATGGCAAGGTCGGCGACATAGCCGATACGTAAAAAACCTCGGTTCTCTATGCCGAAAATCCGTGCCGGACAATGGCACATCGCCTCCGCTATTTCGGGTAAGCCAAACTCTCCCCTATATGCCAATTCAAGCATCAAAGGCAAAGCGTGCTGCACGCCGGGCGTTCCCGACGGACATTCAAAATAGGGCTTGTTCTTTTCTGCCTCCGTATGGGGAGCGTGGTCGGTTCCCACAGTTACCTTGCCCTCCATTACGGCAAGGCGCAAAGCCTGACGGTCTTCCATCGTCTTGATGGCGGGATTGCACTTGATACGCCAAGTTTTTTGCTTATAGTCTTCCCGGCTGAACCAAAGGTAATTGGTACATACCTCGCCCGAAATAAGCCCCTCTTGAAGCAAATCCAGTTCTTCTTTGGTGGAGATATGCAATATATGCAGCCTCGTATTGTATTGTTGCGCCAAAACCGCCGCAAAAGAAGACGATTTAAGGCACGCCGCCGCGCTCCTTATCTGCGGATGAACCGAGAAAGGGGCGTTTAAGCCGTATTTTTCTCTAAAAACAGCCGTATTGCGGCTTATAATCGCTTCGTCTTCGGCATGCACGGCAATCAAAGCGGGCGCTTCTTTGAAAAGAGTTTGCAGGTATTGCGGGTCGCGAACCAACATATTGCCGGTAGACGAACCCAAAAACAGCTTGATGCCGCAAACCTTGTGCGGGTCGGTGCTCAGAACCTCGTGCAGATTGTCTTCACTGCAGCCCATATAAAAGGAATAGTTTATAAGGCTGTCCTGCGCTGCCATATCGTATTTCTGCTGCAAAAGCTCTTGGGTAAGGGTCTGAGGCTTGGTGTTGGGCATATCCATAAAGGAAGTTACCCCTCCCCTGAGTGCCGCCGCCGATTCAGAAGCGATACTGCCCTTGTGGGTAAGTCCGGGCTGCCTGAAATGCACATGATCGTCGATAATGCCGGGAAAAATACAGGCTCCCTGCAAGTCTATCTCCTCCTTGCAAGAGTTCGTATGCGCGGAAATTTCTTGCGGTACGTTTCCGCTCCAAAGGGCGGCAATCTTGCCGTCTCTAATCTGCAATCCGCCTTTTTCGCACTTGCCCTCGTTAATTAAAAAGGCATTCTTGAGGATATATTCCATCTATCTGAAAAGTTTTTTGAAAGATGCCGCCAAATCGGTCTTTTCCCATGCAAAGAACTCTACGGTTTTGAAATACCTTTCGGTCTTTCCCGATTTCCTTACCTTGGTTTCGGCATCCTTGTAAAATACCTCTACTTCCTGCTTATACGGCTTTCTGCCGAAATGACCGTAACTTGCGGTAGGTTTGAATATGGGGTTGCGCAAACCAAAGCGTTTTACAATAGCGTATGGGCGCAAATCTACGTTCTTGCGGATCGTTTCGGCTATCTCTCCGTCGCTCTGCGCCACGTGCGAAGTTCCGAAAGTGTTTACGTAAAGCCCCACAGGCTGCGCCACGCCTATAGCGTAGGCTACCTGAACCATTACCTGATCGCAAACGCCCGCCGCCACCAGATTTTTGGCGATATGGCGCATGGCGTAAGCCGCCGAGCGGTCTACCTTAGACGAATCCTTGCCCGAAAACGCGCCGCCGCCGTGCGCCGACCTGCCCCCATATGTATCTACAATAATCTTGCGCCCGGTAAGCCCCGTATCGCCGTGCGGTCCGCCTATAACGAACTTGCCGGTAGGGTTCACGAACAACTTGTATTTTTTAGCAAACAGATCTTTGATATTCTTGGGCATCTTCTTCAAGAGCG
Source organism: Lentimicrobiaceae bacterium (assembly GCA_022510485.1). GTDB lineage: Bacteria > Bacteroidota > Bacteroidia > Bacteroidales > P3 > Pullibacteroides. The sequence continues at coordinate 53,653 of JAFLTI010000004.1, read as the reverse complement.
AGGGAATAAGGATATTGCGTACATCGTCGGTAATTTTTTCCAACATCTTCTTTTCGCTGTCAAACTCATCGTGCTGACAGGAAAGGACCAAAGTGTCGATACCCTCGGGCTGTCCGTTGTCGGAGTAACGAATCGTTACCTGACTCTTGGCATCAGGGCGCAGATAAGGCATTTTCCTGCCCGCCTTGCGAATGGCGTCTAACTCCTTAAGTATTTCGTGCGCCAAATAGATAGGAAGCGGCATATATTCTTCCGTATCGCGGCAGGCATAGCCAAACATCAAGCCTTGGTCGCCGGCGCCCTGTTCTTCTTCTTTTTTACGCTCCACCCCTTGGTTTATATCGGGCGACTGACTGTGAATGGTGGAAATCACACCGCAGGAATTGCTTTCAAACTGGTATTCGCCTTTGGTGTATCCTATTTCGCGAACCGTATCGCGGGCGGTTTGCTGTATATCCACATAGCCCTCCGTCTTTACCTCCCCGGCACATATCACCAAGCCTGTGGTAACCAAAGTTTCGCAAGCCACCTTGGCATCGGGGTCCTGACGCAAGAATTCATCGAGCAAAGAATCGGAAATCATATCGGCAACCTTGTCCGGATGTCCTGCCGAAACCGATTCGGATGTAAACAGATACGACATTTCAGTAATGCTATAAGGTTAAACAGTCTAAAAGCGGATTTACGGCAGCCTGAAACGTGCGAAAAAGCAAGAATAGAATGCGTTTTAGCTTTTTTTAACGTGGTAGCAAGCAGCCAAATCTTTCCACTAATCGGTGGCAAAGATACACTTTTTCCTAATTTGGGCATAAAAAGAAAGGGGGCGGATAAATCCGCCCCCTTTCTTTCATTTTTAGGTTATGGCATTACGGCAACAAAACCTTGTAACGCAGTATCTGGTTTCCGCTTTCTACAAGCAGCACCACAACACGCATCGACTGATTGGTTCTAATGATAACATTTTCATTGCTGCCAATCCTGTAATTTTCGAGCATAACACCGTCGGTTCCCAAAATGCGGACACGATCAATCATCATAGCCGAAGGATTGAGGATATGAATCTGACCTTTGCCCGTTACCACCCGGAGATCGGCAGAAGCATAGTTTTCATTTGCCGTTTCTTCCAAAGTGGTAAAAGAGGCTGCCGTTGCCCAACCGCTATAGCGGTTTTCGGAGCAAGCCGACATTACAGACCAAGTGTAAGCCGTATTTGCTTCCAGTTCTTTCAATTCGTAGTTCATCACGGTAAGATTCTTAACGCTGTCCCAAGAAGTGGCGGCAGAAGCACGGAAACGCAAGATAAACGCTGCATCTTCATCTTCGCAAGCCCAAGACAGCGCAGCGGAGTTGATGGTAATCGATTCCGCTTTCAAACCGGTAGGAACAGGACAAGCCGGTGTTTCGGTAGTGGTAAAGGTAATCCATTCGCACCATGCACTAGTATCACCTTCGCCGCAGGCACTGCGTACACGAGCCTGATACGGTGTCTTTTCTTCCAAACCGGTTAAGGTGTATTCTTTACCGGCCACATTAAAGGTTCCCAAAACAGCCGTGCTTCCGTCTCTTCTATAAGATACCTGATAGTTTTCGGCATCGCCTTCCCAAGTAAGTTTAACATAATACCAAGAAGGTTCAGCCTTCAGATTTTCGGGCGAGAGGCAGGTAACGTCGGGTGTCGTAAAGTTTTCAAAATTCACATACGCATTTGTATCCGCAGCCGCATCGCCACAAAGAGCCTGAACACCACCCTCATATTCGGTCAGGGGCAAGAGAGGCTTAAGTACATATTCTTCGGTCTGTGCCGTAAAAATTGTCCATGCATCCCCGCTGCCTGCCTTACGTATACGTATTCTGTAACTTAAAGCGTCGCCCGTCCAAGTAAGTTTAGCCGAATTACGGGTAATTTCGCTTACAGCCACATTGGTAATCTGATCACATTCCACACCGGCAGTGGTAAAGTTAACCGAAGCCCAAGCAGATGTATCTTCTCCGCAAAGACGAGCTACAGCTACAGTATAGCGGGTAGCCTTAACCAAATCGGTCAGTTCAATGCTATTTTCTTCAGTTGCAACTCGGTTGGAGGTATTTCCATCAGATACCTTTACAATCCATTCGTCTACAAGCGGATCTTGCTGCCAGCTTATTTGAGCCGTTGTTTCGGTAATATTTTCAACTTTCAGCCCCTTTGCCTCAGCGCAATCAAGAAGAACACCCATATTGTCTATCCAGAGATATTGTCTGTCTAAAGCATAGTCATAACGACCGGTTACAGCCAATGCAAGAACTATATCCTCTCCTTGGTAGTCGCTCAAATCAACTTCAACTTCCGTTAAACCGCCCAAAGCGACCAAATCTTCGTTATCCCAAGTCTGCAAGGCATCGGCAACAACAAAAGTCTTTCCTTTGTCTTGAGATACCAAAACCATCATGCCAAACTCGGAATCCGTTTCGGTGGCTACTGCAAATTCATCGTTTTCTATGGCTCCAAAAGCAGCATCGAATACAAATTTGGCATCATCGGTTTCATCCAAATGAACAACAGGTAGCTGCAATAATACCGTACCGTCCAATTGATTCATCGGATATGCCAAAGACCCATTGTAACCATATCCCGGCATAGCTTGTTCGTCGGTTTTCCACTCAAGATAACTAACGTACTCGGTCAGTTCCGTAGAGTACATATCAGCCGGAGTAAAGATTCCCTCTTTTTCATCTCCTATAAATGCGAACCATTGATTAGGGAATTTCATCGATATTCTCCAACCAACCTGTTCCATCGGAACATTGTCAAAATCTTCAATAAAGGGAGTAGTCCAACCGCTGGTAAATTCTGCGGATTCCACCCATTCGCTAATTTGTCCCACACCGCAAACTGCCTGAACACGAACCTTGTAAGTTTGATTTACTGCCAAATTTTCTAACTGATAAGGCTTCTGATCTATCAAGAGAGGCTCGCTCCAGTTTCCAAAGCCAGTTCCCGTTTTAAGGGCATAACTGATATTCCATGCACTTTCGCCGCTTTCGCCGGCAACCCACTCAACCGAAGCCTTGTCGCCAACAATAGACCCGGGATCTACCGTTACCATCGACGGATAATCGCAATCGGGCACCGCCATAAGCTCTATTGACTGGATTGTCATCGCGGGACTGTTTTTGTTAATATGCCAACGTATACGTACTTTACCTTGCGTAGCTCCTTCCAGTCCTCTTATCGTAACCGTACGTATCTTGTAGTCATTTTGTGAAGCGAACTGATCCGCATTAGCTTGAGTAATGGCATACGAAGGCGTATATGTTTCCCCTCCATCTTTGCTTACTTCAAAAACGATAGAATCCGTTTCTTCCCACATACCGGAATCATAGCCAGCCCACATACGGTTCACAAATATCCTCATATTGTAATCCATAATGAGGCGAAGCGGCTTGTCCGGATAATCCATAGGGGGCAATACCAGATTGACTTCTTGTACCGTACCCGTATTCTCAGGGAATGTATATTGCAGATTCCTCGGATTACGATTTACCGTAAAATCCGGATCTGTACCCACCCAGCCTACCGGCATTGAGAAAGGTATCATATTGGAAAAATCTTCAAAGAACGGCATCTTGGCAGGGCTGATGGTATCCGCTTGTGCAAATACGGTAGAATACTTTCCGTCAGTTCCTTTGGAGAACGCTCCGAAGTGATAGATTTTGTTATCAGTTACATCGCTAAAAGTAATTTCAGTACCGGCAGGTCCTACATAGATAACTTTTCCTGCAGGCTCATCGTATTCCGATAAAAGATCATCTCCAACCCGGGCATCTGCGGCAGGAATACCGAATTCACCCTTCATTACAATATTCACGCCGGTTCCATCTGTAGTATGTTCGTTGGTTACAGCAATCAATATATCTTGCCCAAAACTATTGGCAGTTGCTTTCAGCTTGATTTCCGACAGGCTTACGGCGGTAAATTCCAAAGATTCCGGAGCCGAAGTAAGGGTTGTGGTTTCAGCTGTTATCGCTGCTCCGTATTTGTTGTCTCCTGCACATTGGTAGTTGTAGAACCAAACCGCATAATAGTATTTGGTATTGCTTTTCAACTCGTTTTCATAGCGGTCGCTATGTTCAACGGTGTAACTGTCCCATCTCAAGTCTTCCTCTACACCAATCACGATTCCTCCTGCCAATTCATCACCTACCCCATACACGGTTCCGTCTACAGGATTTTCCGTAATCGGATTTTCAGATGCCACAACAATAAAGGCATCGCCTTTACCTGTTGTTTTTTTCAGTTCTAAAGCAACACTGGCGGAAGCCGGAGTAAAAGTAATTTCACCGGCTGCATCAGGAACTTCACAAGCCGCAGGAAGAGTAAAGGTATATTTCAAGCCTTTTTCAAAATTCAGACTCATAAGCATACCTCCTGCGTTTGAAGTGGAACGGCTGAGATCTTCATTGAAATTACCGCCACTGGTCTGCATATAATAGGTCTCGCCCTTACCGCAGATTCCAACCGCAAATGGATCCCAATCCCACTCTGTCTTAAATTCATCGAACAGCATTTCAATCTTACTATCCGCTTCATACAGTTTTATCTGATAGTGAAAAACGGCATCCTCACTTATTTCATATTTAGTGGCAAATTCAATCGTCATGGTTTGAGAACCTGATTCTCCCTCCAATTTATATTTTGCGGGTGCAGCGCAGATAGCCTGCGCAGGCGTACTTGCCCCTATTGTATAGTCTATTAACCTATACAAACCCGACAAAGACGGGAAAAAGCCTCCATCTACCGTTACTTGAGTTTCTGATTTCAAACCCAAACAGATGTAGCCCATCCCCGATACTACAAATTTATCGAAGACCTGACCATCGAAAGTAAAGTCGAAGCCTAAGGAAATTCCATCCATAGTCATCGGACTGTCATCCTTAAGATTCTTAGTTTCCGTTCCGTTAAACAGGCAGAACGGAAAGTCGTCCGCCGCTGCCTCCGTCATCTGTGTCAATGAGGTAGCATCATCGGTAAGCGAGGTGTAAGAATCGCCTTTTTCCACCTCAAAACCATAATAAGGCACAATACTTTGAGCACGCAAGCCAGTTAAAGCAAGCAGACCCAAAAGCAGTACACAACAAATCTTTTTCATAACTTTTAATTTTTGGGGTTATTTAATTAGTTTTTTATATTTTACTCCGGCAGCAGTCTTAATGCCCACTATCCACATTTGGGTGGCGGCAGGATTAAAGCCTACTGTCGCGTTTGTGTTTGTATGTAGGGATTGCCTGTAAACGCAAGCCCCGTTGGTAGAAAAAACCTCAACGCCCGTAATGTCTATGGCATTCGGATTCAGAATCTCAAAGCCATTGGCAACGACCCGGACTTCCAAATCCCTATCGGTACCGAATTTTTGGTTTGCCGCAGGCGGTTCACCCTCTTTCAACTCAAAAAAGATGATGTCACCGGCATCCAGTACCGAATAGTTTTGCCCTAACATCGTACCGTCACTAGCCCGTACCTTGAACGAACCTTTGGGACTTACCAACCAGCCGTCATGCCAATAGTCGTTAAACTCAATAGCATAAAGACCGTCTTGTTCCAAAACCACGGTATCGTAAAGCACCGTTTGCTCACCCGCCTTAAAAGGACCCATGCTCCACACCGTTTCTCCATGAAGATTCTTAACAGAACAACTTACTTCATCTCCCCACAAATCGGTGCTCAGTTCTATATACAACGCAGCCCCTGTAATGGTTATCGGAGCCAAAAACGAATATTTCACCTCCTCGGTTTCAATCTCTTTTTCGTTAACCGACGTCAAGCGGAGCAAAAGCGTGTTGTTGTTCTCAAGCAGAAAATCGTTTAAGCGAACACGTATCGTTTGGGTCTGATACGGGGGAATCTGCGCGGCAACATTCACACGCTGCTCTTTTCCGTTCAAATTGGCTGAAAACAAGAGTGTTTTAAGCGTATCGCTGTATAGGTTACGCACTTGCACATCCACAAAATCATAAGCATAGCGAGACGAAGGCAAATCCACTGCCTTTATGGAAACTTGGGGTTCTTCTTGCAGATTGTCGATACGGGGATTGGCGGCGGTAACATTCATTACGTCCGCACCGCCTTTACGGGTAATAAAGGCAACTAATTCCAGATTGCGTATATCCACAAATACAGACCGTATAGAATCCGGCAAATCGTAGCTGTATTGCTTGGTAAATATGTCCCCTTTGGTAAACTGCCGCAAGGTATCGCCCCATTGCCCTGTAAGCAAATGGCGTAGCATATGGTTGTGGTCGTATTGCGAGCCGCCTCCGTTTTGATAGCCTACAATATGATTTTGCAGAAGCGCCACATTGAGCAAAACAAATTCATCGGTCTGCTCCTGCGTAAAACAATACTGCACCTCTACCTGCAAACGCCTGCTTTGGGCATCTACCTGAGCCTGCAACGAAAGGTTTACCGCAGCATCTTCCGTAAGAACCTGCTTGCTTACCTTGGTCCATTCATTCCGGAACATATTGAGGGTATTACCCACGTATGGATAACGGTTAATGGAACCGCAAGGATAACCGATGTCTCCGGCGGCATCCAACAATGCCTGCCCAAAATCGGTACGGTAATCCGGAGAGCCAGCTATCGGTTCGGCATAATGTCCTTCGTGAATGGATATGATATGAAAGCGCCCCACCGCTATATCTTTCAGCACCGATGCCATTCTGGCACCGTCGGGGCAATTTCCGCAGCCAAAGCCGGTATATTCTTCAAGCAGTATCGACTTTTTTTGAGGAAAGCCGAGGCTGTCTTGTGCCCCAAAGGCACAAGAACAGCCAACAGCCAAAAACCAAGTCAAAACACAAACTCTTGGAATTATTGTACGCATATTCATTTATTTCAAGATGATTTTACCGTAAAAGGTCCTATCCCCTTCTGTCACCCTAACGATATACAGACCCGGAGTAATTCCCGCAGAGCGGTTCCACCTTACATTCATATCGCCTGCCACATACCCCTCGTACATCGTACACGCCAAAGAACCATTTATATTCAACAAATCCACACGCACTTTGGCAGTCTTTTCCGAAAGGCGGTTCAGTTCTACACATACCGTTTGGTCGGCAGGATTGGGATACAGCCTTACCTGATTGCCCAAAGTGATTACTTTTTCGTTAGCCACATCTCCACCTCCGCTTTGAACACCCAAAGAGCCATCCAAATGCAGGTTCTGACCGTAAACGTTATGATAAATCGAACCGTCAAAATCGCGGAAATCATCCCAGAGGAAAATCCATTGATCCTGCACCAAAGGCGATGAAATCATCCTGCTTTTGCTGTCAGGGTAATTGGCAAAAGTAACTGTGGTGTCTTTCCAGATATATTGTCCATCTTCATTCACATAAACGGCGTTTGCTTGGATACGTTCGTAGCCCGGCTCCGCCGTATTTTCCATATATGCCGCCAATACCGAATTGTCCTTGCCCAAACGCACACTGTAATAAGCCACGGAACGGTCTTTTAACGGAGCTATGGTCAAGCCGGTAGGTTCCCACTGCAATTCTCCGTCAAAACCCACTTTCTGCATAGCCATACGTTGCCACGATTGCGTATTGGGATCAAATTCACGCCAGAGGGCATAGATTGTTTTGGTTTCCACATTGCCTACCACATCCACATATCCGGTGCGGAAATCATCGCTGTAACCGATTCTAAAGCCTTTTTCGGCATCCGCAAAAGCATGCGAACCATCGCCTTTGACCCACGACAGATAAGGCACTTCGAGATCTCCGATAAAAGCGGGGAATGCCGCCAACAATCCGCCGTCGAGGGCTATCACGTTCATACGGGTCCAAAGAGGAACGCTACCCATACTTCCGTTAAACATCAAAGTGGGCTGCGCCCATACATCGTTACCGTCAAAATCCAATTTGCGGGCATAAAGTTCTTCGGTTATTCCACTGGCATACATCAGGATAAATTCGTTGTTTCCAGCTTCCGCCACATAGGGATAAGTAATCGAAGTATTTTTTCCCTCAATGGTTTTTCCGTTACCCCACAAGCGTTCACCGTCAGCAGAAAGCCTCTGCATCTTCAGTATGCTCCTCGAATTATCGCTTTCGTAATCTACTTCCTGCCATACAAAAACATAACTGCCGTCGGTCAACTGCGCTATCTTAATCGCAGCACAGAAATCAGGAGAATCATCACCATGCAGGAACACACCGTTTTCTCCCCAATGGTTCTTTCCGGTTCTGTCGAATCTATATGCCGTAAACGCGCTGTTTACACCATCCTTACGCAAATCGCGGGCTATTACCACAATATTTTCATCCCTGTCTAAAAACGTAAGGTCGTTTACCACCGTATAGGTTTCCGTCTTTTCATTGGCAATCTGCAGCGGCTCTTCCCAAATGCTCACTCCGTCTTTATCAAAGTAACGGAGATAGGGAGTAATCGCTCCCCCTTTCGGACCATCGGTGTACAAAAACCAGCTGCCGTCAGAGAGCACCTGCATTTCTATGGTATAATTCTCTTCTGCGGCAAAACAAGTGTTTGTGTCCGGAGAACTTTTCCATTGCGCCTGCACGCCCGTCACTATCGGGGCAAGAGACAGTAAAAAAAGAATCTTTTTCATTTCCTTTTCTTTTTAGTTATGTGTATTTCGGTTATAAAATCAACATCTTTTGTACAACCATCCGTTCACCGTCCGTAAGTCTTACAAAGTAGAATCCGGCAACAAACCGTTTGGTATCCATTACATACTTTCCGCCCTTACCGCAAGTATTTGTCCTTATTCCGGCAGCAAACACCTCCCTGCCCTGAACATCGAATACCGACAACTGTAACGCTCCCGAACAAAATCCGTCAAACCTTATCTCATTGTCGGGACGGGAATCGGGAACCGGATTGTAAGACAATATCATTTGCGGCTTGCCTCCGCTCACGGCAAGAGGTTCATTCGCCACATTTTCTCTATAAACAAACGAAACAGCATCTCCATACATACCTACAGACCGTTCCCAAACTACCGTCTCCCCTTGGGCATCCAGCAACTTGTAACCCCCGATAAAACCATCCATAAAGGCATCTTTTATCTCTAAGGAATACACGTTGTCTTTCTGCAACTCCCATTCAAAGGAATAGGTCTGTTCCTCTCCGTTTTCAAAAGGACCTCCCTGCTCTATCACTTTTCCGTGCCGATTGTATAAGGCGTAGGTAATATCCTGTCCGTATTCATCCGTTGTAAGCTCAAATTTCACTTTGTCGGTCTGAACGGTATAGGGTTCAGATATGTAACCGGAAACCACGTTGCAATCCACGCTCTTGCCGTTGGCTTCCTTAACCGTAATGCGATAGGTGGTAACCTTAGCAAATTCGTACTCACCCAAGGGCATTTCTATCTGGGCTTCTCCGGCATAAGGAATTGCAAGCCCTTCGATAGCGGGCGTATAAGTCTGCTTGCCCCATTCAACAGAAAACGAAAGCGAGCGGAGCGTATCCGTGCCTAAGTTTTCCACATATACGGGAATAGTCGTACGCGAATAGCGGCGAGCCAAAGCGGGTGCGCTCAAATAGATATGCGGCGCAGCATAACGCCCTTCATACTCTACCCTGCAAGCGGTGCTGTTGAGTATATCTCCTTCCATATCGCTCATAAAGGCGATCACTTCTAAATTGGCAAAGACAGGAGCACGGTTTACATACTGTTCGGGAATCTGATATTGATAGGTCTTAGACAGCACTTGTCCCGAAGCGATGTTATATAATGTATCGCCGAAAACAGGGGTAAGAACGTCGCGCAATACATGACGGTGCAAATACTGCGCCCCTCCCTCCGAACCACTTTGGGTTCCCGGTATATAGCTCTCCGTAAGGGCAAGAGTAAGTGTATTAAACTCCATATCGGGCTGCTTCGGATAAAAATATTCCACATACACGCTTAATAAACGGGTCTGTGTGTCAAGCGTGGCTTCCATATAAAGGTTCACCACTGCGGTATCGTTCATGCTCCGGCGTGCGGCTTCCTGCCAATCTCCACGTCCCAAGGCATATCCATTATAGCTAAGCCCCTCAAATACATGACGGTTCAACGCTCCCGAAGGCATTCCCGTACTACCCTGCCGTTCATACCATGCCGCTCCTGCCTCGGTACGGAAATCCGGCTCATTTCCTCCCGGAACCGCCAAAGAGCCAGTATGCACGCCTATAACCTGAAAACGCTCCCCTAACACCCGATGCATATTTTGGGCGATAGCATGCCCCGAAGGACAATAACTGCAATGAATGGCAGTAAATTCTTCTAACAACAGATTTCGCAGTACGGCACGCTGTTCAACACCTGCCTGTTTTTCGGCAACTGAAGCCTGAACCGGGGTTCGGCAAGAGGACAACATCGCGAGCATAAAAGCAAAGCCTATGCCCCAATTTCTTAGATTACCACGCATAGCTTTTTCTTTTTTTCGATAAGTTAAATTTCTGTCTATAAACCCTCTTCCTGTCTCCAAAATTTCATTGTACTGCAATAATAAGCATTTTAGATCAGAAATACAAGAAACGGATAAGAATTTGGCTGCTGCTCTCAACTTTTGTATCTTTGTACCTATGGCGACATCTATGGCTAAAAAAATTTCGCTTTTGGCAAATGGGAATCCGGCGGCGATGAACCACGACAGTTTGCTGGAATACAAGGAATTGACAATACGTTATCCCTATTGTCAGTGTGCGCGGCTTATGTTCCTGCTCAATCTAAGGCAGATAGACGACCAAGCCGCCTATAAGACCGCACTGCCCCTTACTGCCATCAACCTGCCCGACCGCGTAAGGCTTAAAGAACAGGTAGACAGGCTGCAACCCGCTCCGGAAGCTGCCCCAAAAACACGCGGGGAGTTCCCAAGACAACAGGAAACCCTGCCGCGCCGCCATGTAGAAAGTTTTTCGCCTTGGAGTCAGGCACTGCCGCGTTCGGTAAACGCCTTGACCCACCCGGCAAAGCCACAGGCGCAACCTATGGAGGAAAATTCCGGCTTTACTCCCATAGTGGAACCCCCTGCCGAGAATACAAACCGCCCGATTCATATAGAAGAGGTACGCACCCTGCTCAACCGGCAGAACAAAGAGACACAAACGCGCCCCCGTGTCAACGCAAATGCGATTATCGACAACTTTTTGAGCGGAAATTCAGAACATTCCATTACCATAGACGAAAGTTTCGACTACAATTCCTTTGATCCCGACACGGGAAACAGCAACCGCGAAGACTTCAGTTTCGGCAGCGAAACCTTGGCTCAGATGTACCTTTCCAACAACGCACCGAAAAAGGCAATTGCCGTTTATGAAAATTTGCGCTTGAAATTTCCCGAAAAAAGTAGTTACTTTGCCAAGCTTATAAACAAGGTAAAAAAAGATTATCACATTAAATAACAGCAACATAAAATGGGCTTTTACATTTTTATCTCGGTTTTGATCTTGATTGTTTGTGTACTTTTGGGTCTTATCGTATTGATTCAGAACCCTAAAGGTGGCGGTCTTTCCTCTACTTTCGGAGGTCAGGCAAATCAAATCATGGGCGTTCGCAGAACGACCGACTTTTTGGAAAAAGGAACATGGGTACTTTCGGTTGTTTTGCTCTTTTTGAGCCTTATCGCCGCTTATTCCATTCCTAAACATAATTCCGACAGCGGTGCGCCGCAGACTGAACTTACCGTTGATCAGCAGTCGGTACTTCCCACCCAGCTCCCAGTGGCTCAACCGGTTGAAACCACACCGACCGAAGAAGAATAAAAAATTTTTCTTGTGAAACCTGAACCCTGCCTTGCGTAAAACTTACGGAAAGCAGGGTTTCTTTATAAAAAACAGTATAGACTATGGCAGTTTTATCAAAACGTGTGCTCGAAATGGCTCCCTCTGCCACGCTTGGCATGAGCAAACGCAGCCGCAGTATGCAGGAACAGGGTATCGACGTTATCAACCTCAGCGTTGGCGAACCCGATTTTGACACCCCTCAGGTAATTAAGGATGCCGGTATTGCGGCTATCAACGACAATTTTACCCATTATCCTCCCGTTCCCGGCTTTTTGGATTTGAGAAAAGCAATCTGCACCAAGCTCTCCCGCGACAACGGATTGTCTTTCTCTCCCGACCAGATTGTGGTTGGCAACGGTGGCAAGCACGCTATCATCAACGTATTGATGGCTATGATCGATCCGGGCGACGAAGTGGTGATTCCCGCTCCCTGCTGGGTTTCCTACCCCGAAATGGTAAAGTTTACCGAGGGTGTTCCCGTATTGGTTCCCGCCGGTATCGAAGACAACTTTAAGATTACGCCCGCCAAACTCGAAGCCGCCATCACGCCCAAAACCAAGATGGTAATCTTCAACAGTCCGAGCAATCCCACCGGTATGGTGTACAACCATGATGAACTCAAAGCCATTGCCGATGTGCTGGCAAAACATCCCCATGTGTATATCATGTCCGATGAAATTTACGAGCTGATTACCTTTGAAGGCAAATTTGAAAGCCTCTCGCAGTTTGAAGAAATCCGAAATCGTATTATTATAATTAACGGCGTTTCCAAAGGCTTTGCCATGACCGGCTGGCGTATCGGTTACATTGCCGCTCCTACCGAAATTGCGGCAGCCTGCAATAAGATTCAGGGACAGATGACCTCGGCTGCATCCTCCATTGCCCAAAAAGCTTCGGTGGCTGCCTTGTTGCAAGACCCCAAGAAATCGGAAGAACTTAAAGGCATGGTTGCCACTTTCCGCCAACGCCGCGATATGATGCTGGATCTCCTGCGCGAAATTCCGGGAATGAAGGTGAATGTTCCTACGGGGGCTTTCTATATCTTCCCGAACATCAAGGGTCTGATTGGCAAACAGTTCAACGGCAAAACAATTACCTGCGGCGACGATTTGGCAAATTTCCTTTTAGACGAAGCGCACGTGGCTCTCGTGGGCGGCGATTCCTTCGGCGATCCCGAAAGCATCCGCATTTCTTATGCCACCAGTGAAGACAAACTCCGCGAAAGCGCACGTCGCATCAAGGAAGCGGTAGCTAAATTGCAGCCCGCCCGATGAGTGAAATCCTGATTGATATCGCCCCCCACCATCCGATAGATGTTTTCGGCTTGGAGGAAGAAAAACTGAGCCGCATCCGTCGGTTCTTTCCGCAATTGAACATCATTTTGCGGGGAAATCTGATCAAGGCGGTGGGCGATACCGGACACCTTGCCGATTTTGAAGAAAAAATGAGGCTGGTGCTTTTTCATTTTGAACGCTTTAACCGCCTTAGCGAATCGGATATAGACGGAATCTTGGGAGAAAACGACCCCCAAGGCGAATCCCGACCCGAAGCGGAAACCGAAAATCCTGCCACGCCGCTTATCCTGATGGGGGTAAACGGTAAACCGGTGCGTGCATTGACCGCCAATCAACAAAAGATGGTAGACGCCGTTCATAAAACCGATATGGTGTTCGCCATAGGACCTGCCGGTTCGGGTAAGACCTATACTGCCGTAGCTTTGGCGGTAAAGGCGCTCAAAGACAAAGAGGTAAAACGTATCATTCTAACACGTCCCGCCGTAGAAGCCGGCGAAAACTTAGGCTTTCTGCCCGGCGATATGAAAGAAAAGTTAGACCCTTATATGCAGCCTCTCTACGATGCCTTGCGCGATATGATTCCCTACCGCAAGCTGCTCTCCCTGCTTGAAGAGTCTACCATAGAAATAGCCCCGCTCGCCTTTATGCGCGGCAGAACACTCGACCATGCCTTTGTAATCTTAGACGAGGCGCAGAACGCCACCGAGAGTCAGATGAAGATGTTTCTTACCCGCATGGGAAAAAACGCCAAATTCGTCATTACCGGCGACATCACGCAGGCAGACCTGCCCCGCAACCAACGCTCGGGCTTGGTTCAAGCAAGCCATATCCTCAAACCTATTTCCGGAATAGCTTTTGTGGAGCTGACAGGCAAAGACGTGGTGCGGCACCGTTTGGTGGCGCGCATTATCGAAGCCTACGCCAAGCAATCGGAACAGCCTCAAAACCCACGATAAAGCCGCCATGCAGAAACTATCCTTGCGACGACTTTTTCTTTTTTCGGCAATCTTTTCTTGCTTATGTGCCGCAAGAGTTTCCGCACAAACCAACGATTCCATAAAAAACGCTTTCAAAGAAAAAATCGAAGCCATCGGGCTATCGCCTTTGGAACTCTTGCCGGTTTCCGACTGCCGTTTAGCCGAAATCGAAGCGGAGATTCCAAACAGATTGCGCTTTCTTACAGAAAAAAAACGCCGGCAAATCGACTTTATGCGCTCGCATATCGACAGCCTCTACTATATACAGGCATTGCAGGCAATCAACCAAAAGACGCCCGATTGGCAGCTGGCAGAAAAGAACATAGACAAAGCCCTGCAACACAACCGTTTCTTTACCAAAGCAGTGGTCTTTAAGATTACCTGCCTCTCGCTCCAAAAACACAATACACAAGCCTTGTTGCAATACCTCAACCAAGTATTGACAGAATGTTCCCACCGGCAAAAGATACAGCAAACGGCGCAAAGCGTGTATGGTAAGATTCTCAAGGAAACCGAAGAACTTATTTCCCGAAAACTCTACCGCGACGCGCTCGATCTCTGCCAGATTACAGAAACCTATTTTCTGCCTCAATTTCCCCTCCGCTATATGCGCTACAAAGAAAAGCGGCTTCAAAATATGGCGCATCAAGGCATTTACCGTTCTTTTTGCGAGGTGGCGGAAAAGGCTTTTTCGCAGAAACAATACCAGCTTTCGCAGCGGTATGCCTTGCAGGCTTTCGATTACTTCAAGGCTTTTGAAGAGAATATGGACGGCGTAAACCGCGTAATGGACCTGCTTGACCGCATTGCCGTAAAATACAGCCGTATCGCCGAAATTTCCGATATGGAAGAAAAGGCATTTTATTCTGCCTTGGTAGATACTATCGTAAGCCGTACCGGCATAGTTATTCCCGTTATCGAATACCCTCTCGAAGACGCTTTGGCGCAGGATTTGGAACTCTTGAACAGAAGCCTTATAGATACGGTTCCCGAACCGGAAGAAAAGCCTGTGTCTGCACAAAAACAAATCTTGCCCTCGCCTGCTCCCGCAGTACCTAATCAGGCTGCCGAAACACCGGCAATACGCCTCAGCCCCCAACAGGCACGTCAGCAATTTGCGCTTGATTGCGAGCAGGCACGCTACCTCAACACCAAACGAAAGTTTTCTGAAGCCTATGCTTGGTTTCAAGACGCCATGCGTTTAAGCCGGCAATACAAACTAAAGACGGATGCCGATTTTGAGGAGGAATATCAAAACACGCTTGGGCAGGCGGTAGAACAATTGATAAACAAAGCCGTGTTCCAGCTTTGGTCGCACAACGAGGCGCGTGCCGACAGCCTTTATGCACAGGCTTCCGCACTGTTTGAAAATTATAGGCAAGAATATCCCGATGCGGTTACCGAACTTGCCGCGCCCCAACAAAGTTTGGCTTCTTACCTGCAAAAGCGTAACGAAAGCCGTTGCCGCCGTTGGTTTGAACAGGCAGAACGCGCCAAAGCCGGTTTCTATCGTCAGATGTCTTTTGCCAACTATGCCTCGGCTCAGCAACAGCTGCAAACACTCGACAGCCTCCTTGCGCTAAGGAATCAGGCGGATTTTGCCGCTTGCGGAGAGATGCCTGTAGAAGCGGCTCCCCTGCAAAAGATATTCAACGATTGGAGCGGATGCCGAAATCTTATAGAACAAGCCTTTGACAGCAGGAGCAACGGAGATACCCTTTCCTTTATCGAGAACTACCGCAAGTCGGAACAGCTGTTCCACGATTTGGAACTCGAAAAATATACGCCGGCTGAACCCTCCCTGTTCAGTTTCCTTTCTTCTTGCGGGGACTTACGCAGCCTTTTGCTCTGGTGCGAATACTGCATCAACCAAAAGGATTATGCACAGGCTCGCTTTATAGCCGACTATCTGATTCAACAGGACTATCGCCGCAAATATGTGGAAAAACTTGCCAAATCGCTAAGAAAAGCCCATGAATAGGAAAAGCTTACATATTCTAAAATTCCTTTGTCTGCTCCTGCTTGTTCTCGGTATGGCGGGGCAATCGCCGCTTACCGCTGCGGATTCGGTGTTCTTTCGCTACCCTATGCGTACCGCCCCCGAAATGTCGGGTTCCTTTGCCGAATTGCGCCCCAACCATTTTCACGGCGGTATGGACCTGCGCACCGAGCAAAGGGAGGGATTAAAGGTATATAGCGCCGCCCCGGGTTTTATCGTGCGGGTCGGAGTGTCTAAGGTATCTTACGGTAAAGTGCTTTACGTGGAGCACGCCAACGGAATGACTACCGTTTACGCCCATCTGTCTAAATTCTGCGCTCCGGTTCAGAAATTGGTAAAAAGGCAACAACGCAAAAGCAAACAATACGAAACCGACCTGAGGGGATTGCATATAGCCACCAAGAAAAACAAGCCTATCGCGCTTTCGGGAAACTCCGGTTCTTCGGGCGGACCGCACCTGCATTTTGAAGTACGCCAAGACAGCCTGCGCCTCAACCCCGCGCTCTACGGCATCCAAATCAGCGACTCAATGCCTCCTGCTGTGCTGTATCTGGCTCTTTATTCCCAAAATACCTCTCTCCAAACCGAAAACACCCTTGCCTTGCCCGATACGGATTCGCTCCTGCAAGTTTCCTTTATGGACTGCCCTCAAACCGACTACGCTATGCAGCGGGCAATCCGGAGCCAATACGATTCGATAGAAAACCTGCGGCAACGGCTTTCCGATACGCTTTACGCCAATACCCCCGCCGCTTTAAGCCTACCCAAAACCATAGGCGGCACCGAATTTACCGCCCGCTATTTCCATTCCGACAACCTGCCCGACACGCTCTATCTGCACGGACAAACGGCATTCGGCATCTGCGCCTTGGATTCCATACAGCGTATGCCCTTCCATTACGGGCTTTACAAACTGCTTTTCGCCATAGAGCAAGGCAACGGACAAGTAGACACTTTAGCCTATTACTGCTTGGATGCGCTTTCTTTCCGTACCTGCGATGCCCTGAACCAGCATATCGACCTGCCTTTTTACAATCTTACCAAAAAACGCTTGGAAAAATCGTATCTGGAAGACGGACAGAGTGCCACGCCTTACCGCGTGATGAGCAACCGGGGCGTGTTCGTTCCTCAAAGCGGCAGCAGCTACACGCTCATAGTAACTATGGAAGATGTGGCAGGCAACCGCCACGCCCTGCGTATTCCGCTTGTGAGCAAATAAAGTAGTACCTTTACCCAAAATAAAACGGCAGATGCAAGAAAGTATCCTTATTCTGGATTTCGGTTCGCAATACACCCAGTTGATTGCGCGAAAAGTACGCGAAAGCAACATCTATTGCGAGATCCACCCTTACAATCACATACCGCAGATCGGGCCTCAAATCAAGGGTGTTATCCTGTCGGGAAGCCCCTATTCGGTAAACGACCCCGACGCGCCCAAACCCGATTTAAGCCAAATACGCGGACAACTGCCTTTGCTGGCGGTATGTTACGGAGCGCAGCTCTTGGTTAATTTGGAAGGGGGCAAAGTGGCTTCGGCAAACAGCCGCGAATACGGACGCGCCAATCTTTCGTATATCGACACTGCCTGCCCTCTCTTTAAGGATGTGCCGCTCAACAGTCAGGTATGGATGTCGCACGGCGATACGATTTTGGAATACCCCGACAAATTCCATATCACTTGCAGCACGCCCGATGTAAAGGCTTGCGGCTACCGTATCGAAGGCGAAACCACCTATGCCCTGCAGTTTCACCCCGAAGTATATCACTCAACCGATGGTTTTACCATTCTGCGCAATTTCCTGATGGATATTTGCGGTTGTCAAGCCGACTGGACTCCCGACAATTTTGTAAAGTCCTGCGTGGAAGACCTGCGTAAGACTGTAGGCGGAGAAGAAGTGATACTCGGTCTTTCGGGAGGGGTGGATTCAAGCGTGGCGGCGGTGCTGCTGCACAAGGCAATCGGCAAACAGCTGCACTGCATTTTTGTAGACAACGGTCTGTTGCGCAAAAATGAGTTTCAAGACGTGCTCGATTCGTTCAAGGGAATGGATATAGAGGTAACAGGCGTAGATGCCTCCGCCCTCTTTTATTCCGCCCTGAAAGGCGTAAGCGATCCCGAAGCCAAACGCAAGGCGATAGGCAAGACCTTTATCGATGTTTTTGAGGCGGAAGCACGCAAATTCAAGAACGCCCGCTTTCTGGCACAGGGCACCATCTATCCCGACGTTATTGAATCGGCACCTGTAAAAGGACCCTCGCAAACCATCAAGTCGCACCATAATGTGGGCGGTTTGCCCGAAAAGATGAACCTCAAGGTGGTGGAACCCCTGCGCAGCCTTTTCAAAGACGAGGTAAGGCGGGTGGGCAAAAGCGTAGGGCTGCCCGATCGCTTGCTCAACCGTCATCCCTTTCCCGGTCCGGGATTGGGAATCCGTATATTGGGAGAGGTCAGCGCACAAAAAGTGGCTATACTGCAAGAAGTTGACGCCATTTATATCAACGCCCTGCGGCAGGAAGGTCTTTACGATAAGGTATGGCAGGCGGGAGCGGTGCTGCTGCCCATTTATTCGGTAGGCGTGATGGGTGATGAACGCACCTACGAACAAGTGGTTGCCTTACGTGCGGTAAATTCCACCGACGGTATGACCGCCGATTGGAGCCGGCTTCCTTTCGACTTTCTAAGCAAAGTGAGCAACGAAATAATCAACAAGGTTCGCGGCGTGAACCGCGTGGTTTACGATATAAGTTCCAAGCCGCCTTCCACCATAGAGTGGGAATAAATACTTAACTTTACCGCTATGAAGATTCAACATTTCCTCTACAGTATATGCCTTTTTGCCCTGCTCTCCCTTGCAGGAACAAGGCTCGAAGCCCAAGAAGCCCCAACGCCCTTTCAGGCATCGCCCGTTGTGCCCGCTAAAGTAGTGGACACTATCTTGGGCAAAGCCTACCGCGTGCATACTGTGCAGAAAGGCCACACGCTTTACTCCATTTGCAGGGCTTATCAAACTTCCGCCGACTCCATTCTCAAAGACTCGCCGGACAATCAGGTGCAGATAGACGAATTTATCTATATCCCCCTGCGCTTGCTGCCGGGCGAAGACCCCAAGGATTTTGTACGCTTTACCGGCAAAAGACCTTGGGCTGTAGTGTTTCTGCAAAAAGACGAAATAGTTCAGGTGGTGGTTCCTCCGGCAGAAGAAAAGCCGGCGGTCAATACCGAAGCCACAGAAAACACGGTATCTGAAGCCGACACGGTAGCTGCCTCACCCATAGCAATGGCAGACAGCACGACATCCAAAAAACGCCGCAACCGCAAAGAAGACCGGATAGCGGAAACCGATACGCTGTTGGTAGCCGATACTCTGCTGGTGGCAGCCGACACGCTCGAAATCCTCCTCCCCGACAGCGTTTTTGCAACACTTTATCCACAAGAAAAAGCCTACAAAGATTCTTTGCGGGTATCCTTGCTCCTGCCCCTCTACAGCAATACGCCCCAAGACAAGAAAGCTTATATCTACCTGCCTTTCTTTGAGGGTGCTTCGGTGGCTTGGCAGGAATTTATCGATCCCCTGTTCTTTACGCCTCCCGTACCTGATACCATTTTTGACGTTGAGCAAGACTCGCTTATCGTGCTGCCTCCCGCAGAGCCGGCGCCCGATACCGCAAAGCCCTATATTCAGCTTAAGGTGTACGACCTCACCCAATCGACAAACAGTTTGGAAGAGATTATAAACGACAGTATTTTCCGTCTTTCGGATGCCGTGCTTGCCACCGCTTTCATCGACCAGTTTGAAATTCTCGACAGCCTTTCCAAAGAATGGCAGATGCCGATAATCCACCCCCTTTCCGAACGCGACTCGATGGGTATGGGCAATCCATACTTCATACAGTTGGCAGCCAGCTACCGTACCCAGATAGACCATATCGCCGATTTCATAAAGCAACACCACGCGCACGCCCATATTCTAATTCTCTGCGATTCTTCGGTATCCGAAACGCGCAAAGCCGAATACCTGCAAAGCCTGCTGCCGCAAAGCGAAATATTTTACTTTAACACTGCCACTGTAGAAATGCTGGAGGCTTTGGGCGAAAACAACAAGAAAACCGTTATAGTGCCTTTCTACCGTCAGGAAATAACGGCGGTAAAGACCATGCTGCCCCTGCGCCAAACCAAGGGCAACATCACGATTATCGCACCCAACGTATGGTTAGACTACGCTTCTATCGACTTGGATTACTACCTCCAGAACAACCTTACCGTTTACCATACTTTCTGCAACGATGTTCAGACTACAGACCTTTTGGCGTTCTCCCGCAAATACTATTTTCTCTACCACGCCCTGCCCAATCCTCTGGCATATCAGGGATATAAAACTATGGGCTGGCTGTTAGAGCAGCTCAGCACCCACAATGCAGACTTTATGCGCCATTTAGACGAACAGTTATATGAACGTGAAATGGGCGGTTTTGAAAACAAGGAACTGCATTTTGTGCGCGTTACCGAAAATGGACTGAAACACTACAACCAATAAAACATCAACCCTTTAATATATACTTATGAAAACGCTCCGAATTATCCTGCTCTCTGTTATTGCCACAGCACTTTCTTTTAGTGTGCGCGCTCAAGAAGCAGGCAAACTGCCCTTTACAGGCACCGTACAATACCGCATCGCCTACGAAAGCGAAACGGTTCCAGCCGAACAGTTAGCGCAACAGCCGGCAATAGCAAAGCTCCAGATGGCTTTAGACAAGGTTATTTTTTCGATGGCAGAAAACAAGATTCTGGCAGATGCCAACACCCACCAAGTACACACGCTCGTAAACCTTTCTGCCTACGGACTTGGCAAGTATCATCTGTTACAGAACGAAGCCGAACTGCAAGAACAGTTTGCCGAACTTTCCGATATTAAGATTGAGCCGACCGAAGAAACCAAAAATATTTTCGGTTATACGGCAAAACTCGTCAAGGGCGGCTACAAAGCCGGCAATACGCCGATAGCGATAGATATTTGGATTGTAGAAAATTTCTGCGACCAATTCTTTGTAAGCGTTACGCAGGCAGAAATTCCCGGATTGCAAGGTTTTCCGTTGGAATATACGGTTAAGACCCCCGATATGACGATGACTTTTACCGCTCACAAACTCACCTACGAAGAGTTGTCCCCAAAAACGTTCAATATTCCCTCCTCCTACAAGGCATCCACCAAAGAACAGATGCAGAAAGACCTTATGGAATTTATGCAACAGATGCAGGAAATGCAGATGCAGCAGGGTATGGGAATGTAAAAGGCATACCTTTATAACGCAAAAAAAAGGCTCCGAAATTCGGAGCCTTTTTTTGTTATGCGGATACTGTTGCGCAAACGATTTCACAGAAAACTCAAAAGTGTTTTTGCTTAATCTATAATCACGTTCCAGCCGTGCTTATCCTCCATCTCACCCTCCTGAATAGCACGCAAAGCCTTATACAATTTGGTGGAAACAGGACCGGCTTCCGTACCGTTGCCTACGGCAAATTCGTGACCCGTAGCGCGGTCAACGATCTTGCTGATGGGCGAGATAACGGCGGCGGTACCGCAAGCACCGATTTCGTCAAAGGTAGAAAGTTCTTCTTCGGCTACGGGGCGGCGTTCCACTTCCATACCCATATCCTTGGCAATCTGCTGCAAGCTCATATTGGTAATGGAGCGCAGAATGGAGTTGGAGTCGGGAGTGATATACTTGTTGCCCTTAATGGCAAAGAAGTTGGCAGGACCGGCTTCGTCAATGTATTTGTGTTCTTTGGCGTCGAGGAACAGTACGGTGGAATAACCTTCTTCGTGCGCGCGTTCACTGGCACGCAGCGAAGCGGCATAGTTACCGCCTACCTTGAAAAGACCCGTTCCAAGAGGAGCCACACGGTCGTAGTCCTTTACAATCTGCATGGGAACAGGCTTGAAACCGGACTTGAAATAAGGACCTACCGGACCGCCGAATACCACAAAGGTATATTCCTTGGCAGGCTTAACCCCTACTTCGGCACCGGAACCGATAAGGAGAGGACGGAGGTAGAAAGATGCACCTTCTCCGTAGGGAGGAATGTACTTTTCGTTGAGTTTGACCACCTTTTTGCAGGCTTCGATAAACAGTTCGGTGGGTACCGGCTGCATCAAGATACCGTTGGCAGACAAAAGCAGACGTTTGGCGTTTTCGTCAGGACGGAACATACGGATTTTACCGTCTTTGCCGCGAAAAGCCTTCAATCCTTCAAATGCTTCCTGACCGTAGTGCAGGCAGGTGGCTGCCATATGCAGGGGCAGGATTTCATCTTGGTGAACGTCTAATTCGCTCCATTTGCCGTCTTTGTAGTAGGCACGTACATTGTAATCGGTTTTGTAATAACCGAAAGGCAGACTTTTCCAATCGATTTCGCTCATGGTTATATGTTTTTTAATTTGCTTTCTAAAAACGCGCGAAGATACGAAATATTTTGCCGTATCAGACCTAATCCCTGCGGTTCAGGTATATCATAATGTAATACAGCAAGGTTGCCAAACTCGACAAAGCGGCGATAACGTAGGTATATGCCGCCGACCTCAGTGCACTGCACGCCATCGGATAAGTTTCGGAAGTAGTAATTCCGGCGTGATCCAACCATGCCACCGCGCGGCGGCTGGCGTCGATTTCTACAGGCAGGGTAATAAAGGTAAACAAGGTAGTGAGCGCAAACAGGCAGATACCGAACAGCAGCAGGGAGGGAAAGCTCTCTACCAGCAGCACCCCTGCCAGCAACACCCACATCACGATGCGTTCACTGTAACTGACCACCGGCACCAAAGAAGAACGAAGCCTGAGCCACGCATAAGCCTCGGCATGCTGCACGGCATGTCCACATTCGTGGGCAGCCACGGCAGCGGCGGCAATGCTGTCTCCGTAATACACCTCCTTGCTCAAATTAACAGTCTGTTTGTCGGGATTATAGTGGTCGCTCAGCATACCCGGCACGCACTGCACGCTTACATCGCTTATGCCGTGATCGCGCAACATCTTTTCCGCCACATCCTTACCTGTCATACCGTAAGGAAGGGGCACCTTAGAATACTTTTTGAACTTGTTCTTTAGGTTCGACTGCACAATTAGCCCCATAATCATAAGACCGATAAAAACCACCCACGCCAAGGGTATTCCAGCCGTTCCCATACTTGATTGCAAGAATATCATATCCTTTTCTTTTTGTTTCGTTCAACTATTCGGATTTCCATGTGGCACCGTCTTTGCCGTCCATTACCACAATGCCGAGCTTCTTCAACTCGTCGCGGATAAGATCGGAGGTAGCAAAGTCTTTCTGCATCTTCGCCTTGGTACGGATATTGAGTACAATATCCATAATTCCGTCAATCTTCCGCAATGATTTATCGCCGCTTTGAGCCTGCTGCAAGCCCAGCACGTCTTCCACAAAATCGCGGTACAGGTTCCTTGCCGTTTCCACATCTTCTGCCGTAAAGGCAATCTTGTTGTCTGCCGCCGAGTTAACCATCTTTACCAAATCGAACAGATGGGCAATGAGTATGGGCGTGTTAAAGTCGTCGTCCATAGCCGCCTGACAGTTGGCGTAGAGCAAACTCAAGGCTTCTTTTGCCTGCGATTGCGCCGCCGGCTTGATTCTGTCCAATACCGGGCGCACCTGCATAAGCCGCTGCAAACCTTTTTCGGCAGAAATCAAGGCTTCGTTGCCAAAATCCAAGGTGCTGCGGTAGTGAGCCTGCAAGATAAAGAACCGAATCGTCATCGGGTCGTAGGCTTGCGCAAGAGCCTGATGTTTCCCTGTAAAAAATTCTTCCAAGGTAATGAAGTTGCCCAACGACTTGCCCATCTTCTTACCGTTAATGGTAATCATGTTGTTGTGCATCCAGTAACGGCAAGGCTCGCAACCGAAAGCCGCATTCGACTGGGCGGTTTCCGCTTCGTGGTGGGGAAACATCAAATCCATGCCGCCTCCGTGTATATCGAAAGGCTGCCCCAAATATTTACGCGACATAGCGGTACATTCGGTATGCCAGCCGGGAAAACCCTCGCTCCAAGGCGAAGGCCAGCGCATGATATGCTCAGGCTGCGCCTTTTTCCAGAGCGCGAAATCAGCCGGGTCGTGCTTTTCGTCTTGAGAAGCCAAGTTATCGCGGGTGGTGGCAAGCAAATCTTCTAAAACCCTGCCCGAAATCTTGCCATACTCAAACTTTTGTCCGTACTTGCGCACATCAAAATACACCGAGCCGTTTTCAACGTATGCCATACCGGCATCCAAAATCTTTTTAATCAGTTCTATCTGCTCTATGATATGCCCCGAAGCCAAGGGTTCTATACTGGGGCGTTCCACCCCCATCATATCCATAAAGCTATGGTAGCGGTTGGTGTAATACTGCGCCACTTCCATAGGTTCAAGCTGTTCTATGCGGGCTTTCTTGGCTATCTTGTCCTCGCCCTCGTCGGCATCGTGTTCAAGATGTCCCACATCGGTAATGTTGCGTACATAGCGCACCTTGTAGCCGAGATATTTCAGATACCTGAAAACAACATCGAAAGTAACCGCCGAGCGGGCGTGCCCCAAATGCGGGTCGCCATATACGGTAGGACCGCACACATACATTCCCACCAAAGGCGGATGCTGCGGTTCAAAGGCTTCTTTTCTGTGCGTTACCGTATTGGTCAGGCACAAATGATGTTGACGGATTTTGGTTTCTTTTTCCATCTCTTCTATGTTTTATTCTTTCTCAGCCGGTTTTCCGGCAAACACACGTATCTGGCGCAAGGGGATAGCCGAGGCGAGCATTCCCACCGCCAAACCCACGCATAACACCAACAGCAAATCTCCCGCCTGCCAATATACAGGATAGGCGTCGGTAATGTAATTGCCCGAACCGCCGCCCAACTTAACCCAGCCGAATTTTTGCTGCCCGAAAGCCAGCAGGCTGCCTGCCAACAAACCCGAAAGCGTTCCCCAAGCACACACCAGCAAACCGTTAAAGAAAAACAGCTTGCGCAAACTGCCGTTTTCCAATCCCATACTCGACAAAATGCCTATATCCTTGCGCTTTTCGTACATAAGCAGCATCTGGTCGGCAACCATAGTAAAGGTGGCAATCAGCATCACAAAGGCAAAAACGGCTATTACAATCAGCTTTTCGGCTTTCATACTCTTAAACATCGCCTGCTTCTGCTCCATACGGTCTTTTACCGTAAAACCATCGCCCAGCATAGCCTGCAATCCTTTCTTTACCTCTTTTACCTTAAAACCGGGCGCAACCTTCAGTTCTATGGCAGAGAGCGCGTTTTCGCACTTAAACATCCAGCGCGCAAAATCAATATGGCAGAACACATAGCGGTTGTCGTATTCGGGTATGGCATTAAAAAGCCCCGACGGATAGAGAGGAAAGGAACTTACCGCCTGCTGCATTGCCAAAGGACGGTCTAACAGACTGCCGTCTACAACATACAACTGGCAGGCTTCGGCATATGCCGGAGGAATCTGCAACTGCTCGTAGACCCCGCCTCCCATTACGGCAAAAGCCGCATACTCGTTAAAGTCTAAATCGTAAGAGCCGGAATAAATCTGTTGCGGCAGCCCCGAAACCTTTTCGTAGAGCGAATCCACGCCCTTTAACTGCACCATTACGTTCTGCTCTCCGTAAGTCAATAGGGCTTGGTCTTCCAAAACCCCCGAAACCGTGTGAACGCCCCTCCCCTGCGCTATCTTTTCCAACCAGCCGTTTTCGTTAAAATACTTGCCCTTAACGGCTTCTATCCTAAGGTCGGGATCTATGTTTCCAAAACGCTCGGCAACAAAGCGGTTCATACCGTTCATTACCGACAATATCAGAATCATCGCCGCCGTGCTCACTGCAATGCCCAACACCGCCACCCTGCCTATAACGGTAACGAGAGGCGATTTCTTGGCAGAAAAATAACGTCTTGCTATAAAAACCGGCAGATTCACGGCTGTGCTTTAATTTTATTGAGCCAAAAGGGCTTCGATACGTTCCACCCTGTCTAAGGAATCGTCTATAAAAAACTCCAAACGCGGCACGATGCGCAGCTGTTTGCCCACTTTCTGCCCCAAAAGCCCCCTTATTTCGGAGGTCTTTCCCTTTATTTTCTTAAGGGTTCCTTCCTTGTCCCTGTCGGGAAAAAGGCTCAGATTGACCCGGGCCACGCTCAAATCGGGAGTCATGCGCACAAAGGTAACCGTCATCATAATGCCCGGAAAATAAGGCTGCATATCGAGCCGGAATATCTCGCCCAACTCTTTCTGCAAGAGCCGGTTCACTTTTTGTTGCCTGTTTGTGTCCATAGGGTACAAATATACGCTATTTTATCTGTTCCCTGTAACTTCGCTTCGGGCTAGGTTCTCCGTATCGGGGGCGGAAGCAAGCCACGTAAACGTGGCTTGCTTCCGCCCCCGACTTTTCGTACCTTTGTAGCACGCTAAATTGCTAATTGCTAAACAACCTAAAATAACAAAACATGAAAAAAGTCTTTTTGATGATGACGCTCGTTTCGATAGGATTCGGCGCCACGCAATGCACGTGCAAGACCGCACCGCAACAAACACAGGAAAAGAAAACGCTCGTTACCTATTTCTCCGCCAGCGGAGTAACCAAAGCGGCAGCGGAACAGCTGGCTCAGATTATCGGTGCCGACCTTTATCAGATAGAACCGGAAGAAGCCTATACCGAAGCCGACCTCGACTGGAGAGATTCCCTTTCGCGCTCCAGTGTGGAAATGCGTGACCTCAGCTCCCGCCCCGCCATCAAAGGTACTGTAGAAAACCTTGCCGACTACGACAAAGTATATATCGGTTTCCCGATTTGGTGGTACACCGCCCCCACCATCATCAATACCTTTATCGAAGCCAACGACCTTACAGGCAAGACCGTTGTTCTGTTTGCCACCTCCGGCGGCAGCACCATCGAAAAATCCTGCCAAGACTTGAAAGAAGCCTATCCTAACCTCACTTGGGGAGAAGGCCGCCTGCTTAACGATATTGACGAAGAAGCCATTAAAGAATGGGCTAAGTAAAACAGCCTGCCCTTAACGGCTTAAAAAGGGAGAGGGGGTCGCTACCGCGACCCCCTCTCCCTTTTTCTTTCGATTTTTCCGTGCCCAAAACAAGACTCGAACTTGCACTTCATTGCTGAAACTAGTCCCTGAAACTAGCGCGTCTACCAATTCCGCCATTTGGGCAAAATAGGGTCGGAAAACCGACCCTACCGAACTGTGCCCAAAACAAGACTCGAACTTGCACGTCGAAACCGACACTACCCCCTCAAAGTAGCGCGTCTACCAATTCCGCCATTTGGGCAACAGGCTTGCAAAGATAGTGCTTTTTGGCAAAACTGCAAACAGCCCCGTTTCTGTGCGGAATTTTCTTTACCTTTACCCCATGTTTTCTTCAATACTTATCCCGCCTTTTCTACAAAAAGGAGATAAAGTGGCTCTCGTTTCGCCCGCCGGCCGCATAGAACCGGCTTGCTTGGAACGCGGCTTAAGAGTGCTCAAGTCGTTGGGGCTGCAAGTAGAAACAGGAGCGAATGTACTCAAGAACTTCGGACCCTTTGCCGGTACGGATGCCGAACGCCTGTCCGACCTGCAAGCCGCCTTAGACAATCCCGAAATCCGCGCCATTATATGTACCCGGGGCGGCTACGGCTCGGTGCGCCTCATAGACCGGCTCAACTTTACGGCTTTTATGCAACATCCCAAATGGATTGTTGGATTTAGCGATATTACCGTGATGCTGTCGCACTTGCAGCAGAACTTAGGCGTAGCGTCTCTGCACTCCTGTATGCCGCAAACCTACCCCGACGTGGAATCACCCGACTATCTGAACTCCGTAGGCACGCTCCAGAAAGCCCTTTTCGGAAACAGTTTGGTGCACCGTTTCCGCAACCAATCCCTCAACCGCCCCGGCAGCGTTACCGCTCCCATTATCGGCGGAAACCTGTCTATATTATACAGCCTGCGCGGAACTCCCACCGATATAGACCCCACCGGAAAGATACTCTTTATAGAAGACCTCGACGAATTCGACTACCACATAGACCGTATGCTTATGAACCTGCAACGGGGCGGTTGGTTTGAACGTATCGCAGGGCTTATCGTGGGCACTTTTACCCAAATAAAAAAGGGAGCCAACCCCTATACACGCGATGTTTGGGAAATTATCGGAAGCTACGTATCTCCTTACTCCTACCCTGTCTGCTACGGATTCCCGGCAGGGCACGTTCCTTTCAACCACGCCCTGTATATGGGTATTCCCGCCTGCCTCGATGTTGAAAATTCGGCGCAATCCATCTCTCAACTTACATTTTATATCTAAGATGAACCCGCAAAAAAATCTGCTCGAACCCAAGACCGAAGAAGAATTGGAGCTGTATTCAAGCGCGTCCAGTCTCTCCGATATGGAAATCTTTATCTTTCCCGACCTGATGTACTCGCTTGTATTGGCAAACATCATGTCGCCCGAAATCTGGAAATGGAGGGAAGAAAAATGGTTCGCCAACATTGAGAAAAAATCCCTTACCTACAAGATAAACCGCATCAGGCAATATATTATGGACCACTATGTTTTTAACCTCGACTTGGAAACATGGGGTCTGACCACCAAAGAAAAAGAACTCAACCGATTCAAAAACTTCATAGACCCGGCAGCCCTCGCGCAGTCCAACGCACTTTTTGGCTACGGCGGCGACAAATACTACTACGATGTGGATATACGCCGTCATTTCGGCTTAGACAAATACGCCGCCGATGTGGTTCCTTATTGGAAAACCGAAACGGTAGAAGCCATGAACGCCTTTCTCTTTAAGGAAGGCTACCTTACCGGAGCGGGCGAATGTGTGTCGCTCTCGGCTCTCTATGTGGCAGCCCTGTTTATAGTGGGGCGTATTCCGCTGCACAATATCTTTATGATCGGCACGCCCCTGCACTCGCAGAACTTTATTGCCGAAAACGACGGCTTTATCACCAACAACCGCCGCATCGTCACCAAAAAGATGTGGTACAACGGCACCGAACTGTCGGCAAAGGCAAGGCGCAGCATCGAAAACGAGCGGATTACGATTGTATCTCATTTGAGCGGCGTGGTGCACACCTTTTATAAGAGAGCCGAAATGAAGCCGGAGCGGTACGACTACTTCAAAAAAAGTTTCTGCCGCTTTTTGGAAGCTCCTATAAGCTTTGAGTATTTTTCCAACTTTCTCTATAGCCGCGAATGTTATTGGAACGGCTTTCAATACCGCCATATCCGCAACGGCAAAGAGTGTTATATTCCGCTTACCGGTCTTTTCAGCACCCAGCGTTCCAGCAAAAACCGCCTCGACAACGAAAGCCGTCAGGCACTGATAGACGAAATGGACAGCCGCTATTTTTCGCTGTCTCCGCTCCACGACCGCGTTCTGCTCAACGATATAGAAGAATATCTGAACGCCAATCCCGCGCCCGACTTTGAAAGTTTTTCCGGATTCCTACACCAAATGCTGCAAGGTCCGTATTTTGCCGACAAACAAAAGATGATTGAAGAACTGGGTGCGTTCCTCAAGATTACACCCCGCCTGCCCGATGCCGGGCAAAAAGAGTTTGTGGAATATCCCGAACTGAGCCTCAACCCCAATCAAAGCCGGGAAGAAATATGCCGATACCTGCACCAAGAAGCCCAAAACGGGCATAGGCTCGCCATCTTAAGCCTTTACGCTTGGCGCGATATGGAAAACACCTCGTGGCAACCCTTTATCAAGGC
Source organism: Lentimicrobiaceae bacterium (assembly GCA_022510485.1). Lineage (GTDB taxonomy): Bacteria > Bacteroidota > Bacteroidia > Bacteroidales > P3 > Pullibacteroides. The sequence continues at coordinate 23,829 of JAFLTI010000004.1, read as the reverse complement.
TGCGGTAGAACGCAATCCCGTATCGGTAAAAGAAAGCGAGGGTATGACAACCGAAGAAATCCTGCGTACGCTCTCCTCTATGGAAAACCAATCCATTTACGACGGAGCCCGCTTGGCGCAACCCGACGAAGTATGGAATTTTAAGCGTGGCGACGGTATAGAAAAAGCCCTTTTGCTGTGGAACATTCTCAAAAACCGGAATACCGCCCTGAGAGCGCAGCTCAAGGTAGAAGAAACCCAAGCGGAACTGAGCGTATCGGAAAACGGAAAGCAGACGGAAGTCTGGCGTTTCGTTTCGACAAAGCATCTGCAAAAGTCTCTTTCCTTGTAGGTTTTTTTCGTATATTCGCAGGTTTGTAGCGCCACGCTCAACATAATTGAAAATTAAAAATATAAAACATCTCACAATATGAAAAAACTATGTTTGATTCCCCTTGCCGGTTTGCTGGTATTGGGAATGTCCTGCCAACAAAAACAAGTGGAAACCATGCAATCTTTGGATCTGTCTAACTTAGACACCACGTTCAACCCCAAGCAGAACTTTTATCAATACGCCTGCGGAGGCTGGATAGAACAACACCCCCTCAAGGGCGAATACTCCCGCTACGGCACTTTTGACAAATTGGGCGAAGACAATCAGGAACAAATCAAGGGTCTTATCGAAAATCTCGCCGCCAATGTAAAGAACGCCAAGGGAGAAGCCTTGCAGATTGGAATGTTGTTCAATATCGCTATGGACTCCGCTAAACGCAATGCCCAAGGTATTGAACCTATCCGCGAAGATTTGGCTGCCGTTGCCGCCCTGACCAACAAAGACGAAGCCTTTGAGCTCATGTGCCGCATGCACCGGAACATAGCCAATCCTTTCTTTGCTTTCTACGTAAGCTCCGACCCGGGCAACAGCAAAGAAAACCTTTTTCAATTCTATCAAGCCGGAACCGGTCTGCCCGACCGCAGCTATTACTTAGACGAAGAACACAAAGCCATTTTCGATGCCTATCAGGCACACGTACAGCGTATGTTTGAACTCTGCGGATTTCCGCAAGAAGAAGCCGCTGCCAAGACACAGAAGGTTATCGCACTCGAAAAGGCTTTGGCAACGGCTCAATACGACCGCCTTGCCTTGCGCAACCCGCATCTGAACTACAACAAGATGAGCGTGGATGAGCTTCAGCAGCTCGTTCCCCAAATCAACTGGAAAGCCTATCTTAAGAACATTTCGCCCGATTTTGAAATCACCGAACTGTCGGTTTCCCAAACAGACTTTATGAAAGGTATGGGCAAACTGTATGCCGATGCCGATATGGAAACGATAAAGGCATACTTTGAATGGAACATCATCAATGCCGCAGCCACCGATTTGAGCGACGAACTCAACGAAGCCAACTTTGACTTTTACGGCAAGGTTATGTCGGGTCAGACCGAAATGAAACCCCGCTGGAAACGCTCGGTAAATGCCGTAAACAGCATGTTGAGCGAAGCCGTAGGTAAAATCTATGTGGAAAAATATTTCCCCGCCGCAGCCAAACAGCGCATTACCAAATTGGTAGACAATATCCGCTTTGCTATGGGTGAACGTATGGCAGCCAACACTTGGATGAGCGATGAAACCAAAGCCAAAGGGCAGGAAAAATTAGACGCCATCTTGGTAAAGGTAGGCTATCCCGACTCGTGGAGGGATTATTCCGGATTGGAAATCAAAGACGACAGCTATTGGAACAATGTAAAGCGTCAGGCTGAGTTTGAAACCAATTATTCTCTCAACAAATTAGGCAAACCGGTAGACCGCAGCGAATGGATGATGAGCCCCCAAACCGTAAACGCCTACTACAACCCCACCACCAACGAAATCTGTTTCCCCGCCGCCATTCTGCAACCTCCTTTCTTCTATGCCACAGGCGATGACGCCATCAACTACGGCGGCATAGGCGTAGTTATCGCGCACGAACTCTCTCACGGTTTCGACGACCAAGGCCGTCTTTTCGACAAAGACGGAAACCTCAGCGACTGGTGGCAGGAACAGGATGCCGAAAACTTTAAGGCTCGCGCCCAGCTCATAGTTGACCACTTTGACAAAATTGAAGTGCTGCCCGGCATTATGGCTAACGGTTCTCTCACCTTGGGCGAAAACATTGCCGACAACGGCGGTCTTAACGTGGCTTTCGCCGCTTTGCAAAAAGCCCTGCAGGAAAAACCCGAAGGCGATATCGACGGCTTTACTCCCGCCCAACGCTTCTTCCTGTCTTACGCCACCCTCTGGGCTTCCAATATCCGCGACGAAGAAATCAAACGCCTTACTATGCTCGACGTTCACGCCTTGGGCAAATGGCGTGTAAACGGAACGCTTCCTCACGTAGATGCTTTCTTAGAAGCTTTCGATATTAAAGAAGGCGATACCATGTGGCTCGCTCCCGAAAAACGCGCCCACATCTGGTAATAACTTTTTTTGGTAATTTCGCCCCTTGCAATTAAAAACAAAACATCATGACTATCTCAAAGAAACTTGAAAAGGCGCTCAACGAACAGATTGCCGCCGAAATGTGGTCTGCCAACCTGTACACCTCCATGTCGTTCTTTTGCGAAAAAGAAGGTTTTGAAGGTTTTAGCGCTTGGCTCAAAAAACAGGCTGCCGAAGAAACGGAACACGCTTATATGATGGCGCACTTCCTTATCGAACGCGGCGGTACTGCCAAGGTAAGCAAACTGAACGAGGTTCCGGGAAGCTGGAAAACCTTGCTCGATATGTTTAAGGCTGTTTACGCCCACGAATGTCACGTATCGGAATTGATAGACAAATTGCTCGATATGGCGGTAGCCGATAAGGACAAGGCAAGCCAAGACTTTTTCTGGCAGTTCGTACGCGAACAGGTAGAAGAAGAAGCCACTGCTTCCGATATCGTGTCTAAAATCGAAAAATTTGGCCAGACTGCCCTGTTCCAATTAGACAGCAAGTTCGGTCAACGTAAGTAAAATGGAACGCATCGAGTATCTGAAACAACAGGTTCGCGAAATACAGGATTTTCCTACCAAGGGCATCTTGTTCCGCGACCTTACCACCTTATTCAAAGACCCCCGGTCTGTTGAGCTGGCTACCGATATGCTTGTGCAGCGGTATGCCGGAAAAGGCATCACCAAAGTGGTGGGCATCGAATCGAGAGGCTTTATATTCGGCAGTATTCTGGCATACAAGCTCAATGCCGGTTTTGTGCCGGTGCGCAAAAAAGGTAAGTTACCCGCCGAAAAACTGTCGTATTCCTACCAACTGGAGTACGGTCAAGACAGTATCGAGATACACAAAGACGCGCTCACCCCTAAGGACAAGGTGCTTCTGCACGATGATCTGCTGGCTACCGGCGGCACCACCGTGGCGGCGCTTGAACTGATAAAACAGTTGGAAGTGAGTGATATCCGGATTTGCTATCTCTTGGAATTAGAGGCTTTGAAAGGTCGGGAAAAGATAGGACCCGACTACGATGTCTTTTCGTTGCTCAAATATTAGAGGGTATCGGGGCGGAGCAAGGCGGTCTGCCAAGGAACAAGCCCCGAAATATCTTCTCCTTGCGCTAACTTTTGGCGGATAAGGCTTGAAGATATATCCAACAGCGGAAGATTGTTTAAAAGGGTTATTTTAGCTGAGAACCGCTCCAAAATCGGATAAGTTTCCGGTTGCGGGGCGGTTTCTTTTCGTGGATAGACCAGCACGCGGCAGGTGCTCAAGATAAGGTCTATTTCTTTCCAACGGTGCAGTCCGCACAGGTTGTCCTGCCCCATAAGTATATAAAATTCGGTTTCGGGATGCCTTTTTTGCAGGTATTGCAGGGTGTTTACCGTGTAGGAGGGTTTGGGCAGTTGCAGTTCGGCATCGCAAAACTCAAGGGAGGGATGCGCCAAAAGCGATTCCCGAAGCAGGCGTTCCCGCAATCTTTCATTCCACAGATTTTGGTCTTGCTTAAAGGGGTTTTGGGGCGAGAGAACGAACCATACCGGGGCTTGGAACTGCTTGGAAACGGCATCCGCCAAGGCGATATGCCCGTTGTGTACGGGATTGAACGAACCGAAATAGAGGATAACTTTCATAATTTGAGAAAGTTGCCTACGGCGTTTATGGCTTCCTGCACGGCGGTTTCCAAATGGTCGTTTACGATTATTCGGTCAAAAAGGGGTGCCGATTTCATCTCTTGGTCGGCTTTTCCGAGGCGTTTTTTCAGGCTTTCTTCGGTTTCGGTGCCTCGTGAGCGCAGGCGGTTTTCGAGTTCCTTCAAGGAGGGAGGCGCAACAAAAATGGCGAGCGTACGCTCGGGAAACTTACCCTTGATGTTCAAGCCACCCTTTACATCCACGTCGAACACTACATGACCGCCCTCATTCCATATCCTTTCTACCTCGCTCATAAGCGTGCCGTAAAACTGGTTCGGATATACTTCTTCCCATTCGAGAAAGTCTTGGCGGTGGCAGCGGTCCTTAAATTCTTCTACCGAAAGAAAATGATAGTCTTTTCCGTTCTGTTCGCCTTGCCGCATGGGGCGGGAGGTGGCGGAAACCGAAAATTTCAGTTGCGGAAAATGCTTGAGAAGTCTGTGTACGATGGTGGTCTTTCCCGAACCCGAAGGAGCGGAAAGGATAATGAGTTTTCCGTTGTGTTCCATGCCCCAAAGATAGTGAAAGCGGTTTAATCCTGCATCATTTGCGGAGCGCAGCCGAATTTCTTTTTAAGGAGGTCTGAAAGTGTAACGAAAGCTAAGGATTCTTCACTCCATATATATTTTTGCCGCAAGGGTTGCAGCACTCGGTTCATCTGCTCAATCTCTTGGGCTTCTTCGAGTGCCTGTAGCATATCGTTGTATTCTTTGATATTGCCCTTAAAGAGTTCGTTGATGAACAAAAATTTTTCGTTGATGCCGATACCCTCGCGCAAGGTACCGCCCGCAGAACGATGGGCTTCGTTTACGGTTGTGCCACCCCTTAGGCGGTCTACCAAGGATTTGAGCGCGTTTTGGTCGCTTGCAACAGGCATTTGACCGGTTTCTTTGAGGCGGGTAAATATATCGGAACGCTGTTCCACTTGCTTAACCACCTTTTCGTCGGGCATAGCGGTAGACAGCACGGCAACTTGCGACATATCCTGCTCTCCTGCTTTTGCCTGCACCATAGCGGTGATGCTGGTTACATAGGAGGTGGGTTCATCGTCGGGGCGGGCAATAAAGTCTGATAGATCAGGCTCCGGAATAGGTTCGGGTTCAGGTTCCGGTTCGGGAATCGGCTCAGGCTCAGATGCCGGCTCCGGTTCGGGTTCCGGTTCGGGAATCGGCTCAAACATAGGTTCAGGCTCAGATGCCTCAGGCGTTTCCGATTCAGGCTCCGGCTCAGATTCCGGCTCGTTGATAACGGATAGTTTTCTTTTAAGCTCTTCTACCGAATCTTTCATTTTCCGCATGGAATCTTCGGGAGAATCCAATTCGGTTTCTTCGATTTGGCGTACCACTTGAACAAGTTGGTCCAAATCGGCTTTGAGCGTATCGAGAAGTTGACGGCTCAGCGGTTCGCTATCGATAATTATTTCTTCCACATGAGCCACCACATGATCTAAACTGTCAATAAGCTGTAGTTGCAAATCCTTGCTTTTCATGTAAAAACAAATTAGTATTCCGCATCCGCAAATTAATTGTAAATTCGCAATCGTTCTTTAGCTCCACAATTTTAGTTTTGAACATAAAAGAGTTGACAGAAAACCATGTATTTTGACGGTTCGGATTGGGTGCATCAGCGCACGGGCGGCATCGAAGTGATTTGCGGTTCCATGTTTTCGGGAAAGACCGAAGAACTGATACGGCGTTTGAAGCGTGCCCGCTTTGCCCGTCAGAAGGTGGAGATTTTTAAGCCTGCCATTGATACGCGCTACGATGTGGTGCGTGTGGTTTCTCACGATGAAAAGGCGGTGGATTCCGTGCCGGTGCAGAGTGCGGCGGAAATCCTGCTGCACGTGAGCGATGCCGAGGTGGTGGCAATAGACGAGGCTCAGTTTTTCGACAGCGATATAGTGGAGGTGTGCAACCGTTTGGCGAACCAAGGCATACGGGTAGTGGTGGCTGGCTTGGATATGGATTACGAGGGTAAGCCTTTCGGTCCTATGCCGGCTTTGATGGCTATTGCCGAGTCGGTAACCAAGGTGCACGCGGTATGTGTGCATTGTGGCAATCCGGCGCAGTATTCCCACCGTTTTTCGGGCAGCAGGAACTTAGTGCAGCTGGGCGAAACCGAATCGTATGAACCGCTCTGCCGCAGCTGCTACCTCAAAGCCACCGGCAAGGAAGAATAACACCCGCGTGTACACAACATGTGTACACAAAATGGCTATTCTAATGAAAAATAATTACCTTTGCCCTCATAAAGCACTTACCTATGGAAGCCTTATCCGTTAGAGAGTATCGCAATAACCTTGCCGATTCTTTTACAAGAGCCGACAAGGGAGAGCAGGTTATTATCCGCAGAAAAAAACATCTGTACGCCTTAATCAGCATCGGGAAGGAAACCTTAACGATAAGTCCGCAGCTGCAAGCCCGTATCGCCGAAGCGGAAAAGGCCTGTCGGGAAGGTCGCTGTGTAACATGCAACACAAAAGAAGAGATTGAAAACTACCTGTATTCTCTGTAATGTACGCCGTTAAATTCGATGCCGCTGTAGAACAGGTCATTTCAAAATGGAAAAAGTCAAACCCGATTCTACACAGAAAACTTGTCAAAATCATCGTAGCCATAGCCGAAGACCCGCGGCACGGAATAGGTCATCCAGAACCTTTGATTGGCGGTGGCGGCATAACGTACTCGCGGCGTATCACTGCTCACGATAGAATCATCTATCGCATTTACGATAAAGAAGTATATGTAATCGTAGTGGAACTGGAAGGACATTATAGGGATAAATAGCCTCACAAGTCCTCAGATAGCATTATAATACGTTTTTTGACATTTCTTTCAAAATATATTTGCGGGTATCGAAAATTTTAGTATCTTTGGCTCGCAGTCCTAACCAAACTGCAAACACAAACACAAACACAAACTAACACTAAACCTCTTTTCACAATGAAAAAGATTTTTTATTGGGGCATACTTGCCCTAATGGCTCTATTGGGCTTGTCTAGCATAAGCCAGGCGCAGACCGTAACCTTTACTCCTTCCCCCGACAATGGAGCGGTAGATCCGGGACAGACAATCGAAATTTCCTGTGATAATGAAAGCTATACCATCTATTATGGTATGTTCGCCTCTAAAGATGAAGCTCAATCCGCCGAATATTTCAATGGCGCAGGTGATGAGGATGACGATGCTTTCTGGTCAGCATGGAGTAATAAAATTTTGGATCCTGGCGTTAAAGAACCTACTATTCAGCAAGGAGCAACCGTTATCCGGGTTGGATTATACGATACAGAGGAGGAAAAATGGTTCAGTACAGATTACTACGCCGAATACACTATTAAAGGTGCTCCGACCGTAACTTTTACTCCTTCCCCCAACAATGGAGCGGTAGATCCGGGACAGACAATCGAAATTTCCTGTGATAATGAAAG